>CAYSRJ010000015.1:64684-73924 GCA_964433545.1 uncultured Spirochaetota bacterium | reverse complement strand
CTAGATATCCTTTATTATTCATATGTGAAACGATCTTATATATAAACTCGAAATAATTGAACAAAAAAAACTCGAGCCGGACATAATTCGAACCGATTACTCAAGCCAATGAGAAAGGTCTTCTTCAATAAGATCAGATAATTTTATAATGTCTTCTTTATAAAATTGAATTAAAAAATTTTTATCGTTATTTGACAATTCAGGAAGGTTTTTTATTGTGAAAAAAGAATTCTTCACGTTATATTTTAACGATTGTGGTATCAATCTATATAAGGGCCGTTTAATACCTGTTTTAGAAATATAATACAAAAGATTCTTATATTTCGGGATGCGAGCCTTGTTGTGCAGAATGGTTGTGTCGAAATAAAAACTGCGATCAATATTCAGAAACGCACAAAGATCACTTAAAACGTTTTTCACTTTTTCTTTATAGTAATCATAAGTATATATCTTTATATTCTTTCTTGAAAAGGCACTCAGATATCTTTTTACCTGCTCATAATACATACCCAGCTCCATGTATAATGCGGAAACACCCCAACCCTTCTTTTTCCTGCTGAAATCGTAAGTGACAGCATCTCTAAAACCCATTTTGGTTTTGCCATCCCTTAGATCCGCCAGATAATGCGAAAATATTCTTTCAATTGGATTCCGTAGAATCATTATTATTCTTACATCAGGAATTTCACTCTTGATGTTATAGGGTGCGACTTTAGAATATAAATATGAATTACTCACTTCACCTATTGCTGTTTCATCTCTAACATGTTTAAACAATTTAACATAATGATTACGATTTTTAATATATGCACCCCAAATTTCCCTGTCCATTGGCCCTTTAACATACTTATCAATATCAATTTTTTTCTGTCTTTCTATTCTTTTATATGTTTTACTGAATTCTGACAGATCAATATCAGTGGAGAAATAGTTGGTTTCCTTTATCGGACTCATGTAAACTTCTGGGTGCTGTTTTAAATAATTGTATAATGAAGTTGTTCCTGATTTAGCAGCCCCTACAACTAAGAAATTTGGAAATGAATAATCCATACGATTAAGCTCTCTTCGTTAACAGTACTTCATTAATACAAGTATTTCGCTGCTCATTTTCAATTGACTCTATCTTTTTATCAGGAATAAACAGAAAATAATTACTATTATAACTCCAGCACGGTGTGTAATCTCATCTTCATATAAAAATAGTATTGAACACTGTACAGGTTATTCACTTCTTCGTGCGCATCCATGAAGATAGATCTCTATCTATCAATAAAGATAATTTTTCCATATCTTCACGATACATCTCGATCAATTTAGCCCTAATTTCACTATCCATATTTCCCTTCTTCAGATTCACCCGACTTAAAACAAAAGCAATATTTTTTCTTACCGATGACGGTAGTATTTTTTTTACAATGGTTTTTATTGCATTATCTTTAAAAATCAAATTGTCAAAATATTGTACCGTTGGTACACCAGAAAAGTTATGTTTCTTCTGTATTTTTAAATTAACATTGCGATCGACTTCCAGAAAACCTAACAGATCACTGATTACACTATCCGGATCATGCTTCAGTTCTTCAAAAAGGTAGATTTTTACGTTTCTGAAATTCATCAAGTATGCACGAACCTGTTCGTAATAAAACCCCCGTCCCACATAAAAGAAATCGAAATGATAATTCTGCTTCTTTCTGACGGCTTCCTGGCTTACGGCATTTTCAAAACTTAGCACTTCCAGACCATATCTTTTTAAAGCCATGAATTGGGAGAAAGCCCTTTCCACTGGATTTCTCAGTATGATAATAATTTTTAATTTATTACTTTCAGGAATATATTTTTTTATATTGTGTATCGCCTTTTTAAAAAGAAATAAGTAAGGTGTTGAGGCTTCACCAATACACTGAAAGCCTACTGCATTTACATACAGCTGAGTATAATCATTATAATTGCATATATAATTTACTTTTATAAAATTATTGAAATTAACCGTCTCACCAGCACATATAAAAAAACATGGTTCCTTTATTTTACTCATAAAAATATCAGGATGCTGCTTTAAATAATTATATAGCGATGTTGTCCCTGAGCGAGCGGCCCCCACTATGAGAAAATTAGGTAGTTGTGTATTGTTATTCATTGTCATTTTATATACACTAGCTTTTATGATGGTAGCTAAAATGTATACCACATACTTAAATCTCTCTTAATAATTCGTTCCAATTCCGTTATCTCGTCAATAAAATATTCATGCAAAAGATCCCTTTTATATGATCTGTCAAATGCATCAGGTTTAAATGGTTTCTCATTGATCTTTTTTAGATGAAACATCAACTTTCCTCTCATTTTTGAGGGTACCAAACATCGCATTAATTTTTTTATTAAACCATCATTATATAGTATATTCCGTAACAATTCGTGTTTTGGTAAACTTGTAACATTGTTTTTAATTTCAAGATCAAGATCTTTTGACTCTAATTTCAGGAAATTCAGTATTGTAGTTATGGTAACCTGTAATCTTGTCCTGAAATCACTTTCAAAAATTATAAACAACATATTCTTTATCGGAAAAAAATCTAAGAACCTTTTTATTTGGGTAGCATAATAGCCACGGGAAATATAGCTGAATCGTTTATTATAAAAGATGTCATTGTCAGCACCCGTGTTTACAAATTCTCTTTTAAAAGCTTTTTGGATATCGGCATTTTCAAAACCTTTCCTGAAGTTCATCCAGTAGTGTGAAATCGCACGATCAATCGGATCTCTCAATATAAAAATCAGTTTTATTTCTCTAGACAGGCTTTTATATATCCTTTCAGGTACAAATGGTACGAACATATAATCAGGGTCAATTTCACCAACAGCTTTCTCACCTTTATAGTGATTGAAAAACATAGTTTCATAATATCTAATGCCTTGTTGATACTTTTTATCATCAATAAAATACTTGGTCTCTTTTGTGCTTGATAAGCATATATCGGGATGCTGTTTTAGAATATTGTGTAAACTTGTTGTCCCAGCTTTTTGTGTGCCAACACATAGAAAATTAGGAAGCACCATTATTTTTCACTTTTCTGATTCCTGAAAGAGGAAGAGTGATAAAACCAAAAAAATATTTCACATAAATAACGCTGGTAATATTCCAGAATATTTTACTCGTAAGGCTTGCGATCGCTGCCCCATTAATACCGTAACGTGGGATAAGAATGATGTTCAAGACCACATTAAGCACAGTGGCAATCACAATTATGTTCCGAAATGTCTTCTGATGCCCAGTCATTTGAAGTATATTCCCCACAGGCCCAGAAATAGCATTTATGAATTGTCCAAACGTAAGAATCAATAAAGCATGCAACCCGATTTTGAATTCAACTCCGAAAAAACCAAGGATTTTTGTTGGAAACGCGAATATGACAATTACTATCGGGACAGTTGCCCAAAACAGAAGTTTAGTTGCTCTTCTGGCAATTTGCTCAAAACCGCTCATATTTTTTAAACCGTATAGCTCTGCAAACTTTGGTGCAGCAATACTATTTATAGCCAGTAAGACAATTGTTGTAAATAAGGATATCTTCAACACAACATGATATATCCCCACTTCACTCTCTGTCCTGAAAATGCCAAGCATTATTATGTCAATCCATCCCATAATCGTTGTTAAAGAGTGAGTGAATAACATTGGAAATGCTACACTAAACAACTCCTTTATTGCGACCTTTTCATCTTTGTCGATTTTACTCCTAAGCGCTATTCTATTTAATTTCATTGTCCTCTTCCATAAATAAACACTAAATATTGAAACAATATAAACACTCGCAGTATAAGAAAGGACAGACACATACCTGTTATTTCTGTCGAAAAGCAGATAAACAATGAGTATTACAGTGGCAATAGATGGAATGGCTGCGTTTTCCAAAAAAGCATATTCTTTGATTTTTTTAATACCTCTGATGCATCCTGAATGCAACAACAGTATGACTTTAGGTGCTATTGCAAAAGCGATAATTTTAAAAAAGGGTGCTAAATACTCCTTGTTAAATATATAGTGAGCGATTCCATTTGCATTAAAAAAGAAGACCAAGACAAGAGCAACATTCAGCGGCAATAGTATCTTTAAAGATCTGTTATAAACATCACCTACCCTGGCCCATTTTCTCTGTGCAGAATATTCAGCCACGAATCGCATTACTGCAGTATTCATTCCCAATTTGCCGACTACGGTGACAATACTCAATAGAGTAATCGACAATGCATGCATTCCAATTAACCCGGAACCAAAATTCCGCGTAACAAAAACGACAAAGACATACCCCATAATTCTACCTATGATGCGTATCAGGAAAGAGGAAAAGCTTCCTCTAATAATTTCATTGAAGTGTTGATCGTTCAGGTTGTTAGTCAGTTTCTGGCGTAGCCGGGGGGGAAGGAACCTACTGATACCACTCATGACATAATGAAGTATATTCATGGTTTACCATAGATCCCGATCTGTGAGTTATCAATTATACAGGGTACAATTGAATAAAATCTTAATAATGCACGTTGCTCCATATAATTTTTTTGTATAAAACTGTAATTATAAAGAAGCTAGCAGACATTTGAATTTTCTTTATCGTGATTTTATGATTATTAGTTTTAACCCGCAACCTCATCACGGTGACAAAGCTCCTATGTAGAACGGACTTTTTCAACTATAAACCAAGAATTATAGAGATCTTGCTTATTATATTCAAGCGGTTGTCGTGTATTTGTATTTTGAATGATGCACCCCGCCCCTTCCGCAATAATCTGCCCCGCCGCCGTATCCCACTCCATGGTGGGAGCGAATCGCGGGTAAACATCAGCGAGACTCTCGGCAATCAGACATATTTTTAGAGAGCTCCCAGCCTGCACTACGACGACTTTTTTAAATTTTCTTTCAAGAGCATGTATATATTCCTCAGTTTCCTTATTCATGTGGGAACGGCTGCCGACAACCCTGATCTCGTTTTCAGTGTTATCTATCTCTGTGGGGAGCTTTATCGATTGTGCTATCAGGTTTTTAAAAAACGACGCAGAATCGAAGCCCTCTGCACTATCATCGACTGCACACAAATTTCCAACCCTGTCTGTTCTATAAGAACCGGTCCCTTTAATCCCAAAGTAAAAAGTGTCTTTTACCGGAACATATATCACCCCTAAAACAGGTCTGTGATCCTCAACAAGTGCAATATTCACGGTAAACTCACCGTTTCTCTTTATAAATTCTTTTGTTCCGTCCAGTGGATCGACCAGCCATAAGTATTTCCACTGTTTACGCTCTTCATAGGGAATATCTCTTCCTTCTTCACTGAGAAACGGTATTTCAGGATACTGTTTTCTTACCGTTTCTTCAATAACCCTGTGAGCCCGTTTATCCGCAATGGTGAGAGGAGAGTTGTCCGATTTTTTCTCGACAGTAAAATCAGCATTATATACTTCAATTATTGCATCTCCAGCTTTCTTCGACGCAATAATCGCATAGACAAGCAATTCCTGGAAATTATACTTCATATTGTTGCCCTACATTTTGAAAAAATGAACGGTCTATAAAATAGACACTGCGATACTGCCGGCTATTCTCCTGCAATATACCCCTCTTTTTCCAACCTGAGTATAATCTGCTGCACCGCTTCTTCTGGAGTCAGATCTGTTGTATCGATAATAAGTTCGGCATCATTCGGAGCCTCATATGGATCTGATATCCCTGTAAACTCCTTAATAATTCCTGCTCTGGCTTTTACATATAATCCTTTTCTGTCCCTTTCTTCACAAATTTCCAGCGGCGTTGAAACATGCACTAAATTAAAGCCCCCCAAGGGTTCAATCATAGATCTTACTTCTTTTCTTATATTATCATACGGGGCAATAGGAGCACAAATAGCTATTCCGCCGTTTTTCGTTATTTCCGAAGCGACAAAACCTATTCGCCTGATATTTATATCTCTATGCTCCTTTGAAAAACCGAGTTCTGAAGAGAGATGCTTTCGTACAATATCTCCATCAAGAAGGGTTACCGGTCTGCCACCGATTTCTAGAAGTTTTATCATCAATGCTTTGGCTATTGTAGATTTTCCTGCTCCAGACAGGCCGGTGAAAAAAATTGTGAACCCCTGCCTGTGCCTTGGAGGATGCGTTTTTCTCAGCTCCCCGGCGATTGCTTTGAATGTAAACCAGTCCGGGATTTCAGAACCTTCAGCGAGACGTGAACGCAGATCGGTTCCTGAAATACTCAGTGTTTTCTTACCATCAGGCACTGTATCAACCGGCATATAGGTATCCATATCTTCAACATACACCATCATCTTGAATGGAACCATAGCAACACCGAGCTCTTCTTCGAATGTACTAAGTAAATTCTGAGCGTCATAAGGGCCATAAAATGGTTTCCCTTTTGAATCACTTCCTGGCCCGGCATGGTCGCGACCCACAATTAAATGAGTGCATCCATGATTTTTTCTTATAATAGCGTGCAGTACCGCTTCCCTCGGCCCTGCCATACGCATCGCCAACGGAAGCAGGGAAAGCATTGTAGTATCCTTTGGATAGTGCTGAAGAAGCTTCTGATAGCACCGAACTCTCGTATAGTGATCAATATCACCCGGCTTTGTTAGGCCCACGACCGGATGAATGAGAAGGTTTGATTCATAATCCTTAGCAGCTCGCAACGTCAGCTCAAAATGAGCCCTGTGCATAGGATTTCTCGTTTGAAAAGCAATGACTTTTTTCCAGCCAAGCCGCATGAACCTGGAGCGGACCTCCGCCGGTGTTAGTCTAAGGCTGAGGAAATCGTAATGTTCCGGTAGGCGATATGCCGTAACCCGTCCTCCTACATAATAAGGATTCGTCTTATCAAGAACATAGAGCACCCCAGGATGTTCCTTGTTCGTAGTTCCGTACACATTTTGAACTTCAGATGTTCTATATGGTTTCCAGATATCTTGTACCTCCAGCGAAGCAATTAAGACTCCTTCATGATCTCGGAGTGCTATTTTATTCCCCGAAGATATCGCCTTTGCGAAATCTTCTGTTACATCAAGTATTATTGGAATAGGCCATATAGTTCCGTCTTTAAGTCTCGTATTTGAACACACCGATTCATAATCCCGTTTATCCATAAATCCACTGAGTGGTGAAAATCCTCCATTAATCAAAAGCTCTAGATCGAAAAGTTGTCGTGTCGTTAAATCCCATGAAGGCCATTCTTTTGAAATCTCCTTGAGTCTTTTATCCTCTTTTTGTTCCGCAAAAAGATCGACAAGTGCTCCTCCGTGTGGACTGATTAAATGATCTTTCATTTTAATGTTCCTTTCAAACAGCTGTTTTTCATATAATGTATTAAAAGTTTTATTGTTTAGCTTATCAACTGCTCAAATTTTTGGATCGATTATTTAAATAGAAACTGGAATGTTCTTTCGAATCCTATTACTCCAAGATTTTATAATAAGAGTTCTGTTTTAAATCCCTCTTTATGGTACTTCCTTCCACATTTTATACATGTTGTATCTGCTGTTTTTGCTGGATTTATATCAAGAGCCAGCTTCATACCGCACATGCACATCCACCCTAATATTTTTGCAGGATTCCCTACAACAATTGCATAATCCGGAATACCCTTCGTAACGACTGCCCCTGCACCAACAAATGCATACTTCCCAATTATATGACCGCATACTATGGTGGAATTTGCTCCTAGTGATGCGCCTCTTTTTACAAGGGTTTTTTTATAGAACTCACTTCCTTTTTGAGGGAATTCTGACCTAGGATTCAAGATGTTTGTAAAAACCATCGACGGACCACAAAAAACAAAATCTTCGAGAGCAACTCCCTCATAAATAGATACATTATTTTGAATTTTTACATTGTTGCCGATTATCACATTATTACCAACATTTACATTTTGACCTATTGAGCAGTTTTTTCCTATCGAGGACCCTCCCTGTATATGAGAAAAATGCCAGATCTTAGTACCTTCCCCAATAGTTACTTCTTCATCTACATAACTGCTTTCATGTACATAATAGCTTCCGCTACCCATCATCATTCCCATCCTTTGTATAATTTTTAAGAATTTTCCCTATTTTGCGTGCAGCATTGCCGTCACCATAAAAATTATGCCATTGTCTCCTGCACCCACTATGAAATAATTTTAAAGAAGACTCCACGATTTTATTTGTTTTATTTCCTGCAAGAACATTCCAGCCTGTATCAACGAGCTCAACCCATTCAGTCTGTAGCCGAGGAATAACAGCCGGTGTCCTGAAAAAATATGACTCTTTCTGTACGCCCCCGGAATCTGTGATAACAACAGCGGCATTCTGTTCCAATACGATCATATCTGTATAAGAAACAGGATCATTGAATATTAGCTTCCCAGGGATGTTTCTATCAAAAAAACCGAATAATCTAAAATATTTCTTGGTACGGGGATGCATTGGGAAGAAAACAGTAACACCACTTGATGCAATTTGAATAAACGCATTTAAAATATTTTCCAGTTTCTCCTTTGAATCAGTATTTTCCGCCCTGTGAATTGTTGCTAAAATAAAATTATTTATCTTCAGGCCATATTTTTGAAGTATTTCCGTTTGCCTGTTTCCAATTTTAGCATTTATATATTGTGCGATATCAAACATAACATCACCTACCAAATAAACTTCTTGAGTTATTGATTCATTTTCCAGGTTTTTAACTGATGTTTTTGTGGGAGCAAATAGAATATCGGATACATGGTCAGTTACCACCCTATTTACCTCCTCAGGCATATTTTTATTAAAACTTCTGAGACCCGATTCAACGTGTGCTGTTTTTACCTGCAGTTTCACCGAAGCAAGAGCGCCTGCTAATGTAGTATTTGTATCGCCATACACAATTACTATAGATGGTTTCAATTTGAGAAGAAGCTTTTCTATCTCAATGAGCATTTTACCCGTTTGCTTTCCGTGACTTCCTGAGCCGATTCTCAATAAATACTGAGATTCACTTATCTTCAATTCCTCAAAAAAAACATTCGACATATTATAATCGTAATGCTGACCTGTATGTATTAATACTTGTTCGATTCCTAAATCATTCAGGTTTCTTGTAACAATCGAGGCTTTAATAAACTGTGGACGAGCTCCCACAATATGTACTAACATTGTCTCTCTTTTTTTAAGTCTTATCTACCAGGCTTTTTTCAGCAGATTCAAGCACTTCCAATACCCTTAAACCCTCTTGGCCATC
>CAYSRJ010000015.1:0-64584 GCA_964433545.1 uncultured Spirochaetota bacterium | reverse complement strand
AATTTCTTCACCGCCGGATGGTATTGAAGCACATGTCCGACCATTAATATCTTCCCAATTTTTTCTGAAAGATTGACCAATTCTCTACCATCACGACAGTTCAAGGCAAGTGGTTTCTCAACCAGCACGTCCTTCTCCGCAAGCAAACACATTTTAGTTAGTTTAAAATGCATTTCAGCAGGTGCGGCGATAACCACCGCCTTTATTTCAGGATTTTCAAGAATCTCTTCAAGCTTAGTTGTGTAGGAAATGTTCGGAAAATCTTTTTCCCTCGTTTCAAGAATATTATCATTAGTATCCATAACACTTTGAAGAACACCAAGGTTATAAAGATTTTTAAGGTGGTTTTTACCCCAGTAGCCGGCACCAATCAGGGCAATGTTTTTTTTGCTTTTCATACCTTCTGAGCCTTCCCGCTTTTCATCTCTTTTTGTTTAATTGCATTTATTCAATAAATAAGAGCGCCAATTTTTGCTTATTTAAGTGATTTATCCAGGCTTTTTTTAGCCTCTTCAAGCTCCCTTTGTATTTTTTCGTATTCATCAAATTTCGTTTTGATAAATTGACGTGTAAGTTTAACTTTCTCCTGTACACCTTTAGGGGTTAGCATATATTTATAACCAGTTTTATTTGTGCTCTTCAGAAATCTCTGAAACTTGATCATTCCTTTTTTAACAAGAGCAGTCAGAACATAGTTTACCTTACCTACACTATACCCAAGCTCCTTCGCAATTCTTCTCTGTGTATACTCGGGATGTTCTTCAATTATTTTGGTTACTCGATAAAAAGATTCAACTGTTTTAACTTTTTCTTCAGACACAGGAAGTCATTTTAAAAAGTATTTTTGAGCTGTTCAACAATTGAACAAATATAGCAACAATTCCTTGATATATCTATAAAATTATTGTATAAAAGAAGAAACACTCAGATTTAAAAACCTGTGCTTTTTCAATTACTGAATATTTCAAGGAGACCTTTTTGCAGAATGTATCAAATGATACCGTAAAAAATGATGAGATTGATGTTATTCAGTTGCTATCTGTACTGTTTAAAAGAAAGTGGATAATCATTACTATTACTTTTGTAGGTTTTATAATCTCTTTTTTCTATTTCAATTATATAAAAAAGGAATCCTATAAAACACAAATCAATATTTTCCTCCCAGAATCTTTGTACGTATCAGAAGATTATCTTCTTGCACCAGGCCAAACTGATCTTGAACCATTTATGAAGCAGCTTCGCAACGAGCTCTATTTACAAATGGAAAATAAAAATAATACATATGATCGCCTAAGCTATACTTTAGACATTTCCACATACACGGATAATCTTCAGAGTGACCAAATTAGAAAAAGTATCCTCATTACTCTTATCGGAAATAAAGATAAAATCAACAAAGCAATAAAACTGCTCTATAAGAATTACTCAAAGTTTAAAGAAACCGTCCTGAATAAAAACAAATATTTAACTGAAATTACGCGACAAGCTTTTGAAAATAGTTTAAGTAACAAAATTAAACTGCTCGATACTCTTAAATCAATAAATACAGAAGGGAAGTATAAAATAAATGCACTAGCTAATGGAGAAAATATTTTTTATACAATAAACGAAATAAACAATGAAATAATTACAATAACAAAAAACATAAAGCTAAATAAAGCCGTGGAGTTTTTTGAGGGTGACTTTCTACTTTTACAGGGAAATCAAAAAACAAGCATGGATATTTTAATTAAAGAAAATACAGGAAGCTTAGCAAAATATATCAAACCAGTTCAGTCAAAGAAGAAAAAAGATTTTATAATAATTGCGTTTACAATCTTATTTTTTCTAGTTGCTATTCTGGCCGCCTTTATCGTGGAATTTTTCAGCAGGGAAGAGGTGAAACAAAGGTTGTTTTTGAAACAAGAAAATAAAAAATAGTGATGGAGTTTAACCTGATCACCTTTTCTTATAATTCCTTTCAATCCACTTTCTGTACTCACCGCTCTGGATATTGCGAATCCATGCGTCATTATCTAAATACCAGTGCAATGTTTTATCGAGACCTTCATTGAAATCAACGCTCTGTTTCCAGCCCCTTTCTTTTTTTATTTTATCGCAGTTTATCGCATATCGCATGTCATGACCCGGCCTGTCTTTTACAAAGGTTATGAGCTTCTTATAGTAATCCTTGTCTTTACCGAGGACATGTGCCATTTTTTCGCAGAGCACATTGACAAGCCTGATATTTTCCCATTCGGTTTCGCCTCCGATGTTGTATGTATCACCGGTTTTTCCTTTATTTAGAATACTCCAGATTGCAGATGAATGGTCCTCAACGTAGAGCCAGTCGCGGATGTTTTTTCCATCCCCATATACTGGAAGAGGTTTTTCATCGCGTATATTGAGTATCATCAACGGAATGAGCTTTTCGGGAAACTGGTAGGGGCCGTAGTTGTTTGAACAGTTTGAGAGGGTAACGGATAGTCCATAGGTGTGAAAGTATGCCCTTACAAGATGGTCTGACGATGCTTTTGACGCTGAATACGGGCTGTGGGGGTCGTACGGCGTTGTTTCATAGAAAAAACCCCCGTTATCAAGAGATCCGTACACTTCGTCCGTGCTGACATGGTGAAACAGCACGCCATCCTGTTTATTCCAATACCCACGCGAGACCTCAAGCAGGTTGAATGTGCCAAGTATGTTTGTGTTTATAAATTCACGGGGGCCGAATATCGAACGGTCGACATGTGATTCAGCGGCAAAATGAACGACTGTGTCAATTGAATATTTCTCAAATACATCCTTTAAGGCATCATAATCACATATATCCACCTTTTCAAAAAAATATCTGCCTCCGCTGAACTCCTCGTAGATATCGGCAAGGTTTTGGAGGTTACCGGCGTACGTTAATTTGTCAGCATTGACAATGTTTCCTTGAAAGTCCGTTTTCTTGAAAAGGTACCGTATAAAATTCGAACCGATAAATCCTGCGCCACCGGTGACGAGAATATTCGTCAATTTCCTCTTAATACTCATACGGTAATTCCCACTGATTTAACTTCAGCAAGGAAACTATTCAATGCATCTTCCCAGTGATTAATGTGAATATTGAAAGCCGTTTTGATTTTATCTTTTGACAGATACGAATTCTTAGGCCTCTTCACCTTCGTAGGATACTCCGAAGTCGTGATAGGTAAAATATCTATATCTCTGGTTATTATACCGATTTCTTTTGCCCGTGCATATATAGACTTCGCAAATTCGTACCAGTTCGTTTTTCCCTCATTGGTAAAATGATATATTCCGTAATCAGTACTCTTACTTTTGACTATTTCTATTATAGCCCCTGCAAGGTCTTTTGTATATGTAGGACTCCCCCACTGGTCCGATACTACTTTGAGGCCCTCTTTTTCCTTGAAAAGCTTCAGCATTGTATACACGAAGTTATTTCCATGAAGGCCGTATAGCCACGCGGTTCTAATGATATAATACTTTTTTAAGGTATTTTGTATATGTATTTCGCCTTCACGCTTGCTTTTTCCATACACGCCTGTGGGGTTTGGTTTATCTTCTTCGATGTACGGGCCATCCTTTTCGCCGTCGAATACGTAGTCTGTCGAGATATGAATGAGTGTTGCGTTTTTTTCTTTTGCTATTTTGGCAATGTTTAATACTCCCTCAGCGTTGATTCGAAACGCTTTATAGGGCTCGTCTTCAGCCTTGTCGACTGCGGTGTATGCTGCACAATTGATGATATAGTCTATTTTTTTACCGAAAACAAACGCTTTCAGCTGTTCAATCCTGGTAATATCAAACTCCAGATCTGAAGATAAATATTCAAATTCGTTTTCATCTAATAGCGATTCAACATCGCTTCCTAACATTCCCTTACTTCCAATTAGCCAGATCATATTTTATATTTCCTGGCGGCTATGAATTTTTTATAAAATCTTTATAAAACTCATCCTCTGCATCTTCATGGCGCACTTCATCGACTGCCTCTTTTTTGCCTCGTCCTTTGAAAAGCCTGTCGGGATAATTTAACACCATTCCGCGAATTGTTTTTGATATATTTTTATAGCCGTGCACAACACCGGGAGGGACTACGACGAGAATGGTATTGTCCTCTCCTCCAAAGAAAATTATAGAGTTGTCGTATGTTTTACTTTTTTCCCTGTTATCCCACAGTTGTATTCTAAAATTACCCGGGCCGATAAATGCAAAGATATCGGTTTGCTTGATATGCTCATGAGGGCCCCGCGCAACTCCAGGTTCTGTGTATGAAACATAGCTCATCTGCGGTTTTAAATCATCAGGTAATGTATCAAGGCGAAATGTTTCGATAAGAAATCCCCTTTCATCAACATGTTTCACCAGTGCTTCAATCTTCACACCTGATATTTCGCCTCGCTTAAATACCATCACCTTTCTCCACACGCAGCAGGTTCAGAAGATACTCCCCGTACCCTGACTTTATTAGGGGTTGGGCGATTCTTTCAAGCTGCCCAGCATCGATATATCCCATACGATACGCCACCTCTTCAATACAGGCGATTTTAAGCCCCTGCCGGTCTTCTATGGTTTTAATAAACTGCGTCGCATCGACCAGGGAGTTGTGCGTCCCGGTGTCCAGCCACGCATACCCGCGGCCCATGAGCTGCACGCTCAACTGTCCTTTTTCAAGGTACCGTTTGTTTACATCGGTGATCTCGAGCTCCCCGCGTCCGGACGGTTTGATCGATTTTGCAATATCGATCACTTCATTATCGTAGAAGTAGAGGCCGACGACTGCATAGTTCGATTTCGGCTTTTTGGGTTTCTCTTCAATTGATACCGCCCTCATGTTTTCGTCAAACTCAACCACTCCGTAGCGCTCCGGATCGCTCACGTAGTACCCGAACACGATCGCGCCCTCTTCCGGCTGCGATGCCTCCCGTACAAGGTCAAACAGGTTGTGGCCGTAAAAGATGTTGTCACCGAGAATAAGACTGACCGTGTCGTCTCCGATAAATTCTTCGCCTATTATAAATGCCTCTGCCAGCCCGTTCGGCGCATCCTGCACCGCATAAGAAAAGGAAAGCCCGAGACGAGAGCCATCACCCAAAAGATCCCTGAACTTCGGCGTGTCCTCCGGAGTCGATATGATGAGGATATCCCTGATACCAGCCAGCATCAGCGTTGAAAGCGGGTAATATATCATGGGCTTGTCGTACACGGGGAGAAGCTGTTTGCACACAACCTTTGTAATGGGGTACAGCCTCGTGCCTGCACCGCCTGCCAGGATTATTCCTTTCATCAGCAAACTCCTCAATATAAATCATATAACTCAAAGAGCTGATTTTAACGATTCAATAATTCGTTTTTGATCTTTTGCTTCAAGATACGGGTGCATCGGCAGGCTGAATATCTCCTTCGACACCCGCTCTGCAACAGGAAAATCGCCGGTTTGGTATCCGAAAGCGGAAAACGCCCCCTGCAGGTGCAGGGGTTTCGGATAATAAACAGCCGTTGGGATGCCGCCGTCGCTGATCTTTTGAATGATTGTATCCCGCTTCGGATGCATAACCGAATACTGTGCCCAGGCCGAGATAGCATCACCCTTTATGAAGGGAATTTCAACAATATTTTTTAAACCCTCGTTGTATCTTTTTGCGACTTCCTGCCGGCGGGCTATTTCTTCATCCAGAATTTCGTATTTCGCCAGGAGTATGGCTGCCTGGATGGTATCGAGCCTGCCGTTGAATCCAACCCGTACGTTGTCGTATTTGTCCCTGCCCTGGCCGTGATTCCTCAGTGAAAGGATTGTTTCAAACAGAAGCCGTCTGTCTGTAAAAATCATGCCTCCGTCGCCGTAACACCCGAGGGGCTTTGCCGGAAAGAAGCTCGTGGTACCAACCGCAGCAAGAGAGCAGGCCTTACGGCCTTTATACGATGCGCCGAAACTCTGTGCCGCATCCTCGAGTACAATCAGATTATGTTTATCCGCAATCTTGTTTATTTCCTCGTAATCAGCAGGCTGGCCGAACAGGTCAACGGGAATAACGGCTTTGGGCCTGAGCTTTCCTTCTTTTAAAACGCCAGTAATAGTGTTCTCAAGCCCGGCTGTATCCATGTTGAAACTGCGCCCGTCGATATCCACAAACACGGGGGTCGCACCGAGCAGCTGTATCACTTCAGCCGCGGCGATAAAGGTAAACGTGGATGTCAATACCGCATCACCCGGCCCGATTCCCAGGGCTTTCAGCACGATCAAAAGCGCGTCCGTGCCGCTTGATACACCTGCCGCATACTTAACGCCTACGTAGCCTGCAAGCTTTTCTTCAAGCTCTTTTATCTCGGGGCCGTTTATATACCGTCCGTGATCGAGCACTTTCTTGATGTTCGTTTCGATACGTTCTCGTATCCTCTTCTGCTGTGCACTTAGATCGATGAATTGCATTATCACTCCCTGTCTTTATACTGTATATTCACTCAGCAACCGCGCCCTCTCTCGTTGGAATATCAAGAGGGATTTTTATCTCCTCTTTTTTAATAAATCCCAGCAGGGTCCTTCGCACCCAGATGCCGCTCACAACCGCGGCGACAGCGCTGCCTGTTATAATACCGAACCACACGCCGTATATGCCGAGATGCAGGACGTACACATAGAAATAGGCCGCAGGGAGCGCTATACCGACGATGCGCAGTATCACGACGATCATGCCGGGAATCGCCCTTCCTACCGCCTGGAAGCTCGCCCTTCCCAAAACGGTAAAACACGCCAGAAGCCAGGAGTATACAATAATACGGGTCTGAAGCACCGCATACCGCTCTACGCCTTCGACATCGGTGAAAAAGGGGTATATCTTCGGTGCAAAAATGAAAAGCAGTGTTCCCAAAAAGACAATGACTCCCATTGCAGTGAGAATTCCGGTCCACCAAATATCGATTACGCGCTTATACAGGCGCCTGCCGAAGTTTTGGCCTATCATGGTGATCATCGCTGCGCCGATCGCGAGTATCGGAAAGATGATAGTCTGATCAAACCTCCCGTACAGGGCAAAGGCGGTAAGCGCCAGGGGGTCGATACCGACTACGAGCCTGTTGAAAAACAGAAAACTGACGGCCATTGTCATCTGGCCCGCTGTCTGTGGAAAGCCCACGGCAATAATTTTTTTTATGATGGTTTTATTCACATTTCGAAGCTTCCACTCAATCGTAACAAGCGTCTTTTTTCTGAAAAAGACACCGAGCACGTATACCGCGGCGATAAGCTGTGCAATTACAGTTGCAAGACCGGCGCCCCGCACTCCCAGCCCCAGAACGAAGATGCACAGCGGATCAAGGAAAATATTGACCAGGGTCGCTATGATCATGGCCTTCATGATCTTCCCCATGAGGCCCTCTCCCTGCAGTATCCCGTTGAAAACATTGCCCACCAGCATGAGCGCGCCCGCCGGTATCATGAACCTGAGATACTCGAGTGCGTGCGTGTAGTAATCCCCTGTTGCGCCCAGGATGGCTACGAGCTTCTTGTCGAAGATGTATGCAAGAGAAACGAACAGTATCGAGAGTGTTCCACCGATGAAGAGGCCCGATTCCGCCGTTTTGTCGAGCACGTGCCTGTTCTTTTCGCCGATTGACCGGGCAACGAGCGAGCCCACCCCGATCAGTATGCCCGAGCTGAGTGCTATTATAAGAAATATGAGGGGGAATATCATCCCCGTCCCGCCCACGTAGGAGGGGTCCTTCAGGTCGATCCTCGATATCCATATGGTGTCGACGATGCTGTACAGTACCTGAAACACCATACCCGCGAACATCGGGAGCGCGAGCCTTGTAAGCACACGCAAAATCGGGCCGTCGAACATGCCCTCTATCCGATTTTTATCGAAGATGCCTTCGTCGTCTCTGCCGGTTTTATCATCCACTTTGTTCGTATATCACCATTTCTTCTGGTCAAGAATAAGATTAATTATTTCTTCTTAACCTATTAATCTTGCATTCATTTCAAGATTTTCATCATTTCTTAAACAATTCGCTCACAAGCTTTTCTTTACTGATTTTGAAATGTTCTGCTATATCATTCAAAATATTATTTAAAGTGCCAATTTTTATTGGGCTATGATCAGGTATTGTAATTCTATGTTTTTTACTATCAAGATTGGATTCAAGCCTTATATGGCTCCCCGTTTCCCTTTTAATTTCATATCCATACCTTCGAAGGAGTTTTACCAGCTTTTTAACAGACATATCCCTTGGTATTCTATGCATATGCAAATTTTTCCTCTTTGATTATATGTAAGCGGATAAAAAGAGGAAGCTCCTCTGTTTCAAAATGACATTTTAAAGCGTCTTTAATATTTTTTTTAAGTTCCTCCAGTTTTTCACCTTCTGTAAAAATAGAATATCCAAGGGCCTGTGCAGTATACCCTCCTTCCGGATCTTCTTCGACAATAAATATTATCTCTTTCATTATTTAAACTCCCTTCTGGTATATGTAAATCAATATCATTTTTTTTCACGAAAAGTTTTTGAGGAATTTCATTAAGTATAATAAAATAAGAATTGCTCGTATACTTAATCGTTATATCGGGAAACGGCTGTTTTCAACGACAGTATCTTCATCCGCGTATTGTACAGCCTCAATAAAGGTCCTGGATCACATGTTGCGTTTCAACAGTAGTTTTCTACCGACCATATAGATGAGCAGTGACGGCAGTGTGTTTGCGAGTATATCGATTAATTGGAAGCTCCTGGATGGGATAAAAAGCTGGGAGCCTTCGCACAAAAGGCCCCACAACACACCGATACAGAAATAGATCATCATATATTTTTTAACTCCGGTCGAGTCACACGTAGAGTCAACCCGAGATGCGTTTGGCCGAATATATGGCGCAAGAACAAACGAAAGGAGAAAAAAATCGAACAGGCAGAAACCCAGAAAATGCATGGAAGCGTCGAAAATGTCTGAGATCTGGGGGTAGGGGGTCTCCTCGATCACGGAATGGGGCAAAACACTTATAAAAAAAAGGAGGGAACCAAACAGTATGCTGAGCACAAGGTAGATGTATTTTCTCTTGATAGACTCCAGGTATAAATATTTCATATTATACATGTAAAGCAAATAACAATGGGAAAATGATCATAACCTTTACCAAGACCTTCCAGGAAGACCATTGTTTGAAACATATATGAATCTCCGATAGAGATATGTAAAGTGAAAACTCCTTACATGTTTTCGAACTTTGACAAAACCTTTTCCATCAGCGAACAGTATTCTCCAATCTTTTGATACAGGATCCGCGCTACCTCCTCTTTATACGTGTGAGAGGTCATATTTCTGTCATCAACCATTTCAAGGAGCTTGTTTGTCTGCTCTTCATCTATTATTGACAAACCTGCAGAAAATAATTCACGAAAACAGCCCTTTGGTGAATTGCAGGCAATTCCTTCTTTTTCTCTCAAATACTCCCGGATATATTTCCAGAATGTTTCAAAGGTGTATTCAAACCGCTGGATCGTTGCATCACGCACAATAATCGAGAAATTTTCATTCAGAATGTCCCTGAGTGTTTGTACAGCTCTTTTAAATTCATCGTGCCTCAACTTCAATCTTTCCATACAACTGCACCCTTCAGGATTTCCTTTTTAAAGTCCTCGGATGCTTCTTCCAGGTTGACGATCTCCACCTTATACGGGATTGTCGATTCCTCAATTTTTTCCCGGAGCATCGTTATCCTGGTTTTGTCGAATGCACCGTGCGGAATAATCCCTATGTCGACATCAGAATAAAACCTGCTGTCACCCCTCGCCCTGGACCCGAACAACACGACACCAACGTTTTGATTTTTCAATGATTCGAGCACCATATCTTTCAGCCTGAACAGAGCGTCCTTTTGTGAAACCTTATTCATTTTTTGTTCTCAATCAGTTTATCGTATCGCATATTTCAAGTTATATGGCGAATCAAAGACGGTCTAAGGACATCGCTCGCGGCTTCAATGTATCACAGGCGGCTCCTGGGTATTGGCCCCGGAACATCGCTGGCAGCTTCCAATGTATCACAGGAGGCTTCAGCGTATTACCTGCGTTCTCAGAGTATTACCAGGGCCTTCAGAGGGTTTCCCACCCTCGCCTTTACGTCCTCGAGCCCCTGTATGAGATCCTCAAGCCTGTAACGGTGGGTAACCAGGGAATCGACATCGATGAGTCCTGTGGCGATTGCATTTATCGCTTTGGGCCAGGTGAGCGGCGCCAGCCAGGAGAACTTGATCCGTTTGTCCCAGAATATCGTCTGAGTTGCCGGCACCTTTATCACGTCCTTGTCGCCGGGAAGTCCGAAGAAGACAATCACCGATCGTCTGCCGGAAAGCGGAAAGGGGAGGTCCATCACCTTCGGGTTGCCGGTTGCAACGAGCACCCGGTCCGCCATCTTCCCGCCGGTGAGATCGGAGACCTTTTTAACGATATCGGGTTCATAGTATCTGGAGGAGGAATCTCTCGTATTGAACACGTAGTCCGCGCCGTTCTTTTTAGCAATCTCAAGCCGGTAGTCGCGTGTACCGGCTACGACGAGGGTTCCCGCACCGGAAGACTTAATGAGCTGCGCCTCGGCAAGCCCGATCGGCCCCGGGCCGATCACCACGCAGAAATCGCCGAGCGTTACTTCCAGATTCCGCACCGCGTACATGGCATCGGCGAGAGGTTCACTGAACGCGCCCTGCTCGAAGCTCACGTTTTCGGGGAGCTTGAAGAGGCTCGTGTACTTCGATTTCATGTACTCGGCAAACGCCCCGTTGACCGATACACCTAACACCGTCTTGTTTTCGCAGAGGTTTACCTGCCCCTTCTTGCACACCTCGCACGCATTGCAGTACTGTACCGGATCGACTGCCACACGGTCTCCTACCTTGAATAGCCCTAACTGCTCCGGGATTTCACCTATCTCGACGATTTCACCGGACATCTCGTGCCCTAACACGAGCGGGCCTTTGCCGTTTGACGTTTCAAGCGAGCTCAATCCCCAGTAGTAGGCGATATCCGACCCGCATATCCCGCAGGCCTTTATTTTAATGAGCACCTCATCCGGACCGATCTGCGGAATATCTATCTCCTCGAGCTTCATCTTTTCAGGTTCATAGAACACCATAGCCTTCATCTTTCCCTTCATGTCAATTCCTCCGCATTATAGTAAAATTAACCATAGTTTCTTATCAGTGAAACGGGTTTCGCGGATCTGCAGTGATGCAGGAAAACCTGTTGCCTACATGCGTCCGCTGTTCACCCGACATTCAACGGCCGAATGATAGCTGACGGGTGGCAGGCTGGCCTAATAACCAAAACCGGAACCCCTACTCCCACCCGAGCGTACCAAATACCCCGTCCAGGTACTTCTTAGAATCTTCGGTGATCTCCCACGCATTGTCCCAGAAACAGAGATCGATTGTCCACCATTCGGACGTATATCCTGCGTCGACGATTGCGGGCAAAACCTCCTCGAAGTTTATAACCCCTGTACCGAACGGTGCGTGCACCGATGTATGGTTGTCGTGAAGCTGGTTGTCCGAATCGATGATATGCACGTCGCCTATCATGCCCTTTACCATCCTGAAGAACTCGAGCTGGCCGCCTGGCAGTGTTTCCTTTTCGCCCCACTGGTGGGCACCAACGACCGCGCACATCTGCACGTGGCAGGTGTCTGTGAGGAGCTTGAAATTGTCGCTTTCAACTGCCTTCACCATCTTCACTATTTCAGACGGCTTGTTGAATATGTAGCCCGGTTCGAACTCCCATGTCGCAAGAACGCCCGCCTTCTTCGCTTTTTCTGTTATCTTCTTGAACATCGAAACGACAATATTCCATGCCCTGTCGTAATCGAAATCCGCCGGATACGGCGTTTCCATCACCGTATCGAACCTGATAACCGGTATTCCGCAGTCGACGCACATCTCCAGGCTGCGGTCGAAAGCCTCCTCGAAATTTTTCGCCATCTTTGTGTTTCCGTCCGCAAATGGAAACGACCACAGATCAGCCGCATAGCTGTTTATCTTCAGCCCGTGTGATGCAAAGAGATCGACGAGCTCCTTCCTGTCTTCCTTCGTCGGATACAGTTCGTAATGCCCGTGTGGTTTGAACCCCCCTAATGCAACACCGTCGAAGCCGAGCTCGCCTAACCGCCGGGCCGTTTCTTCCATCGATATCGGGTTTTCGGCGTACTTGCCGAAGGTATACGCCCATGTTCCTATTGATAATTTAACGCTCATATGCTCCTCCCTCACCATTTTGTCTATTTGACTTTTCCTCACTGTATGAAATAATTTGCTGCTTGTTTGATAGATCAACTTTAATAGATTAACTCTGATAGATCAACAGCCGTCCCATTTTTTAACAGGATAAATCTCTATTCAGCAAAAAGCGCCTTCAGGAAATTCAATCCTTTTTTTGCAAGCTCGCGATTGCCCTTTTCTGTGGTTCTCCAGATCGATGCCGCTCGTGCGATAATCTCGACATCCGGGGTGAAGGATTCGATCACAAGATAGCGGTTATACCCTGTTATCTTAAGCGCCTCCTTTACACCTTTCCAGTCGATAGTCCCGGTGCCCGGCGCCCCTCTGTCATTTTCAGATGCATGTACATGATAGAGATACTCACCAGCATTGATAATTGCAGCAGGAAGGCTTTTTTCCTCGATGTTCATGTGGAAAGTATCAAGATGTATCCTGAGCATGGGGCTTGAAACATCTTCTATCAATCTTCTGGCATCAGCACATAGATTAATGAAATCTGTCTCAAACCTGTTCAGCGGCTCAACTGCAAGGTATACACCGCTTTTCTCCGCATAGGCGGCCACCTCACTGAGATTCTTTACCGCAAGCTCCCACTGCCTCTTCCGAGCGCCCTCATCCTCCATCTGCGCTCTGCCAACCATCGAGTATATGGGGCCGATAAAAAGATCACACTCCAGTGCTGTGCAGGCGTCAATGCAATCGATAATGTACTGCTTTGAACCTCTCTGCTCCTCCTCACTTCCACGGAGGTCACGTCCCCGCCCGAAGGCACCGCAAATCGAGCAGCACTCCATGTCATTCGCCTTTAATATCCCTGACATTTCCTTATAATCGATGTCGCCCTTATTCTCAAGAGCTATCTCCACTCCATCGAATCCCATTTCTTTGAATGTTTCAACGTACCTGCTGTCCCGGGTGGTAAAGGGTGAGGCAAAAAGAAATGTATTGATTCCAAATTTCATGACGCACTCCTGTAGTATATGTTGAATTTTTTCATCATGGCACCGGTATTTCTACACGCTCACCGCCTTTCAAAGCAGACTCATGCGCACATATTCCGGCCATTGTCCAGTTGGCTGCTCTTTCAGCATCTACATAGGATTCCCTCTTTTCAATAATCGCTCGAATAAATTCATGTGCAAGATGCGGATGAGAGCCGCCATGCCCCGCGCCCTGCACAAAGGAGGTATGCTCATGCTCTTCATCATACACTCCGTGTATCGTATACGGTGCAATTTCTCTGGGTAAACGATGCCCGTAATCGGGTATTTCGACACGCTCCGCGTCCTCGTAACCAGAGTAAACTACCGGACCCTCACCAGCTATCTGCTCCCACTCAAATGAGAGTTTCGTCCCATATACATCAAAGCTCTCCCTGTACTGGCGGATCGTGTCGAAGAGCGACCTCGTCACCTCACAGGACAGGTCTGAATTCCTGAGAGCTAAAAGAGCAGTCTCGATAGCAAAGGGAGAATTGTATTTTTCAGCATACTCCTCCCTTATCGTCCCTGATCCCTGACAGACCACCGATTCCACTGCTGCGCCGGAAATAGCAAGAAGCGGGCTCAGTGCGTGGGTGGCATAATGCATGGGAGGAAAGCCGTACCAGTAGTCAGGCCAGCCGGGAAGGCTCATGTTCTGCTGATGCGAGCCTCGCAGAAACTGGATCTTACCGAGCTTTCCGGTGTCCACAAGCTCTCTTGCATACAAAAACTCCCGCGTATACACGGCAGTTTCCATCATCATGTATACCCTGCCAGACTTCCTCCTGGCCTTTACAACCTCAATACACTCCTCTTTTGCAAGCCCCAAAGGTACCGTACATGCCGCGTGTTTTCCCGCATTCAGCGATAGGACGGCCATTCGGGCATGTTCTGCAGGGGGAGTAACAATATGTATGGCATCGATCTCGTCGATTTTTAGAAGATCCTCAAATTTTGTGAATCTCCTTTCAACACCGAACTGATTGCCGATCTTATTGAGGTTCTCTTCATTTCGCTGGCAGATAGCATAACATTCTGCATCGGGGTGTTTCTGATAAAGGGGGACAAACTCGGCCCCAAATCCAAGACCAACCACAGCGACTTTCACCTTGTCTGCCATTTTTTTGTTCCTCCGTTCCTGAAATCCTTAACTTTCTGTTTGTAAACAAATGAAAATCGTGAGATCATGAAAGGTAACAATAAATCCGTTTAATCGAGGAAATATTGTTTCAACTGCATTCAACCTTTGCAGAAATAGCATGGATGATATTCTGTGTAGTTTCCTCATCCGAGGCACTCTTGGGTATCCGGGTTGAATAAATGAGCCCTCTCAATATTGATGTTCGCATATACCGTCTCGCCGACAGTAATATTAAGCCGCGGTGGAGCTATAGCCCTGAACATTATACTGTCTGCTTTAAGGTTCAGTATGTCCTCTGCACCCATACTTTGATTGAAATATACCTTGCATTTATATGAATTAATCTTCTTCTGTTCACGCGATATACCAATATCTTCCGGTCGAATTCCCAGGATGAGACGATCATAATTTTTCAACTTCTGTGTTTGTTTCTGGAGCAGAGTACAAATCATCTCCTTTTTTCCTATGACCAGGCTCTCCTTAATCACTGTGGAATCGAATAAATTAATCGCCGGGCTCCCGACAAACTTTGCAACAAAAACATTCTTCGGTGAATTGTAAATTTCATCGGGAGTTCCTAACTGAAGTATTTTTCCTTCGTTCAGCACAGCCACACGGTCTCCCATGGTCATCGCCTCTACCTGATCATGAGTAACGTAAAAAAACGTGGCTCCGAGATCAAAATGAAGCCTTAAAAGCTCCCTCCTCATCTCTTCACGGAGCTTTGCATCGAGGTTTGACAGAGGCTCATCCATGAGAAAGACCTTCGGATTTCTTACCATTGCCCTTCCAAGAGCAACACGCTGCATTTCACCGCCGCTTAGATTGACCGTTTGTCTATTCAGAAGATGACCAATATGAAGAACCTGTGAAACCTCGGCTACCTTTTTATCGATTTCTTCCTGTGGATATCTTCTCAGCCTGGATTTCAGAGGGAATTCCAGGTTCTGCAGCACAGTATAATGCGGGTAGAGTGTGTAGTACTGAAATACAAATGCAACATCTCGTAAAGCAGGACTGTAATTATCAACGTTTTGATTGGCGATAATTACCTCACCTTCATCCTGCTTTTCAAGGCCGGCCACCAGTCGCAAGGTTGTGGTTTTACCGGCACCCGTAGGTCCAAGAAGAACAAAAAATTCCCGATCTTTTATTTCAAGGTTCATGTCACCAACAGCAGTAATTTCACCGAATGATTTAGTCAGTGATACTAACTTAACGTCAGCCATTTACCCCTTCTCCCAACTCATCAAATTTATGCCCTTATTGCATTTCCAGATTGCTTATTAAAAATGCTCATTCGATCAATATCAAATGATAGATACGCAGTATCACCAATATTTGGTTGTATGGTCGGCAGAGTACGAACTTTAATCACGGTACTGCCCAGACTCACATCGATGATGTTGTATGCCCCTGTCTCTTCATTCACATAAACCTCTGCTTCGAGAAGCCCTTCTTCTCTTTTCATGCTCAGGTCTACATCCTCCGGCCGTATTCCCAGCACCAGCTCGATTTTATCTTTCACATTTTCTGATACTCTCCTCTGAACCTGATCCGGTAATTCAATATAGATATCATCTTCCGTCATCTTAAATGCGACCCGCCCATCTTTTCGCTTCGGAATACAGTTTATAAAGTTCATACCCGGGCTTCCTATAAAATTTGCAACAAATATATTGTCCGGTTTGTTATACACTTCGTGAGGGGAACCCAGCTGCTGGATAACGCCCTGATTCATAATTGCAATGCGATCGCCCATTGACATCGCCTCGACCTGGTCATGGGTAACATAAACTGTCGTCGCCCCGATATCGATGTGAAGCTTCTTCAGCTCACCCCTCATCTCCTCTCTGAATTTTGCATCCAGAGTTCCAATCGGTTCATCAAGGAGAAATGCCTTCGGGCGTCTTACCATTGCACGGCCGAGCGCAACTTTCTGCATATCACCGCCCGAAAGCTCCTTTGGCTTCTTTTTCAAAATATGTTTAATCTTCAGTATTTCTGCAACCTTACCGACCTCTTCCTTAATTTTCTGCTTTTCATACTTCTGAGCTTTGAGTGGAAAGGCTATATTCTCATACACCGTCAAAATCGGATATAGTGCATAAAGCTGAAAAACAAATGCTATATCTCTTTGAGAGGCTCGCTTCCTTGTCACATCTTCACCATCAATTAAAATCCTTCCTTCGTCAGCAGATTCAAGACCCGAGATACAGCGAAGAGTTGTTGTCTTGCCGCAGCCCGAGGGGCCGAGCAGCACCAGGAATTCCTTATTCCTGATATCAAGATTCAGATTTTTTACTGCAATGAGATCACCAAATCTTTTTATAAGGTTTTCAAGAATAATCTCCGCCATCTAATATCTCCAATGCAACTTCAATATTTTCCAGATATAGCATATCTCATGTATTGAAAGACCGGGTACTGATACAGAATGCAAACAACAGCATTGCACGGGCACATTTCTAGTCTTTCATATGAGACACAAACATATATCCACCTGTGCCGGTGAGAAGGATAGCATAACCGAAGCTGTAAAGATGAAATAGTACCGGCTGACATAAAGCAACGATTCCCAGTATCATAATACTTATAAATACCGGTTCCAGATACTTTCTCTTTAAAAGCTTGAATATCCAGAAGGTAATTCCAATGACTGCATATATTGCCAGAGCGATGATTAGCTTTGTCATTTTTCTGTCCTACTTTCGAATTGCACCAAATGTTATACCACGTATAAGGTGTTTTCGGAGAACGATCGTAAATACCATAGCAGGGAGCAAAAAAAGAAACGTGCCTGCGGCGGCGGCACCCCAATCGTATCCCAGCACTCCCATCTGATACGGAAGCCATGCTGGAACTGTCTGTGCATACTTTCTCGAAAGCAGAAAGGCAAAGGCATACTCGTTCCAGGCATAGATAAAGCAGAATACAGCCGTCGCAGCAATACCAGTTACTGCCTGGGGAATGACAATTTTCATGAATACCTGGAAACGGGTATAACCGTCGACCATAGCCGCCTCCTCATACTCTATAGGGATCTCATCGATAAAACCCTTCATTACCCACACAGCAAACGATACGTTAAAAACGGTGTATAAAAGAATGAGGCCTATGTGCGTATCGGTAAGCTTCAGTGCCCTGAACATGAGGAAAATCGGTATAACCACCACTACAGGGGGAAGCATTCTGGTGGTAAGGATAAAGAACATCCAGTCATCCTTTCCTTTCAGCTTGCCCCTTGAAAATCCATATGCTGCCAGCGTACCTAAAACTATTGTAATAACCGTACTCCCTATGACTATGATGATGCTGTTGAGATATCTTCTCGGAAGATCCCCCTGCCTCACGATTTCCTCATTCGTGTCTTTATAAATAAGACGTTCCCACCACTTCATCTGCGCCACTTTTTCTTCAGAAAGTTTTACTCCGGCAGGCAAAGGGGTTCTTGATGTGAAAATCCTTATATAGCTTGCCACCGTCGGTTTAAACAGAATCTTCGGCGGATATTTTTTTATATCCTCCCATGGCTTGAATGATGTGTGAATAATAAAGAACAGCGGTATCAGATAGATAATGGTAACAACGGTTATTATGAAAATAACTACCGTCTTCACTATCTTTCCTTTTCTATCCATTATTTGTGCCATAAACTATCCCTCTTACACGCTACATTTTATTTATGGTTTTACCCTTTGAAATACCGGCATTCCATGCCGGAGAAGGCTGGTCCAGCAAAGCGATATCTTTTCCTTTTGTACCAGCACCCTCCGGTTTTTTTAAAACCGGGTTTTTTTATGTTCAACTGACTTATTATGGTACAATTACCTATTGTTTCGCTTTATTTAGATACTTCACAAGTATAAGTGTGATCGCCACGACCATAACGAGTATTATATATCCAAGTGCAGCCCCAATACTCGTATTCCATGTAACAAATGAAACATTGTATAAATGCATGGCAAGAAGGGGCGGTGCCATTGCACCCCTTCCCGTTATTCCCATAGGCAGATCGAATATTTTAAAAGCCTCTATTATACGGAATATCAGTGCGAGCATGAGAATTGGAGATATCATTGGAAAAGTAATGCGGCTGAATTTGAACCACCATGAAGCCTTGTCAATCTCGGCAGCTTCGTAGAGATACTTTGGGACAGCGGAAAGCCCTGCCATAGAAAGAAGCATCACAAATGGTGTCCACATCCATACATCTGCTATTACAATTGAATACAGGTTTATCGCCGGATTCTGGATCCAGTCGACTCTTCCCAATCCCAATAGAAAGTTAAACATACCCCAGTTGGGATCGTAAAACAGTCTCCACATCAGGCCGACAATTACCGGTGACATGGTCATTGGAAGAACGAGAAGAGTGGTAAAAAGGCCCTTGCCTTTAAAGTCGAGCTGGAGGAGCAATGCAAACCCGAAACCGAGTAACATTTCACCTGCAACTGACATGATAACGTACTTGGCTGTTGTAATAAACTTTACCCACATATCAGGGTCCATCAAAATACGTGTATAATTAGCAATACCGATCATATCAGGGTTCTTACCCCAGACATTTGCCATTTTTGCGCTGTAATGAGAAAAACTCAAGAATAACGACCATATAAGGGGGAAGACATTAATTGCTATCAAGAGAACAAGCGTCGGTAAAATAAACAGCCTCATCAATGTCTTGTCTTTCATGTGACTATAGTGAGTTTCGATATCCGATACTTGATTTTTATCAATCTTTTTTCCCATAGGTAATTCCCTTCAACAAAGCAAGCTTATGAATGCCCCCCGCTTATTTACAACAGGGGGCATTTATTAATCAATGACTAATCATAGTACCCGGCTTTCTTGAAAATCTCCTCCCACTGTTTTGTACATTTATTGAGAGCGGCTTTGGCAGTACCGGAACCTCCGACAACATAATCGGCAATTGTCTGACTGAATGTTCTTAAAAGCTCATCATACTCTGGGCAAGCCCACCAGTCCTTGAAGATTTCCATCGTTACCTTGAATGTAGGATTATACGGCGCTGCATTAAGGAACTCATCGGTTGCCAATACTTCTGCATTGCATGTATATCCTCCCAATTTTGCCCATTCCATTTGTGTATCTTTTTTCACAAACCACGCAAGCCACTTGAAGGCAAGGTCCTGTTTCTTTGAATAAGTAACCACTGAAGCGCCCTGTCCTCCAAGAGCTGAAAACTGTCTTACCTTTCCGTCATAACCTTTCTGCGGAGGACATGCAAAATAACCGGTATCCTTCGCATACGGGTTTGTCGCTTCATTTGCAAGCGCCGGGAAGAAAGCCAGATAGTTGCAGGTCATCGGTACAATACCGGCGGTAAACGCATCGTTACACTTCACGTAAAATGCATCCCCAAACCCCGGAGGAACGAACTTAAAGAGTTCTTCGTAGTACTTTATTCCTGCAATAGAACCCTTTGAATTGAGCAGACCATCCACCTTATAGGTTGAATAATCACCGAGCTCACCGCCAAATGACCAGATTACCTGCTCTGCAAACATAGCCAGTGAGTCGTATCCATTGTCACCATAAATGGCAATACCATAGAAACCATTGTCAGGATTATTGAAGAACTCCGCTATGTCCTTGAGCATATCCCAGGATTTCGGGACACCAAGCTCGTAGCCGAACTTAGCTTTAAAAGCTGCCTTGTTCGCCGGGTCTTCAAAGAGATCCTTACGATACGCCCATGCGAGTCCGTCACCTTCACACGGAACTGCAAAGTATTTCCCGGACCCCTTCGGGTATTCCGCAAAATAGGTGAGAGAAGCGGGAGTAAAGGTTTTATCTACTCCATGCTCCTTAATCCAATCGGTCAGCTCAACATAATGCCCGTTAACAGCCATATTTCCAATATCCTGGCTGTCACCGATTATTATGTCCCAGGCATCGCTGTGAGCAATCATCTCCGTGTTGTACTTTTGCACAAATGTTTCCCATGGAGTCTGCTCGACAATTACCTTTATTCCGGTTTCCGCTGTAAAGCCTTCGGAGAGCTTTTCGAGATAATCTGCAGGCGCCCACTGTGCCCAGTGAATAGTGATAAATTGCTCCCCTGCAGGCTTTTCTTTCCCTCCGCCTGCAAAAACAAACACTATTGAAGCAAATACAAAGATCATCACCACTCCGAACATTACTAATTTTTTCCTCATTTTAATCCCCCTTCATAGTGTAATTGTTAAACTCTTACCATTCTTCGAGAATTGCCTGTATTCGTCCGCTGTTCGCAGGATTTTGATAACGATTACAAGCTACTCCCCTGTAAGCCCTTTCCATCACCTCCTTAATATTATTGTGAAATAATTATGGTTGCTATACTATCGAAAACTCGTCATTCGCACAATTTGTTTTATGGAAAAATAAAGACTGCTTTTAGTAATAAACTTATTAATAATTTCATTATTAGGACATGTTACGGACTACTACAGTATAAAAATAAATATTTTATTGTCAAGGATAAGTTATGAGAATTTTCTTCATGGGTATATAAATATACAGCGCTAAAAGAATAAAAATTCGCATAAGGCTTTGAAGGCAGGATTCCATCGCACCGAATACACAATCACTCACCGGTTTACCTTCACTTTTTTTTCTTCTCAAAAAGTTTGTGGTATGAACTTATAATCTTGCTGCCAAGGTCACTTTCCGGATCAACTCCGGACACTTCCATCATTGTACGCTCCAGCCCCAATTCTCGTATCATTTTTTGAAGCCTGATTGCCTCGGTGTCTTCACTGTAATCGTAGCAGAATGCCGCAGCACAGACGACCGCGATATTCTCAGGGAATATTCCCTGCTCGATGCAGAGGCGGGCGCTTCCTACCAGCCGGTCATGCGGCCCGAGTTTTCTGATTGGATCGCGGCCTACACGGTATATGGTATCCATTATCATCGGATTGCTGAAACGGAGATTGATATCAGCCCGCACCCTATCCTGGCTTTCCCTGTCGATATCTTTAGAGAACCGCGAAAGCAATGCTTCCGATATTTCATCGAGAGCGCCGTTGAAGTAGATCAGAAGAGCAGTGTCCTCAAACAGCTCATGCACATAGGTAAATCCCCTGAGATACCCGAGGTACGCAAGGGCGGCATGCCCCAGATTATAGGTGAAAAGCTTGCGTGTTACCTCAGCTTCGAAATTATCCACCGCTCTGATACCCTCAATGGCGGGAGGCATTCCTCTTACTGCGTTGCCATCATAGGGAAGCGCATGAAAGGAATCGGCCATAACAAAGAGAGGGTCATCCACCCCGAATAGGTCGCTTTTTGAGGGAACCATTCTCGCGACAATGGTTCCCACGAAGCCGATGTTTTCTTCAGTCCATTTCTTCAATGGTTCATCCATGTCGCGTATAACCGCATCTTTGAGGATTTTCGAGGCGGTGAGTGTATTTTCGCAGAGGTAGATATCCACCGGCGGTGCGGCCCTTTCAAACCGAAGCTGAATTCCCATTAAAATAAGCGGTGCAATCGACTCGAGATTCCCGACACCGACTGCGGTGCCGATTACATCTGCATTCGCGACAGCTTCAGCAACAGCAGTTACATTGTCTGCGTCAATCGCGTGTATGCGATGGATTGTGAGGTCAATCTCACTTCTGGTCTGTGCATCAAGAAGCCGCAGGGGATACTGTCTTTTTTCATTTATCAGCCTGACAATGTCGGATGAAACATCTACGAATGTCGTCTCGTATCCTGCTTCATAAAAAAGCTGGCCCATAAATCCGCGGCCGATATTTCCCGCTCCGAACTGTACGGCTTTCTTCATATGTCAACAACTCCTTGTGGGCAATGCGAGATGGATGTGCCCTTTATTACCTTCAGCCTCATGCGCCTTATAGCAGGCCTCTTTGTTTGCACAGGTAGCCGGCAGAACATGTACTCAGCAGTACAAATAAAAGGCAGCACATTGTAGAAGAGCGTTAGTGCCTGTGGTAATATTTCTAACAGGGCATAGAGCCGGTATGTATACAGAATCGTTCATCAGATGTGGTCTTCATCGATCACTCTAATAATGACCCCTTCACCCTCCAGCTCGTCGAGCGCGTTTATTTCGGAAACCGCTTTTTTCAGGTTGGATTCACGGGCCGAATGGGTCAGCATTACGAGTGGAACATGTTCATGCTCTTCTTCAGTTTCTTTCTGTATAACAGAGGCAATGCTTATTTGATTTTTTCCCAGTATTCCCGCTATCTTCGACAGGATGCCGGGACGGTCGAGCACATGAAATCGAAGGTAGTATCGTGACACGCTGCTTTCAAACGGTAATTGCGGAAGATTTCTGTTGAAAACGTATGAATAGCGGTCATACTCTCCATCGCTTTTCATCTTGTGCGCAATGTCGACTATATCGGCGACGATGGCACTCGCTGTGGGATAGGCGCCAGCACCCTTTCCGTAGTACATCGATTTGCCCAGGAAATCCGAATACACCATAACCGCATTATCCTCCCAGCTTATCGCCGCGAGTGGATCGTCCCTGGAAACAAGGGCAGGATGCACCCTTACGAGCACCCCCTGCTCGATCTTCTCGGCAATAGCGAGAAGCTTTAAAACAAACCCGAGTTCATTCGCGTACTCCATGTCCCGCTCCGAGATGTGCTCGATCCCCTCGACATACACTCTGTCGTGATCGATATATGAACTGAATGCGAGTGAGGAGAGTATGGTGATCTTATGGCGCGCATCACTCCCTGAAACATCAAGAGTGGGGTCCGCCTCTGCAAAACCACGCTGCTGCGCCTTCTCAAGCGCCGCCCGGAAGTCAAGCCCCTCCCGGGTCATACTGGTAAGAATGAAGTTTGTGGTTCCGTTCAGAATTGCGACGATCTTCTGTACCTTGTTTCCGGTGAGTGCCTCGCGTATGGTTTTAATTATCGGTATGCCGCCGCCTACCGATGCCTCGTATCCGAGCTCAACCTTCGATTTCAGTACTTCCTCGAATATTTCTCTTCCGTGAGTCGCAAGAAGAGCCTTGTTGGCGGTAACGATGTGTTTTCCATTTCGTATTGCCTGTACTGTTAGTTCTTTCGCAATTGTTGTGCCGCCTATCAGTTCGACGACGACATCAATGTCAGGATTTTCCAGAACATCCGAAGCAGCGGTTGTAAAAACTCCATCGGGGATTCCCAATGCAGCCCTTCTCTGCATATCCGTATCAGCGGTCTTTTCAATTATTATTCTGACACCCGATTTTGTGCTGATAAGATCACCGTTCCTACGCAGCAATTCATACAGACCGGAGCCGACAGTGCCAAGCCCCAGGATGCCGACTTTTATCGTCTTCATGATTTCTACCTTAATTCAGTCAATACATAATGTGACCGGAATGAACAACAGATGTCCTATAGTAATTCTTTTAAATATGTTTTGAGCTCATTGTATTCGTAAAACACCCTGTGCTGCGGGAATTCACGTACAACATTTTCAGGAGGCCTGAAAAGTATCCCCACATCAGCCTCACCGAGCATCGTCGTGTCATTGTAGGAATCTCCCATCGAAATGACTCTGAAGCCGAGATTCTTTAATGCTTTTGTCGCCTTTTTCTTTCCATCCCTGATGCGCAGATGGTAGCTTACAATTGTATTGTTTTCATCCGTTTCAAGATTATTGCAAAACAGTGTGGGGTATGAGAGTTTTTTCATCAAGGGGAGGGCGAACTCATAGTATGTGTCGGAGAGGATAACAACCTGCGACCGATCACGCACCCAGTCAAGAAAATCGTTTGCACCTTCAAGCGGGTCCACCGAATTAATTACATCCTGTATGTCGGACAGCGCAAGATGATTCTCCTTCAATATCTCGAGCCGCATCTTCATGAGCTCATCGTAATCAGAGACATCACGCGTGGTGAGACGAAGTTTCTCAATGCCGGTTTTTTCAGATACTGCAATCCATATCTCCGGAACGAGAACACCCTCGAGGTCCATGGCAACGATTGTCGGTTTTTTCTCCATGACAGCAGTAACTCCGTCTCTTGATAATACATCGACAGCATTTTTCGAACGCAAAGCATCCGAATAATCATATGAGTGGTTATCGAAGCTGGATAAAGGAATATAAATCCGGCGTTCTGCATCGTCAACAGGAATGCTCCTCGAACATAGAGCATCGACTGGAGACCCTGACAATCGTCAGGGCAGTGCCGCTGGTAGGCGGAAAGCTCTCCACGACAGGCAAGCGGGGTTATATCCACTCACCTGGATTAATCAGGTGAGCGCACCGGTGACATTCGACCATGGAAAAAATCTCTTCCGTGTCCAGGTTCTAGTGTACGGTTATTACCTTGTCAGGTAGAACTCGACACGTCTGTTTCGCGCCCGCCCTGCCTCAGTACCGTTATCGTCAATGGGTATCTTTTCTCCCTTGCCTTCAGTTGTCAGCCTGTCTTTATCGATATCGTGCGCAACGAGATACTTGTACACCGAAAATGCGCGACGCTCGGAAAGCTTCTGGTTGTATTCATCCGATCCAATCGAATCCGTATGCCCGACCACCCTGATCTTGTACGCCGGGAACTTGTCGAGAATCTCGATAAGCCTGTTCAGTATCGGAAAACTCTGCGGCAGCAAATCTGATTTATCGAACTCGAATTGAATGGAATTGATCATTATCTTAAGACCCTCGGGTGTCTTAATAACGAGAATGTCAGTTCCGAAACTCCTCGATACCGTTATACTGTTGTTATATATATCCGACGCTCTGAGCTCCGCTATGTAATTGCTTGCCGAGTCTACAAGCACCTCCCACTTGTTTCCGACTTTTTTATAGGTGTAGATATCCGGCGGTGTAAACCCTTCAGGCATCTGCACCGGATCGGAAAAACCGTCCCAGTGCAGCGTCTTTTTGAAATTTCCGCTTCCGGAATATCTCTTCAGAGGGGTGTTTCTGTCGGGTTTGCCGTTCCACACCCTGTACAGGGTAATATCCCACTCACGGACGCCGTTTTTATCGCCTATCTCTGTGTTGATGTACAATGTATCGGCCTCACCATCACCGTCCGGAGAAAACAGTTTGGGGGAAACAACGAAAAGATACCCGGGAGCTTTTGTATCAACCGTAATTGTGCCCGGCTTGCTTGCAGGATGATTGCCGCTTTCATATACGAGCCGTAAAGTATAGCTGTACTCTCCATCCGGCACCACGCCGCCGTCTTCACCGGTTCCGTCCCACGTTACCGCTGCGGGAGGTGTGCCGCTTCCGCCGATTTTCCGAATCAGGCGACTTTGACTGTCGATGACATCGATGCTCCAGGAAATAAGACCCTTCTCTGAAGCAAGAACAGGGGTAAAAACAACCGTATCGAAAGCCCCGTCGTTATTGGGTGATATTCCCCGTTCACTTGCCAGAAGGCTCACCTTCTCATACTCTGTTGTCAGGACAATATCGTTGATACTCTGTTCGGCTGTGTTTCCTGCTGCATCCTCCCCTCTGACGGAGTAGGAGTATACCCCCTCTTCAAGGGGATTCCCGCTGTCATCCCGACCGTCCCACACAATCTCAGCCGGAGGATTCCCGACCCAGTTGAAGCTCTTCACCACGACACCACCGGGGCCCCTGATTTCGCCTGTGTAAGTATCATCCTTATCGCCACGCATTCTCTGATAAATGGTGAGAGTTTCCTTGGCGCCGTCGTTATTCGGTGAAATGTTTAAATCCTCGACATACACCTCGATCGATGGAGCCAGTGTATCAATTCGTATGTCCTTCGGTTTTGATATCGGATTGTTGCCCGCATCGTACAGAATACTGAGCACCGTCGAGTAAAGGCCGTCCTCTGCCAATGCGCCTGCATCTGTTTTTCCGTTCCACACCACCTCTGTCGGCGGCACTTTCCCCATATTCTGATTATTGAAGGAGCGCACCACCATATTGTTCCTGTCCCGAATATCGAGCTTCCACTCAACGATGCCCTCCATACTGCTCGTATGCAGATTGAATGTAACACTGTCCTTAATACCATCACCGTTCGGCGATATAATATACTCGTCAGGCTCGACAGACACCTCTTCAAAACCGGTCACAAGCTTTATAGGACCCAGGCTTGCCACTGTACTGTTTCCGACCCTGTCTCTTCCGGTAATGATATAGGTGTAAATACCCTCAATGGGCTGGGTGTTGTTGTCCCCTATACCGTCCCAGACGATTACTTTCGGCGGATTCGTGCCAAACTCAAATGTCTTGAACGTTGCGCCGGCGGCATTGACGATTTTCGCTTCGAAGATATCTCCCTCGCCGGATTTTATGGTGTTCACGATATTCATGGTGTCTTTCACGCCGTCACCGTTGGGAGAAAATGCCGTAATATTCGAACTGACGGTTATGGAAGGGGGTGTATTGTCGATTCGAATAAACTTGTAAAATGATTCGGGATGATTCCCGCTTTCGAAGAAAAGCCTGAATTCAAGTGAATAGAGCCCGTCGGGTAAAACCACCCCCTCGCTGTCTTTTCCGTCGAAACTTATTACATCCGGAAAAACCTTACTGCCGCTGTATTCCCTCACATCCCTCCCCTTTTCATCGACGATACGAAGATCCCAGTTGATGAGCCCCTCGGTGCCGCTCGAGAACAGCCGTATATCATCCATATCCGAATAGCCGTCACCATTGGGTGAAAAGGCCTTGAGTACCGGGGATGCGGATATCTTTTCATATTCCGTTCGGACGACAATACCGTCCACCGAGGATTCGGTCCGGTTGTCCGCAAAGTCCGATGCCGCAATCGTGAATTTGTACACCCCTTCCTTGACGAGAGCCCCGCTCTGGTCTCTACCGTTCCATTCGAAGACTTTCGGGACAGAGCCTGTTTTTTTCTCTTCAAGCACCGTGTTTCCGTCTCTGTCGCTGATACGTATTACAATTGCGTCGTCCTTTCCAATATTTGCGCTCTTGATTGTAATATCCAGGGTATCCTTGACTCCGTCATCGTTCGGGCTGAAGAGGAGCTCTTTCGCTTCCGCTTCGACAATGGGTGTAACATCATCAACAATGATCTGTTTCTTTTTGGTAACAATTTTATTGTTGTTCTCGTCCCAGGCTGTCAGGACGTAGCTGTACTCGCCATCGGGCACAACGTTTCCCTCAGAGTCCTCACCGTCCCATTCTATGAATTTCGGTATTTCCACCTCCTGTTTTTTCGAGAACACCCGTTTGAAGTACTTGGCGAACGTCATTTTCCTGATCTTTCTCACATCCTTCGCCTCGAAGGACTTCACCGGTTTTCCCTGCGCGTCAGTAATATCGAGTTTCCAGCCGAACACCATCGTATTGTCGTTTATACTGATATCGAGTTTTGCCAGATCGTTTATTCCGTCATGATTGGGTGAAAAATATTCACGCTCTGCATCTACCGCTGCCTCGGGCGGCTTCTTATCATACGTACCGAAGGCGACGTTTATTCCCGCATTATGCACAATCTGCCTGCTCCCGTTGAAATTTGTGGGTAGAAGCGAATAGGATAACTGGACGCCTGTGTCCTTTATATCAAAATTCAGATCAACACCCACTGAGAATGGGCCGACATCCTCCACTCCCAATCCCGCCCCGAGTTTGACATCGACCATATCAAAGAAGATATTTTCAAGGCCCACCCCTGCAAAAAAATTAAACGGATTGACGGGAATCGCCGCATGCGTTGAAAGACGCGCCCTGTAAATACCCTGCCGTATTACTTCAGCCTGCACGCCGAGATCGGCTTCAAGCGGTGGAAACGCATCGTATCCTGAATAGGAAATATTCTTTCCGATATTCTTCAGGGCCAGCCCGACTGAATGATCGAAAAATCCGAAGCCCGTACCGCCGACTTCCTTTCTGTATATTGTTCCAATATCAAAGGAGGCAAGAAAATCCCGCGCCGGCCCGTCATTAGCAAAACCCACATTGATGCCTGCTCCGAACAGCCACTGTTCACTTACCGGTTTTGAGAACGTCCCCTTCATGCCGATTACATCCCCTGCACTCACCCCCGACGGTGAGGTAAGGGCGAGCACATTGCCCGTAATGATACCGACAGTGGTCGGAAAACTTGCACCGAAATTAAGAAGAAAGTTGTCACCGCCGAATCCGCCGAGCGAAAGGCCCGAGGTAATTCGTTTGGTATCGGCAAGCGCGGCCGGGTTATACAGATTCGATTCCATGCGCATGAAATCAGCCGCGCCGCTCGACCCAAGCGGAAAATAACTGATACCGCTGCCTAAATAGTAGTACTGCGAACCGGGAATTTGATCCGCAAAAGCAAAGCCTGCCGGTACAACCAGCAGGAGAACCAGCAGAAGGGATGTCCTTTTCATCATATTTCTCCCTTTTATACAACATACGAGGGTTATACATAAAAAACCAAAATGTTCAGTATCCTGGCGAATATAAAAAATATCAGGGAAGCGCACTTTCGGTTGTAAAAGGTTCAAACCAATAAGGCTCGCTGATCAGCGGTTTTCCCATTCAGCCGGCCAGATGAACTGGAATTTCAATGGATAAAACCATACAGCCGACCTGTATAGCCAGTATAGCACATATTGCACGATTTTTTACCATTTTTCTATGATAATTTTCTATGGTCGAAAACAGGTTTGTCAGCAGCCCGTGTCATAGCGTGTATTTATAAGATTGCCGGTGGTGTTATTCGGAAAAGGGCACTCCGTCCAAAATATAGTAGAATGCAGGGGACTTCGTTGCGGTACTGTGTATCGTGTCCCGTAAAAACAGCCCGGTCAGTATGTGCGGCATTTTAACGTTATATGAAAACTGCCCGAGTTTTTCGAGAAGCCCTCTCCCCCGTGTAAACTCAACAATAGCGGGAGTGGCGATACCCGCCAATTTGGATAGTATCTTCACAGCGTCCTGCATATAACCGACCTGGTCTATGAGTCCGAGGGCTCGTGCATCTTCGGCCAGGTAAAGCCTGCCATCGGCAAGCTTTTCCACCTGCTCGCGGGTCAGGCCTTTCCTGCCCTCCGCAACCGCATCTATGAACCGATCAAGAAGACGGTCGACAATATTTTGATTCCAGGCAATCTCTTCCCTGTCTACCTCCTTGAAGGGAGACATCGAGTCTTTGTGTTTGCTCGACTTGACCGCAACATACTCGATTCCGTACTTATCCATAAGCCCTTTAAAGTTGAAATTATACATTATAACGCCGATACTGCCGGTAAGCGCAGTCGGGTACGCAACGATCTCATCGGAGGCCGAGGCGATATAGTATCCACCGGAGGCCGCCATCTGTTTGATAAAGCTGACAACGGGAATCCCGCTTTGAGCGCGAAAATTCAAGATCGTATTGTAGAGAACATCGCTTGCCGTTACACTCCCACCCGGACTGTCAATCAAAAGCAGCACACCCCGTATGTTTTTATCTTCACGTATGATGTTCAGTCTATTACGCACGGCATTTACAGGATTTTCAACATACCCGAACATACCGTCAGTGGAATCATACTCTGAAATGACGCCGTTTACCCGTATAACCGCGATCTCATCGGAGGAATCCGGATTGGAGAATGGGAATTTTTCATCTGCATATATCTTATTATACCCCTTTTGGACAAACTCCCTGTCCTTCTGAGCGGTTATGAGGCTCATAACCACAACAATAATTATCAGAATAATATTTAAAAGAACACTGATGGCAAATATCCCCGCAAGAACGGCCTTTGCAATTGTATCGAGCCAGTTTTTTCTACGGGTTTTTTTTATTTCATGATCATCATTGTACATGTACTGTTTTTCCTCTCCTTATTTATAATACGTCACGAGACGATTCATGTCAAAACATGTCTATTATTTCATGTTTCTCATTTTCCTATGTAAAGATGCAGGATTGTCGGAGGATCTTCACCGTTCAGAAGACCCATTTCCCGAAGGCATTTCTAGATACCCGCAGGTACAGGGATATTCTATTCCTGCACCTCGATCCCTTTCCAAAAGGCAAGGTACCCTCGTATATGGCTCGCCGCTTCTTTTGGTTCGGGATAGTACCAGGCGGCATCTTTGTTGATCTCACCATTCACCTCTATTGAATAGTACGACGCAAGGCCCTTCCAGGGGCACGTTGAGTGCGTGTCGCTCTCTTTCAAGTATTGGCGATTCACAGATTCAGGAGGAAAGTAGACGTTTCCTTCCACAACTTCAACAGCATCACTTTCAGCGAGCACTGTATTGTTCCATATTGCCTTGGCCATTTTTCCACCTCTGCTTTTGATATAAAAAACATTACTCCTGCATAGACCCGAGGTCAACTTTTTATATTTATAATACGGGTACAAATAAAACTAAATATTTATTATCCGGGGGCGGAAACACAAACGCCGCTTCCATCAGAAAAATATTCTTCTTGCCTGGAGGATACCGAGCGCTATGATGAGGGATGCGGTCGGAGTGCTCAGCCATCCGATGGCGATTCTCCAGAGCACCTTCAGGTTTACCGATTTACTCGATTTCACCAGGCCTACGCCCATAACCGCTCCGACGATTGCCTGTGATGTTGAGACCGGCACCCCGATAAAGGTAAATATATGAACGGTGATGTCCTGTCCTAAAACCGCAACGAGAGCGGCGAAATCGCTCATCTTTGTTATTCTGCTGCCCACCGTTCGCATTACCGGCTTGCTGTAGGTTATGACACCAAGCCCTATTGAGAGCCCTCCGATCACCGACGCTGTTACCGGAGTAAGCAATCCCGCTTTGACGAAAACCCCGGTTGCATTGGCAACATTGTTCGCACCCAATGTATAAGATCCGTATATGCCGGCAATTAGAAAACCGATCCTCATCATCAAGGACCACATACGGATATTCTTTACCCGTCCCTCTAAAAGCCAGCCAAGCACTTTGTACAGGCCGTACGAAATAACTGCCGCAGTTATCGGGTTTAACACCCAGCTCAAAAGAACCTTTACGAGTATTCTGAGGTCAACTACTCCGGATGTAAGGCCGATTGCAAGAATGGAGCCGACAATCGCCTGAGAGGTGGAAACCGGAAGCGCAAGCACGGTCAACACGTTTATCGTAATTGCTGCGGCAAGCGATGCAATAAATGCCGTTGTAATATCCATGTCAGTAAGCCCGCCGAGGGTCTTAATGCCCCGGGCCCCCTCCAGGTAAGCGCCTATAAGAACGAACACAGCTGTCAGTATCACCGCAGTCCTGTACCTGATGACACCGGTGGATACCCCGGTCCCGAATATATTTGCTGCATCGTTCGAGCCGAGGCCCCACCCAAGATAGATTCCGGCAATTATTCTAAACATAGGCATTACCGATAACCAGGGATTCGATTTTACTATTTAATAAATCCAGCAATGTCCGAAGAAATTCGGTCAACGCCATATAAAATTTCACAAAAAACTCCTCTCGATGGAGAAATTCCGCAAAAATCTTTGAAAAAAACAAAAAGAGCAGCTCAACCCGAACCGCTCTTTCTATGCACTCCCTATTTGCACTTTATAATAGTCACTATACTAAAAAAGATTGACCATCCTGAATAATAATTGTACAATACATTTACTTTAAATATTAACACTTTTTTAACAGAAAACTAACAATTATAATCGGCGATTACAAGTATTTTATTAAGGAAGCGAATAAATAAATCTTTAAGGAGGTTCACAGATGAAAAGGGCAGTTATTTTTCTCGTTGTTTGCATGCTGGTATTTCCGGTTTTTCTGTTTGCCGGAGGGCAAAAAACAACTGGAGGCAAAGCAGTTGAGGAGGGAAACGAGATTACGCTGTACACATCACTGGAGACTGATGAAACCGAAGATTACATCAAGGCTGCTGAAGCAGCAACCGGTTTGAAAATTAACTGGACCCGTTTCTCCACGGGTGTTCTCGGCGCAAAGCTTCTTGCAGAGAAGGAAAATCCTCAGGCAGACCTGGTATACGGCTGGGCCGTTACCTATCTGATGGATTTCACACAGAGGGGTTTCTTCGAGCCGTATGTTCCAAAAGAAGGCGACAAGATTCCCGCTCGGTTCAAGGACCCCAACAACAACTGGTACGCAATCGATCTGTACCTTGCCGCGTTCTGCGTGAATACGGAGAAGCTCACTGAGTACGGGCTTCCCATGCCGACCTCATGGGCAGATCTTACCAATCCGGTATATGCCGGACATCTCATTATGCCCAACCCCGCAAGCTCGGGAACGGGATTTCTGCAGGTAGCCGGAATTCTCGAAACAATGGATCCGGACTATAAGAACAAAACTGTTGCCGAAAACAAGGGCTGGGAATTTCTTGAAAAGCTCGACAAGAACATGGGCCAGTACATCAAGAGCGGTTCACGGCCTGCAAAGTACGCTGCTGCCGGCGAGTATGTGATCGGCGCATCCTTCGCGTTTGTCATTGCGAACCTCAAGAAAGAGGGAAAGCCGGTGGAGATGGTGCTCCCTGCAGAAGGCAGTGCGTATGAGCTCGAGGCAAACGCGCTCATGAAAGGGGCGAAACATCCGAACAATGCAAAGAAGTTCTTAGACTGGGCGCTTTCCGACGAAGCCATGAAACTTTACGCCAAGTGGAAAGTCGGTGTAACCAAACCCGGTATTCCGCCCGCACGGCCGGACCTGCCGAAACTCGAAGACATCAAGCTCGTTCCGATGGACTTTGACTGGCAGTCTGCAAACAGGGGCGATATCCTCATCACCTGGCAGGACAAGTTTTTAAGATAAGGAATGTGTAACCGATACTAAGGACGTTTTGTTTCCGGAAGGACAAAACGTCCTTCATTTTTTTTACAGATGGCGGACGCTTTCATAAAAAAAACTTAGAATCGCTCTAGAGCAAACTACTGCCGGTGGTGAACGGCATTATCCGGACGAAAAACGTCCGGATAACATCTTTTTACCCGGGGAGGCCTGAATGGAAAAAGATATTATTCTTGAAAGTATTACGAAGAAATTCGACAAGATTGTCGCCGTTCGCGATATGAACCTTCAGGTTAAAGAGGGGGAGTTTGTCTGCTTTCTCGGTCCCTCGGGCTGCGGCAAAACAACCACCCTTCGCATGATAGCGGGTTTTGAAACTCCCTCAAACGGCATCATTCGATACAAAGGCGAGGTCATCAACGATGTCATTCCGCAAAAGAGAAACTTCGGCATTGTGTTTCAGTCCTACGCGCTCTTTCCCCACATGACCGTTGCAGAAAATGTTGGGTTCGGCCTGAAAATGAGAAAAGTTCCCAAATCCAAAATCGACGCACGAGTCGACGAGCTGCTCGAGCTGGTAGGGCTTGCCGACCAGAAGCGTAAATACCCGCCCGAGCTTTCCGGAGGCCAGCAGCAAAGGGTAGCGCTCGTCCGATCCCTCGCGACCTATCCGGAGATTCTCCTCCTCGACGAACCGCTTTCCGCACTCGATGCAAAGATCAGGGTCAACCTGCGGGCTGAGATAAAGAGGGTGCAAACGGAGCTCGGCATCACCATGATATACGTCACTCACGACCAGGAAGAAGCGCTCTCGATTTCCGACCGGGTTATCGTTATGAACAAGGGATTCATCGAGCAGGTCGACAAACCAATTGAAATATACAAGAATCCAAAATCCAGATTTGTCGCGGATTTTGTCGGCACCTCCAACTTCTTTGAAGGCGAGCTTAAAAAACACACTGTTGTTAATGATAAAACCGGAATCTCATTCAACGTTACCTCCGACGCATTCAAAGCCGCCGGCACAGCATCCGGGGCCGTTACACTTTCGATACGGCCTGAAAAAATCGTTCTTCTTACAAACGGACAAAACATACCGGCCGACTTCGACAGGGCAAACATCAAAAAGGGCACCATCGAGGTCGTCACATTTCTCGGTGTTATCGTCCGTTCGCTCGTAAAACTTGCCGGCCAGCGCATAATTGTCGATATAACAGAAACAGAGTTTGAAGAGCGGAGTATCAGCATGGGGGATACCGTCTCCTTCTATTTCCCGCCTGGTGATTTTCTCGCATTCAGGGGTGAGGGGGCATGATGAACAGACAGGAAGAGCTCAAAATAAAACCCGTGCACACCGTACTCCCCGACCAGGCGGTGGCCTATATCATTGTTTCCGTTATCTTTGTCTATTTTCTCTTTTTTCTGCTGTACCCTCTCTTACAGATATTAAAGACGAGTGTTTTCACACAGAGCGGGTTTACCCTTTCCAACTACGTCGAGTACTTCGGAAAGGCGCGTATACGAAGGTCCCTCTGGAACAGCTTTTATGTCGCCAGTGTCACAACCACAATCACTACGATTATGGCGTTTCTCGTTGCATATGCGATTACCAGAACCACCATACGGGGAAAATCCTTTCACAAGGCAGTATCCTCTCTTCCGCTCATGGCGCCTTCGGTCGTGCAGGCGCTTGCCCTGATATCACTTTTCGGAAGAAACGGGCTCATCACAAACTGGCTCAGCGGAAAGTGGGACATCTACGGCGCACCCGGTATTATCATCTCTGAGATTTTTTACTGCTTTCCCTACGCCCTTCTTATCCTTATAACAACTCTCTCTGCCGTGGATACACGCCTGAACGAGGCGGCCGAATCCCTGGGCGCAGGCCCCTTGACCGTCTTTTCAAGGATAACCATTCCGTCGGCGCGTTACGGTATCTTCTCTGCAGCGGCCCTGGCTTTCAACCTCACCATCACCGATTTCGGCAACCCGATTGTAATAGGCGGCGATTACAACGTACTTGCAACCGAGATCTATACACAGGTCAATGGAATGCAGAGGTTTGATCTGGGTGCAACGATCAGCGTGATACTGCTCGTGCCTGCAGTGCTCGCATTCGTTCTCAATAACTATTTTACCAAGCGGAACTATTCACTCATAAGCGGTGCCGCACGCCCGTTTCTCAGACCCTCAAGTATTTCGAAGAAGGCGCTCTTCTCCACGATCTCATACATCATATCAGGCGCGATTATCATCATCTTTCTCACCATACTGTGGACATCTATCGTCGATGTGTGGGGCGGCCGAGCGGGAGAATCGAGAGAGATACTGAAATGGCTCACCAGCTTCAGCACCCGTCACTACAACTTCGAGCACCGCGGCAGATCGATCTCCGTGGTATGGACGAGTTTCTGGATTTCGATTATCGTCGCCTTTTTCGGAGCGTGGCTGACGCTGATCGCAGGATATATCGTCGAAAAAAGAAAACCGCACGGAAACCAGCTTTTGTATCTCATCACCGTTTTACCGGCTGCGATCCCAGGTCTCGTTCTCGGTCTCGGGTACATCCTTGCGTTCGTCAAGGTCAACTGGCTGTACTACAAGGCATCGATAATCATACTTAACATTATTGTCGCCAATTTTACCCTCGGCATGCTCTCGACGATGACGAATATGAAAAATATCGATAAATCGGTGGACGAAGCCGCCACCTCCCTCGGCGCTGACCTGCCGAAATCATTTTTTCAGGTGATTTTTCCTCTGAGCAGGATAAGTTTCTGGAACAACGTACTCTTCTTCTTCGAACGGAGCATGGTTACCATCAGCGCCGTTATCTTTCTTGTTTCCCCGAAAGTAGATCTTGCATCGATTACCATCATCCATCTGATCGACGACGGGTACGTCGAAAGTGCCTGCGCCATGTCCACAATCGTGGTGGGGATTGTCGTTATCGTACATGTTACCTTTCTCTCTATTTTCAAGAAGAAGGGCATTAAAATAATGTAATGCCGCTATGAAAAAAATAGGACTATACTTTCTGCTGTTCCCGATCATATCGATACTGGCAGGAACGCCGTTAAAGACCGAAAGCTCTTCTAAAAAACCGAAAGCCGACAAGGCGGCGGAACATAAAATTCCTTCAGTACCGAAAAATCTAAAGGTTCTATCGGATCTCGATGAAGATACTATCCTTCAACTTTTAAAGTTTATCGATAATCGAACAGGCCTCGCGTGCATCTTTGTTTCATATGAGGGGACCGGGGACAGCTTTGACGTTTTTGTCGGCGGCTTCTTCAATCCTGCGCCTGAAATGGTTCATCCTTTTACGTCGGATGTATGGAAGGATACCAACAACGGGATAGTCTCCTGGTCCCGTTGGCAGAGCTGTCTTGTATTCAATACCATCCTACTTGATGACAACGGCCCAACTGATACAAAGCAGCCTGTTGACCTAACAGGTATGATCAGCGCGATCGACCCGCTGAAGGATAAATACACCGCTTCAGTACTGTACACCCTCTATAAAAAATACGGCAAGACGGTCCTCTATCGTATAAACAGGTACATCCCTTTATACATGAGCTCAAAAAAAGAATTAACGGCTGTACTGGAAAACGGAAGGTATGCCGGTGCTTTTACAATCGACGGACATGCGATCCCTTTACTTGAAGCAGAGTACCCTCTTCATATCGACTACACTGCACTCGACACCGATCAATTTCCCGTCACAACGGTGATGGATACAAATATCGCTTTCATATCTGCACATGCTCAAAACCTGCGAGGGGCACAGTACTTCATCGATTTCCTCGCAAGCGAGCAGTTCAGACGATTTGTGGGGAAGAACTTTTTTTTCACTCCGCCGTACCCGCAAAGAAGCCTGCAGACCGATTACCTGCCCCTGGCACTCGACGCAAACTGGTTTCAAGCCTTTACAGAAGTGTGGAAGGGTGTTGTCTTTCCCGAGGGAATCGACGAGAATCTTCTTTCGGAACTGCGGTAATCTCCTATCTTTAGGCAATTCGTTATTCGCATTTGCCTATTAGTACGTAAAAACAGCAGTGTTACATCAAGGGTTATGGCAAATTAGAGAATTTATGGTTTTATTTTAAAAAATTTAAGAATAACCCAGTCGTTAATAATATCAAGCTTCCCCTCCAGGTAAATGCCGTCAAAGGTCTGATAAATATTTCTTTCAGCCTTTGGAATCCTTCTGATTCCTTCGTATTTATTTTGAACCTCCAGTTTTAAATCCTCAATATCCTTCAGCTTTAATTTTCTGGTATTAAAAAATTGTTTTAAAACATCGACTTTGCCAGAAGTTGACCAATACCGATACTTGTAATCCATGGATTTACCTTTCGAGTATCTCTCTTGATCTTTTTGAAGTCGGACGAGCTCCTGTTTAATTGTCTTGCGGATATTCATCAATCAATTCCTTCTTTATTATTTTTAATATCATATTTGTTTTTTTTGAAACGAAGCAATAAGGTAAAAATAGCTAATAAAGAAAATATCAAAATTATATATTAAGAAAGATTGTTTACTAGACTGAAAGAATAATTCTATCATACTCTTCAATACAGTATAACACATTTTTCTTTTTTTTATTGCATTCTCTCGATTTTTTAATAATTGTGGGTCTCGGTAGAAAAAACTCCCGTACACCTTTCTGCAGGGAGTTTCGCAGGGGATCTTGCAACAGGACTGCTCATCCGGCACTTCTAAAAACATATTGCAAATGACTTCTCTTTCTAATAAAGAATCCGGATAGTATTACGCCTCCATAATTACTTTTATCCTATGAGAAGTATTATGTCTCCATAATTACCCATGCCCCATAAATAAGTATTATGTCCCTTTGATTCTGAGTTGCTGTAAGGCTTCCAGTGCGATCTCGCGATCATCAAAGTGGACTTTTTTTGTGCCAAGCACCTGGTAATCTTCATGACCCTTGCCTGCAATCAGTACAATGTCGTCCTTTTGCGCAAGCTCGATTGCACGGTAAACAGCCTCCCGGCGGTCGGGGATGATGATGTGATTGTCTCCGGTCAAACCCTTTTTAATGTCTTCTATAATTGCAAGCGGGTCTTCGGTTCTCGGGTTGTCGGAGGTCACGATAGCTATGTCGGAGCGCTCCTCAACGATCTTTCCCATCTTCGGTCGTTTCGTTCTATCCCTGTCACCGCCGCACCCGAATACGGTGATGATCCGGCCCTCCTTAAGGACAACTGCCGCATCGAGGAGGTGCACGAGGGCATCCGGCGTGTGTGCGTAATCCACAAAGACGTGAAATCCCATGCCGCCCGGAACCCGTTCGAATCTGCCTGGCACGGTTTCAATGTCTCTGATCGCCTTTTGCACTGTTTTTTCTTCGATATCCATCGCACGTGCGAGCGCTACAGCCGACAGAATATTGTATATATTGTGCACACCGACAAGCCGGGTCTCATAAAGCGTTTTGTTGATGAAAAACCGAGTCCCTTTAATGGACAATGTGTAATCATGTGCAGCAAAGTCCGCACCCCGATTCAATCCATACGTTGTTTGTTCTATTCCCGTGATATTCAGAAGCTTTCTTCCATAGGGATCGTCGGAATTGATTACCATACCCGCGCCCTTATGCAGACCGGTAAAAAGCTTTGATTTAGCCCTGAAATAATCGTCCATGCTTGAATGAAAATCGAGATGGTCCTGGCTGAGATTGGTTAACACCGCATAATCGAAATCTCCGGGCAGAACCCTGTCCATGGCAAGAGCATGTGAGGACACCTCCATTACCGCATGGGTTATGCCTCCATCCCGCATCTCGGCAAATAACCGCTGTACTGCAACCGGATCGGGTGTCGTATTGTCGGCTTTTACCACGGTATCGTTGTACCTGTAGGATATCGTGCCGATAACACCGGGGTTGAATCCCGCTTCCCTGAGGATCGCCTCGAGCAGATAGGTTACCGTGGTTTTCCCATTCGTTCCTGTAATTCCTACGAGCTGAAATGAACCGGATGGGTACCCGAAAAAAGCGCGCGATATGAGCAGTACACTCTGCCGGGCCGACCGTGTCGTACACATGGCCACCGAATCGGGCGCCTTTACTCTGACCCCGTTCTCGACCACAACGGCAGCTGCACCTCGCAAAACCGCGTCATCTATATAGCGGTGCCCATTGTCCCTGTACCCATCGATTGCAATAAACATCCCGCCCTTTTTCACGGTCCTCGAATCAGCGCTTACCATCGATATATCGGGGTTGAGCATCCCATCATAGGTAACGACAGCTGCAGAATTCACTATTTCACGCAATTTCATCCTTTTTTACCACCATTTTTTCTGTTTTTTATAGTATACTGTTTTCCTGGATTATGGAATACCTCAAAGAGAGTTTATAATTTCCTGGCATGGAACTGCAATGAGATTGATTATAAGAGACATTCTGACTGTAACGATGAACAGCAGACATGAGATCGGCCGCTATTCAATAGTCATCGATAAAGATAGGATACTGTCCGTCTCAAAGAAGCCTGTTGCACTACACCCGGGTGATACCGTCATTGACGGGAAGAACAGGATTGCACTTCCCGGGTTTATCAACGGACATATTCACTGTGATATAACTCTTGCCAGGGGCCTCGGCGATGGACTTACCCTGTATGAACAGGATCACGATTCGTGTGTGAGCAGAAAGAGGTGGTTCAGGGATGAGCTTGATAGAGAGGCGAGGCACTATGGCCGCCTGCTTCAGTACGCGGAAGCGGTAAAGGGCGGTACTGCGTTTATCTGCGATGTTCCATTCTGGTGGGAAGGGGACGATTTAACATCTCCATTCGCGGAAGTCGGTGTTGCGGGCGCAGTTGTTATGGATTACCGCACCGATTTTTTATCCGGCGAACTGGTTGATGAAAAAAGGTACTTCAAAACCGCAGAGAACCTTAGACAAAAAGGCATTCTGCCGATTGTCGAAGCACCTGCTGAAGAGGACTTTCATGAAGACCTCCTGCATATGCTTCTTAATCGCGCGGAGGATCTTGATACCCTGATCCAGATGCACCTTGCAGAAACGAAATGGCGGGAAGATATAGTCAGAAAGCGGTATAAAAAAACATCGATTGAATACCTTGACAGTATCCATTTTCTGAATCAACGGATCATCGGTTCGCACGGGGTATACATTGGCGAGAGCGACCGGGAACTGCTGAGGGACCGGGGATCGCGAATCGTTAACTGTCCGGCTGCCGAGATGAAAATTTCAGACGGAACTGCACCGGTGGTGTCACTTCTGAAAGACGGAGTACCGATCGGACTCGGCACGGACGGGGCGCTCTGGAATGATTCGGCAAGTTTGTTTTCAGAGATGAAGACGCTGCTTCTCCTGCAGAGGGTCTCATCCGAACCCTCTGCCATCAGTCCGCACGATTGCCTGTACGCGGCAACAATGGGCGGAGCGAAGGTATTTAACCTCGACAGTGACCTGGGGTCGATAGAACCGGGTAAACGGGCATGTATTACCATAGTCAATTTTTTCAACACCCGTATGCTGCCGCTTTATCATAACAACAGTTCAAACGTTCTTGAAAACCTGGTCACCTGTGCGGAAACTGCCGATGTTGAAACCGTCATCATCGACGGTGATATCGTGGTGGACAATGGAAAACTCAAAACATGTGATGAAGACACGCTTCTGGAAAAATGCCAACAGCTCGCGCTGGAAAGATTCGAAAGTATGATTTTTCGATAGCTCTTTTTTCATCAAAGGGGTACATTTACTCGGAGTTTTCAGCCCGGGTGTTACGCAAGCGTGCGCCGGCCATTTTCGGAGAAAAACGATGATTATTAAACTCCTCGATTATCTCAGTATCAACCGGGTGCTGTTCACCACAGCAACAACCAAGGAAGAGGTAATCGACGATCTGATCAAGATATCACGGGATGACGGCAAGGTAGAAGATGTCATGCGCTTCAAAAAAGCGCTTTTGAAACGCGAATCTATTATGAGTACGGGAATCGGATACGGCGTCGCCATTCCGCACGTAAAACTCCCCCAGATCGAAGAATTTTTCATTACAGTAGGAATTCATAAGAGAGGCGTAAACTGGGATTCACTCGACTGCAAACCGGTGTATCTTATTTTCCTCATCGCAGGCCCTGAAAAAAAACAGGAGAAGTATCTTCGTATTCTCGCGCAGCTGACAACGGTTATAAAAAAACCGGAGAGACGCCAACAATTTATCGAGTTGAGCACAAAGTACGAAGTGTTTGAACAGTTTGCCGATGCACTGAAATAGACCAAACTTCACTATATCTTCGTACGTATATCATGCATATTTCTGTCCTGCATTTCCATGAGCGACGAAAAGACACGTGCAACCTTACCATGCAGAGCCGGCAGCTTCAATACCATCTCATAGGTTTTTTTCGTATTCTTCTCCCTGGTATACGAGAGACACATAACATCAACCGGCGTTGCGTGTACCGGAATAGTTCCCTTTGCAAGAATTTCATCGAATACTGTAGTGTCGACATCCACCATTTCGCCCAGGTCGTCACCGTTAATAATGCATTCGTTCAGCAGGTTTTTCAGCTCGTGGAGATGATATGCCTTGTTGTCGGCAAGGCTGTCTGCAAATGATTTGAGCTCATTACCTTCAAGAAACTTTGCCGCCTTTCTATAGAATAAAAATGAATCCTGCTGTATCCTCACCGTATATCTGATCATTTCTTCAATTGTAAGTTCTTCCATTCTCTCACACTCCGTCAATTTCTCAAAACCTCTGTTAATAATTTCGACACTCGAACCATTCAGCCAAAAAGATGAACGGTTCATCGCACACATTATCGTATGAAATTTAACGAGTATTTACACGTTTGCATACTAATAAAAAATTATCTTAGATGATCTTCACATTTTTCCAGAAACAGCGATGACGGGCCGTCCACTTCGAATATTTTAATCACCTTTTTAAAATCATACACAGCCATTTCATATTTTTGTTCATAGTACATCTCAATACCGTGGGTATACAGCTTGACAGCCTGCTCCAACATCGTATGTTCATGCAGGAATATTTCATATATATCCCGTCCGATTTCCGTAGAGGATTGCGCCATATCGAGCTTTCTGAAATAGAGGGATTCCACCTTTTCGAGGTCATGTATCGAATCAGTCACAAGATAGACACCGAATGCCCGAGCTTTTTCAAGCATCTGCGCACTTGATTCAACTGAATCTCCGAGAACGAGATACTCATTACCAACAACTCCGGTGACGCCCATGTCAGATGAAACTCCCATTCGCACGGTCCATTTTATACCGCTTTTATTTCTATCGGATCGGTTCCGCTCCGCTATCCATCTCATTGTATCTTTTGCACATTGTACCGCGTTACCGTATGAGAGCGCATCTTCCCGGGGAATACCAAAAACAAGATTTATTCGGTACCCGTTTGAAAAGTTGATCAACCCGTTTTTTTTCGCAGCCGATGCTTTTAAAAATATATGAAAATCGTTGAGCTCATCCGTAATTACCTGCGGATAGAGATCCTTTATGGGTGTTAGAAAATTCTGCAACTCTATCATCAAGGATATTATATTCTGCCTTCTGCTCACTGTCTCTGTAATATTTTTTTCATTCAGTTTTAAAAGTATTTTATCCGGAATATGCTTCTTATACAGGAACACAATCTTTTTTAAATTATCTCTCTGTTTCATGAGTGCATTCAGCTTTTCTTCACGCTTTTTTATCCACTCTCCAACCCGTGTGGTCATAGCATTGTAGCCCTCAATGAAAGCTTTCTCATCAGTGCCGAATCCACCCTGCAGCATCGAGGGCGTCTTTTCCTTTCCCTGGACAACATTTTGAAACCGCCTTACGGCTGTATCCATAAACATATGCCACATCCTGAACATTCTCCCGTTTATTATTAAAACAATCAATGCCAGCACAGCAGTAAGACCGGCAACAACAAACAGGAGTAGATTCCTGTACTGAAAAACATCCCTATTTTTGGAAAACACGAAAAAGGTGAGGCCGAGCTCACTGTAATTCACAAAGTAGCCGAATTTTTCCGGCAGTACGAGCTTTCCCTCAATTTGTGAAGCGGTACCGGATAACACTTCATCAGGCGCCTTAAGTCCGCGGCCGGAAGGAGGATATACAAGCCCGCCGTTCTCGGTCTTGAATATCATGATTGACTGTGAAGCATCAACTGCGAAGTAATCGGCAATGGAGCCAACTACGTTGTTGTACACACCATCCGGATATCCACCTTGCTTTGTGTTAATATCCGCATCCATTCGAAGCGCCTGAATCCTCGCATCAATCAACGAAAGAATAAACTGCAGTGTTTCCCGGTTTTCGGTGAGTTTCTGATCTTTCAGATCTGTTGTATAAAACAGGTAAATGATGAAAAGAGTTATCGAAAGCGAAATAAGGTAAATAGACGCAATATTCAGCAGGGTTTTCGTTTTTGTTTTCATCTATAACGGTCTTCTACGTAACTTCGAGCAAGTTGCTGTTTGATACTCGGTCGCGAAATGATACATCCTGTCAAGGACGTACGACACTTTATTCTTCCACTCTTTTAATACGGGCTCCCAGGAAGCCGAGTCTTTCTTCGAGGCGGAGGTATCCCCTATCTATCTGCCCGACATTGTGTATGATACTCTCACCTTCAGCGCAAAGACTCGCAATAAGGAGCGCCATCCCGGCCCGAATGTCAGGACTGACAAGTTCTGTTCCGTAAAGCTTTGAGACACCGGCAACAACAACCCGGTGCGGGTCACAAAGAACAATTCGCGCGCCCATGGCGGAAAGTCTGTCAGCAAAGAAAAGCCTGCCGTCAAACATTTTTTCGAAAATAAGGACTGTGCCTTCTGACTGCGTGGCCGTCACAACTGCGATGCTGGTGAGGTCCGTCGGGAACCCCGGCCACGGCGCATCGTAAATGGTTGTTATCTCTCCGAAATGGTCGTTTTTAATCACCAGTTTCTGACCGCCTGGTACAACGATATCGTTTTCCCGTACATCAACCGTCACACCCAGTTTTTCAAAATAATAGAGGATCATGGTCAGGTGGCCCACTTCAACGTTTTTAACGGTTATTTCCCCCCCCGTAACAGCGGCAAGGCTGATGAAGCTTCCCACTTCAATGTGATCGCCTATAATACGCCATTTCCCCCCGGAAAGTGAGCTTGATCCTTCGATGGTAAGCACGTTACTACCCGCCCCGGATATTCGTGCCCCAAGCGCATTCAGAAAACCGATGAGGTCCTGCACATGCGGTTCCGAGGCGGCATTTCGTATTACTGTCGTGCCCTCTGACAGCACACTTGCCATAATTGCATTCTCAGTAGCGGTAACACTCGGCTCGTCGAGAAAGACACCGGCCCCCGTCAGCTTCCCACTTTCAATTGAAAAACCCTGTTTCTCGGTTCGCACCGCAGCTCCGAGTGCCTGGAGGCCTAAAAAATGGGTGTCGAGGCGCCTTCTTCCTATTACATCGCCCCCCGGGGGCGGGAAAACAACATTCTTTGACCGGGCGACAAGCGGTCCCGCCAGCAGTATTGAAGCACGGATCTCGCATGCATACTCCCTGTTCAAAGCAATTGTTTTCTTATCGGGGATACGGGTTTTTATAGACAGTATATCCTCATCGAGCCATCTGACATCCGAGTCAAGCGATTCGAGGAGATTCACCATGATTTCCACATCCCTGATTTTCGGGATGTTTTCAAGAATTATTTCTTCATCAGTTAGAAGGGTAGCAGCCAGAATGGGGAGAGCAGCATTTTTATTACCGCTGGGAGTCACGGTTCCATGCAGTTTATATCCGCCCTGGACTACAAACTTTTCCATCCACCTCTCCCGGAATTCCTTTCAATAATGTATGGCAGCGCATTTCTTTTTGCAACATTTTTATTTCGATTGGCTCATGCACTGTTTTTATTTGAAGCTTAATAACAGTGTTAGTATATTCTACCCACAGTGTAAAAAATCCCCGGAGCCACCGTCATGGAGACTATACGAACACGTTTTGCGCCAAGTCCCACAGGGTTTCTCCATATCGGTGGTCTGAGAACAGCACTGTTTTCCTACCTCTTCGCAAAACATCACAGCGGCACATTTATTCTACGAATTGAAGACACGGACAGGTCCAGGTTTGTCGGTGAGGCGCTCGAAGATATCGTGCACTCTTTGAAATGGCTCGGTATACAGTGGGAAGAGGGCCCAGACATCGGTGGGCCTTTCGGCCCGTATATGCAGTCAGAACGCACTGACCTGTATCGAACATATGCTGAAAAGCTGATAGACTCGGGTAATGCGTACAGATGCTACTGCACACCTGAACGTCTTGCGGCGCTCAGGAAAGAACGTGAAAAGTTGGGCCTCGATACGGGTTATGACAGGCACTGCAGGAATCTTACTGAAGATAAGAAAGAGCAGCATGAAAAAGAACAAGACACGTCTGTGATTCGTCTTAAGGCTCCGCTTGAGGGTAAAACCGCATTCAACGATCTCATCAGAGGTAGAATCGTTACAAACAACGGACTGCTCGATGACCTGGTACTCCTCAAGTCGGACGGTTTTCCGACCTACCATCTTGCGAATGTGGTTGACGATCACCGTATGGAAATATCTCATGTCATACGAGGCGAGGAGTGGATATCAAGCACACCGCGTCACATGATTCTTTACAAAGCATTCGGTTGGGGGCCTCCCGAATTCGCACATGTACCGGTTATCCTCGCTTCCGGTGGGGGTAAGCTTTCCAAAAGGCACGGCGCAACCATGGTGAAAGAGTTCATCGAGAGGGGGTATCTCGGTGAAGCCGTGCTCAACTTTATCGCTTTGTTGGGGTGGTCTCTTGACGATAAAACCGAGCTGTTCAGCATGTCCGATCTTATCCGCGAATTTGACATTACCAGGGTAAACAAATCGGCCGCTGTTTTTTCATATGAAAAACTCGACTGGTTCAACGGAGTTTATATCCGGAAAAAATCTCCGCAGGAACTCTACGAGCTTGTTTACCCGTACCTCAAGAGGGACGGCATTGTTACCTCGAAAAACAGTATTCAGAAGGAATACCTTCTCCGGATCCTCCCGCTCGTTCGCGAGCGGCTCAAGCTTCTTTCTGAGATAACCAATTACGTCTGGTTCTTTTTTGACGACAGATTCGAGATAAAAGATCCGACTGCTTTGATTCCGAAGAAATTGTCTTCAAAAGACGCGGTTAATATTCTACACGCAGCGACCGAGGAGCTCGATGCTGTCGATCCTTTTCAGGATACCCAGATCGAAGCCGCAATGAGGGACCTGGTAAATGAGCTCACCCTGAAGGCCGGCCAGGTTTTTATGACACTTCGGGTTGCAATAACAGGAACAAAAGTTTCACCGGGACTTTTTGAAACAATGAGAGTGCTGGGTAAAGAACGCGTGCTTTCGAGAATGAAAAGCGCAATCGAAATTTTGGAGAAATTAAAACTATTTAACACATGAGAGAGGAGCTGATCGTTGGTAAGTTTCGGTCTACTTGGATTGATTCCCTTTATACTTGCAATTTTTTTTCTCCTGTGGCAGCGGGACGTTATCTTTCCCATCATCGGCAGTCTGATATTAGGTTCCATTATTCTTTCACGATTCAATCCGCTCCTCGGTTTCTTTCACACCGCCGGCAGCATAGCAGGCACTGCATTTACTGACAGTACCAATATTTTGGTTTTACTAATAATCGGTGAGGCTTTGCTTTTCTTTTCCCTGCTAAACAGGAGCGGATTTATACATGCGTTTACAAAAAAACTAGCAAATAATAATCTTACAAAAGGAATCCTTGAAGCAGTTGAGCTTGTTTCGGGACTCGCCGTATGTATCGACCGATACCTTGCCGTACTGCTCATCGGTCTATTTTCACGGCCTTTTGCTGAACGAAAAAAACTGTCATCACTGAAACATGCGTATATTCTCAATACCTCAACATCGGCTGTTTCAACTCTCATACCGTTTACAACACTCACTCCGCTCATCATAACCGTGATCGGAACCGCCTTTGAAGGACTCGGCATCGAGTATTCACCTGTCATGGCCTTTTATAAAAGCATACCGTATCAATTTTCCTCGATATTTGCTGTATTCACCGTTATAACGTCCATTGCATTAAAGAAGGATATTTTCCTCATGAAGGAAGGCCGGTATAAAGACTCGGCGCCGTTCATTCATTTCGGAATTGAAACTGAAAAGCGAGCAAAACCCTCTGACAGACTGGCACTCTACGGTGTGCCTGCAGCCCTTTTAATTGTTTTAGGCAGTATCCTGCTCAGCCTTCTGTTTGAAAACAGACTGCCTGCGGCGAATGCCGTCGAGAATGTACGGAACTTTCAGCTTGTATTCATGAACGCCCTGTTCTCGGGCATGATATTTGTCATTGTTTTTCTGCTTTTGACAAAATCAATAACATACAATCAATTAAAACCTAACAAGGTTATTCTCACCCCACTGGTAACGGCACTCTATCTGATGCTTGCCATGTCGGCCCACGCAATGGCAAAAAAAATCGGCTTTCAGTCGTCGATCACCGCATTAATTCTAAGAGGTTCATTACCTGCGGTTCTGGTTCCTCTGATTGTATTTCTGCTCTCATCGGTTTTCAGTTTTTTAAGTGGGTCATCAACGCTTACCATACTGACAATGATTCCTTTAGCTTTGAAGCTACTTGGTTTAAATTTTCCTGACCCGCACATTGTCGGAAACCTGACCTTTGCGACAATTGGATCGGTACTATCAGGCGCCTCCTTCGGGGACATCAATTCTCCCCTATCACTCAACTTCATTCTTTCCACAGCAATCGTGAAATCTTCGGTAAACGGCCACTTCAATACACAGATCATCTACTCATTCATTGCCGCAGCAGTCACGATCTTTTGCGGGTATGTGTTACTCATGGCGGGAGCACGCCCGTATCTTTCAATTTCCGCAGGATTTCTCGTGATTGCAGGAATATTTATTCTCATCGACCGTAGAAACAACCGGTGAGCGACAGTAGGACGTCTTTCTTGCTTCAATAAATAAGTATAATTACCCTTTTTACGGTAAATTCAATATTTTATCTGAATATATTAAAAATACAGTAATTTATTCTTTACAAGTATCATTTGCGATTAGATAAAATATTTTTTGATATCTAAATAATTTATTTAAAATGATCTTAATGGTTGAATTATCCTTTTATTTTTGATACACTGCAATAGCGTACGACTCAATCGCATACCTATGGAAGAAAGGAGATAACATGCTTAAGGGAGAGGGAAAAATTATCAGCACTGAGGAAGCGGCGCGTCTTCTTGGTGTTTCACAACAGTCGGTACGAAAATGGTGCCAGAGCGCTAAGATCCGGGCGAAAACGACACCCGGCGGGTTTTACAAAATAGAACGATCAGAGCTCGAGCGGTTCAGACAGGAATTTAACATGCCGAATCTTGATTCCAACGAGTTCGTTCTCATCATCGAGGAGAATACTGACAGGATTAAATTCTTGAGCGGTCTGCTCGAAATGCTTGATTTCGATGTTATAACGGCAGATGACCTCATCAGTATTGGTATCTCCATCGGTAATAATCGACCGTCATTCATTATATCCGGTACTCGGCTGTCAAAACTATCCTTGAAATCATTAATCGATTCATTTTCCGAAAATGAAGAAACGAAGAATCTCTCCCTCCTGATTATCGCCGAAGAGGGTGAAGATTTAACAGAAATTAAAAAACAGCTTACCGGAACACGGAATTTCAGCGTGTTGCATGAGCCGCTTGATATTCATCAATTTAAACGAGAGGTTGAAAAACTCGCATAAAAAACTAAAGGGCACTGCCTCTGGTAGCAACCGGATGTGATACCCGACACTATAAACAGGCGCATCCGTCGACCGGATGCGCCTGTTTTATTCAGCGATTATTCAAAACGAAATTTTCTGCTTCTTTCACGCAGTCATTTTTCTATTTGCTAAAATCCGTTAAAAAATAGCCTTTTCTGTTTCAGCATCAAACAAATGGCATTTTTTCAGATCAACGGCAAATCCTACTTCATCTCCCAATTCTGTTCTGTACTGGGACGGGACACGTACCACAAAGTTGTCGCCTCCTGCACTCAGGTACAGGTAAATTTCAGAACCAAGGGGCTCGATAACTTCGACTTTCGCCCGAACTACCTTACCCTCCTTGTCTTTGGAGATATTCTCGTCGATCATGTCTTCAGGACGAAAACCGAATGTAACCTTTTTCCCTTCAAAGGATGCTATTGTTTGATACTTGTCTTGCGGCATGATCACCTTAATGCCATCCGTTTTCACAAAATAGTCTGATCCCTCTTTCACCAGATCGGAGTCCATGAAGTTCATCGACGGGCTTCCGATGAATCCGGCGACGAACTTGTTGACGGGATTATTGTAGAGTGTAAGCGGGTCGGATACCTGCTGGATAAGACCGTCCTTCAGCACCACGATTCTGCTTCCCATGGTCATTGCCTCTACCTGGTCGTGGGTGACATAGATAATGGTCGCCTGGAGGGCATGATGCAGCTTCGCAATCTCCGCGCGCATCTGAACGCGGAGCTTTGCGTCGAGGTTTGAAAGAGGCTCATCGAACAGGAAAACGGCCGGTTTTCTCACAATGGCCCTTCCGACCGCAACTCTCTGTCTCTGGCCGCCTGAGAGCGCCTTCGGTTTTCTGTCGAGCAGATGCTCGATATCCAGTATCTGCGCCGCTTCATGCACCCGGCGGTTGATCTCTTCTTTCTTCATCTTCCTCAATTCAAGTCCGAACGACAGGTTCTTGTACACATTCATATGGGGATACAGCGCATAGTTCTGAAAGACCATTGCAATATCCCTGTCTTTCGGCGGTATATCATTGACGAGCTTGCCGCCGATATGAATCTCTCCGTCTGTGATCTCTTCCAGCCCTGCGACACACCGCAGTGTCGTTGATTTACCGCACCCGGATGGGCCGACAAGCACCACAAACTCCTTGTCATTGATATCAAGACTAAAATCCTGTACTGCGACGACATTTCCTTCAAACACCTTCTTAAGATTTCTCATTTCAACCTGTGCCATATTTTCCCCCGCAATTATCGATGTAAACGTTTACCTAAATGAAACACATCTACATCTATTTTCTTGTTCCTCATATATATAAACATAACCGGACAGATTTGTCAATCATAATATGTTTTTTTTTAAAAACAATTCAATTTTAAGGTTTTATCTATTGGAATTTTGTCATTCTGTACGAGAATTTCAATTTCAAATATCAATACGCTTGTTTTTTTTCCGGTTTATACGGGTTTTTTGGAAAAAAGCATTCGGCAAGTGATAAATTGTATATTTACGATTGATAAGTCACTTACCTATTTATTTAGTACTGATTTTTGCGCCTTCGCCGCAATAATCAGTACCATTCAGCCGTGTCGACCGCAAACATTGCTCAACACGTAAAACTTTTTATGTTTAATATGTAAACGTTTACCTTGACATTTCCCTACACAACAGATATACTCTTTAACAACTCAACAGGGAATTTTCAATGACTACCATACGGGACGTCGCGGAAAAAGCCGGCGTGTCGATTGCCACAGTATCCAGGGTACTCAATAAAAAGGGCAGTTACACCGGCGCAACAGAAGAAAATGTCTTCCAGGCTGCAAGAGAGCTCGGTTACACCACAAACCTCACGGCAAAAAGTTTAAAAACAGGACGTACCGGAAACATCGGTATAGCAATAAAGCCATTTTATTTTTTAAACCTTCCTCAGATTCTCGAAGCGGCAATGACTGTTTTTCACGAACAGATGTTCACCACGGAGGTGCTCGCGAATATCGAGTTAAGCGAATGCAGCGCCCGATTCAGAGAAGGCAGGTTTGACGGACTTCTCCTCGTGGAACCGAAACGTGATGACAGATCTCTCAAAGAGCTCATAGAGATGAAAAAAAATTTCGTGCTGCTCGGCGGCGAAACCGGGAGGGAAGACGTCAACCTCATTGAGATCGATTATTTTCAGGGCGGCTACAGCGCAACGAAACTGCTTCTTTCTCTCGGCCATCGGAATATACTGTTTATCGATGATAACCCGAATCTCTACTTTACACAGGAAATTAAAAGAGGGTTCCTGTTCGCCCTCGATGAAAACGGCCTTCAATACAGTGAGGATCTGCTCATATCAAGCAGCACCGCTGTATTATATGATAGAGAGCTGTTCGGGTATCGCAAACTTACCGAGTATTTACGCTCAGCCTTATTCACCGCAGTTTTAACAACAGACGATAGAGTCGCCAGCGGTGTTTTAAAAGCTGCGCGCGAGGCCGGAATCGCAGTACCGGAGAAACTTTCTATAATCGGGTTTGGAGATATGAGCCATTCTGCGTATCTTTTCCCTCCCCTTACAACGGTAAGGTCCCCGGCAGCGCAGATGGGCGAGCTCGGCGCCGAAATTCTCTTAAACAATATCAGGAGAAACGATGGCGTTGTAAAACGTGTTAAACTGAAAACTCAGCTCATCATGCGGAAAACCCATCAACAAAAAAAACGTCACACCAGCGGAAAATGACAACAGCCATAACAGGACACTTCCTCTGTTGTATTCTTATACCAATGAATGAATAGAGGCCTCAAATAAGATTGACCTGCAGAGATGAAATATGTAGTTTAAACTGATTAACAATTATAGCAGGGGCATAGATATATGGAAGTCCTGTCACGTCTCGATCAGCTGGTAAAAGAAGCGGCCCGGGAAATAAAAAACGCCTCATCCCTCCATGATGCAGAAAATCTCAGAATAAAATATCTGGGAAGAAAAAGTGAACTGACCTCCATCCTTAAAAACCTGGGAAAGCTCGAACCAGATCTGCGGCCCAGGGCAGGCAAGGCATCAAATGAAGTGAAAAAAAAGATAGAGCAACTGCTCCTGGAGAAGAACGAAACCCTTGCGGACCTGATATTTACACATATCGGGCAAAGCGAGAGAATCGATATCACCCAGCCGGGGGACGTACGTGAGAGGGGGCATCTTCACCCCATTACACAGATGCGAATCGAGGTAGAAGACATCTTTACTTCGATGGGATTTACCATTGCCACGGGACCTGAAGTCGAAACAGATTACTATAACTTCGAGGCTCTCAACATTCCGCCTGATCATCCGGCGCGTGATATTCAGGACACTATATGGACGGCTGACGGAAACCTCCTTCGCACCCACACCTCGTGCGTTCAAATACGGACCATGGAAAAATTCAAACCACCGATCCGTGTCATCGCTCCAGGTAGAGTTTTTAGATATGAAGAAACTGATGCTTCGCACGAGCATACCTTTTATCAGGTCGAAGGACTTATGGTCGACAGGGACATTTCAGTTGCAAATCTCATAGCTGTTATGAAGACTATGCTCAGAGCTGTATTTCAGCGAGAGGTCAAGGTGCGTCTCCGTCCCGGATATTTTCCCTTTGTCGAACCCGGATTCGAATTAGACATCAACTGTCTCCTGTGCGGCGGCACGGGCTGCCCGGCATGCAAGAATTCAGGCTGGAACGAGCTGCTCGGCTGTGGAATGGTGCATCCGAATGTGCTCAGAGCAGGCGACATTGATCCGGAGGAGTATTCAGGATTTGCGTTCGGGATGGGGCTCGACCGGCTCGTTATGATGAAATACGGGATAGATGATATCAGGCTTTTTCACAGCGCCGACCTTCGTTTTCTGGAACAGTTTTAGTAATCCTGCTGCTACAAAAAGATGTCTGATAATGCTCGTGAACGGCCAAAAAATCGGTTCAAAAAAAACTGCCGGATGAAATTTCCTTCACATACAAGACGCGGGGCTATCTCTTCGTTTCAAAGCTTTTATATGCAGACTGCACGAGCAGGCAGTCCAGAAGTGTAATGGCGGCCATTGCCTCAATGACAGGAACAACTCTCGGCACAATACACGGGTCATGCCTCCCCTCCACCTCGATCGTTCGTGTATTCCCAGCTGTATCGACTGTTTTCTGGATTTTCGCAATCGATGCCGGAGGACGGACAGCAGCTCGGAATTCTATTTGCGCCCCGGTCGATATGCCACCGAGGACCCCCCCTGCATTGTTGCTTAAAACCCGAACCCGATCGTTTTCAACAAAATATCGGTCATTATACTGCGAGCCTTTCATACGTGCCGAACTGAAGCCGGCACCTATTTCAAATCCCCTCACCGCGCCGATCGACATCACTGCAGCTGCGAGAAGGGCCTCCAATTTTTCAAAAACAGGATCACCGAGTCCTGCAGACACACCACGTATCATCGTTTCCACAATCCCGCCGAGCGAGTCTTTTTCCCCGACCGCCTCTTCGATCCGCCGTATCATACGCTGAGCAGCTTCATTGTCCGGTGCGCGGACCGCATTCTTCTCTATCACCGCCAGATCCCTCTTCTCCGCAGTTACACCGCCTATTTCAACCGTGTATCCGGTCACCGTTATTTGGCGCGTCTTCAAAACGAGCTTCGCAACCGCGCCTGCGGCTACGCGTGCAGCGGTTTCCCTGCCTGAGGCTCTCCCGCTTCCGCGCCAGTCGCGGAAACCGTACTTTGCTTCATAGGTAAAATCCGCATGTCCCGGCCTGTATACATCTTTAAGCTTCATGTAATCAGAGGATTTGTATTCCCTGTTGCGAATGAAAAGGGTAATCGGCGTTCCGGTTGTCTTCCCTTCGAATATGCCGGACAGCAGTTCCACCCGGTCCGTTTCCGCCCGCCCGGTTGTTATCGAACTTTGGCCAGGCCTGCGGCGGTCGAGCTCCTTCTGTATATCTTTCGCGTCAATGGTGACACCGGGCGGCGTTCCGTCAATAACCACGCCAATGCCGTTCCCGTGACTTTCACCGAACGTGGTAATGCGAAACAACCTGCCGAAGCTGCTGCCAGCCATACTACACCCTCCCGGGTATGTTCCGTACGTCGTTAAAATAATACTATATTAGGGAATATTCGCAACTGAATATAATAATGCTGTTTGACGGCGGCACTATAGATCGGTAAAATCCTTGTAGGATTACAGGGCATGCACTACACTCATTCCATAATGAAAAACGGAAGGATAGCTTTATATAATAATTTTGAACGTGCATCCTTTATTGCCCGTGAAAACAGGTTCACCCTTGTGCTGAATCTGGGCAAAACCCAAAGCACAGACATCACACGGGCATACATCCCCAACACCGGGCGAATGGAAGAGTTTTGCGTGCATGGACACCCTTTCTTTGTGACGACTTCTCACTCTAAAAAATTCAAATACCGGGTTGTTTCAACCGAGTACCAGGGGTCCTTTGTTCTCCTTGACACCGTCGCGGTACAACGCACAATACAAAAACTGCTCGAAAAACCCGCCGCCATCGGTTTATCCATGAACACCGGCTACCGCTTAACGCAGGAAAAAACAATAGGTAAAAGCAGGTTCGACTTTTATCTTGAAAAAACAGGCCTGCCGCCTGTACTTGTTGAAATCAAATCCTGCACGCTCTGCCATAACGGAACCGCACTTTTTCCCGATGCTCCAAGCACACGTGCGTCCTCTCACATACGGCATCTCAGAGAACTTGTAAAAGATGGCATGAAGGCTTATATGGTTTTTATCATTACCAATGGATCCGCACGCATTTTCTACCCGAACTTTCACACCGACCCAATGTTCAGTTCCCTGGCTTTTAAAGAGGCAGGTGCAGAAAGAGGCGTGTGCTTCAGGGCACTGACCGTGCCTCTTGCTGACCCTGTAACCGTGGACACCGCCCATATCAGACAGGTGCCGATCGACTGGAAAAGTGTACTGTCGAACAACCCCGATTTCGGCAGTTATATCCTGGTATTGAGAAACGAAAGGCTGCAAACAATAAGAGTCGGCGCCCTCGGCAGCACACGATTTGAAAGGGGTTATTATGTATATATCGGGTCTGCACTTGGCTCTCTGAGCAACCGGGTACATCGCCACCGTCTGAAAAGAAAAAAACTGCACTGGCATATCGACTACATTACACCCTCCCATATGCAACTTAAAAAAACATACCTCATCAGAAGAGGGGATAGAATCGAGACCGAGCTGGTTGGAAGGCTCAAACAGTACTGTAGTGACTATGTGCGTGGGTTCGGTGCGTCTGACAGCAGTCAGCCTTCACACCTTCTCTACTTCAAAGAAGTGCCGTTCAAGCAGCGTTTCTTTATGGATACAGTGCTTGATTTCAGAACATTTACCGAACACGCGCTGAAAAACTACCGTAACAGTCTTACTTATCAAGAGGTCTAATGATTATATAATCATTGTCCTTTTTTCCGCAATGGCAGGATACTCAACCGTCGACTTTCCCCTGGACAAGGGTCTTGCCGTCCGGCCCACAGGCTGCCCAGTACCAGTCGCCTGCTTCAGGCGCAAATCCTGCAACTTTTACCATAACGGTTATTTTTGTGACCTTTTTTTCTGCATTGAGATTTTCCTTCACAATTATACTGCCGTTCGGGGCTTTTCGATCTATAACGGGAAGACGTGCACAGCAATATGCGTTAAGTATAAATATTTAGCTGAAATACTATTATATTTCATTACCTTGCAACAAACCGCACTGACAAGAAATATGGTTTTATCCAACAGATTACTAGTATATTCTTTTAAAAGATATGGTTTTATACGGACAGTACAATGCACTCCTTTTTTCATGAACATCGGGTCCTCATAGAAACCGAACTCAAAGGCTTTTTTGCCGGGAAAAAGAACAACCTCCCGTACGCAGGGATCTGGGGCCCTGATCTTATGGACCGGTTTTATTCCTTCGCCATTCAAGGAAAGATGATACGCGGTGGACTCGTTATTCTCGGTTATTCACTCTTTCGCGACCATGTACCCGAAACGGTGTTTAAAACCGCCGCTGCCATCGAAATCATCCACTCCTCTCTTCTCATTCACGATGACATCATGGACAGAGACGATCTGAGGCGGGGTAAAGAGACCTTTCATGTCCAGTATAGAGACGAGTGGATGAAAAGACAGGCACCGGATCCGGACCACTTCGGTAAAAGCCTCGCAATCTGCGCAGGCGATATCGGGTTTTTTCTCGCCTTCGATCTGCTCTCCGAACTGAATATCGACCATATTCTCAGGGCGAAAATACTGGCATTATGGTCGCATGAGCTTACCACGGTCGGACTCGCGCAGATGCAGGATGTTTCTCACATCTTTTTTCCCAACCGCGTCACACAAAGAGACATACTAGAGCTGTATCGCTACAAAACGGCGCGTTACACCTTTTCGCTCCCCCTTGCAACCGGGGCACTTCTCGCAGGACAAATCGAAGACGTAACCGGCAGTTTCAGCAGGCTTGGCGAGCAGGTTGGAATCATTTTCCAGATAAAAGACGATGAAATAGAATTTTTCGGAGACAGCGACAGTACCGGCAAATCAGCCGGGTCCGATATACGCGAGGGTAAAAAGACCCTTTTCCACCTCCATTTGCAAAAAATGCTCGATGCTTCATCTTCTCCTTCCGCGGAAATACAACCGTCGATATCAGATGATGAACGCCGTTTCCTAGAGCGAATACTCGGCAGGGTCAAGATAACTGCAGCCGATCTCTCAAAACTCAGGCAGCTCGTCAAGAGATATGGAATCAGAGAAAAAATTCAACATACGATAAATAAACTTCAACAGAACGCTGAAAAAGAGATTTCGAAATTACCGGTGGGCGAAGCAAAAAAGCGCATCCTTACGGACATTCTTGAATCCAGTATCTCACGAACATACTAATTCCCGGTAATTCGGGGCTATAAAATATTTTTATTTTTTGCATATTCACACGGGGATACACAAACATGGTAATAATTGTCGCAGATACAGCCGGATTCTGCTCGGGAGTTAAAAGGGCGATTCAGCAGGTTCAGGAAGATCTTCAAAAGAGAGAAGTATTTTGTCTCGGTGAGATTATACACAACCACAGCGTCGTCGAGCACCTTAGAGATTTGGGCATGATAACTGCTGACAGTATGTCGGACATACCGGACCAGAGCCGTTTCGTGGTTAGAACACACGGACTTCCAAAAGATGTCATCAAACAGGCCGGGGAAAGAAACTTTCATATCCTGGATCTCACCTGCCCCAAGGTAAAAAAAATCCATCACCTGGTAGTTGATCTTACAGACAAGGGGTATTTCATCTATATTGCCGGAAATCCTGATCATCCTGAGGTGCAGGCTATTTTTTCCCTTACCCGGGGGAATGCAATGGTGGTGAAAGATCCTGAATCTGTCCGAAAAGTGCCGAACAGCAGGACCGCTGTGGTGGTACAAACTACGTTCAACCCGGAGAAATTCCTGCTCATTGTCGACGAGATAATTCTCCAAAATAAAGAAACGCGGATATTCAACACCCTCTGCGAGGAAACGATTAAACGTCAGCAGGAAGCAAAACGTCTTTCCGGCATTGTTGACCTCATGGTCATTGTAGGGGGGAAGAACAGCAGTAATACGAAAACACTGTACAATATTACGCAAAAAAGGGTCCGTTCAGTTCATATCGAAAGCGCCCCTGAGCTGGAAGAGCACTGGTTCGTAGATGTTCGGAAGGTGGGAATTATCAGCGGGGCCTCAACTCCGGTAGAAGAGGTCCGCAGAGTGAATGAAGTGATTTCTGGTTATCGCGCAAAGGCCATATAAAAGTGGCATATCCCGCCAGGGACGTTCACCACTTCGCGGCCGATCCTCGGTGGGATTGGATATTAAAAATACCTTAATTGAAGCTGCCTAGAGGCGAAGTCTATGCCGCCGGGTACAGGTGCTGTCAAACCACCCCTATACATTCTGGACGATTGAGGCATAGTCGGGTTTTAAATGCCTGAGAAATGACTCCCGATCGCAATCCTCCTTCAACACAACGAGCAGTGTATCGTCACCACCCACTGTGCCAAGCACTTCGGGAAGCCCGAGGTGATCGATTTCAAAGGCGATCCCTGTTGCATAACCGAGTTTTGTCTTTATAACTGCAAGATTTCCGGAGAACGTAACTCCTTCAATACCCTCAATGGCCTGTTCAACCGGTGGCTGGGTTCTATCGTTCGTCCGAAGAGAACGCATATATACGTATCCTCTTTTCGGATCAAAGGCACGAATAATTCCGAGTATTTTCAAGTCCCTGGACAGCGTTGCCTGCGTTACTTCGATACCCGCCCCTTCGAGACGCGCTTTCAGCTCACATTGACTGTGTATGCTTTCATTACGAATGAGAGCGAGAATCTTCCTGTGTCGTATCTCCTGCCTATTCAGCTGCTTCCCCCTTTCCAGGCAGCTTTGCCTCCATGATTATTGCACCTCTCGGGCATACCGAGGCGCATACTCCGCAGCCCGAGCATACTTCATAATTTATATTAAAATTTTCACCAATGCGTTCAATAGCCTGTCTCGGGCAGTTTTCAACACAGATATCGCATTGAATGCAGGTCCCGCAGGAAAAACAGGCATCCAGATCACTGAACAGTGAATCCTTTTCTTCGAAATAAACGAGATTTATCCTTTTCTTATCGACCACTGTCTCGAATTCTGAAGACTGAGGAATACCACGAAACAAGGAATGAATCGCCAGCGCAGCATTCTTGCCCATACCGATCGAATGCGTTACAAGGCCCGGTACTGCGGCATCTCCGATGACATACACACCCGGAATATTCGTCGCAAAGGATTCTTTGTCCAGAACGATGCTTTCTCCCACAAAATCGAACTCCGGTACCTCACCTATCGATTCGATGAGAACATCTGCATCAAGGGTCTGTCCGTTTTTCAGAAAAGCCTTCCCCTCACTGTAATGGTCGACCGACCTCGGATAGATAACCTTCAGACCGAGACCGAGCGCATGCTCGAGTTCCCTTCCGAAGGCCGCGGGTTTCTGTATATCGATTGCAGCAACCGACTTCGCACCGAGACGAAAACACTCTCCTGCAACATCCATAGATACATTCCCTGCACCGATAATGACAACCGCCCGTTCATCAAGCCGCATTTCTTCATCCATCTTGACGGACCTGAGAAAGTGAAATGATGATAGTGCCTTGTCTTCTCCTTCAAATCCAAGCATCCGCGGTTTTTGCGCACCGACTGCAAGTATAACCGCATCGTACTCATCCCTCAGGTGGTGAAAAAGCTCAGCGTCAACACCCTTTCCGGTAACAAAACGTATCCCCAGAGACCGAATGCGTTGGAGGTCTTTTTCCACCTCTACACGCGGAAGCCGCTCTTCAGGGATGTTATGGACGAGCTTACCACCGATGTCCTCTTCCTTTTCATATACGTCAACTGTATAGCCCCTCCGTGCCAGGTGCCACGCGGCAGTGAGGCCGGCAGGACCCGCACCCACAACACAGACCTTCTCCGTTTTCCGGTCCTCAATGATCTTTACCTGGCCGGTTGGATGAAACTGCCGGGCAATTTCATCGATTTTCACCGCATCATCGAGATTGTTTCTTGTACAGGCAGCCCTGCACAACCCGGGGCAGATCATTCCGCAGCATGAGTATCTGAACGGCGTGTAATCATCGATGAGATCGAAGGCTTCCTCGGTTTTCCCCTCCTTCAACTTTCTGATTATCACAGGGTTGGGTATGCCGATCGGACAAGCATGCGCACACGGCGGTGTAATATTTCGATGAACGGGAATAAAATCACGGGATATCTTGCTGGAGGGAACATACAGATTTCCGTAGGGCCGTTCAGCCGCACGGACGATCACAGAAAACGGTGCATCGACAATTTTCTGCAGGTCAAGATCAAACTCTGCGGCAAACTCCTCAAGATACGGGTACACAGCCTCAATGTCACACTGATCGGCCTTTTTCATCAGTGCGCCTTTTCCAAGCTGTGCTTCTGTAATAGCACCCCTGACATAGATTGTGCCTCCGAACATACCCGAGGCGACATGGCGTGAAACGGGTGATTCGTGATCTTCAAGACCATACCCGAGCACGATGATCGTCCCGCCTGCCATATACTCACCCACATAATCACCAATCCTCTCGCCGACAACCATAACTGGGCTTTTTGCGCCGTACTCCTTCATCATGATCCCGGCCCTGAATCCGGCAGAACCTTTTATATAAATCTTGCCGTTTCTGACCATGTGCCCCGGTATATCTCCCACGCTCCCATGCACTGCAATATACCCGTCGTTCATCGTATTACCCACGCCGTCCTGCGCATTTCCGAATACCCGTATCCGCGCTCCTCCGTTGAAAACGGCAAGGTCCTGTCCCGGAACGCCTATGATGTCTATCTCGACATCATGGCCAAGGCCAGCCCCTATGTATCGCTGACCGATGACACCTTCAAGCACGAATCGGCGGACACCCTGATCGATCTGCTCTCGGATTATATTCCCCAGCTGCCGATAATGCATCGTGCCTACCATAATTTTACACGCAGTTTTCGATTTTTCCATGTCTCCTCCGCAATCCTTTTCGCCGATCAATCCAGCCGTTTGAATGAGTTCATCTGTCCAGCAGCTAGCTCTTTGCTCCGTATCTGGACGAACAATGGATGGATGATGTATTCCTCACCTGAGATCAGCGAGCCCCAGTTCGTCTACTTTCCCGCCTGTTTTACTCCTAACACATCCAGTTCATCTTCGGTGAGATGTATTCCTCGCAATCGCTCCCGGTTACCGACCAGTGAACCGATTGTATTGATGCCCATTCCTCCCATAAGCTCCTTGATTTCATCCGTCCAGGCCCGCACCAGATTGACAAGCGCCTCCTGGGCAAGATCGATATCCATTCTCTGTGCAAGATCAGGCCTGTTTGTGGTGATACCATAGCTGCATCTGCTCGCATAGCAGCGTTGGCATAACCCGCAACCGAGTGCGACGAGTACCGCTGTTCCGATATACACCGCGTCTGCACCAAGACAGATCGCCTTGAGCACGTCTGCTGAGTTTCGTATGCCGCCTGCAGCAATGAGGGACACCTGATTCCTGATCTTCTCCTCCCTGAGCCTCTTATCCGCCGCAGAAATAGCAAGCTCTATGGGAATACCCATAGACTGTCGTATTCGGCGAGGAGCTGCTCCGGTCCCTCCCCTGAATCCGTCAATTGCGATAATATCCGCGCCTGCACGCGCAATTCCTGCGACAATAGGCGCGATATTGTGCACCGCAGAAACCTTGACCGATACCGGTTTCCTGTATTGTGTTGTCTCTTTGATCGCGAATATCAGCTGTCTGAGGTCTTCAATCGAGTAGATATCGTGATGCGGCGCAGGCGAAAGTGCATCGGCTCCTTTGGGTATCATCCTCGTTTTTGATATTTCATCTGTGACTTTTTCCCCCGGCAAATGCCCACCGATGCCGGGCTTTGCTCCCTGACCTATCTTTATTTCGACTCCCGAACAGTTTCTGAAAAATCGAGGATTTACCCCAAATCGCCCCGATGCAACCTGCACGATAGTGTTGCCGGCGTATTCGTTGAGTTGTTTGTGAAGCCCGCCTTCACCCGTATTCCAGTAGGTGCCGAGCTCACGGGCCGCTTTTGCTTCGGCTATCTGCACACGGAGATTGATGGATCCGAAACTCATTGCGGAGAATAGTATGGGAGTCTCCACTTGCAGCAGAGGCGGCTTTTCCACAGTGGAGAAATCTTTTCTCCCGAGAAATATCCTTGTTTCCATCGGTTCCCGCAAAGGATCAATCGGCGGATTGGTTACCTGGCATGCATCGAACATCAGCTGATCAAAATAGCTCATAAGCGCCGAATCCGACCCGGTCGATATCAGGAGGACGTGTCCCGGATTGTTCGGATCGGCCTGCCGCCATAAATTTTTCTGATCTCCCCGCCAGTACCGGTGTGAAGAAACGAAAGGGATATCGACAATGGTAATGGCATCCTCCGGACACTGGCGCTCACAATAGTGGCATGCGCCACATGAACTTCTGTTTGCAACCGGTATGGTAATCGGCTTCCCCTCGACAACCTTCTCCGGCACGAGCCGTATCTCTCCCCACGTGCATGCAGTAGCGCAAAGCCCGCATCGCGTACAGCGGGTATAATCGAACACTGGCATATACTTGACCGGCCGTCTCCAATTTCGTGACATATCGAGTCTGGGACCATTCCCAGTATTTTTATTCGCTGACCCGTCGTCAGCAGGCTTTTCCGCATTACGCTGCAGCATCGGCATCTCCCTTCATTCTTACTATTGCAGGCCGTCCTCCGGGCAGCATCCAGGTTTTCCCCCTCTCAGGACAGAGTATCTCAAAACTGCACTCTTCACTTGAAAAGAAAAACCGATCTCCGCTCTGGGCACAGACGAGTGGGCGAAGCTTCAGGTTATCGTTCATAGCAATCATCTCTTTCCCATTGGTAACGAGGATGGCAAACGGTCCGTTCAGCAGGGCCTGAGGGTAGTACTGTCTGAGGTAGGTTAGTTTTTTCTTCTCCCTGTCATCGACCTTTTCGATTTCATCCCAAAGGGGAGGTGAAAGAATGCTGCAGGTATCCTCGAGGGACATCTTCTGCTCCCGGACTAAGAGGTCGAAGAGATAGCTGATCACCTCGGTGTCTGTTTTCAGGGTACACTCATAATCGAACATTTCGAGATAGTTGCGATTCACCCCGTATGACGTAATTTCTCCGTTGTGCACGACGGACCACTCGAGGAGTGAAAACGGGTGCGCGCCTCCCCACCAGCTTTGCGTATTCGTCGGGAACCTGCTGTGGGCGATCCATACCGGCGCCTCTATTTTGTCTATAAGATAGAATTCACCGAGATCTTCAGGGTAGCCGACACCCTTGAATACACCCATGTTCCGCCCACACGACATGACAAATGCTCCCCGAATAGAACGATTGAAGCTGAAAACGAATTTCTTCATAAAGACATCGAGCATCTCCCGTTCCTCATGAACAGTGGTAACGCTCAGATTGGAAAGTTTGAGGTCTTCATTACTCGGTCCCGGGTAGGTAAAGTACCTCTTCAACAACGGATGCCACGTAATGCTCGTCACATCCTTTGTGGGCATGTCCTCTGCTATCTTCACATAAAGATGCGCCCTGATAAACTCATCCGCTTCCCTCGCAGCCTGCTCAGTGTCACAGGCGACATGGAGTGCATAATAATTTGGAAACTCCGGATATATCCCATATGCCGCAAAACCGCCGCCAAGACCGTTGCCCCGTTCATGCTGAATTTTAATTGCCTGTATGAAGTCGGCCCCGCTGAGCACACCGCCTTCAGTATCGATACCACCCACTATCCCGCACATATCCCCTCCAATTTAAAATTATAGGCAAGTTCATTTTTAATCGTAAAAGGTTCAAACCAATAAATTTCTGATGGTGCACTTGCCTGATGGGTTTTACCTTAATTCCCCAATGCTTAAAAGACCATGGAAAAGTAAAAAACCATTATCTTTTGTAAAAACCGGTTTTAAAAAACCGGAGGATACTGGTACAAAATGCCAGAATTTTGACAGACAAAATCATAAATGTTTTGTATATATATACGATTCTAACCGTATTGTCAAGGAATTTAGCCTATTTTTGCATAATTATTTAATCTTTTGAATATTTATTCAATTAAAATAAAGGGAGATTTTTTTAGTCACACAATGTTGGTGGGGCTGAACCTGCCTGAGTTTACCCTGAATACGAACTTGTCGCCTCTGTAGATAGAGTGTAAGAGCTCCACGGTAATATTGTCCCTATCGTATATTATCGATTCCTGGAGCATGGCGGGAAAACAGGAATCAAGCTCCAGCAACTTCGCGTCCTCATCGGGAAGATCGATTGCCCGCAACGTCTGGGCTGAACGCTCAAGAGAAACGTCGAAATGCTCTATGAGCGTTTGATAGAGCGAATCGGGTATTTCCATTTCCATGATGTCGCTGTACTCACGGTAGGAGAGATAGCTTCGCTCGATAACGAGTGGAATACCGTTTCCATACCGGACTCGCTTGATACGTATAGCCCGATTATCACTGCCGAGCATGAGCTTTTCTGCCAAATCATCGGTTATCCGCATGACCTTTTTTGAAAGAAGTTTGGTATCCGGCCTGATCCCAAGCCTGGTAAGCTCCTGGGTCAGACTCTGTATGTTCTGCAGGGAGTACTGTAATTTATTGTCTGTTCTCGATGATACGAACGTGCCGATACCGTTTTTCTTTATGACAAGGCCGGTGTTCACAAGCTGCTGTATAGCCTGGCGGACAGTGTTCCTGTTGACATTGAACATATTCGAAAGATCCATCTCAGACGGCAACCGTTCGCCGATAGCATATCTGCCCTTGTCAATCATGCTTTTGAGCCATTCGCTGAGCTGCAGATATTTGGGGAGTGCGCCTTTTTCTTTTGTAATTTCAACCATAGCCGATTTCACACAGGTACATTTTGTTGTATTTGTACCCTCCGGAAGGGGGTGTCAATACTATTATATACCCTATCAATCACAAATTCAACGGCAAAATACGACATGAATGTACGTTCGGATCAACAGCGAAAAAGGTGAGCGTGCTCTCATT
>CAYSRJ010000014.1:0-76317 GCA_964433545.1 uncultured Spirochaetota bacterium | reverse complement strand
CTTAGCAGGATACATCCTCCCGGGATACATCCTCCCGGGATACATCCTCCCGGGACTGGGTGCCAAACAGTAACTCGCTCGAAGTTACTTAGAAGTGGTCTACGTTCTTTCAGGACCGAATATCGTAAAGTAACTTCATGAGGAGTTGCTTGGAAGCGGCATATCCCACCAGGGACATACGTCCTTGACAGGATGTATCCTTGACAGGATGTATCCTTGACAGGATGTATCCTTGACAGGATGTATCATTTCGTGACCGAGTATCTGTAAGTAACTTCGCGAGAAGTTACTTGGAAGGAGTGTAGCTATGGCATATCCGGTTATTGTTCCGAGAGAAAGCACAGAAATGAAGTCCTGCCGGATTACCCGATGGCATGTCAAGGAGGGAGACCGGGTAAAGATCGGACAGTCATTATGTGATGTCGACACAGGCAAGGCGAGCTTTGATATCGAAGCGCCGGCGGACGGATTGGTCCTGGCACTGTTTTTTACCGATGATGCCGAGGCTCCTCTCCTTACACCTATAGCAGTGATTGGGGAGGAGGGGGAGGAGTTCGAACAGTTCAGAGAGGAGCCATCACCTGCCGGGAACAAGGACCGTATAGCAAAGATGATGAAAAGCACGGACATAGATCAAAGTTTGCAGCCTGAGGCACCTTCTGCAAAGGGCAAAAGCAAGACAAAGATCACCTCATCTCCTCGAGCACGCATGCTTGCGCACAGGAACAATGTGCCGCTTTCAGAGGTAAGCGGCTCCGGCCCCCAGGGTACGATCATTGCGGCAGATGTGCAGAAATGGATAGTGTTGCATGACACTCCTAAAAACGGTCTGAAACCGGGAGATGGAAGGACAAAGTGAGCACAACCGGTACATTTCAAATTGACGAACGGGTGCTGCAGCATATACGAAAGGGTCTCGATTACGCCTGCGAGGTGTATGAAGCCGAACAAACCGAGGTTGTGCTCGGCAGAGCGGCCAGAGCAGAGGATGATGTATTTGTCCAAAAATGTGCACAGGATAATGTGCCGGTGCACAAACGGGCAGGAGGAGGGGGAACTGTTGTTCTATGCGCAGGGGTGATCATCATATCGGTCGCAGGAAGAACAACGCTGTCCTATCATCTGAAAGAGCACATGAATGCGGTAAACAAAGTCATTATCAAAATACTTGAGAGCCTTGGAATCAAAGGCCTTGCAATCAAAGGCATATCCGATATCACCATCAGGGATAAAAAAATTCTTGGTTCTTCCCTCCATAGAAAAAAGGACCTTGTTTTGTATCAGGGGTCTCTCCTCGTGGATCCTTCCCTCGACATAATCACCGGGTATCTCCGCCACCCTAAAAAAGAGCCGGATTACCGGAATGGGAGACCGCATCGCGACTTCATAACATCTTTATACCTGGAAGGGTATCGGCTAAATAAATCAAAGCTCATTGAAACCTTGAAAAAAAAACTGGTCGGACAGTGCCCCTGGTCCCCCTGTGAAGAGGAGGACAGGTTCCCCTCCCACTTTCCTATTTGATTTTTATCCATATTAGTAATAGATTTGCTCTATGCATGAAGAAGAATCCTGGCAGAAGGTATTAAAGTTCACCGCTATCTTTTTCGCTTTGATTGCCGGCATCTTTATACTGAAAACCTTGAGGGGAATCTTCATTCCGCTCATAATTGCGGTATTCCTCTCCTACCTGTTCGCCCCGGCAGTCGAATTTTTTGCAAAAATAAAAATTCCCAGGATATTCTCCCTCTTTATACTCCTCGCGATTATATCTCTCATCGGCATGTTCGTTGCGCAGATCCTCGTAAAGAACGCGAAGGAGTTTATCGTCTTTTGGCCGACAATAGAGAGCCAGATCATAACCAACTTCGGCCGATTTTTAACAACGTACGTTAAAATCGATACGACAAACCTAACGAGCATTTTGCGAAGCACCAGGGTTACGGAGTTTCTACAGTCGGCTTTCAGTTTTTCCCTCTCTTTTGCAGGCAAGTCTCTTCTCACATTGGTCTTTCTCATATTCATTTACCTGACCTATCACAACTACCCCCGTCTCATAAAGAAGGCCTTCAGAAAAAAGCGGGTGAGCGAAATATTCAAGGTCCTCCGTAATATCAACTTTCAAATAATTAACTACATCTTTATAAAAACACTGATCAGTATGGGAACTGGCTTTCTTACCGGAATTGCATGCTGGCTTCTGGGCATCAAGTTTGCGGTTTTATGGGGGTTTCTTGCATTCATGCTCAACTACATACCGTATATCGGATCACTTGCCGCAGTAGTATTTCCGATTATTCTCTCCCTGTTTCAGTTTCCCCATTCCTATATCCCACTCATTGCAGCTATTTCACTGATAGTCATTCAGGTTTTCATGGGGAGTTATCTTGACCCTGAAATGATGGGCAACCGCTTCAACCTTTCGCCTATCCTGATAATCGTGTCACTGTTTTTCTGGAGTTACGTGTGGGGTATTGTTGGAGCCTTCATAGCGATACCGATTACAGCAATCATGAAAATAGTGCTTATGAACATAGAGACAATGAAGCCGATAGCCATCCTCATGAGCAAGAAGGCCGAAAATATATAAATCGTCGCTATTCTTTCAGATTAACAGACTTTCCAAAATTATACGCGTGCTGTTGAGAGGAAAAAATCTCCTGGTCGATGATATAACAGCCCTGTTTTTCCATGTCATTCATCAGCGCAGCCAGGGCTTTTCTTTCACTCATCCCTCCCTTTGCAAGGAAGGCTATCGACCGTTTACCTGAGATTCCGCCAGTATTACTGAGCATTTCCCTGAGTCGCATCGGTGTTTTTGGTTTGAAGCCCCCGGTCGAAAACGAACCAACAAACAGATGCCTGCAGCCGGCAAGTCCTGAAAACCTCTCATCGCTATCAGAATAGACCTGCACACGATGCCCCTGTTCTTCGAGCCCTCTTTTCAACCCCTGAACCAGTTTTTCAATGACTTTTTTTTCAGTGGAGTATATTATTCCAATGAGCACTGCCGCCTCCTCGTAATCTGAATACTCAACCGACTTGCGGCCGACTAAACGCCGCCGGTGCGAATGCCGCTCACCGACGGCATTAATAGTAATCGGATACAGAAAAAAAATCAACCGTATTGAGCATGCAATTGGACATGTTATGGTTGGAACTGAAGAAATCAGCGATATGCAGGTTATTACTGTAACTCTTAGCCCTGTGTTCGATAAGACACTATGGATTCGCAATTTCAGTATCGGAAAAACTTTTCTTGCGTCACAGTCTGAAACGTACGCCGGCGGCAAAGGCGTAAACGTATCCCGGGCACTGCTCAATTTTTCTATCCGCACAACTGCAACAGGTATTCTCGGAGACGAGGGAAAAGATACCTACCGTAGACTTCTTGATGCCGATGGAATCGAGCATGCTTTTTTTATAACCCGGGGACCCGTTCGCACCAATATTACTGTTGTCTCACCTGAGACCGGCAGAGAAACCCATCTGCGGGAAAAGGGCCTCTCCGTACATAACAGCGTTCTTTTGGAATTTGCAGGAAAGCTCCAGGAGTTGAAGGATAAATCGATCAATGAATTTGCTGCCGGATTGCATGAAAAGATCGTATCCCGCCTCCCCGTCCTTTTCATATTCGCAGGCGGATTGCCGACGGGCCTTTCACAACATACGTACAGAGAGCTCATAGAGACAGTTACGGAGTGGAAGTGCCCCTCTATACTTGACGCGTCGGGTGAAGCCTTCAGGGAAGGGGTCCGAGCAGCTCCTCTCCTTATCAAGCCGAATATGCGGGAGGTTGGAGATGCGCTCGGGTTTTTACCGTCGTCGAACACGGATTTTATTAAAGCGGTTGAAACCTTTCACAACATGGGTACTGAGCGGGTGATGATTTCAAGGGGAAAGGATGGCATAGTTTATTCCTGCGGAAACGGCATTCTAGAGGCCAGACTTGTAATCAAGCATCCGATAAACACAGTCGGATCAGGTGACTGCGCTGTTGCAGGCGGAGTGATCGGCATAATCAGAAATCTCAGCGACGAGGATACAGCCCGTCTCGCCTGTGCCATGGGCGGGGCGAATACACTGATCTCCGGAGCCGGCCGTTTCAGCAAAGACGAGGCGAACAAACTGCTGGAACAAGTCCAGCTCGATTATCTTAAAAACCCGGTCTGAAATAATCTTGCAATACAAACATGCCGCCAACGGTGAGCGGTTGGTTTTCCACGATATGGAAGTGGAGCCCGACGGCGTTATCCGGACGCAGCACGCACAAATACCGTTTCTTACTCGAATTTTTTCTCAGCTTCCCCGAATACCCTGTCGAATATCTCAATCACGCGGTCTATTTCATCTCTGGTTATATTCAACGGAGGTATAAGCTGCATTCGGTTGTGATAATAGCCACCCTTCTCGTACAACAGCCCCTCTGCGACACACCGGTCCCTGATATATGTCGCTTCTTTTGAGGCTGGTTCCTTCGTTTTCCTGTCACGAACAAGCTCCAGCCCGGTATATATCCCCTTATTGTCTATCCATCCTAAAATTGTGTGCTTCTTCTGGAGTCCCTTGAGGCCCTCAACAAAATATGATCCGATCTCGTTTACCTTTTTTAAAAACTCATCGCCTGTCACCACATCGAGCACGTAGTTCCCTGCTGCACATGCCAGCACGTTACCTGCCTGCGTCGATACATGCGCGCCAGGTCCCCACTCCGTTAGTATCTCATCCCGTGCAATGACCGCGGATATCGGAAGCCCTCCTCCCAAGGCCTTTGATGTTACGATCATATCAGGTTCTATACCCGAGTGCTCGAAGGCCCACAGTTTCCCGCTTCTCCCGAGGCCGGTCTGTATCTCATCAACTATCAGAAGCATCCCGAATTTATCCGCGATACGCCGTAATTCCTGCAGATATTCAACAGGTGGTATGTAGTACCCCGCACTGCTCTGAAACGGGCTCACCAATATTGCAGCGACGTTGCATATCCCGTTGGCACCATCCGTGTACGGTGATTCCTTGCTGTCAAGCAGTTTCTCAAAATCCCTTATACAGTCCATTGCATGTCCGGGCTCGCTTCTATACTCATGGGGAAATTGGAAATATCCTATTGCCTTATCCGGCAAGACCGGGTAGAAAAAGGGCTGCATGTTTCCTTTGCCGGTCAATCCCATGGTCCCATATGTTACACCGTGATAGTCGCCGTACGCCGTCAAAATATACGGGTTTCCTGTAAAGTATCGGGCCGCCCTCACCGCAAGCTCTATACCGTCACTTCCGGTTACCCCGAACATCACTCTTGTTTTCCCTTTGATCTTCGAATGTTTCGATAATTTCTCTGCAAGCTTTATTCGTTCAACATGAGGAAAGTCAAAGAAATGTGTCAGTTTTGAAGCCTGTTCCTGTATGATTTTGGTTATTTCTTTATTGCACTCCCCAAGCGCATTCACCGCAAAACCTGCAAGCAAATCAAGATACTTTTTTCCGTCGGCATCGTATAAATATGCTCCCTGGGCCCGTTCAATTATCGGTGTAACATCAAAAATTCCCCAACCGACTCCCCCAAACGATTCGTACTGCGCCCATTTTCGAGCAAGTTCTTTCGATTTATCTCCAAAAGGAGAGGACTCTATCCTTTCAAGCAGCTCTTTTTCCGTTACCTTGAGTTTCTCTCGCTGACCAATCAGTCTTTCACGAAATCCTTTTATCATTATTTCACTCCTTGTAATAAGATTGTACCATCTTTAAAACGGTACATAAATAATTATCTACTCATCGCCTATTCTTTCACTGCTCCGGCAACAAGACCCTTTATAAGAAAGGTTCTAAGACCGAAATAGAGTATCACCATGGGAAGAATTATTAATATAACTGCCGCACATACAGCGCCGATCTGGGTACCCTGTTGGGTTATCAAACCTGATACCGCGACAGGAAGTGTTTTGCTTTTTTTACCGGTTAGTATCAGAGCAAAGAGGAATTCATTCCACGATAGAACAAAGCTGAACACACCAGCGGAGAGAATGCCGGGAAGGGAAATCGGCAGTATAATACGAATAAAAGCTGTAAACCTGTTGCAGCCATCAACCATAGCGCTTTCTTCTAATTCTTTTGGAACACCCTGAAAGAACCCAATTAATATCCAGATAATAAATGGTATATTGAATGTGATATATGTAATTATAAGGCCTATCCTTGTGTTGTATAGTCCAATTGTTTTATATACGAGAAAAAACGGAATAACCAGAGTAATCGGAGGGAGCATCTGTGTTGACAGTATTCCTATAACCAGTGCGTTGCCCCCAGTTTTAAATCTGGAATAGCTAAAAGCAGCAGGAGCGCCGACTGCCAGACAGATCAGCGTTGATGACACAGCCACAATGATGCTGTTTGCAAAAAATAGCTTGAATGGCTCTTCTTTAAAGATAACACTGTAGTTTTCTAATGTTGGAATAAAAATCCACTTCGGTGGAATACGATATGCCAAAACGCGATGCACGAGAGAGGTTCGGAAAATCCACAGAATAGGCAGGATTACTATCAGACATTCAATGATGAGTATCAGATGTACCAGAGATAACGATACCTTCTTTTTCAGTCTGTAATTTATCATAAGAACTATCCTCTCAACTCCTCCCGGCCGGTTTTTGTCATTTCAACAGGGGTTTTCTTATCAAATTATGTTTCCTGCCGATTCATTACTTTCAATAGGACGATACTGAAAATTAAAATAATGATTAAAAGAATAAAAGATTGAGAAGACGCATCTCCCATACTTAATTCCCTGAATGCTTTTTTATACACAAAGAAGCTCATCGTTTCCGTTCTGAAACCAGGTCCGCCTCGAGTCAGTATATATATTAAGTCATACGTTTTAATGGCGGCTATCATCCGGATCAAAATTGCAACCATAAGAACCGGCGCAAGCATCGGAAGTGTTATATAAAAAAACGTCTGGAAACCTGAAGCACCGTCCACCCTTGCTGCCTCATAGGGGGTTTTATCGAGGCTAGTCAATCCCGCAAGAATAATTATCAATATCAGAGATGTTTCATGCCACACGTCAACGCTGATTACCGTAAGCATGGCAAGCTTGGGATCGCCGTACCAACCATAGCTTTTGGCTCCAAAAAGGCCAAGTACGTAGTTGACAATTCCAAGGTCGGGTTGAAGGAGAAGTCTCCATATCAAGCCGACTGCAATCGGAGGCATCATAACAGGAATCATAAGAATTATAGTGTAAAAAGTTTTCCCTTTCAGATCATCACGATTCAGAAGTAAAGCTGTTCCGAGAGCAATGAGGAACTCAAGTGTAACAACTGAAAAAGTTAGAATAAATGTGTTCTTCATTGATATAAGGAATTCCCTATCTTGAAATGCATTCAAGTAGTTCTTCAAATAGACCCATTTCCCGATACCAAACTGTAGGATGTATTTATGGAGGCTTATATAAAAGGAGTATACAAGCGGAGCCACTATAACCAGAAGCAGGATGAAAATCGTAGGGTAAATCATGGTGTATTTGAATTGAAAAACCCTCTGTAAAACAGTTTTATTTCTCATTGAATATAAATCCACCGATGTAATTAAAAGCTTTGTACGTCCTTGACAGGATGTATCCCTGGCGGAACCGAGTACCAAACAGTAACTTGCCCGAAGTTACTTAGAAGCTGGCATACATTTTTTTTATTTTATGCGGGCGTCTCATCGTGTTGAAAAATAAGACGCCCACAGTTTATCTTACCACGTTACTTTTTCTGCATCTCAACAAGAGGATCATCAACAACGATCTCATTCAGTTTCTTATTAGCCTGTTTCAATGCCTCTTCGATAGAAATATCACCGATTATTGCACTTGAAGAAGCCTCACCAATGATCTCAACCATCCGGGTCGACTGTGATATAATTGGCACCGGTTTTGATGTTAAAAGAATATCCTTCGCCCTCTTTTGATACTTGTATTTTTCGAGGAATTCAGGATCATCATAAATCCATTTGGCTGTTGGCATACCACCGTCCATTGCCCGTGCCTTCTGGACTTTTTTTGTCTCAACCCATTTGATGAACTCCCAGGCAGCGTCAGGATTCGGTGAGGATACAGGGACAGCCCACGCCCAACCTCCAAGTAGCCCGCCACCGGGCAGCGGTATAAAATCTACTTTATCATACACTACGCTGTTGTTTTCATCAAGCAACCAGGACATAAGAAAGTTGTACGTAATTGCAAAGACTGCCTTTCCTTGACCGAAGACATTGAATGCATCATCAAAATTTGCACCACTTGCCCCTGGCTGGGCAGCATTGTTGAGAAGGTCCTTATAGACTAGAAGTGCATCTTTGCCTTCCGGGCTGTCAAAAGTTGCTTTCCAGGTATTTCTATTGTAGTAATCGCCGCCCAATGCAAAAAGATAGTTTGTAATCTCCATTACAAGAGGATCTATCTTTGCTCCCTGCATAGCAACACCGTATATATCGTCCGGGGTATACTTTTCTGCAACTTTTGCCATTTCTGCATATTCAAACAGGTCTTTTGGCGGAAATTCCCAGGACTTGCCTGTTTCCTTTTCATAAAAAGACTGGAATTTCGGATCATTGACGATATCCGTCCGATACACGATCCCCATTGGGTATGTCCACATCGGGACAAAATATTTTTTATCACCTACCGTAAACATTTCGACAACAGATTCCAGGTAATTATTTAAATCAACTTCAGGCGTCTTATTTAAATAGCCGTCGATCTGTCGTAGCCATCCCGCCATAACAAACTCACCTACCCAGTAGTTGTCACACTCGAGAACATCATAAGATCCACCTTCTTCACCGGCCATGAGCTGCGGTACCAGTTTATCGTGCATAACCGTATACACAACCTTTTCAAAAACGACTTTAATGCCTGTTTGAGCCTCGAATTCAGGCAGCAGGGGTTCGATTGACGTGGTATCAGGCACATCCTCCATAAGAAGATGTAAAGTTACACCTTCATATGGTTTACCCGATGAGGATTTTTCAGCTTTCTTATTGCTCCCCGCATAGAGTATACCCATACTGAACATCAGAATAACAAATACACAAAAAAACAGTAAGATCTTTTGCCTCATAACTTCCTCCTATGACTTAATCGATTAACGTAAAGGATTACGTTTAATCGTCATTTTAATTTTTTAAAAACATATTGTCAAGCATTTTTGAGAAATTTATAAACTTATATTTCCTAAATTCCACTCGATTTTTAAATAAACAGATTTTCAGCTACATAATACCGTAGTAATCTTTAAAAAAATTTCGTAATATCTCTACTATTTCTTTAAAAATATTGACTATATTTAATATCTGAGATAGTCTAGTAAACGTTTTAGGAAAACGTTTAAGGGTTTTGCGCAAAAATGTCAATAACACTCAAAGATATTGCTAAACTGGCGAAGGTATCTACTGCAACTGTCTCAAGAGTCCTCAACGACAATACAGAAGGTAATATGAGTACCGAGACATACGAACGTATCAAGAAAATTATCGATGAAACCGGCTATACACCCCATGCCCTTGCGTCTGGTCTGCGTCGCGGATTATCGAATGTCATCGGTGTAATACTTCCGGATAATGTAAATCCATATTACGCCCAATTAGGAAAAGCCATTGAAAATGAATGTTTCAATAATGAGTACATGACACTCATCTGCAACACCAATTCTGATAAAAGGAGAGAAATTGATTATTTACGGCATTTAATTGGACAGAGAGTAACGGGCATTCTGTTGTGCAGTACTGGTCTCATGGGAGATAAAATCAAATCAATTGTACCGCCGCAAATAAGAGTGATCTTATTGGATGAGGAAATATCAAATTTTGAAAGCGATATAATAATAGGGGATGATTACAAAGGTGGGTACGAGGGGGCCCGTTATTTATTCAACTTAGGACATAGAGAAATTCTCGTTATTACAGGACCTTTGTCGCGTGGATCCTCACAGAACAGATTAAAAGGATTCATGGATTTCTTGGAAGACAATAACATTGAAATAAAACAGGACCTCATCATTGAAGGCCAATATGACATTGAATCCGCATATAATATTGTCATTAATGCAATAGAAAAGGGGCTGAGTTTTTCTGCAGTATTTACATTCAATGATATGATGGCAATCGGTTCAATAAAAGCATTTAATAAACTCAATCTGAGAGTACCCCGGGACATCTCAGTATTGGGTTACGATAACATTTTTATTGATGATCTAATAACACCTCGAATCTCGACAATTGCAACACCCCTCGAAGAACTAGGAAGAATTGCAGTTAACATGCTTCTTAAAGGCATTAAACAGGTCAAAGAAAAGGGTCAAAAAATATTACTCGAACCGATACTGGTGGTAAGAGAATCATGCGAAAGGTTCAAGCCTTTGTGATTACCTGAATATCTTCTTCAGTTCGGTGATGTCCCTGTTTTTCATCAAAATACTTATCGCAATATACACAAAGAGGCCAACAACTATCAGACCGAGTGTGGTACCCGCATTGTAGGACCTGCCCATCTGCATAATGCTCTTCAACCGCATGTACAGCATCAGTATTGCAGCACCCATACCGGCTGCTGCTGTGCTGGATTTTACAAGTGAAATATAAACGGTCCTGTCCATGATGACCCCGACTCTCCTCCGCAATAGGAAGACAAGGAGAAATAGATTGCAGTAGGAAGATACTGTTCCCGCAAGAGCTATACCACCTATCCGCAGCGGATACCGCAGATAGTAGCAGAGCATAAGATTTATTATCATGGAGGCTCCCGCCACATAGACGGGAGTTTTCGTATCCTTCATGGAATAGAACATCTGCACGAGAACCCGGTTTCCCCCGATACCCGGCAGGCCGGCCGCATGAAACAGAAGTGCGTATGAAACGAGCGATGCGGAATCAGCGGTAAATCTCCCGTATCTGAACAACATTGTCACAATGGGATACCGTAGCAGTATAAGCCCGGCCATTGCAGGCATGGTGATAACGAACATCAAGCGCAGTGCATACCGAAGCGTATCCTTCATCCCCTCCCTGTCATCGTGTGCCGATTTTTCCGAGAGAACCGGGAGTATCACCGTTGTAAGAGAAATGACAAATATACCGAGCACAAGTTCTATAAGGGTCAGCGAAAACCTCAGGGCGGCGACCGTGCCCTCCTCTAAAAAAGCCGCAATAAACTGGGAAACGAGTGCATTGATCTGGTATACGCCGGCACCGATGGCACCGGGTACCATAAGCATAAACACCCTCTTCACCCCCTGGCTGTGAAAATTAAAATGAAGCCTGTAGCTGAATCCCCTCTTTGCTAAAAAAGGCCACTGAAAAAAGAACTGGATCACTCCGCCGGTAATTACACCCACCCCAAGGGCAATAGCCGGATCGAAAAACCTATTACCTGCAAGCAGTCCAAAGAAGATAATCGAAATATTCAGTAAAATCGGTGTAACCGCAGACGGGATAAATATTTTGTGCGCGTTGAGTATTCCCTGTGACAGCGCGGCCAGACTGATGAAGAGCAAGTAGGGAAACATGATCCGGGTGAGAAGAACGGTAAGCTCTATCTTGCCCTCAACCTTCGTAAACTGGGGAAGAAAGAACCGAAGAAGCGGCGCGGCAAGTACAACTGCTGCTGTAATAACAAGCAAAATAACGAGCAAAATCGAGAAAAAACTGTATAAAAAGTCCTCCAGTTCCCGCTTATCCCGGTTTTCAATGTACTCGGAAATAACAGGTATGAAGGCGGCCATCAGCGCTCCCTCACCGACCAGACGCCGCATCAGATTCGGAAACATAAAGGCGAGCGTAAATGCATCCGAACTTCCGGAGGTGCCGAGAAGATAGCCCCTCAGCCATTCACGCACGAGGCCGAATACGCGCGAAACAAAGGTAACCGAACTGATACTGAAGGCCGAGCGCGCTATGCGTCTGTTTTCCATGATACCCTTCTATTATTGTATACACGATTCTTCTAAGTAACTTCTCACGAAGTTACTTTATGATATTCGGTCCCCGGGGACGTATGCCGCTTCTAAGTAACTTCGAACAAGTTACTGTTTGATACTCAGCCGCGAAGCCGCCGCTTTTATATCGGCAAAATACAGAATTTCTACACCGGTGCGCTTATTCACCGGCAAAATGGCATGCCGCGTAATGCCCTTTTCTGTACTCGAGCAGGTCAGGCTGTATTTCGGAACAAATGGGCGGAAACTCCTTCTTCTGAAAGAGAAAACACCTGTTTTTGTACACACAACCACCTTCGCGGAAACCTATGAAAAAGAGTGAACTCATAGGATTCCAGAGATGCCGGGTGTATGGATGGAGCGGCCTTCCTGTTATATCTTTCTTGGATGCACGCTCTATGATTTTGCCCCTGTACATAACCGCTACCGTATCGCTGAGCATCTCAACCATCCGGAGATCATGCGAAATAAAAAGAATTCCGGTGTGTTCCGTTTCCTGTACTTCCATAAGCAACTGGGCGATCTGCCCCTGAATCGATATATCGAGCAGAGTGAGCGGTTCATCCGCAATGAGGTATTCGGGATGAATGGTAAGGGCACGGGCAATGTCGAGGCGTTTAAGCTCACCACCGGAGAGGTTCCCAATAAAGTTTTGGAGTATGCCTCTGCTCAAATTGACCCTGGAAATGATCTCCGTTACTCTATAACGGAGCTCCCTGGCTTTCATCTCTTCGTACAGCTTTATGGATTCACGAAGAGCATCGAATACTCTCATGCGGGGATTGAAAGCCGATTTAGAATCCTGAAACATCATCTGAAAATTTTTTCTCAAGGGCCGGATATCTTTCTCTGAGATGATGGAGAGATTGTTGTCTTTGTAAAACACCTCTCCCCAATCAGCATCAATGAGCCGTAGGAGGAGACGCCCCGCTGTCGTCTTGCCGCAACCCGATTCACCGACGAGACCCACCGTTTTTTCACGAAAAATCGATATTGACACATCACTACAGGCTGTAATCCTTCTGCTCTTCCCATAGTAGTATTTGGTCAGATGCCGGCCCTGCAGGCAATCCGCGCATAACCCTTCGGTTTCCTTCATGCCCTCCTCGCATCAATAATAAAGATAACAGCGTATAAAATGATTCTTCCCAACCTCGACAAGATCAGGGCACTTCTCCCTGCACCTCCTCCTGATTTTTCCCTTTGCATATTGACACCTGTCTATGAAGGGGCAGCCGCGTATCGCTATTTTATTATCCGGTACAGTACCCTGAATCACCCGCAGTCTCTTCCCCCTCTTGATATCCGAATCTGTCGGCATTGAGGAAACAAGAGCCCGTGTATAAGGATGCTTCGGTCCGTGCTTCTTGCCTATTACATCCCGCTTGCTCCCGCTCTCCACAATTATACCCGCATACATGACGGCTACATTGGTTGCAATAAGCCCGACAATGTGTATATTGTGCGATATGAGCATAAGTGTCAGATTCATTTTTTCAATGATTGTTTCAAGAAGATCGATGATCCTGTACCTGTTCGTCGTATCAAGTCCGGAAGTCGGCTCATCGGCAATAAGGAGTGTCGGATTTGATGCAAGGGCAATCGCAATAATGACTCTCTGCGCCATACCCAGAGAGAGTGAGCCGGGGTACATCTTCATAATACTCTCCGGATTGTACAGCAGTGTAGACCGCAGAAGACCCACAGCCATCTCATAAATCTCATTCTCATTCTTCTCCTGATTGAATCGTTCGATGGTTTTCATGAGCTGCGCTCCGACCGGTGTAAAAGGATTGAGGCTTCGAAGCGGATTCTGAAAAATCATTGAAATATTTCTTCCCCGTATGTGCTCCATGATTCTGTTATGCCTGCGGAGCCATTTTTCGTTATCCTTGATCATTGTAAAGGGGTTATACCGAAACTCGATGAAGCTTTCGAGTCCGTAGAAGAGATTAACGAGCTCCCCCCGTCTGTAGTTCCTCGATTTCCCGAAGCCGCGTAGAATCGCATGTATAACCGCCCTCCTGTCATCCCTTTTCGGCCGAAAGTAAAACTCGCCTCCCACGATACCTGGTTCGGAATCAACGAGTCCCATCAAGGAAAGCGCGGTGACGGTCTTGCCGCACCCAGATTCACCCACCAGTCCCAGTACAGAGCCTTCATCGATACTCAGCGAAGCATCCTCCACTGCGCGAATGAACCGCTTGTCCTTCTGGTCGTAAAAATAGACCTTCAATCCGCCCAACGATGCAATTAACGGCATTATCGAGAAACCTTTTCATTATAAATGGAGTTCAGTCCGTCACCGAGTAAATAGAGGCCCATTATGGTTGTAAGGATGACAACAGCGGGGATTGTCGACAACCACAGCCTGCCCTGAAAAAAGAAATCGATACCCATAGCAACCATATTCCCCCAGCTTGGGTCGGGTTCCTGAACACCAAAACCCAGATATGAGAGTGACGTCTCGATCAGCACAGCTTCTCCCATCCCCAGTGTTGCATGGATTATTAATACAGACTTCGCTGAAAGCCATACAATATGTTTGAAAACAATGCTTCCCGGTGAAAGGCCGAGAGCTTTCCCCGCTTCAATGAAACGCTGGTTTTTCAATATCTCTACTTTCGATCGTATATAGGCGGTCATTTTCGGAATGCTCGTTATACCGACAAAAACCATGACAAGGTATATTGACGGCCTGAACAGCACAATGATAATGAGGATTAGAATCAGGCGCGGTATTGAATCTATGATATTGAGAAAATAGAAGATTATACTCGACAAGATTTTTGGGTAAAAACCGGTGACAACTCCGAAGAGGAGACCGAAAGAGGTCGAGATGACTATTGATAGCAGCCCGGGAACAAAAAATGCTTCTGTGCCCTTGACAATTCTTGAAAATATATCGCGTCCGAGAAAATCTGTTCCAAACAGGTGCTCAAACGACGGCCGCTGAAACATCTGATCAACATGCACGTCCATCGGATTCTGAATGAAGGTATTGGTTATCGATATGAAATAAAAAATAAAGAGATACGCAACAACAAAAAGACCGAATCCTATGGAGACAACATCACGAACACTTGCCCTTCTGTATATCGGAACATAAAACTCTTCGATATCGACCGGTTCCTCTTCGTAGTAAAATCGCTTCATATATTATGCCTCTCTCGGATTCAGGTGAAAGAGTAGTATATTTCGTGCAATCATCCCCACCCGCACCATCAGGACTGAAAGAAATGCAATAACGATAAGAACAGGCATATCCCTGTCGAGTGTCGATTGAAAGGCCAGCCTTCCCATGCCGGGCCAGTTGAAAACCTGTTCAACAATTACAGCCCCGCCTATTATAAACGGCACCTTCGAAAATACAATTGATACCAGCGGTATAAGAATACCCTCGCCTGCCGCGCTTGCAAGAATCGACTCCCCCCGCGCCCTGGAAGCGGCGACGTAGTCGGTGCCGATTACCCTATCCAGTTCAATAGTAATCAAACGAACAATTTCACAGATGGAATTGTTACCCAGGCCGAGAACAAGAATCGGAAGCAAATATGCCAGAACTCTACTGCCTGTTCCACTGGCCTGCACGTAGTAGATAGGCAGGTATCCCGTGTATCTTGATACCAGATAAAGCACAAGGTAGCCGAAATAAAAAACAGGGATCGAGGATACGATATACGAAAGCATTGAGAGTGGCCAGGAGTATGTTTTAAATCCTCTGAATGCGGAAAAGATACCAATAGGAACTGCGAACAGGAGAGAAATAAACAGGGCACCAACAGTAAGAATAAGCGTATTTTTAAATGCGGGGAAGATAATACTGTTGATATCGATTCCTGAAACAATCGAAACACCGAAATGGAGAGTGAATAACCTTTTAAGGAGAAGCATGAAGGAACGAACCCCTTCCCCTTTTCCCAGGAATTCCCCAGGCATCATGTTAAAAAGTAAAAAGAGAAGAAAACTCACGCCAATGACAAGGAGGAATGTATAGACGACTTCTTTCACGATAAGCTTCAGAAAACGTGTCATCCTCCCCCTCTCTGGATATACCATTCCCTCACGTAGGTAAAGAAACGGGTTGGATGAATCTCCACCCGTCTCACCTTCCTGTTATAGGCTGCATAATTTGTAAGGGTCCACAGGTAGGTATACGGTACATCCTCTGCAAGGATAGCGTGGAGCTGCCTGTATATGGTTCTTTTTTTCTCCATATCAAGGGTTGTATTCGCTTCATCCAGCAGGGCATCAACCTCGGGATTTCTATAGGCCCCAAAGTTGTTTTTCCCAATCCCGATTTCCCGTGAGTGAAACAGAGAGGAAATATCAAATGAATCATCGAAAATCCAGTCTGCATAAATTATATCAAACTTATGGTCTATGAACACGGCCTCTGTCCACGCCTTCCATTCAAGCCATTTAATATCTACCTGTATGCCGACCTTCTGCAGGTAATTCTGAAATGCGAGTATGACCCTCTTTGTTGTTTCGTTCTCCTTCGATATGGGCACCACCATCTCAAATCTGAGCTCATAGCTGCCTCTCTTGCGAATACCCTTTGTCCACTCGGTAAACCCGGCCCGGTCGAGGAGACTGTTTGCCTTGTCCACAGAATAGACGATTGGCTTGACATCGAGGTTGTATGCCCAGCTTCCCGGTGCGAAAGGTCCGGAAATCAGCTGGCCCTTGCCTTCAAAAAATGAATCAAGCATTTCCTGTCTGTTGATCGCGTAGGATATCGCCTGCCGCACCTCCTTTATCGCAAGCACCGGATTTCTCAAATTATATCCGAAAAAGGAAAATGATAGTGTGCTGTAGGGATTGAGCTCAAAACGCGAGTCTCCCTGTATCTCGGCGATGTCACGCGGCGGAACCCTGATCTCCATATCGATACCGCCGTAGAGGAGAGTTTGAGTTATAATATTCTGATCGGCAAAGGGCCGCATAATGATTGTATCTATAAAGGGCCTCCCGAGATGATACGCGTCATACGCCTTCAATACTATCTCTGAAGACGGTCCTTTCTGAGAAACGAACATATACGGGCCCGTTCCGATCGGATGTTTATAAATGGAGAGATCTTCATCGCCGCGCAGATACGATACACCCCTCAGGAGGTATGCCGGAAGAATCTTGAAGCTGAATCTGCCCAGCACATTCAAAACCGGTTTTTTCAATTTAAACATAACGGTATAATCATCGATCTTCTTCACTGAAGCGATAAAATTGTATCTGGATTGCAGCGAGGTTATCGTATTCGGGTGCATCATGATTTTATATGTTTTTACAACGTCATCGGCGGTAAACAGCTCTCCATCCGATTCTCCGGGCATCGGATGCCAGCGGACATCATCGCGTAGATAAAAGGTCACGGTTTTTAAATCCTTTGCAATGTCCCAGCTTTTAGCAAGGTCACCCTTTATTTCTCCGTCGGGGTCGTAGTATACAAGAGAACCATAGATCAGCTCTATGAGGCGGATGGATATCGAATCGTTCGCAAGTATCGGCACAAGACGTGTTGGTGCGCCGTACTCTCCATATACGAGGGTGCCGCCCGGCTCCTGCGAAAAAAGTATGGGTGCAGCACACAGGGCTATAAGAATAAAAACCGCACTGAAAAATACTGTTCGTTTGAACTGTTTCATTTCACATCCCCGATTTTAATCCTGATTGGGAATCTTGCAATACACTCCGATAAATTCACAATACTTCAAATTTTCCGGGCAGATAAAAGAAACGAGACTTTCACTCGATGAGTATCTCACCTGTACCTTTCTGCTTATACGAGTAAACAGTCTGTATAGCATCCTGCACAGGTCTTATACCGGAAAAATATTTTCCGAGAGAAAAAAGAATCTCTAGACTCTCCGGGTAACTTTCTCTGCTGTAATATACGTATGACAGTTTCAGCAGGAAACCCGGGTCATTGGTCTCAATCCTGTTCTTGTTGCCTTTGTCACGGGCCCGTTCGAGATAGTACAGAGCCTTTGGGAAGTTACCCGCAAAGAAAGACAGCTCACCCATCAAAGCAGAATCTCTTCTTGTTTTCTCCCACTCTGTTTCATATATATAAGATTCGACATCAGCGATTATATCCTTCACCTGCTTGTACGTGACGCCGGATGATATAACAACTTTCATCATTTCAAGAAGAAATGAGGGTTTACCGAATATTGATTCCATTTCCTTTAAAATGATCCTGTTACCCTTTTTCTGTTTTCCGGCAAGCATATAGTTTACGCTTTCGCATGCAATTGCCCTGTACATCGTAAGCGAACCTGTTACCGATAACTTTCTGGCCTTTAATGCAAACTTGAGGCTGGTTTCATAATCCTCCAGATACAGGTACATCTGAGCCACGTAAAAAGAGGCGAAGCTCGCAAGTTCTCCGGATGAAGCTGAAACAATCGGTTCGAGATTCTTTATAGATTCGCCGAAAATAATCCTGCTGTAGCAAAGCAGGAGTGCGACATCATAAAACCTCATGTGCATGTTCTCTAAAGAGGATACATCCTCTTTAGAGGATGTAACCCTAGAAGGAGTGTATACGTACACCGGCATATCGAGCCTGACACCTTTGACTTCCGAATAGGCATCATGAAATCTGCCAAGCGTCAGCAGTGAGAACGCATGGTATACCTGCAATACATACTTGTAGGACTTCATCATTTCCGGTGAAAGTGATTTTCTCAAATCGGAGAGGTGCTCGATCGCCTTTCTCGTCATCAGCTCTCCCCCGGATGGATTGATACCTAGAAGCGCGTATAACAGTCCGAGTGTGGAATAGGCGTATACCTGCTTTTCACGTATACCCTGCCACATCGCTTCAGCCTTTTTCTTATCACCGAGCCGGTAATAGGTTGCACCGAGGTACACCCGTGCGAGGGCCAAAAACTCGTCAGATAGTTTAGAGCTGTTTACCACCTGTTTCAGAATTTCAGCAGCATCCGTATACTGGTGATTGAAAAAGTATCCTTTTGCGAGAAATAATTTCAGTTCGTCCGGTAATTTTTTTTCATCATCTTTGATCTGCCGTATGCGTCCAATGCTGGTCAATATACTTACTTCGGCAATTTTACGGTATAGTTCGCCTTTGCGGTACAGTATTCGACCTACAGTATACGCTGAAGTAATGTCGGGTGTTATTTTTTCTTCCGCCAGTGCTTTCTCGACAACCTGCAGCGCTTCATCAAAATGGTTTACACGATTCAGCTTCAGCGCCTCCTCGATCTCCTTCGGAATCGGGTATACCGCCTGAGTGCTGGAAAAAAAAAGCAGCAAAAATAGTAAAACGGCACCAGGGCGCTTATTTCGCAAATTTTTCATTCAAATATTCCTGAAAATATGTAGAAGATGCGGTAAATATTCTGTCCCAGCCCAGCTGTTGGGCACGGAATGAGACTAATCCATGGCGGGAAACAGTTATATCGTGATTTATGCGTGTACCGGTATCGACATACTCTTCTGTTCTCTTCTGGATATCATAAATATAAATTGGATTGTAATCGCTATCAATATTTTTAGCAAAGATGATATGCCTGCTGTCGGGGAACCATGCAGTTCCCTGCGTGTTGTCTTTAATTACATTCGGGATATGGAAATAATCTATAAGTTCTTTCCCGGCATTGGGTCCCGAACCGTCTGAAGGAACAATCATTATTCCCCACCGTTTTGTATTGAACGGGTCGCGCTCCCGATTATAGGTTGTATAAAAGGAAACAAATTTGCCGTCAGGCGAAAAAGATGGAAGCTCATCGTCGAAAAACCAGCTCACCAGCACATCTTCATGCTGACCGGGAGAACCTACATCACGAATTATATGAATATCATGAGCGGTCTTTCCCCCGGTGGTAAATACGATATCCTTACCGTCAGGAGACCACTGTGGAAAAAGATCGGTAGCCATGCCGGTAGTGAGTTGGTCAAGCGTCCCGTTCGTTATGTCAAAAAGGTAGAGGTCTCCGTTGCCGGTTCTTCCTGAGCTGAATACTATCTTTTTTCCATCCGGGGAAACCCGTGCCTGTCCGTCTTTTCTGAACTCTTCGGTGACCATGAAATAGCCGTTGTATTGTTTTGGATGCAACGACTCCTGTATTTGCCTCAGCACCCGGTCATTCTCCTGCACTGAACCCGCGTATAAATTGTATTCGCCGCGGCCTGCATTGGACGTAAATATAAACGAGCTGCTGAACGGAAACCAGGTGAATTCATAATTGAAACTTTCCTCGGTAAAAGACTCGAAAAGATCGTCCGTAAGCTGATCCGCTGATGTATCTGTCAGAGAAACTTCTTTCACCTTTTCAAACTCCAGTGCATAAGTCGGCTTGTTGATACCGATTGTATAGATACGGATCTTTTTAATCGTGCCCTGATCCACCTCGAATGCCAGATACTTTTCATTTGTCGAGAATTGAGGATTGTATGAGTTATACAGGCCCGGTATTTGCTCCACCTGCATGAAATCAAAGAGCTTCAACTCGATTCCCTGATAATCAACGGTAACGTTTTCTTCAGCAGCTTTTTCCTCAGGCTGTTCAGGTTCAATCACAGATTCATCGGGCTTTTCAGGGTGTGTGGAGCGTACAGCTTCCCCTGCACAGCCTGCTGAAAGAACCAGTGATACGATCATAAGCACTAAAATTACCAGCCAGCCCTTACTTTTCACCTCTCAACCTCTTCACCTCATCTCTGTATGAAACCGCAACCGCATACTGGTCTCTAAATTGCTGCTCTTCCATAAGTTTTTCATTAAAAAAATCGAAATAGTCTGCCCAGGAGTAAAACGCTTTTGTCAAATACTCACTCTGATTGGTCATATAGTACAACTTCTGATAGGATACAGAAAGATAAAAAAGAGTATTCTGGTATACATTTTTCCTTTGGCCGATATTGAGACGATTCTTTTTCTCCCGGATCACATTGAATGCTGAAATCGCATTTCTATAATTTTCCTCTGCAATTCGTGCATCGGTATAAAAGAGCTTTTCAGCAATATTGAAATATGCCTGCCCCATGTTGTAGTATGAAATGACAGATAGATCATCATTTAAAACTTCAATTGCTCTGTTGTAATAATAAAGTGCCTGTTCATTATCTTTCAAATCATTCAAGTATATAAAGGCAAGAAATTCAGCCGCCCGTCCGAAATCAGGGTGCTCACGGGAGACCGATTGCAGGGTGATAATTGCCCCGTGTATATTCCCTTTTTTATATTCATTTTCAGCATCAGTATAGTAATCTTTATAGAGGCGAACAGCTTCATCACCGGTTAGAGAAAACCTCTTCTCTCCGAAGCTTATATATTTTTTATACTCTTTATACCCTTCACGCTTCAACTCAACAAGATGATAGCCGTACGGCACCTGTATCGGCTTTTTTATTATCGGAGTTTTTCCTTTGAAATCACCGTCAATAAAAAGAAGCGCATCACGGGGATTCGAATCGACAATAAATGCGGTCTTTCCACGCCTAAGATCAACAGTTATCTTCCTGCTGTCTTCCCGAACTTTAAGCGCAATTTTTGCAGGCTTATACCCCTCTTTGTACACGAGAATGTCTGCATCGAGACTCTCGGCCAGAGAGAGCTGAAGCTCCCCATTCTCATTCGTCTGCCCCCGCCAGCGGTCATCGAGGTATACATTTGCATTCCCAACCATGTCCCTGCCCGAAGTAACAACAATAGTGACAGGAATCTCTTTTAATTCCTGTATCGGTTCCCGATACCGTTTTACCCTTCCGCCTGCTTCGAGAAGATACCCCTCACTTATCGTCTCCAGGGTGCATGCAGAAAGTGTCTCGCCGGTATCAACAACAACGAGCCGCGCCACTCTTTTTTTTGAATAATCACCCTTTATTCTATCAAAATATTCGTAGTAGCTGTAAAATTTGTTATCCCGCGCAACACCCTGCCGTCTTCCGAGATTAATATACATTTTATTTCCGATCGAAGAAATGTTCCCTTCAAACGGAAAATTTTTCATGAAGGAAGTGGTAAAATCTTCGAGCACTGACTGTACTTCCCGCATCGTAACAAACTTGTTTATCTCACTGATAACTTCCCCTGTGTAGTCAACACCGCATAAGTACAGTTGAAATAATGTTCCGCTTCGACCCAGACTTCCGAATATTACTCCATCCACTTTACTTTTAATCTCCGGAATATCACTCCAGTTCACACCTTTCTTCGCAAGGGTTAGGCCCTCTTCACGCGCCAATTGCATGGCCTTACTGGACACATTGTGAAATACTCCGGCACTCGTAAGATAGTCGATAATCCTCGTTTTGACATCCTCAGCCTTGCGTTTGAGAAGCGGATCATCCCTGTTGCTGACGGCAAGCGGGAATACAGCGACACCCGGAGGGACAGGTGTCTTTGTATAGGAAAACACATAATCCTGCAAAGCAGGCAGCTCCCTATGTATATCGTATGTTATAACAATTCTGTCAGGGAAGTAGTTCGATGGGTATAAAACGACAAGTTGTAGTTCCCGGTCCACTCCTTTTTCACTTTCATAATTGAACGAGATCCGACCATCGGGCCCGGATATACCCATATACCGGTCATCTATGAAAACCCGCGTACCTTCAATGCCTCTAATAACGTTATAATTATCAGTTACCGCATACATCTCGATAGAGAGCCTCCTGTCAAGATCAGCCGTTATTACTGCATCGGGATATACGTCAATTCGTTTAATCCAGGTGTGCTCCCCCTCCTTCGAGACCTGTATTTCTTCCTTCCGTTTCTCCTGTCCGGAGTACTGCACGGTAAATCGGCCGGTCCTGTCGGTCTTTCCCATATATGTGCCGTTTATAATAACCGATGCGTCCGCCACCGGATTGCCCCGGCGTACTTCCAGGGTGTAGTACATATGACCGTCTATGATAGCGAGAAAGTGATACTTTTCATACAGACTCGCCTTCCCGAGCTCTGCGCGTTGAAGCTCTGTCAGTATATCAGATTCCCCTTCAAGAGTCGGCATGTTCTCCTCACCCTTTTTTTCTTTCTTCTTTGCCCTCTGTTCTTCCCCGACGACTTTGAAATGGGTTTCCCACGGCCCGTATTCATACCCATTGTTCTCTCTTTCAATAATAAGTGTATACGACTCGCCAACATTCAAATCCACATTTGTTGAAAAAAAACCCTTTTCATCTGTTTTACCTATAAATTTCTGGTTGAGGTATATGTCGGCATCCGGAAGGGGAAAACGGTCGATTCTGTAGGTTTCAATCTTGAGGGGTGCCGTAATCGTTACGATCTCTTTTTCATACTGTTCGGTAATAAATAGATACATTACAAGAACCGTGAGAGCAAAACTGAAAAAAAGGATAATAAATGTGTTTAATCTGTTCAATGACTCAACTCGACTTTGTCGGTGGTATTACATCACAGGCGGCTGTATGGTAACATCACCCTCGCTGCCGATATTTTCCTTCTGTTCGCTATTTTTGAGTGGCATTCCCTCACCCACCTCTATCTTTCGAAGTGCTATCTTCCCCAGATTGTACCGTTTACCGGCCTTGAGGTCGAGGTGAAAGCTCTTGACATAGAACCCCTCGAGAAATATTTCGATCATATACTCACCGCCTGGTAAACCAATAGAAAAACTTCCGTCATTCTGCGTATTTGCCGTGATAGCCATCTCCTGTTTTTGCTTTCCTTCACGCAACGGAATGCAGTTGATAATGACGCCGCCTCTGTCCTGCATCTCTATTTCATTTCCGGATGCATCAGTCGGCACAACCGTACCCTTTATTCCGGCACGATCGACAATTGTCTTTTCTCTGGTTGCACAGGAAACAGCAATCAGAAGCACAACCGTGATCACGGCAATACACAGCCACCCGGTTTTAGGACAATACATTTTTTTTGTCTTCATCTTTGTATTCCTAACTCATTTTATATTTTAAAATAAAAAAATCCTTGAGCAAATCGTACACGTATAGATAGGCATTACCAGTGACAAAGTACACAAGGTTTTTACCGGCCCTCGCCGGCGGAAGATAGGGAAAGGCATCGACAGAAAAAAACTCATCGGAAAGGAGCCCGATTCTATCTTCGTTAGAAAGTGGATTTTTTCCCTCAACCATATTGTCAAACAGCATCTCCTTATATAAATTGAACGCTCTCTCTCTATAATCGAAGAGCAAACCACCGTTCATCGGGTCGAAGGCAGTGAAATCAGGCAGAAAAACATACATCGCCTTTTCTCCCGAAAAATAATTGTAATTGAAATCCACACCGGAAAAATATTTTATCCATTCAATAGCGCCCGTTTCTCGATTTAAACACACGACTTCTCCCTTTGAGAAAAAAAGAACGATCACGTTTTTAAAAACAAGAAAATCTCTTGTTGTATTATCGCCAACATAACGTATCCATTTTGATTTACCAGTTCTAACATCGAGTGCATAGAATGTTCCATCCCATGCACCGAAATAAAGGCTGGTGTCCCTCACCACCGGAGATACGTTGATGATACCATTCGTGCCAAAGCTCCATTGTTGCTTTCTTGATCCCATATCATAGGCAACCAGCTTCCCGCTCTTAAATGGAACGACCAGAAGGTTTTTATATATATTCATCCCCGCAATTATCTCATCCTCATTTTCATACGAATATACCAGATGTCCGTCCGAGCGAATCAGGACATATATACCGCCGTTAAAGGTGGAAACAATCAAATAATCACCATAAATAACCGGTTCCCCCCTGATTTCTTCCTTGATCATGGATACCCAGGACACTTTTCCACTTCTTAAATCAACAGCGTACAATCTGTTATAAATGTCGTAGAAGTAAACATCTCCATTTTGAACAGTAAATGGATTTAAAAGATCACCGCCAATAAATATCTTCCAGATGGGTTTTGAGCTGCCGAGAGAAAAAGAGTAGAGTGAGCCATTAAAAATTACCGGAAAAATCGTATCGGCTCCTTCCGGAGGCTCACTCAGGTGTTCCACCTCATACTCAGGGAATAAAGATTCATCTTCACCTGCATTCAGGGGCTTCTCATTGTGTACCTGAGCGGATAGAAATTGAGAATTGAAAAAGGAAAGGATCAGCAACAGCAGTAACATACATGTGTATCGTTTCGGTTCCATATATACCTGAAACTAATATACCCAAAAAACGCTCTAACCGGCATGTATTAAAATGCCGCCCGGTTGAGGGCGGCGGTCTTAAAACAGTTTGCTACACCCCTTTTTCTTTTCAGCCTTTTTTTCGAGCCGTTCCCTGTCTCCTTCATACAGATATTTTGCTTCTATATCTTTATATATTTTTTGAATCTGTTCAAACAGGTCACTAGCTTCTTTAGGCGGCTTTTCAATCCCCGTATATATCCTTTCAGCCATGTCAAAGAGACCAATCGTGGAAAGGGCTAAAAACCGTATATTCACAAAAGAATGAAAAGCGAGCTTGCTTTGCTCCCCTGCTTTTTTGGAGTATGTATCCGCCTCCTCCTTTTTCCCCTCATCGATGAGCCTGTCCCGCTCGGCAATAAACTCATCCTTTTTTTTCTGCGCACTAGCTCGCAGCACCTCATTTTTATTGATGTCTTCTTCTATCCCTTGAAACCTGCCGAGTACTTTGTCCAAAAGTGAGACTTCGTTTCCTTTAACGGCCTCCTGTGAATCTGCGAGCCAGGCGTCCCAGTCGATGACTCTGGTCATGACTCTAAACTTTTCCGTCGGTTCCTCCCCGAACGCAACCTCTGTCCCTTCACCCGTCTGCAGAACCAATTCATTCTTCTGCCCCTGCACTGCAACGCTTCCTTCATTCAAAAGGACAATAGTCGACCCGTCATATCCGGATCCCACCTCAAACTCGGTGCCCCTGATGGTGAGATTTACCGTTTGAGTCTGAATATCCGGCTCAGTCTTTGCTTTTTTGCCCAGCTTGAACTTCATTCTCCCGATAAAAAGCATGAAAGAAGGTTTTTTCTGCTCCTGCACGTATTTTTCCGAGATAGTGAATTGAGAGTTTGCCATTATATGCATTTCACTCCCTTCGTCAATGAGGGTAGCCTCACCGCCTTCGCCTGTTTTGACAATGTCACCTGAGACCAGTGTCATCCCCGAATCAAGCTGTTCCCAGGCGCTTTTCAGATGACTGTATGCAACATCACCTGAAACCCAGTCGACGACAGCGGAATAGGATAGAACTGGAACCGCAACCAGTGTCAGGATGAAAAAAACAATGGATATAAGCTTTTTGGTCATTTTATTCCTCCATTTTCTGCCTATTATAATAAATCCCGTGTGAGACCGCAAGAGAAAGAACCCCACTGTAAACCCTACATACATTACATCATTTTCCTCTTTTTTTCCCGCATATAATACAATTGCAATTTCAGCTTTTTGGTGTAACAATTTACTTAAAAGTGGTTTACGTACCCGGGGACCGAATATCATAAAGTAACTTCGCGAGAAGTTACTCAACAGTGCCGCTGACTCTGTATTCATACATTGAACTGAGCGTTACACTGCCAGCGCCCGAGGGAATCTAAATTCCGGCCCACACTGTGAAAAACAGGAAATAATTCATTATACAGGAGGCAAAAGATGCCGGTTAAAAAAGTAAAACAGTTTCTTGATGATAATACTATTAAATACGTTAGTATCAAGCATTCACTCGCATACACGGCACAGGAGGTCGCAGCATCCACCCATATACGGGGAAAGAAGATTGCCAAAACTGTCGTCATCAAGGCTGATGGAAAAATGGCTATGGCAGTTCTTCCGGCAAGCATGAGGATAAACCTGGACATGCTCAAAAAAGCAACAGGTGTAAAAAAGGTGGAAATCGCCGGAGAACAGGAGTTTCAGGACCTCTTTCCCGACTGCGCAGTGGGTGCAATGCCGCCGTTCGGCAACCTGTACGGAATGGAAGTGTATGCCGACAGCTCCTTAAAAAATAATGAAGAAATAGCATTCAATGCAGGATCCCATACGGAGCTCATTCAGCTCGCCTTCAAAGATTTTGATAAACTGGTTCAGCCGAAAATCGCAAAGATCGCCAAATGAATTCATTAATGTCGCTTTGACTGGTACTACAGCGATACTTAATGATTATATGGTTTTAAAAGCAGACCTTTGACATAAAACAGGCCGTATTTCCCGCTGCAAAACGTATCATAATCGCTCTTGAGATGAAAAGTATCGCTGTAGTACTGGAAGCACTTTTACTCAATGAAAAAACAACACATGTTCCATACACCCCGTAGAATATGTGTGTCTTCATGGTCAGGAGGGTGCCTATGACAGGAGTCGTGAAAGACGCTATTTTTATCGAGCACAAAACTGGACCGCCGCATCCGGAAAGTCCCCGCCGGCTCGAGGTTCTCTATGATATGCTTGAAGATAAAGACATATCGGGAAAGCTCGAATACCTTCCCCCCAGGAAGGCTACAAAGGAGGAGATTGAGTATAACCACAAGCCTGCATATTATGAACAGGTGGCTATGACAGAAGGCATCCCTTATTCGTCCCTCGATATGGATACCCAGCTTTCTGCAAAGTCTTTCGAAGCAGCCCTCTACGCTGCAGGAGGTGTTCTGCGTGGTATCGACGCACTGATGAATGAAGAGTGTGACAATGTCTTTGCGCTTATTCGCCCACCCGGCCATCATGCGGAGGCAAACAGAGGCATGGGCTTCTGCATCTTCAACAACATCGCAGTCGGCGCAGAACATGCAATCAGGAATCACGCGCTCGAACGGGTGCTTATCGTCGATTGGGACCTTCATCATGGTAATGGTACACAGCATTCCTTCTACTCGGATGACAGGGTGCTCTATTTTTCAATTCATCAATACCCTTACTATCCGGGAACCGGTGATGTCATGGAAGCCGGAAGCGGAAGGGGCAGAGGGTTCACCGTCAATATTCCTCTCGGACCAAGATACGGAGACTACGCATACGTAACCCTGTTTGAAAAAGTGCTCAAACCCATTTCGCTGCTGTACAGGCCGCAACTCGTGCTCGTATCCGCAGGATTTGATGCCCACTACGAAGACCCATTGGGTGGAATGGAGGTTACAACCGATGGATTCGCCTCTCTCGCCGGTGTAGTAATGGATACAGCAGAAAGCACGGCGAACGGGAAACTACTGCTCTCCCTCGAAGGAGGGTACAACCTCGAGGCATTGAGAGAAAGTGTAAAAAAAGTTTTGCTGCGCCTCAACGGTGAGAGAGATGACGTTTCTCCGGAACAACCCAGTGTCAGACGCAGGCAGGATGTCGACCTGATAATCAATCAGGTTTCGGGTGTTCAAAGGGAGTTCTGGAGCTGTTTCTAAGTACCTTGGATTAAGATAGTTGTAATACTCGGCCGCGAAATGGTTCCATTTCTAAGTAACTTTTATTAAGATAGTTGTGATACCGAGCCCTGTCAAGGATCGACCTCGAAATGGCACGTCCCGCAAATGTCATTCCCCGGGGGGATTCACACCACTTCTAAGGTTCCTATTTCATATCCTTCCATCGAAGTATCGGCTTTCTCGCTGCCTGTACCTCATCGACTCTCGTTATTTTCACCCTCTGCGGTGCATTGTGCAGTATATCGGGGGATTTCTCCGCTTCATCAGCAATAGCTATCATTGCATCTATGAAACGATCAAGCGTTACCCTGCTTTCGGTTTCCGTCGGTTCGACCATGAGCGCACCATGCACAACGAGGGGAAAGTAAATAGTCGGCGGGTGAAATTCGTAATCGATGAGCCGTTTCGCAATATCAAGTGTGCTGACACCGTGTTTTTGCTGCTCCCTGTCGGTAAAGACGCACTCATGCATACACGGTGTTTTATATGGAAGGAAAAAATATCTCTCGAGCCTCTTACGCAGGTAGTTCGCGTTTACCACCGCTGTCTGAGATACCCTCTTCAGTCCCGCCCAGCCCAGGGTTCGTATATACGCATACGCCCTGACGCAGACGAGAAAATTGCCGTAAAAGCTTTTTACCCTGCCGATCGATTTTTTAAGATCGTAATCGAGGCTGAATACATCGTCTTTCTTCTCGATAACGGGCACAGGGAGAAACGAGGCGAGTGTATCTTTGACTGCAACAGGTCCGGCTCCGGGACCCCCGCCGCCATGCGGAGTTGAAAAGGTCTTGTGCAGATTCATGTGAAGCACATCACACCCGATATCCCCGAAGCGGACAATTCCCATAAGTGCGTTGAGATTTGCACCGTCTATATACAAAAGCCCGCCCTTACTGTGTACTATTTCTGCAATCCTGCCCATCTCCTCCTCGAATATTCCGAGTGTATTCGGGTTGGTGATCATGATCGCCGCGGTGTTTTCGTCCATTACCGCATCGACCGCAGCAGCTTCCAGCCACCCTCCTTTCCCCGATTTGATCGGCACCGGTGTAAACCCGCACATACTCACACTCGCGGGGTTTGTGCCGTGTGCTGTATCAGGGATAAGCACCTTTGTCCGTTTCTCTCCCCGGTCCGTAAAATAGGCCCGTATCATAGTCATGCCGGTCAGTTCCCCGTGCGCTCCGGCCGCAGGCTGCAGCGTAACCCTGTCCATTCCGGTGATAGAAGCCAGGTATCTTTCAAGCTCGTACATAATCTGCAAAGCACCCTGTGCAAGCTCCTCCGGTTGCAGGGGGTGGATGAAGCTGAAACCCTCGAGCTTCACGATGTCTTCATGGACCTTCGGATTATACTTCATGGTACACGAACCAAGGGGATAGAACCCGGTGTCGAGCCCGTAGTTCCACTGTGAAAGCCTCGTGAAATGCCTGACAAGTTCGACCTGGCTTATCTCTGGAAACCCTTCGAAGGAATTTCGGATCATCGATGGAGGCAGCGATTTCTTCAGCAGGGTTTCATTATTCCAGGTCTCGGGGAGCTCGACAGCGGTTCTTCCCGGCGATCCCTTTTCAAAAACAAGCGGCTCTTCTGCAAAAGCCGTTTCTTTATCCAATGAAATGTCCACGTACGTTCTCCGGTTTTATTACTTTCCGCATTCACTCAAGACGGTGCCAAGTGAATCGATCTCTTTTTTTGTGTTCATCTCAGTAACGTTTACCAGCAGACAGTTTGTAAGCTCCTTATAATAAGGTGAAAGAGACAGCCCGGGAATAAACTTCTTCTCGATTGCGTGCTGCATGAGTTTTTCAACATTCAGGTCGGTTTCGAGAACAAATTCGTTGAATGTAGGCGCGTTGAACTTCAATCTGAATCCGCTGACCCCGGCAAAAACCTTCTTAGCGTATTCGGCACGCTCATAATTAAGCAGACCGACGCGTTGAAATCCCTTCTTTCCCAATGCGCTCAGATACAGTGCAGCCGTCAGCGCACATAACCCCTGATTGGTGCAGATATTCGACGTCGCCTTTTCACGCCGTATATGCTGTTCGCGCGCCGTCAGAGTGAGCACGAACGCCCTGTTTCCTTTCCGGTCGACGGACATGCCTGCAATACGCCCCGGCATGCTGCGAATGAAATCCCTCTTGCAGGTGAGTATACCGAGCAGCGGTCCGCCGTACCCGGGAGGAATTCCAAGGCTCTGTCCCTCACCGCAGGCGATATCCGCATTGTACACACCGGGTGGGTTGATTATTCCGAAGGCAAGCGGCTCTGAAAACACGGCGATAAAAAGCGCGCCCTGCGCGTGTACCTCTTTTTCAAACTTCTGTAGGTCTTCGAGAATCCCAAAGAAGTTAGGTGACTGAAGCACAACGCTTGATACGGATTCATCGAGCATTGCCGAGAGTTTTTTGATATCCGTTACCCCATGTTTGTCCCATGGAGTTTCGAGTATCTTCGCATGCCCTTTCATGTACGTCTCTATCACCGCGCGGTACTGCGGGTTCAAGGATCTGGACAGGATAACTGTATTTCGCCTGTTTATCCTGAGTCCCATGAGCACCGCCTCGGCAACACTCGTTGCCCCGTCATACACCGAAGCATTAGAAACATCCATACCGGAAAGTGAGCACATAAGCGACTGGTACTCGAATATGGCCTGCAGTGTTCCCTGGCTTACCTCCGGTTGATATGGAGTATAGGAAGTATAAAACTCCGAACGTGCTGCAAGCTGGCTTACAGCCGAAGGAATATAGTGGTTGTACAGACCGCCGCCGAGAAAAGAGGAGTATTCACGCAGGTGGGCGTTCTTCATGCTCAGGCCCCGCATGTGCCGAACAAGGTCGGGTTCGGAAAGCGGTTTCGGGAGATCAAGTTCTTCACTAAATTGTAAATCTTCGGGTATGTGTGAAAACAGGTCTGAAACATCCCTGCATCCTATAAGCCGGAGCATATCGTGAATATCTTCATCGGTATTCGGAATATAACTCATCGATTCGCTCCTCTCATCACACACCGGTACTATGCCGCCGATTCCCATTCAGCATCGACCTGGCGATTCAACCAAACCGTAATATCTCAAAAATTGTTAAATCCAGGTAGATCGACGCCGAGTATGTGCTTCAGCCTTCCTTAGACTCTTTTTTTACGAGCTCACCGTATGCGCCGCCGTCCATCAGTTGAGATATCTCGGATGGTTCGTTCATTTTAATTCTCACCATCCAGCCGTCGTTATAGGGAGAAAGATTGACGTATTCGGGATGCTCGATTAGAGTCTCGTTCGTTTCGACCACCTCCCCACCCACAGGTGCATACACATCCGATGCCGCTTTCACGGATTCTACGACGCCGACAGCTTCTCCCCGTTTGAGCCTTGTTCCGATTGCAGGCATTTCGACGAATACAACATCACCCAGCCGGCCCTGAGCATAATCCGTAATACCCACCGTCACCAAACTTCCATCCTGTAAAATCCATTCATGCTCATCGGTATAACGTAAATTTTCCGGAAACTTCATAACCGCCTCCTCTTTCGCGCGCTTGAACCGCGACTCACCTTCCCAGTTCTACTTGCGATACGTATAGTATATCTTCATTGCTGTTTTCAATTTTCTTGATGTTCCGGTCTAAAATCTTACCATCAAGCTGAATACGCGCGCAGGCGCCGTCTGCTCCCTTGAAAATAATATTCTCCATTGTTTCGATATTTATGCCAGCATCCCGAATAATATCAAGAACTCCTGCAAGCACCCCGACACGATTCTTGTGATGAACAGAAAGCATCCAGCGAGCGGGGGTTCGTTCCATGAGATTCACACAATTGGCAACCTTTCCAGTTCGGAGAAACTCCCGCAGGATATGTATGGTTTCGTCTGCAACAGCATTCTGCGCCTGCTCGGTGGATGCACCGATATGATGTGTACCGTACACATTCGGAGATTCGGTGAGTGAACTTTTAATCTCGCCTTCCTTCGCCGCGGGTTCTTCTGCAAAAACGTCAAGTCCGGCCCGTATTCCTTTTTCAGCTATGGCCAGCAACAATGCCCGTTCATCGACGACTTCAGCCCTCGATGTATTGATGAAACAGGCGCCTGGTTTCATCGCCTGAAAGAAGGTATTTCCAATACGACCAGTGGTTTCCGAGGTAAGTGCAAGGTGAATCGTCACGATATCCGCATCGCGAGCCAGGGCCTCAGGACTCTTTCGATAATCGATGCCGAGAAGCCGGGCCTTCTGTTGGTCGAGGGACCTGCTCCATGCAATCACATGCATACCGAACGCCCGCGCCCTTGAAATGACCTCTTTACCGATCCTGCCTACACCGACCACACCAAGCGTCCGTCCGCTGATCCCGCTCGCCTTTGAAAATTCCTTCTTGTTCCACCTCCCGTCCCTCAACTGGATTACATTGTCCGGAATCTTCCTGTCCAGAGCAAGAATCAACCCGAACGCAAGCTCAGCAACAGCCACAGCATTTTTTCCGGGACAGTTGGCAACGTATATGCTCCTAGCCGATGCGGTTTCTACATCGATGGTATTTACCCCTGAGCCGGCCCTGATAATGAGGTTCAGCCCCCTGTCTGCTTTAATCATATCAGCGTCCACTTTAGTAGAACGTACAATGAGCACATCCGGTTGCTGCGTATGAAGAGCAGAAAGCAGCGAATCATCCTTGAGAGACTGGTCATACATGGTCTCGCATCCGAGACTTCTCAACTCATCGATCTTTTCATCTGGGAACTTGTCTGCAATTAAAACCTTCATGGACATGTTCCACCTCCTTTTACAGCTTCAAAATCCCCGGTATTTACTTAAGGTGCCCCTTTTATATGATCGAAGAATACCGACACACTTAGCTCGCCTTTATAGTCAGAATAGATGAACGAGCAGCCCGGACCGAAGCTTCGGTGAAAACCAGGTCGATTTTGGCGGCATTACCATGCCGGCATCGGCAACCGCAAGAAGCTCCTCGGCGCCCACAGGATAAAATGAAAATGCAACCCCGCCCTTTTTATCGACAAGCCCCTTGAGTTTTTCGGTGCTGTCCGAACCGCCGGCAAAATCGATGCGCCGGTCCTTCTTCTGATCCATAATCCCGAGTATCGGCTCTAAAAGCAGTCTCTGAAATATGCTCAGATCGAGCGCACTTACAGGATCATTCGAGCTCACATCTCCGGCAGCGGTAAGGCTGAACCAGGTTCCTTCAAGATACATGCAAAAAACACCCTTTTGCGCTGGAGCAGGATTCGTCGTTTCAGCTACATCGAATCGGGCTTTTACTTCTTTCATAAAATCTTTTTCACTTCGTCCGTTGAGATCGCTGACATGCCTGTTGTACGAAAGTATCCTGAGCTGTTCAGATGGAAAGAGCACGGCAAGAAAAAAATTGTACTCTGCTGAAGAGTCGTCACCGCGACCAATATTTTTTTTCCTCATTTCCTCCCGGACTCGGCTCGCACCTGCAGCCCGGTGATGACCATCTGCAATATACAAATAAGGCACCTCTTTAAAAACAGCCTCTATCTCTTCAGAATTTTCAGCCCGCCAGACCGTATGCCGGACACCGTCGACGGCAGTAAAATCATGGAGAGGAGCATTTTTTCTCTCGCGATCGATCAATGCATCAAGATGCCGGATCCCCCGATAGGTCATAAGTACAGGTCCTGCATGGGCAGAGAGAGCGAGCATATGCCGGACCCGGTCATCCTCCTTTTCCTTCCTGGTATGTTCATGTTTTTTAATAATGTCACGGTCATATTCATCGACCCGGCAGCAACCCGCAACACCAGTCTGCTCATGGCTGTTTACCTGCAGCCGGTAGATATACAGGACAGGACTGTCGTCCTGAATTAGAAGATTTTTTTGCCGCAGGGTATGGAAATTTTGAGCGGCCTTCTGGTACACCGCAGGGTCGTATGGATTCATACCCTCAGGTAGATCTATTTCAGGACGAATGACATGAAGGAAGCTGAGCGGATTCCCCTCAGCCATATTTTTCGCCTCTTCAACAGTTACTACATCGTACGGAACACTCGAAACCGCCCGCGCCTTTTCTGGTGCAGGGGCAAGCGCCCTGAATGCTTTAATTGTTGCCATGGTATACCCCCGGTAGATGTTTTGTTCAGCGCTAAACCCTTCTAAGGAAACCTGCTGATTATCCCGGCATCGATATGTAGATGATACTTTTCTCCGATTTTTCCGGAAACAGTTTTCTCATTTTCCGAAAAGGCACTGATAATACCTATCAGAGTCCCCTCCCGTGAAAACCGGGTGTCGATATACGCCATACCGACCTGCAGCTCATCGGTTCCCTGTGCGCAGCTCGTCACCCTGCCGATAATACGCTGGCTTCTGATTTCAACCACGCAGTCACCCGTTTTCGCCATGCGCACACCGCGTGTCCGTACCTTGAAACGTACGACCTCCATCGTAGATTTCTTCATACGCTGCAAAAAGGCGTCTCTCCCGATGAAAAAAGCCTTGTGAAACTTTACATAGGGGCCGAATCCTGCCTCCAGGGGAGTTATATCCCAGGGTCCTGCAAGCTCATGGCCATGCAGGGGGAGGCCTGCTTCGATTCTGAGAGAATCGCGCGCCCCAAGACCCGCAGGCTTTACTCCGTACGGTCTACCCACATCGAGTAGGCTGTTCCAAAGAAGAGACGCACTGTCTGGATGAACCATGATCTCATACCCTATCTCCTCCCCCGTATAGCCTGTCCTCGATACCAGAACATCGCAACCGCCGATCTCACACTGAATAAAAGTCGATTTCTCAAGGCGTGAAATTTGTGTCCCGACCGCGTCGGTGAGAGCGCACAGGGCTTTCAAAGAGGCCGGTCCCTGAAGGGCCATGCCGACACGCGCATCAGATCCGACAGCCTGAATATCCTTGAGGTTCCGAATAACTACATCACCGATTATTTCCCGAACCGGCACATCGGCATCAATACAAACTGCTTTTTCATTTACCGCATTGAGCCACCTGATATCGACGTCACTGTTTGCCGCATTTACGACCACAATGTATCTCTCATGGCCTAGTTTGTAAATCATGATATCATCGATCGTGTGGCCATCCGGGTCAAGCAGGTACCCGTACATCGATTCCCCTGTTTTTATCCAGGGGACATAGTTGCTGTATACCGTATCAAGAAACTGTGTTGAAAACCTGCCACTTACCTCAAGAATACCCATATGACTGATATCGAACAGCCCGGCGTTCTGTCGCACAGCCCTGTGCTCATCGATTATCCGCTCGTACCGTACCGGCATTTCCCATCCTGCAAAGGCAACCATATGCGCCCTGAGCTTCAGGTGTTCCGCGTAGAGACAGCTCGGCTTTGCACCTTGTTTCCCTGCACCTGGTTTATTATGAAGCACTTCTGCCGGGCGGAAAATTTTCTTACCGGTATTTTTCGCCGCACGACCCAGAGCATGCATGCCGATAAAATAGGGCTTTGAAACATCAAAGCAATCCGGCCGCTGTCTATATAGTTCCTGGGACTCTGCCCCCGGTTTGAAAGATGAGGAATTTTTCCCCTTTATTTTCTGCTCTATTTTCAGATGTGGCGAAATCGTTTCAAGCATACCTTCGATCTCATGTTTCTCGTCTTCACTGCACTCATCATGCTCCCTGATCACAACAGGGCCATCAATCTTTCTGAAAATATCACGAGGATCAAAAGCGATGTATCCGTCGGACAGGCCCCTGAGCCAGGTCAGGACCTTTTGACAGGTTTCACCCGGGCACACGAGGAGAAATCGATCTTTCCCCCTTTTATCGGGAGAAAGTCTTACCACAACAGCCTGCGAAATAAGCGTACCGTCACCCCCGAGTAAAAAGGTTTCGACTGCATTACCCTGTATAGATGTGCTGATCGCACGTGTGGAAACCCCTTCAAGAAACAGAGGAGAACGTTCCCCTTTAATCAGGATTGAGCAAAAGTGATGTGCGCTGTCTGCAGTTTCTTTTGCAGACTGCAAGCCATACTGGGGGTAACCCATTACCGCTGCATCTTTCTGTTTTTCGAGGCTCCCGGCAAGAGACGCCACGCGACTTTGTATATCGACAAGCAGATCGAGGTCAATCTTGCCTCTCGGCAGGTCGCCGGTGATCCCTCTGTAGGTGAAAGGCTGTATGTTTTTAATTGTCTTTGCTATGAGAACGCCTAACTCCTCGAGCCCAGTCCTCGTTATTCCTCTTTGCGTGATCCACGGTGTGCCGATACGCACGCCACTCGCTTCGGCTGTTGCTGTGTCGCCCGGTATGGTGTTCTTGTTGGCGACGATCCCGCAAAGGTCCAGGATTCGAACAGCTATCTCACCTTTGAGCGGAAAACCGCTCTTCGTTTCAACCGAATTGAGGTCGAGAAGAAGAAGATGGGTATCTGTTCCGCCGTAGGCGAGTTTCAGCCCGTTTCGCTCGAGCACCTGTCCGAGAAAATGCGCGTTTTCAACAATATCCTTCTGTACTTTTTTAAATGCACTACTTCCTGCGATTCCGAATGCCACCGCCATTGCTGCAAACTTGTTCACGTGGGGCCCCCCCTGCTCACCGGGGAACACCGCCTGATCAATACGTTCAGCGTACTCCCTGTTTGTGGTCATGATGACCGCGCCACGGGGACCGAACAGTGTTTTATGCGTGGTGAATACAACAACATCCGCATAATCGACCGGATTTGGGTATACACCGGCTGTAACCATCCCCGCCGGGTGAGAAATATCGGCCAGCAGTATTGCCCCGGCACTATCAGCAGCCTTCCTGAATTTTTTCCAGTCCGGGGCCCAGGGGTACGAGGTATAGCCTGCAATAATCATCCGCGGCCTATGTGTAGCGGCAAGATCGATGATACGGGAGTAGTCGAGCCTCCCCGATACGGGATCAACCTCGTAGGAGACGATTCGGTGCTGTTTTCCAGACCTGTTGAACTCGCTTCCGTGGGTGAGATGCCCACCGTGCATCAGTGACATACCCATCACGGTTTCACCGGGCTGTACAAAGGCATCGTATACGGCGCTCACTGCAATCGAACCCGAGAGCGGCTGAACATTGATAAAAATATTTTCAGGTGAATTCTTCCTGGTCCGAAACAGCTGTGCCGCCCTGCGCGCCGCGATCTTCTCGACGAGATCTGCATACTCACACCCCTTGTAGAACCGCCTGTCCGCGTACCGCCTATACCGGGTGAGCTGGAAATCAATGTCAGCCAGAGTCGGCTCATCTTCACCCTCCATGAAACGAGAGGGATATCCTTCCGCATATACGTTATTAAAGGAAGAGCCAAGCGCTCTGAGCACAGGCGCCGGGCATATGCTCTCGGAGGGAATGAGAATAATTTTTCTTGCCTGCCGCGCCTCCTCGAATTCTACGATTCCTGCTATAGTCGGATCGATATCCTCAAGCGTCTTGCCGAATACATAACCAGCATAATGCATGGTACACTCCTTCAGCCAGTATACTCCGTACCACCTTTTCTGTCAAGTGATAAATACAGATAACACAATTTATTTATAAAAAATTACATATAATATGTAATATGAGCTATATTAATACGAAAATAATCAATAGCGAGACCTTTGTTTAATAACAGTGCCGTTACAGGCGTGATCAAGTTCACATAGACGAAGAAGAACTGGATAAGCTGTGTTTTTTATGCAATAATTAATGATGCAAAAACAGGGAATCACCTGATTTATCATGGATTAAAGGTCTTTGTACACGTAATCAATCGGTGATATGAAATGGGAGTGAAACACATGGAAAAGCATTACGTACTAACTGCATTCGGAAAAGACCGTCCTGGCGTCGTTGCGGATGTTGCCGGGCTTATATTCGAAATCGGGGGAAATCTCGAAGATTCCACCATGACCCGGCTTGCCGATGAATTCGCAATCATCCTCCTCTTCTCGATTCGTGAGGATATCGAGGATGACCTTGCAAAAGCATGCAGGCGGCTCGAGAAACAGCGGGGAATTTCTGCCTTTTTCCGTCCGGCAAACAGATCAGGCGGGTGGATAGTGGAGCCGTTTATCCCCCGGCGTGTACATGTCGAAGGGGTCGACCATACCGGTATCGTGTATCGGATAAGCGATTACCTTTCATCGATGAAGGTGAATATCGCCAACCTGACATCCCGGCGCATCACCTCGCCTGAGAGCGGAACGGTACGTTACTCCCTGGATATCGAGATACAGGTTCCCGGGGATGTCTCCCTCGAAAGGATGAAAAAAGACCTCGACCGTATCGGCCTTGAAATCGATGTGGATATCGATGTATAAACTGTTTAGCGTTTTTCCAGGATCTGTCGCCTGTATAATAAACCGCATCTGACTCCGGCACGTTATCCGGACGCTTGCTTCCGGATACCATACCGAACAACAGCGCATCTGCCGACGGAGGCTGACGGAATATATTCCGTCGTACCGAACTACATTGTTCGAGATCGATTCGGCTCAGGTATGCTTGGCCCTCAAGGAGCCCTCTTCTTCCCTGATTCTCTTCAAAGACTCGGTATACTCCCTGTCGTAGGTTGCGCACCCGACATTCTTCTGCCGGATCAAAAATTCTATGCAGTTATCGCATGCCGTGCACCACTTGATCTCATCTTCCCGCCCCTCTTTCAGCTTCAGTGGAATAAGGCTGTCCGCAAGCGACTGGCGTCCGAAGGCTATCATATCGCATACCCCGTCCTTGATGTTCTTTCGCGCCCAGTACAGTGCAGACGCCTCCTCTTCCTTTACCGCAAGGAGCTTGTTCTTTCCGTTCCGCAGCACCGAGTAGGCGGAGCCGATAACGACGGTCTCAGGTTTGACCACATCGCTGACCGCCTTCTGGAAGGTATGGTGAAGATACACATCGTCCGGTATGCTTTTATCAGGCTGTGAAAGTGCAAGGGTAATCGACGGGGAGCCTGCAGAAACGAGGATGAATCGGGCGCCCCGCTCCTCGATACCCTTCACGAGATTTAAAGATTCTGTAAGGTCGATTATCGCCGTATCCGGACCGGCGCTGCCCTGGCCGCCCGGAAAACCCTCCCATATCGAAACCTTGGATCCGACGATGAAATCCGGATCGTTCACCTCTCTTATGATTCTCTCGTATGTTTCATAGGCAAATCGCGTTCGGTTTTCCCATGAACCGCCGTACTTCCATTTTCTGTCATTGTAGGGCCTGAGGAGCTGTGAACCCAGGTACCCGTGGCAGAGTTTGAAATCTATGCCGTCCGCGCCGCAGTCGTGGGCGATTTTGGCAGAAAGCACGAACTGGTCCATGATCTTCCCGATATCTTCCTCGGTGAGCAGGTCTCCCCCGAACCCGGGAAGCGGTTTAACACACACCCGACGGGAAAAATCCGGGTGACTCAACTCGCCTGAGTGGGTAAGTTGCCAGAAGAAGAGAGGTTTGTCGTTCACCTTTTTCATTTCCGACACGAATTTAGTCAGCGCTTTCCGGTTCCGGGGCATAACACTGAGCTCCATGAGTCGTCCCCTGCTTTCGTAGGTAACGGTGATTGCTTCGAGCACGATAACCCCGGATTCCCCTCTGAAATGACGCTCGTACCGCCGATACGTCTTGTCCGTTGGGTTTCCCTCCTCGTCCGAGTCGCAGCATTCCATGGCGTTGATTGCAAAACGATTTTCCACCTGCCTGCTTCCGATTTTGATCGGTGTAAAGAGAATATCGTTTTCTTCCATAAATAAAACCTCCTGTTGTAAAACATCCTGTTGGAATTCACCCCGTTCTGATTGAACAGGTATACACAGCAGACACATCCTGAGATTCATTTCGCGGCGGCCGAGATTGAGTTTTTTTCTCAGGTTCATCCTGTAAAACTCAACCGCCTTTTGTGTTATGCAGAGGATATCCACAATCTCCTTACTCGTATTTCCCTCGGTAATCAGTGAGGCGACTTCGAGCTCTCTGTTCGTAAGGTTCGGATATTTTTTCCTGATTTATTTAATAAGGGGGGGAACTATGTCCCGCAGATATTTATTTCATTCATAACGCTCTTCACTATTGAAATCAACGCCATACGGTGAAACAAAAACCCGGATTGTCTGTAATTCCTCCCAAACATACTACTTTTCAATCACCTTGCACAGTATATTTTTATCGAGCCGGAAATCACTGCGGCACTGGATTGACAACAGCAGCAATAAATGATACAGTATGGAATGATCAAAATAGATGCCATAGACCTCGAAATTGTTGATATACTCTCCCAAAACGGGCGTATACCCAACAACGAGATAGCGGCCAGACTTTCCATTTCGGAAGGCACGGTCCGAAACCGCATAAAGAAACTCACCGTGAACAACCTCCTGAAAGTGAAAGGACTCATCAATCCGGACGAGGGTACGGAAAAACAGCTCATCTATATCCTGGTCACGCTGCAGATGAATAAAAAGTGGAAAGAAACCGCGCAGAGAGTATCAGATCTCCCCAATGTACGGTCTGTCTCGATGATCACAGGAAGATTCGACCTGATAGTCGAACTCTTCATCGAGCCGCATAACCTTATAAACTTTCTCACCAATGAATTATCAACAATCGGAACGGTTGCATCGACCGAAAGCCTCGTTACCATTAAAAACTTCAACAAGTGGGTGTAATCATCGGTAGTCAATGGCAACTGCATCGAGCCGCACCTGCTGTGTCCGGTCGGAAACAAGAAACGCCCTGAGGCAAAAGGAGCCGGTTCCAACATCGGTCGCGAACCGTGAAATCCGGGCATTGACTTCAGACGCCGTATTTGCCTCTGCAGAAGAGGCAGCATTGGTCCATGTGCTCCCGTTCCACCAGTGCCAGGTTGTTCCGTCGTTGCTTATCTGATACCGCACTGACCCCGGCACCTGAGCTTCTCTCCTCTATATACAGGTCCGACACTACATCGAAATTATTCAAAAGAGGGCCGTACCCGTTGAACCCGGCGGTTATATAAAATCTATCTCTTCCACATAACCGCACGGAACTGCAGTCAGGGTAAGGATCAAAAATGATAAAAAATACCCTGTTTTCATAATGTGTAAAATATACCGTTAAATCCTATACTACCAGTAACAGTTTCAGTCTCTTATTACACTCCCGGTCCGAAATGCTTGAGCATGACGAGGTCGTCGGTACTGCTTTCATTTGTAACAGCGATGCCTTCCCGGGCGGCATTCACGCTGACGAAAAGCTCATCACCCGTCATCTGGCCGAATCTGATCAGTGCAGGTGCTTCCACATCAAGCACACCGAACTTTCCGTGCCCCTGAATGACAATTAATCCGTACGCGGCATCATCCTTTATTGTGACCGAACGTCCAGGCAGAACCGTCAGTTCCCTGGCACTGAAATACTCAGAGTTATACACAATGTGGTATTCCGCATGGCCCTCTTCCCGCATCTCTTCTACGGGCCTGATGGGTTTCGGCTCTAAAAACCGGTTTTTGTAAAAATCCGGGTCGAGATTCAGGTCCCAGTCTATCATATTTATAATGTAGTCAAGATCATGCCTGTACTCCTCCGGCACATCCTTTACCAGGAGGTCCCACGGAGTATACTGCTCCCACACAAGGGACTGAAACATGGCAAACACATCGGAAGCTCTCTGCGGTTCATAGGTCAAAAACGATCCGGGCGCGTGAAGAATACCGGACGGAACATCCCAGCCTGTACCCGGCTTCAGCTTATACGCACACGAGAGGTACAGGATTCCGTTGTCTCCCCTTTCCCAGTTCTCCAGGCATTTTCGCACCTGATCTTTCGTGGTACCGGGGTTGAGACCGAAAAATGTATAGGGGAACCAGGCCGGATGGTTGTTGAGCTGCTTTGGAAAATAGTAGCCCTCGGGTTTTCCCTTTCGCCCCACCTTCGCCGCACTCTCATCATCCTGGTGGAGATGATGGGGAAGAGGCTGCATATTGTCGAAGAATTTCGAATACATCGTCCAGCCGCCGTGCTTTTCCATCACCGCTTTTCCGAGAATTTCCTCCCCAATCAGCTCTACCGCATCTTTGAAAAGTACTTTTTCAGATTTGGAACCGTCCTCAATGTAAATGTAACTCAAGCCCTCATCCTCAAGAGTTTCAGGCCCGTTATCAGCCTTTGTGGTTGATGCAAACCACCGCTCGCTGATTCCACCCCTGTGCGCGCCGAACGAGAAATAATCATCCGGATGCAGCTTCAGCCGCCTTCCGGGAATGCAGAACTCCCTGGGAACCCAGTTAGGAAAAAGGCGTAAAATACCGTTCCCCCTGTCAAGGGCATTTTTCAGCAGTTCGATTGTATTTTTCATTACACGCCTCCCGTATAATTGGATTTAAATACTGATGTCAAACAGCCTCTTATGATCAGCTATTCAGGAATCACCGGTTCTATTCCAAGCACCTCACACGTTGTTTCAAGTTCATTTTTGTAATCACCGTACACGACGTGTACGTGATTCGCCCGGAGAGCACTAATAAAGCCTTCCTGATTGCAGTCAAGCCGAACAAATACATGGGGCTGCTGTGAGTTCGTCTCGTTGATCTTTTCAAGAGGCATATCCAGGGCCTCTCCGCCGGTAATGAGCATGACATATTCCCCGTTGATCCTGCTGAGCCGTGCGATGGTCACCTTTCCCGGCTTACCCACATATCTGGGGCAGGCACCGCCGACCACCCAGTTGAATTCCCTCAACCCCTCAGCAACCCAGGTAACATCCTTCCTCGATCGTGCAAAGTCTGTGGGTTGTGACCCGCAATTGCACATCCTCACCATATTCTCATCGTAATCATAGTACAGAACATCGGTAAACATCGTGGTATCGTTCGTGATGTTGTTCAGTATCTGCATGGTAAGGGCGCCGTTGGCATCAGCCTCGCAGGCACAGACAAACGAGCTTTTTTCATCGAATCCGTCATCTGACGAATCGTTGAGGAGAGCATGCGCAACGCAGAATGTGGTATAGCAGGACGGGAGCTCAGGCAGACATTTCACCGAAATAAAATCATACCCCTTTTCACGTATCACTTCACGCAGAGCCAGGTACATCCTGATCTGTGAGGCCATAACCTCATCCTTCACCTCTACTCCGCCAAAATCATTTTTAATCCAATCAAGGAGGGTGACCACCTCTTTTGAGTCGTATCTCTCGGCCCTTTTGATTACATCGACCTGCTCGAAGCCGTCTACATCAATACCGAATCGACTCATCCATTCCGACGGGTCAATGCGGGCCGTATACATACCCATGCATCTGCTGCCGCCCTCACCGTATATCATACCCCGGAGCTTCGTCGCTCCGGCGATACCGTTGCAGAGTATTTTCATCCTGTCGAGAACCCTCTGTTCTTCAAAGCCGCCGTACACCAGATAGTTCTTTATGCCGACTTCATCGAGCGCACCACGGACGATCGAACCGCCGACGATCCCGAAGGTTTCAATGTGCGGATCCGCCCATACGATAACCGGCACATCGGTTTTAAATGCAGCCATAACAGCCGTACTGGAATACGTCCATGTTCCGACATAAATAACAAGAACGTGCACACCCTTTTGCCTCAATGTTTCACCCTGTTGAGCCATCTGCCTGTTTGTCCGGGCAATTTTTCCACAATCAAACACCTGCATGCCGATCTTTTCAAGGGATTTTCGCACCTTCGGGAGATAACCTTTTACCCGGCTTACAAAACTCTCGGGCCATGTCTCATCCGGTGACATGGTAACAATAAGTCCTGCTTTTGTTGTTTTCTCCTTGTAAAACATCTTCTGCTCCCAATTAAGCTGATTTAACAATGGCCCCATACCATTCTGGATATCGGGCCATTCGCTTGAGTGATACTTTATACAAATCAAGGTAAACGACACTACTTCCAGAGTTCTTCCACAATGGGTAGATACTTGTCAGCATTGTCAGCATTGATAATGGGGGTATCCATATAGGTATAGTAATCAACCTTTTCACCGCCCAGAATCTTCTCCATTACCTGCATACTCGTTGCCGCATCAACAGCGGGAGACTGAAAAACGGTAAACAACTGCCATCCGTCTTTTATATTCTTGACCGCTTCTGTCTGACCGTCGCATCCGTTGAAAATGACCTGGCCCGGCTTAAGTCCTGCATTCTGAAGAGCTTTGGCGATACCGATCGCCATTCCGTCATTATGCGAGTAGATCATCTGGAGCTTATCACCATAGGTCGTAAGCCAATTCTCTGTCATTGTCTGGGCCTTATCCGGAGACCAGTCACCCGGCTGTCGATCGAGCAGGACGAAACGATCCTCTGCGCCCATCTCCTTAATCTGGTCTGCAAACCCCTTCTGCCTGTCAATTGCCGCGGAGTATCCTGCCGTTCCAGTTAATTCGCAGAAGTTTATTTTGTCGATTCCTTTAGAGTCGAGGTATTCGACATAGGTCTTGCCCATCAGCCTTCCCTCGAGGTAGCTGTTCGGTCCTGCAAAACCAATTAACGAGTCAAGCTTCGGCGGATCTGTCATAACATTTGAGGTAATAACCGGGAGCTTTCCATTGGTTTCTTTGTAGACCTCATTGATCACCGGCACAATACCGGCTGCATCAACAGGCATGATCATCAACCCGTCCACTCCCTTTGCGACAAGGTCTTCTACCTGATTCACCTGCTTGTTCAGATCACCACTGGCATCAGTCATGATAAGTTTCCAGCCGCGTTTTGCTGCCTCTTTTTTCAACTCCTCTGCATAGGGAAAACAGTAGGGGCTGTCTTCTATGAAGGGCAGTGAGAAGCCCACTGTAATCTGCTCCTTACCCCCCTTTTTTTCACCCCCTCCGGCATACACCATGAAGGCGCTGAACGCAAATGTGATGAGCACCACAGCAAACAGTAAAATTTTTACCTGCTTTTTCATAATTAACCCTCCTATTTGAATTGTAATAAAATAAAAACTTCTGATTATCTGTTCCGGCAAACATCACCCCTTTCATAAATAAACTTGGTTTCGGGCTCCAGTTACAGGTATATGCTGATGGTGACAATTCTAGGTTTCACCCGCCCGAAAAGCAACTTTTTCCTTTGATACAGTGAGAGCATCAGTAACGACAACAGCCAGTATTATCAACCCGCGTAAAAGCAGCTGATAGTTGGTCGAAACGTTAAAGATAACCATCGCCCTTTCCACAAGCCCCAGGATCAATACACCCTGGAGGGTACCGATTACTTTACCCTTTCCGCCAAAAAGGCTCGTACCGCCAAGCACCGCAGCAGCGATCACGATGAGGGGTGTATTATCACCGAATACAGCCGATCCGGTATTGACTCTGGAAGAGAGAATTACTCCCGATACGGCGGCAGTAAAAGAACACAGAACGAAATAAAAAAAGGTATACAGATTTACGTTGATACCTGCAAGCCTTGATGAAAGTGGATTTCCTCCAATCGCATAATCGTTTCTTCCAAATTTCGTGTATTTTAAAATATACCATACAATCACATAAGAAATTATCAAGTAGAAAACGGGCGCAGGTATACCAAGGATATTTTCCTGGCCGATAAATTGATATGCATCAATACTGCCTTTCACCGGGTGGCTTCCTGTTACGGCAAGCCCCAGACCTTTGAAAATAATCATTGTGCCGAGCGTAACGATAAACGCATTGATCCTTCCCTTTACTACAAGAAGGCCGTTTAATGCACCCACGCATGTACCAACGATTAGCCCACTGAGAATCGATAGGAGCATACCGTGAGGCTGCATCATTATTGTGACTATGCCGGTAAACGACATGACAGAACCGACGGAGAGGTCAAAGGACCCGCTGATCAGAAGAACGGTCATTCCAGCCGCCATGATTCCGTTTATCGTGATGTGGTCAAGAATACTGTACAGGCTTCTTATTGTAAAAAATCTGGGATCAGCTGCCGTCAGGATTATGAGCAGCACAAGTGTGATAAAAAGAAGTTTCTGCTCTCTTATAAAATGTGTAATTTTTCCCTTCATTTTTTAATACATCAACCTCTTTCTTCTATTGAATTCATCATACAGCACAGCAAGAATAAGAATTACTCCTTTTATTAACTGCTGGTATTCGAAAGGAATAGACAGAAGAGCCATACCGTTATTGATAATGGCGAAAATAAAAAGTCCGATCGCCGTTTTATAAATACCGCCAACACCGCCGGACAGGGCTGTCCCACCGAGAACGACAATTGTGATTACATCAAACAGGTACGTTGAAGCGGTACCCACCCTGATTCTGGGCAAACGAGAGGTGAGAACAATAGAGCCCAGCGAAATAATTAATCCGTTGATGATATAACTCCACATGACAACATTCGAAACATTGATACCGGCAACCCGGGCAGCTCTATCGTTCAGACCGACAGCATACAACCATCTGCCGGAAATTGTTTTATGCAGAAGAATTCCCACAAAAACCATAGTCACAACAAGAAAATATGCAAGTACCGGTATGCCAAACAGGCTTTCATCACCGATGAAATGGAATATTCTTTCCGGCCTGCTCTTCAAATTCCTTCCACCGGAAATAATGAGAGCGACACCTTTATAGAAGATCGACGTTCCCAGTGTTACTATTATAAAATTTGCTTTCACCTTTCCGATGAGATATCCGTTGATGAACCCTGCGATAAAACCGACAGCAACTGCTGCAACAATAGCAACGAGATAACCGAATGGCTGAAGCATCACATTGACGACTGCGCACAGGGCAAGAATCGAAGCGGCAGAAAGATCCATACCTTTTCCGATTACAACGATCGTCATGCCGCACGCCACAATGCCGTGTACGGTGATCTGTCGAATTATATTAAAAATGTTTCCTACCGTTAGAAAATCTTTTGCAACAAGACTCATCCCGATAATAAATACAAGCAGAACAATGAGCATTGCCTGGTTAAAGAAAAAACGTGCGAGACTTCGTCGAAACTTAAAAGAAGTATGCTGTTTCTGAACATTCATTCAGTATAACCCTCTGTCACATATTCCCGACCGCTGCATACATTAGATTTTCTTCGTTTATTTCCTCTTTTTCAAATATCTTCATCAACCTTCCCTCGTGTATTACGACAACGCGGTGACACATACCGATGATTTCCGGCAATTCAGAAGAAACGAGGATAATCGAAACTCCCCTGTTTGCGAGTTCTTTTATAAGGGTATGAATTTCTTTTTTTGCGCCAACGTCGATTCCTTTTGTCGGTTCATCAAGTATGAGAATTTTCGGTTTGGTTGAAAGGCACTTTGCGAGAGCCACCTTCTGCTGGTTACCCCCGCTTAGATTCATTACAAGCTGTTCCAGTGATGGTGTTTTAATATCGAATTCACGTACGTAGCGCGCAGCGAGGTCATTTTCTTTTTTTCTTTTAATGAGCCTGAGTTTCGAAAGCACTTCTTTTAATAATAGGATAGTAATATTTGCCTTTACACTGAAACCCTGAATTATACTTTCCAGCCTTCTGTCCTCCGACACAAAGGCAACACCCATTTTGATAACATCGTCCGGTTTTCGGGAAGTTATTTTCTTTCCGTATAGATATATTTCTCCGATTTCTATTTCATCAAGTCCGAAAATCGCGCGAACGATTTCACTGCGGCCGGCCCCAACGAGACCGGAAAAGCCGAGAATTTCGCCTTCCTTTAAATCAAAACTGATATTTTCAAACACGCCGGATGTGGTGAGATTTTGTACCTGAAGGACGATGTTTTCTTTTGATTGATAACTTTTATCGCCGAAGATATTGCCTATATCGCGTCCCACCATGTATTTGACTATTTCGTTTTCGTTTGTTTCACTTATCTTCATCGTTTTAACTGTCTTACCGTCACGAAGCACCTTGACCATATCCGCTATTACGAAAATCTCCTGTATTCTGTGTGAAATATAGATTATCGACGTCCCCGTTTTGACAATACGACGAATAAGGTTGAATAGGTTTTCCGTATCCTCCTCGGTAATAGATGCGGTCGGCTCGTCCATGATGATGATTTTCGCTTCACGGGAAAATGCCTTCGCTATTTCGATAAGCTGTTGCTGTGCAGCCGATAATTCAGCAACAATCGATAAAGGTGAAAGGGGGATAGAAAGATTCCGAAGTATTTTCTCGGAAGACTCAATCATTTCCTTCCAGTTAATCCGTCCCCATCTGGTTTGCGGCTGTCTTCCAAGAAATATATTTTCCGCAACTGTAATATCCTGTACCAGGGATGTTTCCTGATAAATGGTGTTGATTCCGAGGTCAATTGCATTTTTCGGTCCCTTTATGTTTACCATTTGACCATTTATTATTACCTCGCCAGTATCGTTGCTGTATACTCCTGAAAGGATTTTGATAAGCGTGGATTTACCCGCGCCGTTTTCACCAACCAGTGCGAAGGCTTCTCCCTTTCTGAGTCGCAAACTGACATCCTCAAGAGCCTTTACACCGGGAAACTCTTTTGAAATATTGTTCATCTCTAGAATGTATGGTTCTTCAGACAACTTATTGTTTCTCCTCTATCCAAGAAATTACTAAAACCTTGCCTGATTTTACTATGTTTTGCTACTATTTAAAACGGTGGAATCCCGCACAACAAGCCCGGGTTTAAGAATTATTCGCTGTTGTCCTGCTTTATTTTCTTTACTGAAAAGAATTTCAACTGCTTTCTTGCTCATTTCGTCAAAGGGCTGCATGATTGTTGTTAAAGCCGGTGAGACCATACGTGAGATCTCAAGATTATCCATCCCCATGAGAGCTATCTCCTCAGGGACGAGGTGTGAATGTATTTTCAATGCCTTTAACGCTCCGATTGCCATAAGGTCATTTTGTGCCCACAAAGCGCTTATATCGCTGTGTTGCGAAAGAAGATGCTCCGCTCCTTTGAACCCGGAATCAAAGTCAAATCTTCCCTCATAGATCTGATTATCTTCAAGTTGTAAATGTTCATCTTTAATTGTATCGGAAAAACCGGCCAGGCGTTCTCTGCACAGTTTAATATTCAGGGGCCCGGTGATACACGCCATTTTCTTATGACCGAGCGAGATAAGGTGGCGCGCAGCCGTTACCCCTGCCCCGTAGTTATCAAGAATTACGTGCGGCACGTCCTTTACATCAAGCTCTCTATCTATTGCGACAACCTTTACTCTGCTTTTTTTGATGAGATTCAGAACTCTGCTTTCATCTGATAACCGTGAAAAAATGATTCCATCGACATTTCTTCGAAGCAGGTTATCGAGTAACTTCTCCTCAATATCAGGATCGTTATGGGTATTCCCTATAATGAGGCTGAATCCCCTGTTTACGACATATTCCTCAACACTGTTGATGATCTGGACAAAAGCGTGCATTCGTATCTCGGGCAAAATCAAACCTATTAATTGTCCGCTTTTAACTCTGAGGCCTTTGGCAAGAAGATTTGGTCTGTAATTTAAACTTTCAATTGCATCAAGCACTTTTGATCGAGTCTGTTTGTCGACAGGAATGGTTTGATTAATGACTCTCGATACTGTAGAGGTCGAAACCCCCGCCATAGAGGCAACATCCTTCATAGAAGGCATACCATTTAATCCTACCCATCAAATTAAAACAATTCCAATACTTCCACTTACAGCCACATACCTACATGTTTTTTTTGTGAATACATTTTTTAATACAGATGGCACATTAATAGACTCTTTTATACTATGTTGGAAGTTTTCCGTATGAAAACGATTGTGCAAACGATATCATGCCGTGAAAAACCTGTCAAGGTTTTTTTAAAAAACTTGATTGCTAGAAAAATCCCCGATGCACTGTAAAATTTTTCGTATAAGGGCGCTTTTTGCAAATCAGCGGTTGCTAAGAGAAGCCGCTCACCAACAGTATACTGCGGAGATGAGCTTTACCTTCTGTTTTTCATGACAGCATCTTTTCCGTGTATTTTAAAAACAAGGCCTGTTTGCAGGACTGTCCCAATCAACACGAGAGCGGCGCAAAACTGGTATACAGTTGACATGGCATATTTTTCATACAGGATTCCGCCGACTGAAGACCCGACTATGAGCCCCGCCGATAGTATCGACTCGTGAATCGCCATCCTCCCCGCCCTGTTGATGCTTCCCGATACACCGTGGAAGAGGCTGTTGAAATAGCTCAACGACATGAGGATACCGATAAGGGCAAGCAGTATGCCCAGGGGAAAAGGCATACTCGTATATTGAAGCAAGAAAACCATTGCCGAAAGCAGAATCTGCCCGACGATCATCTGCGAGGGTTTAAAGTGCCAGAACGAGGTTCGTCCAAGAACGATAAACCCTACGGTCGCGAAGATTGCCCTCTGCTGGAGGATGAGACCCACGAGGCTCTTGCTCACACCGAGATCGGCCTGGGCGTAAACCGGAAAGATATTGAGAATCACGCCAACCACCGTATAGGTCGTGAATAAACCAATCCGGGATGGGAATCTCAGCGGTGTACTGCTGTCCTTTAAGGATGTGTTACTCTTTTTTGCGGCCTCGATCCAGCGATCAGCTTTGATCTTCGGCAGGGTAAGGGTGGCTCCGATGATAAAGACGCAGGTAAGGAAAAATAGAGAACTCCCAAAAAAAAGCGGCAGTGGCGAGGAGAACGTGCTCAAAATACCTGCGAGAAAGGGGCTGATTATTGTGCCTATACTCCAGGAAAAGTTGTAGTTGGATAATACCCTGCCAAGTTTCGCACCTTCAATGCCGTATGACAGCCATCCCATAATAAAGGGCCAGAAAAGTGACATCGCAATGCCCCACAGGCTGTAAAAAACGTATACCATGAAAAACCTGTGTGACAAAACCGAAGCCAACACAAACATACTCATTAAAAAGGTGGAAGCGATTAAAAGAAAGCGTGGAAGAACCCTGTTGAATGCCTGGCGGATGAAGAGGCATCCCATGATATAGCTCAGGGACCACAGGGCGGTAAGATATCCAACCTGGGACGGGGTTGCTGCAAAGACATCGCGCACGTAAAAAATCATACCCAGGGCCACAGTACCGACACCAGCGGCGACGAGGAAGGCGGCCGGCAGCAGTACCGCCGATTTTCCGATACCGGTGTAGAAGGACTTTACGATCTGCCATCTATTGCTTACGTATTTAATCTGCAGTTGCCGTACCTCTTCCTGAGACTTCAAAATCAATAAAGGGCGCTAATACACTGTACGGGCACCAGAGAAATAGTTTTGTTACCGGGCACAGGGCTTTTTTCCTCTACTTAAAAGCGTAGCTTCACCTCAACGTACAATAAGAACAACCGACCCATGCTATTCAATTATATTCCCTACACCTGCTTCTATCTATATCAAGACGATACAGTTCAGCGCTTCAGAATTTTTTTCAGAGCAGAAAGCAATCTTTCGACGTTTTCCTCCCGTGCAGTGTGGCCCATCAGGCCGATTCTCCATATCTTCCCCGCAAGCGGCCCAAGCCCCCCGCCTATCTCGATAAAATGCTCTTTTCGAAACTGGTTTCTTGCCTTGGCTTCATCAACCCCTTCAGGTACCTTCACTGCATTCAGCATGGGCAGACGGTATTCCGGCTGAACGAGCATTTCCATGCCAAGTTCCTCCAGCCCTTCTACGAGCCGCTGGTGTGCATCAAGGTGCCGTTGATGCACCCGGTCAATTCCCTCATCAAAGATCAGCAGAAGGGCCTGGTACAGACCGTACAGCATATTGATCGGTGCGGTGTGGTGATATGCCCGCTTTTTGCCCTCCCAGTACTGAATGATCATGCTCATGTCGAGGTACCAGTTGGGAACCTTGCTCTTCCTGTTTTTTATCAATTCAACAGTGCGTTTTGAGAAGGTCGCGGGCGAAAGGCCCGGAGGGCAGGACAGGCATTTCTGTGTACCGCTGTACAAAGCATCCACCCCCCAGCGGTCGGCCTCAACCGGTATACCTCCAAGGCTGGTAACACAATCCACCAGATAAAAAGCTTCGCTGTCCTTCACCAGCCGGCTGATCTCTTCCACCGGATTTCTTACCCCTGTCGAAGTTTCCGCATGAACGACCGCCACAATTTTGTATGATTTACCTGACAACTTTTTAGCCACCTGATCGGGAACAACCGGTGTTCCCCACTCGAACTCGAGCGTATCAACCTGTGCCCCGAGCCTGTCCGCAACATCCGCCATCCTCTTGCCGAATACACCGTTTATCAGAATGAGGACCCTGTCCCCCCGCTCTATCAGGTTCACAAAGCAGGTCTCCATGCCCGCAGAACCTGTTCCTGAAACCGCAAGGGTCAGGCTGTTTTGAGTCTCCATCAGTTTTTGAAGCAGGTCTTTGATTTCATCCATGATCCGGATAAAATAGTAGTCCATATGCCCGAGCGTCTTACATGAGAGAGCCCTGTACACCTCATCCGGAACGCAGGAAGGCCCCGGACCCATAAGCAGTACTTCATCGATGTTATCCAGTAGATTTTTCATAGTTTCCTCTTTGATGAAATTAGGTCGTCTGTAAATCCAGCATCGGTGGCTGAATCACATGATTCAATCGACTTCGTGTATCAACTCTGTATTGACATCACATCTATAAAATATACTAGTGAGTCAGCATGCACGCAGATAAAAAAGACATCTAAAACACGAATTGAGTCACACAGATGCCATTTGATTCTGTAAACTTCATCATCCCATCTTTGAACGTGTTCTTTCGACCGCATCCCGCCAACCGGCGTACAGTATGTCGGCATCCGCCTGTGAAATACTCGGTGAGAACCGCGTGTTGACTACACTACACCTCTTCAGTGCGTCTGCATCTTCCCAGTATCCGATCGCAAGCCCGGCAAGAAAGGCTACCCCCAACGACGTACTCTCTATACACCTCGGTCTAATTACATCGATACCGAGAATATCCGCCTGAAACTGGCAGAGAAAATCGTTTTCTGCAGCGCCGCCGTCAACCCTTAAAGCCTGAACATGCAGGCCTGTATCTTTCAACATCGATTCGAGAACATCTCTCGTCTGGTAACACATCGCCTCGAGGGCGGCACGCACAATATGATTTTGAGTCGTTCCACGGGTTATCCCGAATATGCTCCCCCGGGCATCAGGGTCCCAGTATGGAGCACCGAGCCCGACGAAAGCAGGTACGAAATATATTCCCGCAGTATCTTCAACTGACCGGGCCATCGGTTCTGATTCTGATGCACTGCCAAGAATTTTTAACCCGTCACGAAGCCACTGTACTGCAGCACCCGCGACAAATATAGAACCCTCTAGCGCAAATACCGGTTTGCCGCTCCCGTTACAGGCCAGGGTTGTGGCAAGCCCGTATTTTGAAACGGGGCGTACCACTCCGGTATTCATAAGAACGAAACAGCCGGTACCGTATGTGTTTTTTATCGATCCCGCATCAAAGCAGGCCTGCCCAAAAAGAGCCGCCTGTTGATCGCCAGCCATTCCTGATATTGGAATACCGGCAGGAAGAACATCCGTTTCGGCGCTCTTCCCGAAAACCCCGGAAGATCTTTTGACATCCGGGAGGACCTTCATTGGAATGCCGAACATCTTCAGAAGGTCCTCATCCCATGTACGCGTTTCGATATTGAACAGCATGGTGCGAGAGGCATTGGTAAAGTCCGTGGCATGAACCGCACCGCCGGTCAGTTTCCAGAGCACCCACGAATCGGGTGTTCCAAAGGCGAGCCTTCCATCTTTCGCATCCCGGAGGGCATCGGGAACATTCTGCAAAAGCCACTCCAGTTTTGTCGCTGAAAAATAAGCGTCGATCGGAAGGCCCGTACGAAGTGAGACAAGTCGGCTCTTCTCTTTAACCCCTTTGAGTGTACTGCATCGATCCGAGGTCCTTCTGCACTGCCACACGATGGCGTTATGAACAGGCTCCCCGGTTACCCTGTCCCAGAGTATTGTCGTTTCCCGCTGATTGGTGATGCCGATCGCTGTAAGAGACTCCACAGGAATCATTTTCAGAACGACATGAATCGTATTTTCAACGGTCTCCCAGATCTCCATCGGGTCGTGTTCAACCCAGCCCGGTTTCGGGTAGTACTGGTGAAGCTCTTCGTATGCACCTGCAACCTGCATGCCGTTTTGATCGTATATAACCGCCTTTGTGCCGGTTGTTCCCTGGTCGATGGCGAGGATATACCGGTTTTTCATCTCTATTATTATCCCCTTGAATTCCCGGTTCATCTGAATATAATACCAACCACCCGGATACCCAAAATGCAAACCACTCCACACCACCATGTAAACCGAAAAGCAAGTCGTGCTCAAAAAAATAAAAAACCTCTTTGAGTCTGTGTTGAATAGTACTGAGCGTATCACTCACTCATGGTTCTTTCTACCCAGATAAAGATTGGTAACTGCTAAGGTGGAAGTGGTAATAATGAGCAGTAATGCAATCGCATTTATAACAGGGGTTGATCCGTCTCGTACTTGCAGGTAAAGATTTATGGGCAGGGTGGCGTCAGAACCAACAAGGAATAATGTTGTGTTGAAGTTCTCAAAGGACATCAGGAATGCAACTGCAGCTCCGCCAATAATTGAGGGACGTAGATACTTCAATGTAATAAACCATATTACTTCTAATCTGGTTGCCCCAAGGTTGTACGCAGCTTCTTCGAGCGTTCTGTCAAATTTCCTCAACCGTGCAGAAACAAACAATGCTACAATGGTGGTAATAAATGAAAACTGGCCCATCACTACAAGCCATATACCCGGACTCAACATCTTAATATTCCAACCAAATGCATTTTCAAAAAACAAACCCACAGCAGTGGAAAACATTAATAGGGATATACCTAAAATAACTCCCGGTATAACCATGGGAGCGAGCATGAGGAAATAGAGAATATTCTTAAACTTGAAATCTTCCTGCTCAAAGAGAAATGCTGCCATTGTCCCGACAATTGTAGAAAGAATGGTAACGGCAATTGCAACCCTGAAGGAATTAAAAATACTCCGCAAATTGATCGCATCATGAAAAATACCGATTTTGTCCGGACCTTTGCCTAAAAACCACGAGAGTGTAAAGCCTTTCCATGGCAAAGAAGGAAACATTGAGTCATTGAATGCAAGAACCATGGTTACTAAAAGAGGTGAAAATAGAAATATAAAATAAAGTATTATGAAAATCCTGAAGCCTGTTAAATATACTTTTGTGTTCGGCAAAGTACGTATCATCTTATTACCTGTGAAAATTTCTGCCCTGTAATCTTCAACGCAGCAAGTATTATCAGTGAAGAAATAAACAGGAGCAGGAAACCGAATGCCGACCCCTGATTCCAGTTAAAGTAAATAATAATCTGGTTGTAAATCTGCTCCGTGAACCACAACGCATTCTTCCCCCCCATCAGCTTCGGTGTCAGATAACTGCCAAGAACCAGCATGAAAACAATGATGCTTCCCGACATAATTCCGGGCATGCAATACGGTATGATAATTTTACGCCATATTGTTAATTTGCTGGCTCCGAGATCAAGGGCTGCCTCAATGATAGAATCGTCGAGGCTCTCCATAACTCCGATGATTGGAACGATCATAAACAACATGGTGGTATACACCAGCCCAAGAATCATGGTCGCATCATGATAGAGCATCTCTAAAGGCTGTTTTAGTATATGCGCTCTGGTAAGGAAATAATTCAACACTCCACTTTCGCGTAAAATTATTATCCAGCCATAAATTCTGATGAGCTCGCTGACCCAAAATGGGACCAGCAGGAGAACCATTAAAAATCCCTGGAATTTCACTTTTACAATTTTTGTTACATAGAAGGAAACCGGAAGCGCTATAATTAAAACGATAAATGTAACCAGAATAGAATATAACGTTGTTCTTACATATGTAAGCCAGTAAACAGGCTCTTTAAAAAACCCTCCATAATTCTCAAGGGTGAACCCGGATTTCCCGTAATAATCGGTACCTATGAACGACATTCTGAGAAGCTCAAGATGCGGTAAAATGATCAACATAAATAACCAGAGAAAAACCGGTGTAAAAAAGATTATAAAACCCCACCGAATTCCGAACTTATGAGATTTCTTCATATATCCTCTTACCTGTCCCCTTGAAACATACGACTGCAGAAGGATACCAGCCAATTTTCAATCTATCTTTGACTTTGAGCGTATCATATTTCCTGTTCTGCGGGAGGGAAACAATAATCTCTTTGTTGGAACCCTCCGGCACAATGAGGATTCTACTGTTGCCACCGTCAAATAGTATAGACTTCACTTCTACATTCAATAGATTAACACTGTCCTTGTCTTCCTTGGGATTGATTATTATTGCCTCGGGTCTCACATACATTTCGAATGAATTGTCTCTCGTTAAATCATACGATTTGTCCAGTTTAAACGATTGTCCTTCATCTGTCGTTGCGTAAAAAACACCGTGCCTGTCCGTACCGAGTTTGACATGGAACTTATTATTGTCTCCGACAAACTGTGCAACAAACGCGGAGGCCGGTTTGTTATAGAGGTTTTGCGGAGTATCTATCTGTTCAAAACGGCCAGCATTCAGAACAGCTACATGATCGCTCATCACCATTGCTTCCGATTGATCATGGGTTATATAGACAAAGGTGGTTCCTACTTTTGCCTGCAGTTTTTTAAGCTCAACTTTCATATTTTCTCGTAATTTAAAGTCCAATGCACCAAGCGGCTCATCTAAAAGCAGAACCGTCGGATCCATCACCAGACATCGTGCGATGGCAACTCTCTGTTTTTGTCCGCCGGAGAGCTGATTTATCTTCCTGTTTCCAAAGTCGATGAGACCGACCCTTTCCAGCATAGATTCGACCTTTTTTTTCACATCCCCGCTCTTCTCACCTCTCCTTTTCAATCCAAACGAAACATTCTCAAAAACGTTCATCATCGGAAATAAGGCGAGACTCTGAAAAACAAGATTAACCGGCCTCTTGTTCGGACCAACCCCAGCCATATCTTTTTCGCGTATCTTGATTGACCCGCTTGAGGGTTCATAAAACCCTGCTATCATTCTCAGTAGTGTTGTTTTACCGGATCCTGAAGGCCCGAGTATTGAAAAAAATTTTCCGTCTTCCACATCGAAGGAAACACTATCAACTGCTATAAAATCACCGAATTTTTTCGTTACGTTTTGTACAGATAATGCAATCTGCATTTTGATTTCACCTTCCGGGTATACAGTAAAAAAACCGGCAGTAGTGTCTCTACTGCCGGTTTGAATGTTTTATTTCGAGGCCCTGATTCTGTCCAGTACCTTTCCTTCCATTTCTTCCAAACCCGGGGGTACGGGAGGATACCAGTGGGCTTTCGCCAGCACTTCGGGAGGAAGACATCTCTTGAAGTTGTCAGCAGTACTGGGTTCCAGGAATTTTACAGCATCTTTTGAAGCTGTGCCGTATTTTTCCTTATTGGTGAATACCGCAGCATTCTCAGGCCTCAGGCTGAAATTGATCCATTTGTATGCACCTTCGATGTTTTCAGACTTTGCAGGAATGGCAAATGTATCAATCCATGCCATTGCACCGCTCGTCGGTGCAACATAATCTATATCAGGGTTCTCCCCGTGCAGTTTCCAGCCTGCCTGCTCCCAGGCCATTGCAGCCCAGACTTCTCCTGATCGAAGTGATTCAAGCAGCTGATCGCCGTTATCCCAGTAGAATCTTACAACCGGTTTTCCGGCAATAAGTTTCTCTGCTATCTCATCGAGAAACTTCTGATAGGCAGCTTTATCGTCATAGAGAGAAAAAGGATCGTACCCGAAAGAATATCCCATTGCAAGCAGGGTAGGCCTTTTCATCCTGTATGAGACCCTTCCCGTATATTTAGGATTAAGCAGGTCTTTATAATCTTTCACATCCGGTGCTTTTGCTTTATTTATCACAAGACCTGAAGTGCCGTACACGTGAGGTACTGCATAGGATTTCCCGTTCACAAGGGTATTTTTCTTTACAGCTTCCAGAAGTGACGGGTCTATCTGATCAGTATCGACCTTTGAATAGTCAATTGGCTGATAGATATTATACTGCTCTACCACTGCAGAAATTCTGTCCTGTGATGGCTGGGCAAGGTCAAAACCCCCGCCCCTCGTGGCTCTGAGTTTCGAGATCATCTCTTCGTTGTTACTGAGGGTAACTTCCACCGTTATGCCTGTTTCTTCTTTAAACTTTTCAACAAGCTGCGGTGGTGCGTAACCTGACCAGGTAATGAGTCTCAAGACTTTATTCTCCACTTCTTTAGTACCTGCCGCAAACAAATTAGCTGTGACACCAAAAAAAATGATGAGCAAAACAACTAAAAGCTTTTTCATTGCTTACCTCCCACTCTTAAATTTTTTTATATTTTAACTCAGATTCTGCATTAATTCCAGCAGAAGACCACTCTGGTTATCATATATGAGATGCAACCTTGGCTTCTGAGTAACTTCTCGCGAAGTTACTGTTTGATACTCGGCCGCGAAGTGGCTTTGGCCACATTTAAGGATGCAACCACTACCCGTATTCCTATCTCCTCGAGGCTATTTCGATACTCGTCATCTATCTTATCATCTGTAACCAGAACATTCACCTTATTTATTGGTGCAGAAACAAAGTTTGATACAACCCCTAATTTACTATAATCAGCTACGACTATGACCATCCCCAGCGTAGATTCAATCATCTTATTGGCAATGCCCGCTTCTTCAAGTACAGGAGTAGTCAGTCCATACTTTATGCTGAAACCATCAACGCCTATAATTGTCTTTGCACCGTATACACGTTTAAGCAAAATCTGAGCAAACTCACCAACGAGGGAGTTTGATTGTGAACGAAATAAACCTCCAAGCATTATAAGCTCAAATTTACTTTCTACGGATTTATATATAGCACCAAGATTACTTGTAATGATTCTCACGCTTTTATTTCGAAGATTGTTGATTACTTCCAGCGTTGTAGAACCACTATTAATCAGAATAGTATCACCGTCTTCTATAAGTTCTGCTGCATACCGTCCAATTGCTTTTTTTTCCTCTTTGTGCAGCCTATGCTTCTGCTCATAGAGAGGCTCTACCGGCATTCTCTGATTGTAAATCGCCCCGCCGTGTGTTCTCTCGAGGATTTCCTTTTTTTCCAATACATCGAGATCCCTTCTGATAGTTAACTCGGATACACCTAATAGTTTACTAATTTCATTGACTTTGACAACACCCTGTTCGCGGAGGAGATCGTAAATCCGCTTTTGCCTATCAGCAGGAATAAGACCTGAAGGCATTAACTTTTCCAAAGGAAGAATTTATAATGTATATTATTGAATCATATTAAAAATATTCTGAATGTCAAGTAATTATTTTGAATATTTCTGAATCTTTAATCCAATCTCCATTGATAAAGACAAAAAAACACTGCCTGAACTTCATCACCACCCTCTCATCATTACTTATCCTGCGCCAGTTTTGTTTCCAATATGGCTCCGCCCCCTCCATCACCTAATATTGTTGATTAAAAACCTATATACATCTAAGTAACTTCATAAAAGTTACTTTTTAATATTCAGTCCCGCCAGGGATACATCCCGCCAGGGACTTTCCCAAGGAGAGCATACACCACTTTTAATTTGTGGAAATGGAAGAAATACGATACTATTTCATCCAGGTGGTTAAAATAATTGAAGCTCCTCCGTTTTCCAGGAGGAGACCACCATCGCAACACTATATAAAAATGGCATCCTACAAGAGACCCTGAGTATTCATGGACGATATTCGGTTAATCATCTTTGATTTGGCCGGGACGACGATAGTAGACAACGGGCAGGTTCCTGCCGCATTTATTGCCGCGCTGAACGCATGTGGAATTAATGTCTCCAATGAAGATATACGCAAATTCCGAGGAGCTTCAAAGAGAGAAGCAATCCACAGTCTGATCTCCGTCTCTTATCCAGACAGGCGGAAAGATACCATTCATTTAATGGAAACGATTTACAAGGATTTTAATAACCGATTGGCGGGCACTTATCTAAAACAGGGTGTGCGTGCTGTTCCCGGAGCTGCACAAACATTCAAATGGCTTCGCGAACACGGTATAAAAGCGGCGCTTAATACGGGATTCGATCGATCCATCGTGGAAATTATTCTTAATAGTTCAGGCTGGAAAAATGATGTATTTGATGCAGTCGTTTGCGGAGAGGACGTGTCCCGCGGCCGCCCTGCTCCATTTATGATATTTCGGGCAATGGAGCTAGCGGAGATCATCGATATACGACAGGTTGCGAACATCGGAGATACTGCGCTCGACCTGCAGGCCGGCTGGAAGGCAGGAGTGCGCTGGAATATAGCCGTGCTGTCGGGCGCCCATACTGCCGAACAACTATCAAAGGAACAACACACTCATATTATACAAAGCATTGCTTTTGTACCGTCTCTATTTCAATAGTGGGGAGCCGACCGCGTCTTGACCTTCCATGTTTTGGGCCGAACATGGACGTTCCTCGGACAACCCATCCACAAATGATCCACGAATCCCAATTTCCCGCGTTTTTTCTGTGATCGCCTGTGATACCAGATATCACATAATGCCGTAAAACCGGACTTGTACGATAGACAGGATAAATCAGGACAGTCGTAATACATACTTCTGTTCGAGGACTTCCTTTCCCCACTGCGTTCCTTTTTCCTGCTTCACAATTCTGAAACCGAACTTATCATAGATATGTTTTGCGGCATCAAGTCCCGTGAATGTCCAGAGGTAGACTGATCTATACCCATTCATCCGGCAAAAAGAGACCGCTCTTTCCATAAGTCTATTGCCGTACCCACGACCTTGTAGCTCTGGAGACAGAATAAACCACCTGAGGTGTGCTCCTTCATCTGCAGCATTGATAGCGTCAATCGAAATCGAGCCTTCAACTACATTTTTGGAGCAAACTGTCCAGAAGCCGTCGGCCGTTTCGTCGAAACGGCTCAAGAACTCCCCGACTTCTCTGGCGACTTTTGCTTCAAAATACAGTCCGAAACCCCAGTTTTTATGGTAGTAGAGCGCATGCAGCGCTGTCACCCGACCTATTGCTCCGGGAACATAGCCGCATATTTCAATGATACCCATAATCAATCGACCTCTTTATTTTAAAGACTTCCAATACTAATCTTAAATCTGCGCGCAAGTAATTCGAAATATACCACAATCTCAAGAATACCGGAAGTATCCCTATCAGTAAATCCTGCAAATCCATGCCGGAGACATAGATCATTCATGTAGTGTTTTCCACACAATTCCAGATATCTCTTGCCCTGGATATCAAATCTTCGCACCTCATGGATCACGCAGGCTTCCTCGTTATCTTGAACGAGTTATTGGGTATCCCTGATTGCGCACGATTTCTTGAAACAGTACCAAGGGAGATTCCAACGTCGTGGGTTCTCAGGAGGCAGCTTGGGAAAATGAATACCCTGAAACACGCACCTCTTTAGGCAAAAAATCCAGTAAATTACAACCTGAGAAGTCGATTATTTTCAAGTTTCATTAAATTATGCCGCAAAGTTGAGTATTTCAATCTCAATACCTCTACTTATTACTCCTTTTTCTGCCAATTTCATGACTTCCCGAGATACATTTTCTGAAATGAAAGATTCATCACAGTTGTCACAAATTACTGCTCTATTCTACGGTACATTATAGGTAGGAAACCTGGCTGCTGCAAGAAAAACATTTTCAAGCCACCAACTTTCCGGGAGAAGTGCGGTGGCTGGAAGCGGTCATGTGTGATTGTGAAAAAGATCTATACGGGGTTGTTTCTCATTGACTGGTAATATCCATGCAATTAAAATGATATCGAATTACTTATTAAAAGTGCAATGATTCTGAGATTTCATTGTAAAGAAATGCCCCTGTAAAAAGCTTAAAAGTGTGTCATCAAAAAGGCGTTTCGATCGAAAGAGTAACTTAAGCCAAGTTTATTTCATCAAAGACTATACTATGAGTTGTGACCCAAGAAGACCATAAACCCAGCAACAGGAAAGATCATTCGTGAATACACCCTGATGGAGCAGGAAGATATACACTCCATACTGTCGCAGTCACAGGAAGCTTTTGGAATCTGGAAGAAACTCGACTTCAGAGAGAGGGCACATTACATGAGGGCCGTATCCAGAATCCTGCTGGAGAAAAAGACGCATCTCTCCATGAAGATGGCTGAAGAGATGGGAAAACCAATACATGATGGGCTGTCTGAGGTGGAAAAATGTGCGTGGGTCTGTGACTATTATGCTGAAAATACCCAAACTTTTTTACAAGATGAGACAATCAAGACCGATGCCCTCAAGAGCTTCGTCACGTTTCAGCCTTTGGGTATCGTTCTGGCAATCATGCCCTGGAACTTCCCCTTTTGGCAGGTCTTTCGGTTTGCCGCACCTTCTCTCATGGCAGGAAACGTCGCCGTGCTCAAGCACTCCTCCATCGTTCCCGGATGCGCACTGTCCATAGAGGATGTCTTTCGCTCCGCCGGGTTACCTGAGAACGTGTTTCGAACTCTCGTAACCAGAAGCAAGGATATATGGCCCGTTATCGAGGACAGCAGGGTGGCCGCCGTTACATTCACAGGCAGTAAACCCGCAGGCCGCGAGGTGGGAAGCCGGGCCAGTAAGAATATCAAAAAATCTGCGCTCGAGCTTGGTGGAAGCGATCCATACCTGATCCTGGCGGACGCAGAACTGGAGAATACGGTGGAGAGTTGTGTGACCAACCGGCTTATCAACAAAGGCCAGAGCTGTATCGCAGCGAAACGGTTCGTCGTGGTAGAGGCCATACGCAAGGAATTCGAAACACGCTTCGTGAAAAAAATGCGTGCTTACCAACCGGGAGATCCAACAAGAAAGGATACCAGACTGGGGCCGCTTGCCACACACGACCTCAGGGACGAGCTGCACCGGCAGGTTCAGGAGAGCGTACGAAAAGGCGCTCAATGCCTTCTTGGAGGCGAGATTCCGGCAGGACCGGGAGCATTTTATCAGCCCACGGTTCTTACAGACGTTGGAAAAGGAATGCCAGCCTACGAAGAGGAGCTTTTCGGTCCAGTGGCAGCGGTAATCCCCGTGAAAACCGAGCAAGATGCCATAGGGGTAGCCAACGACAACTCCTTCGGCTTGGGTGCCGCTGTTTATACACAGGATAGGAAGCGTGGTGAGAGGATTGCAGCTCATGAGCTTGAAGCGGGGTGCTGTTTTGTGAACAGCTTTGTGCGCTCCGATCCCAGACTTCCATTCGGAGGCGTCAAGGAGAGCGGGTATGGACGTGAGCTTTCTTCATACGGAATCAGGGAATTCGTCAACATAAAAACTGTCTATGTGGGGTAACGGGGATACAATACTTCGGGACACGATACATGATGTAAAGGGTCTCTTCGAAATAGGAAGAGAATGATACTGTAACAATCAAAGGTGTATAAATGAGCGAGTCTGAAATAAAAGGCGTTGAGGTCTGTGTGTTCGATGCCTACGGAACGCTCTTCGATTTCAACGCTGCAGCCGCTCAATGCCGCGATGCTCTGGGCAACAACACAGATCCCCTTTCAGCGATCTGGCGTGAAAAACAACTGCAGTACACATGGCAGCGTTCCCTCATGGGGCAGCATAAAGATTTCTGGGAGGTCACAGGTGACGCACTTGACTTTGCCATGGAGACGCTCGAAATAAACGATCCCTCCTTGTGGGATCGGCTCATGAAACTATACCTGACCCTGAAGCCATTTCCTGAAGTTTACGAAATGCTCGAGAAACTTAAATCTGCCGGTATGAAGACGGCGATACTCTCCAACGGATCTCCGACTATGCTGTCCGCCGCTGTTGAAGGAGCCGGCATCGGCCATCTGCTGGATAAAGTCCTGTCAATCGAGGCGGCTGGAATCTACAAGCCTCACCCTTCCGTGTATCAACTCGCTTTGGATGCTTTTGGAGTCAAAAGGCATGCCATTTGTTTTCAATCCTCAAATGCATGGGATGCATATGGGGCTTCTGCCTTTGGATTGCGTGTAGTGTGGTGCAACCGTTACGGCCAGCGTCCTGAGAAACTCCCGGGGAATCCCGACGCTGAAGTACCTACCTTGGCAGAATTACCTGCCCTTCTCGGGATTTAGACATGAAAGCGAAGATCCGATAGGGTATTTAACCTTTCTCTCTTAAAAATCTTATGGGGACCAAGGATGACGTCATTACAGTACAGATCTCACTGCTCCCGGAAATTATATTGTCGCTCCCCCAGTCCCAACCCCATAGCTATTTACAACGCTTCTCTGACCCGCTCCGGGATCATGGGAAGCTGGCGGAGCCTCGCGCCGACCGCATCGTAAATCGCGTTTGCGATTACAGCGCCCATACAAACGATGGCGGGCTCTCCGCATCCCTGGGGAGAAAAATCCTTATTATCGATCAGCACCGTGTCGATCTTCGGCAGCCAGGAAAACCTTGGTATTTTATAGGTGTCGAAATTGAGATCGAAAATCTTTCCCTCTTGAAAGTGAATCTCTTCGGCCAGCGCGTATCCAAGCCCCATGGTGACACATCCTTCAATCTGCTGCACCGCTCCTTCCGGATTGATCACAAGGCCCATGTCTTGCGCGCACACCACGCGATTGACCTGCACGCTGCCTTTTGAACGATCGACCTCGACTTCAGCCATGTGGGCAACATAGCTGCCCGCATCTCTTGCACATGCGACACCATAGCCGCGGCCGCTCGGCGCCCTTGCGGGAACCCATCCGAATTTTGAAGCAGCCGCGTTGAGAACCCTTTTCATTCTCGTGTCCCGCAGATTGCTGAGCCTGAATTCCAGGGGATCCATTCCGGCGCCTGCTGCCATTATATCGATCTGGGACTCCATTGCAAAGACATTGGTGTTGGCTCCTGGTGCCCGCCACGGCCCGGTGTTAAAGGGGTGGTACCGCCGAGAGCTTCCACTGTACGAAAACCCGGTGGAATAGGTGCGGTGATGAGGTATTTCATAAAACTGAGCCGCTCCCCTGTCGCCGGCGAAATAGACATTGTAATCCCAGAACACGATCCTGCCTCTGTTTTGAATGCCGGAGCTTATTTTAACCACTGCAGCTGGGCGGAAGGAATCGTTGAAGAATTCCTCTTCCCGGCTCCATGACACCTGCACCGGCCTGCCGGTCAGCTTTGACAGGAGAGCCGCTTCGACGACCTGCTGATTCCTGCTCTTTCCGCCGAATCCTCCGCCCAAAAAAGGAGTAATTATTCTGACTCTCTCGACGGGGATACCGAGGGCCTCTGCAACTTCGTTCTGAGCCGGGAAAGGAGTCTGAGTCGACGCCCAGACAGTAGCCCTTCCTCCTTTTATCTGCACTACCGCCGTGTGTGTCTCGATGGGGGTATGGGCCACATACCCGTTCAGGTAGGTTTCTTCGAAGGTCCTGGTCGCGAGACTGCGGCCCTTTTCAATACTTCCTCCGCTTGCCAGTACCTGCCCCTGCGGCGCCACGTCAAGCAGGTGCTGGAATATGGTCTTATCGTCGACTTTTGGGTTCTCAATATCGAACTGCGCATCTATTTTTTTCATTGCATTTTGCGCCTGCTCGGGATTCTCGTGGAGAGCGGCAATCAGATCCCCCTGTTTGATTATTTTAACGCCCTGCATGGTTTCGGCCGAGGAAGTATCGGCGTGCCTCAGCTTTGCTCCATGGGCCGGAGGCCTTAACACTGAGGCATAGAGCATTGCAGGCAGGCGGATGTCTCCTGCGTATTGCGCTTTCCCAGTGACTTTTACGTATGCATCCCGGCGCAGCGCAGGTTTTCCCGCTATCGTGTACTCGGACACAGGCTTGAGTGGAGGCGTGTTCCCAAGATGCCTCTCTATTCTCTTTCCCCTTGTCAGCGCCGCATAGGAAATTTTCCTGTCAGGATGCACGTTGTCGAAAATAAAACCGTTTTGTGATTTCAACCGGCTTAAAGGCGCATTGAGCGCATTGGCTCCGAGTTCCATAAGAACGGCCCGTGCTTCTGCTGCGGCTGCGACAAGAGTCGGTCCGAAATAGCGGGTGCTCAAGGAGCCGAAGGTTCCCATGTCCCACGGGCAGAGATCCGTGTCGCCCATGACCATTTGAACGCTCTCCAGGGGCACATCGAGCTCTTCGGCCAGCATCTGCGCAAGGGATGTGATTATCCCCTGCCCCATCTCTATCTTTCCCGTAAAACAGGTGACCTTGCCGTCCTCTCCGATTCGGAGGAATGCGTTGAAGTCTGAGGGCGCCTGCTGGCGGAAATAGATCCGACCCCCTTCGTTCTGCTGGGCCACGGCCCTGCCATGGAAGAAGAAAATTACGATTCCTGCTCCTGTAAGCTTGAGGAATTCACGTCGTGTAATGAAGCGCGGAAGGATTTCTATGTCTTGAACATCAATGTCTCTGGATTCATCGTCTTTCTTCATACCTTCGCTCCTGCCATCTCCTGAGCTGCGGTGAGAATCGCCTGAACGATACGCGTATGTGACCCGCATCGGCAGAGATTTTTATCCATTCCTGCAATCACCTCATCGTATGATGGTCTTGGGTTTTGCTGGAGGAAACTGTATGCGGTGAGTATCATTCCCGGCGTGCAGAATCCGCATTGAAACGCATCATGTTTCATAAAGGCCTCCTGGAGCGGGTGGAGCTTTCCGTTTTCGCTGAGCCCTTCGATGGTGATGATCTCCTTTCCTTTGATATTCTTCACAGGAACCCGGCATGCCCGGGCAGCCTTTTTATTGATAAGAACGGTGCATGCACCGCATATTCCCTTTCCACAGCCGTACTTTACTCCTGTAAGCCCGAGTTCGGTACGCAGGACCCAGAGAAGTTTTCGTTCGCCCTCCAGAGTCATACTCACGGCTTTACCGTTGACATTGAATCGGATGAGTCCTTCCATGTTCATCCCCTTGTTTATTGAAGTTGCTCGACAGAGATATAGAATGAACATAATACCATTTTCTATGCCCGAGAAAAAAAACTGTTGCACCTAAGACGAGTCCGGGCATTGTATTCCGCCCGATAAAACCCGACTCTCCTCTCACAAAGGCAGGGTCGTACCTTCCGGGCTGGCAGTTCTTCAGTCTATTGACTCATAATCCGGCTGCAGGCCTGATAACCATTGTCCACTCATCATGGAAGGAATCGTATCGAATAAGATACTGCTTGCCGTCATCCGCACGAACTTTGAAGTAGCTCACGACCGGAGCATCCGGTTTCATGCCCCCCTCATACCATCGATCGATGATCTCCTGTATAACATAGCGCCTCTTCTTGTAAATAAACTTCCTGGGGCTCTCATGCAACCTGTAACCGGAGTAGCTTTCCACCTCGATCCGTTCCAGATAAAATTTATTATCTTTCATATAATTCTCAGCCCACACTCGATATTTTTAAACTGGTACAGTTACCCGTTTTTGTGCAATCACATTGCATGTCTAAAAATTTTCCTATTATATTCCACTAATAAAAAGTAACTACCAATTTACCGCAGTTCAATTCGGAATTAAGTTTAAATAAAAAGCGTACTATAAGAGGTAATAGAATGGACCTGTTAACGCTTATTGAAACGAGGCGCTCGACAAGGGTTCCCTTCGACTCGAGGCGTTCTATTGAAAGAAACGACCTTATGTCGATCCTCGAAGCGGCTCGCTGGTCGCCCACACCCCACAACATGCAGAACTTCGAGATAATGGCAATAGACGACAAGTCTCTTTTGAAGAAAAAAGGGAACATAAAATACCGCGTTTCCCTGAGATTTCTGGAGGAGAATTATCAGCAGCTCTCGTTCTCCGAAGATCAACTGGTCGAAAAGCGGACCGGGCTTCTTGCCACATGGTTCCCAAAAGAATGGACCGATCCCGGCAAGTTGGAAGAGGTCAGCCGTAAGGCCAGGCCCTTTCATGTCAGCGAAACCCTGGATGGAAGCCCGTTGCTCCTGCTCGTGATGTTCGATTCCAGGAAGAGAGCTCCTGACTCTCCCGGTGATTTCCTGGGAATTATCAGCCTCGGCTGTGTGATGGAGAACATGTGGCTCCTGACTCATTCTCTGGGGATCGCATTCCACATCATGAGTGAATTCGGCGAGGATCCTGTAGAGAATGAGTCGAAACGCATCCTCAAGATCCCCGAATACATGAAAATTGCCTACGGCTACCGGCTTGGTTATCCAGTATCTGAGATATCCAAAAGGCATAGGGTTCGACGCGAGGCGGCGGATTTCACCCACCACAACATGTTCGGGAAGAGAGGGGTTTCGTAACAAGGAAAACCGTATGAATCAAAAATCGAATAACGATACAAGAGGTGGAACATGAACACCAAAGGAAATACCGTGCTTATCACCGGTGGCGCAACGGGAATAGGATTCTCGCTCGCCGAGTCTTTTACAAAGGCCGGCAACGATGTCATTGTGTGCGGGAGAAGAAAGGAGAAGCTCGCAGAGGCGAAGGACAGGCTTCCTCAGATCCATACCAGGCAATGCGATCTGTCCGTAAGCAGAGAGCGTCAGAAGCTGCACGAATGGGCGATCTCCAGTTTCAAGGACATAAACATCCTTGTCAACAATGCCGGTATACAAAGGGTGATTGATTTCAGGAAGAGCCCGTATGAGCTGTTCAGCGGCGAGGATGAGATAGAGACTAACCTGAAGGCCATCGTACATCTCTCTGCATATTTCATCCCCGACTTATTGGAGAGAAAAGAATCTGCCATACTAAACGTTTCCTCGGCGCTGGCATTCGTGCCACTCGCAATCGTCCCGGTCTATTGCGCGACTAAGGCTGCAGTGCACTCATTCAGCGTCTCCTTGCGACATCAGCTGAGATACACCCCTATAAAGGTTTTCGAGATAATACCGCCGACCGTAGACACGGAGTTGGACAGGGGTGCAAGGGAAAGACGCGGGCAGCAGTACAGAGGGATACCTCCTTCGGAGGTTGCCGTCGCCGCCATGAAGGCGCTTGAAAAAGATGAATACGAGATAGCTGTAGAGCAGGCCCAGGGCCTTCGGGCAGCGGCGGCTTCAGGTACTCTGGATCAGATTTTCCAGAACATGAACAGATAGTAAAACAGTAGCTATGTGGGCTATGAGCCAATTATTCTTGATGAAATATTCTATTCATGTCAGTATAGTGACAAGAAAACCGATTTTTTGTAAAATGCATTTATAATTATTTCATGTCGGCTGAAATTCAAAAGTGAACTGTTTAAAGATTAAAAGTGGTCAATTTTTATATAATTATTTTCTTTAAAAATTCGAGACTCTCGAAGTTATTTTAATGTTTTTAGCAAATCACGAAGTATAAAACTACCGTCAATAACACCCAAATGAACGAAAATAAAAAAAATTTATCGAAACTTCTGTTCAGATTTCTTGGCCCCGGCTTTCTCGTAACCGTCGGGTTCATCGACCCGGGGAACTGGGCAACCAACATTGCCGGCGGATCCGAGTTTGATTACGATCTGCTGTGGGTAATAACCCTGAGCACGCTTATGCTCATACTTATTCAGCATATGTCCGCCAGGCTTGGAATAGCAACCGGTAAATCATTGGCTGCGAACATCAGAGAGAGATTCCCAAGATCTGTTTCCGGGCTCATCGGCTTCACAATTATTACGGCATGTGCCGCGACAGATGTCGCTGAATTGTTAGGCGGTGCCATTGGCTTCAGGCTACTGTTCGGGTTCCCCCTGTGGCTCGGTGCGTTAATCACGGTAATACTGGAGATTTTTTTTATCGTTACACAACGGTATCACACTCTGGAAAAAATACATACTTGCCTTTCTCGGGGTAATATCCATCTGCTACCTGATCGAGATATTTATTGTGAAACCGGATTTGATTCAACTCGCTCCCTCAATTGTAGTTCCCCACATCAGTAAAAGCAATATCTATATAGCGATGGGTATTCTCGGAGCCGTGGTTATGCCGCATAACATATTTCTGCATTCAAATGTAATTCACAGCAGAAACTGGGGGACTACTGAAGCTGAAAAAATAACACTGATCAGGTACGAAAAAATTGACACCATAACGGCGATGGGGCTGGGATGGGCTGTAAATTCCGCAATGATCATCGTCGCTGCGTCTGTATTCTTTACACACGGTATCAGGGTTGACAGCCTTGAACAGGCATCTGCGACATTGAAACCTCTTGCCGGAAATCTCGCAGGATTCTTATTCGCCCTCGCGCTTGTTTCTGCCGGTATCTCATCGTCGATAACCTCTTCAATGTCAGAGGTGAATGTGATAACCGCATTTTTGGGAAAACCGGAGGATCCAAAAACCACCCTCTATAAAATCGCGACATTCGTAACCGCGATACCTTCATTTTGCATCATCCTGCTGGGGCTCGATACTTTCAAAATATTGATACTAAGCCAGGTAGTGCTCAGCGTTCAGCTCCGGTTCACACTTATTCCGTTACTCATACTATGCCGCAATAAAAACGTTATGGGTGCACTAAAAAGCAAAACAGTAAGATGAAAGTTACTGCTTTCATTACTAATCCGGATGAAGTTAACAAAATATTGGAATGTCTTAAAAAAATAATGCACCGCCGTTCGATAAGGTTTTAACATAAGCTTCCTGATCCTCATTTCCTTACACATCAATTAGAGAGAACACACCCGGGGGTAAGGTATGTCCGTCCATATTTTCAGAAATGCCCTGGAAACCTCACATTTTCTTCATTCTTGACAGAATGTTCTATTACGGGTAGTATATTTTCAAGAAGGCTGTCGTTTTTCGGTAGAAAAAATATCCGTGAATATTTCATGGGCAAATCGGGAGCTTTTCGTGGCTTTTTTATGTATGTCTGCGAATCCCGAATAATAAAAACTCCTATCACTCGCCGTCTCCACACACGTTTCACATGCCGTGCATGCATCATCAACGAAATACGGTCCATCGACGTTCTCCGGTACCTTCGCGCTTGCATCAGCTATAGCGCAATCCTCCATAAATAGTTATTTTCGTTTTATCTACAAAGTATAATAATTACGACTCAAATGATAACTATCTAGAAGCCATAAAAACAGATGCCTCCTTCGATGACACTCCTATACTACAAAAAAGTATTATAATGTAAATAGAAAGCCTGAAGTAATTTTCTAGTAAATGTACAAAGATCATGAGTACTTCAATATCTGCAAATCATGACCCCTGTCCTGTCTGATAGGGAATTTGCAGCGGTTTACTATTGGTCAGCTCATAACATTCGTCGCAAACTTGAATGCTGATCTTTTGTACAGGTTTTTTAATATAATATGCCTTTACCTCCTCCTGAGTGATTTCAATGCCGATCAATGTACCCCTCAGAAGAATTTTAAATGAAAGTTTTTTCCACAGAGAAGGTAGATTCGGACTTATCTGCAGGTGGTCATTAAAAATATTGATCCCTGCAAAGCTCTTGAATATGGTATCGAGGGTTCCTCCCATCACCCCGCAGTGGATCGCTTCTGCTGTAGTTCCTCCCTGAATATCATATATGTCGCCCTTCAGTGCGTGCAGAAACCACTCCCACATGGCCCTCTTATTGGAGTCAAGATACTTCAAAATTGCAGAGTGTACAACATGGCTCAGAGTCGACCCATGGCTGGTACGTTTGATGTAGTAATCATAATTCCGCTCCATTAGCTTCAGCTCGTTGTTTACATTGTACCTCATTATCTCAAGGATATTCTTGACTTGTCCTGGAGAGAGCAGGTAGAATAACATCAGGACATCTGCTTGCTTTGTTACCTTGTATCGGTCCGGAGACTCACCCTCTGATTTGAGTATCCTGTCCAATCTCTGTATATTACCGTACTTCTCACGATATGCATCCCAGTCGAGCTCGAGCAAATTAACATAACCAGCAAACTGAGAGATAATGCCCTCATCTGTAATTTCCACGCTCATTTTTCTCACAATATCATTCCATTTATCAATCTCTTCCTGACGAAAATCTATTTTTTCTGCAAGCTTATCCTTCACTTCTTCGGGCAGATATTCATAGGTCTCTATTGTTTTGTGCAAGAGCCAGCACACCATGACATTTGTGTAGGCATTATCTTTGAACCCGCCTTTCTTGGCATCCGAATACTTCTCGTGAAATTCATCAGGCCCCATCACTCCAGAAATATGGTACCGATCATCTTTCTTTACATACTGTGCTATGCTCGCCCAGAAGCGTGCGATCTCAAGCATCATCTCAGCACCGTATTCGTATATAAAATCAAGATCGTCTGTAACGTAGTAGTATGCCCAGATATTATAGGTAACGGCAATTGATACATGTCGTTGAAGTCTGCTCAAATCAGGCCCCCATTTGCCTGCAACAGGGTTGAAATGCAGAGTCTGGGTCTCCTCACTCCCGTCATCGGCTGACTGCCATGGGTACATCGCTCCATCGTATCCGTTTTCCCTCGAGTACTCCCTCGCAGCATCGAGCCTCCTGTAGCGGTACATAAGCAAAGCCTTTGCTATCTCAGGAAAATGGAGAAAATAGAAGGGAAAAATAAAAAGCTCGTCCCAGAATATATGCCCTCGATACGCTTCGCCATGCAGCCCTCTCGCAGGCATACCGGCATCGATATGTGTATTGTGGATAGAAGCGGTCACAAGAAGGTGATATATATGGAGCCTTACTACTTTCTGAGAAAATCTGTCTCCCTCTATGATGTAGTCAGCTCTATTCCACAATCTCCGCCAAACATTTCTTTGGGACCGCAGGATTCTATCATAACTTCTTACCTTCAGCAGAGTGAACTTCGCATTCTCCTCCGGGTCACCTTTTCTATCAGCATCTTTCGAGGTGAATATGCTAACCATCTTCTCGAGAACATATGCCTGTTTTTCCTTCGCATCAAATGTCAGATCTTCTGATATGATCCCCATATCCTTGGTTACTATTCTCTGGGCATTAGCTATTTTTCCTCCACTGTAGAGAAAGTTTTTCGCGTGCATACAGATGTTGACCTTAGAGGTAGTAGTCCTTACATGGAGGCTGATACCTCTATTCTCCTTTACCACGGAGATGGGGTATAAATGTTTTGAATTCAGCTCACGGTACCTAGGCACACCGTAATTTATTATGGTACCATCGAGGGTAGAACGAAGTGTTATCCTCTTACTGTAATTCTGAGGTATTACAGTGTACCGAATTGCTGCGAGATGCGGGTTCTGCATACTGGCAATTCTCTCACTATGAATCGTGGTAATCCTTCCCTCCTTGTCTTTAAATTTAATGTGCCTGGACATCACCCCTTCTCTCATATTGAGGTTGTGAGTATATTCGAGGAGCTCTTCATCCAATATATTGACAAAGCCTGAATCTTCTATCTTTATCTCTATGAGAAGCCAGTTGGGGCAGTTTACAATATCGTTGTTGTATATTGTTTTACGATACACAACGCTGGGAAGCTTATTGTAGATCCCCGCAATATAAGTTCCCGGATAGTGAATCACTTCATCTGCCCTCTCCCCCTCAAAGCAACCTCGTGTGCCAAAATAGCCGTTTCCAACCGTGGTGAGGGTCTCCCGGAGCTTCTCATTCTCTGGTTCAAATCCATAGTAGGTGAGATCCCACGAATCCTCTTCCATGCCTCTTTTAAACCACTGCTCGACATCTTCGATGCTCAGCTCTTCAAGATCTCTCACTGCAATGTCAGCGCCATGCGCCTGGAGCTCCTGGATATTACCATCCCTTGAAACCCCCACCACTAAGGAGAAGTTCCCATTCTTTCCAGCCTCTACCCCTACGACCGCATCTTCAACCATCATGCACTCGTTTGGGTTGAGATCAAGATGCTCACAGGCCAACAGAAAAATATCGGGACGGGGTTTCCCCCTGAGCCCTATCTCTTTTGATACCACCCCGTCTATAACAGTTTCAAAAAGGTCGATCAATCCAGTCTTCTCCAGTACGAACTTGCAGTTCATGCTGGAGGAAGAAACGCCGACCTTTACACCCTTCTGCTTCAGCGCTTTTATAAAAGAGGCCGTTGATTCATATATATCAACACCGTCTTCAGCAACGATAGAACGAAACCGTTCGTTCTTTCTATTGCCGATTCCGCATATAGTTTCCTTTTCAGGCGGGTCCTTGGGATTGCCGTACGGGATCTCTACATCTCTCGATTCGAGGAACGATTTCACACCCATATACCGGGGCTTGCCGTCAACGTACTGCAGATAATCCTCATCATGGGTGAATGGTTTATAATCCATACCTTTCTTCTTCGAATTCTCCTTCAAGTATTCATCGAAGGTGTCCTTCCACGCCTGAAAGTGGATCTTTGCTGTCTGTGTTATGACACCATCCAGATCGAATATTGCACCCTTACACTGCATGCTGCTCATACCTCCTCTGCTTTACTTAAACCGTATAATATCGAAACCAGGATATCAGACTTGGAGACAAAAAACGCATTTGGACAAACCGTGCACACCTCCCCCTTCAAATCCTCATCCTCTGTTACAAATATAGCACTCGTGTGGGAAGATTTCTCCAAAGAAGCTTTTACCATGGGTATATCGGATGATGTATCGCCACAGATTAAATTGGTTGCTCCTTCTATTCGAAGATTAAGGGCTCTATTGAGAAACTCAACCCCGTCGCCTTTATTGAAATCACTGATGTCATTAGTACCTCTACTTCTCTGCATCGTGAGTACGATCTCTATGTCTTTTCCTGTGTCTTCGATCCTGAAGAACTTATTTTCTGGATCTACTTCTCGTACAATGCCAGTGACAAGCTGGAGAAACTTCTCTGATTCTTGCTTCTCTATTGTGCCATAAATGTCCTGTCGAGCAACTGTTGTCTGTCCAAACTTGAACTGCAATCCAGATCCAATTAATGAAAATTGCTCGTACTCCTCCCTCTTTAAAAGCTCAGAGAGCCTCTTATTCAGGGTATCGAGATTCTGCTGCTGAGCTGTCTTAACGGGAAAACCTCCTCTTCTTCCGCTTTTATCAATATACTCTCTCCCCTTGGAGCCAGCATAAATGAAAATACCACCAGGATCGACGCTTACATCGAGGAGTCCAAAGTTCTCTAACGGTGCTGAGGTAAGAATCACCGAGTTCAATGCACATTCACGTGCAAACCTAACAAGAAAAACAGAGTTATAAATCGACTGTACCGCAGACTTGTACCTCCCACAATAGTTATTCACTGTCCCATCTCTATCGGTAATGAAATTTTTAAACTGAGCTCCAGAGAAGAACCGAAGCCCCTTCTCTAGCTCAGAAAAGAAACCTGGATTCATCCTCTCGAGGTATTGATAGAACATATCCTCAGAATGCTCGAGATAAAAGAGGTCTTTTCGCAGCTCATCGATCTCGTAAGTCAGTTCTGTGTGGATACTCTTGCCTTCTCTTAAGCTAAGTTTATATTTTCCATTCTCTTTTGGCAGAGACTCAAGCACCGCTAAGGTTGTTTTCAGAGAATCCACACACTTTTCTTCTATCCTTTCTTTGTTGAGAAGACATTTCACAATCTGCCTTCTAATATGTACTGTATACCACATAAGCTCGTAAAACTTTGACAAGCTCTCTATCTTCATCTGCATAGTATTACCTTTGGGATCATATGGATGATTATTTATTCCAATGATTCTTGCATTGATTGCAACGATGATTGTGCTCAAATCCTTCGACTCGTTGAAGTTGTCCCAGCTCATCCGCTCGATAAACGAGTACCCATCCACTAAACTCACCGATACCTTCGCTCCAAACTCTACCAGCTTCCCGGCCTTCCCACGCACAATCGGCCTCACATGAGGCTGGCTGATACTCACTATCCTATCCTCGATCCTCTTGTTGTATACGAACCTTACCAGAAATAATATATCCACATTGCTCATTTGGATGGTGATGAAATCCGACATGGTCTTCAGATGTATAATGCATTTTTGTGATCATTGATTTTTCACTAGTGGCCAAAACATCAAACGAAACACCTTTGAATTGTTTGGCTTTTGATTCATTTGATCTTACTATCATAATAAGTATCTCCCAGATAATATTCAAATTTGCAATTTCCACTAACGTTTCGTTGTACTTAAAGCTGGTCACGTTAATGATACTACAAGAGAATAACTTGCCTCCTATGAGATTTCATGATTTGAAACATACC
>CAYSRJ010000013.1:74858-87103 GCA_964433545.1 uncultured Spirochaetota bacterium | reverse complement strand
ACTAGGTCACCTTCTGAATTCGAACCAGTTCCGCCCTCTTCTTGCTGCTCTGCTCAACGATAAATTTATATCCTTGTACGATAATAAAGTTACCACTTTCAGGGATTTTTCCCAGGTTTTTGGTCAGAAGCCCGTTCAGCGTCGTGAAGTTTTGATGACCGGTTGAAATAGACAGAAGATAGTCGATGTCGTCAATCTCGACATCTCCGCTGCAGATATATTCCCCCTTGCGAACCTCCATTATCAGATTCTGTTTTTCAATCCCGGTGATTCTACCGGTCACCTCCTCCCCTATATCGTATATCGTAGCAAGTCCGGTAACTCCGCCGAACTCATCGACCGTAAATACGGTTGGTATTTTTCTTTGATACAATTCCCTGTACAGCTCGCCGAGGTTTTTTGATTCCGGAAAAAAAGCTGGTTCATGCATTATGTCCGATACACACGTACTTTTATCTTTCCCGAGGAGCTCATCTGCATAGACAACACCGATTATGTCATCGATACGTGTTTTGAAAATCGGTATCGAGGCCCTGCCGTATTCCCCGACGAAATCGATGCAATCACGCACAGTGGCGGTGGAAGAAAGCGCATTTATTTCAACGAGCGGTGTCATTATTTCGGAAAGAGTTTTCTCGCTGAACTCAAGAGAATCCATGAAATACCTGCTTTCATCCCTTGTCAGTCGAGATTCTAGATGGGTTGTCAGGAAAAAACGAACATCATCCTTATGCCTGAAAAGTCCATATTTTTCTCCCGTATGAACCCCCATAATCCTCATCACTATGCGTGCCAGAAATGAAAATACTTTTCCTACTGGAAAAAAGACTATATAGAAAAAATACATGAGAGGTCCGCTTGCAAGTGACCACCGAAGGTTGTTGTTCAGTGCGATATTTTTCGGAAGCACTTCACAAAATATGAGTGAAAGAACTGTAATAGTCAGCAACGATAAAACAGGCCTCGGCCGGCCGAACAGGCCGAAGTACAGAAGTGCAGTAAGGTTCGCAGCCAGAACAAGGGAAATATTCGTTCCGACGAGGGTTGTCGAAAGAATTCTTTCCGGTTTTTCAAGCATGTGATACACAAAGCGGGCACCCGGTACTCCTTTTTTGCGCATCGTGTAGAGTTTGAACCGATTGGCTGATATAAATGCGGTCTCTGAACCGGCAAAAAAAGCCCAGGCCGTAACCAGTCCGAAAATAATGAGAACATCAGGGAACACTGTGTCTGATCTCCATTAATTCAATCTGTTTCTCGTCGCTCTTCAAAATAATAATTGTGTATCCATCTGCAATCTCGATAGTCGTACCAACCTTCGGTACTCCTCCGAAAAGATCGATCACGAATCCGCTGACGGTACTGTACTCGGTCGGCAATTCAATCTGCAGTGCATCATTCAGATCCTGAATTTTCATTGTGCCCTTCACCATCCACCTGCCGGTACCCTTTTTCTGTAAATAACCTTTCATGAGTATGTCCTTAATGAAAATTGTATCGAGTATCTCCTTAAGGGTAACGAGACCGGTGGTCCCACCGTATTCATTGAGAACAACGGCAATATATCTGTTCCGTTCCTTGAAATCCCCGAGCAGGGAGAGGATGTGCTTCGATTCCGGAATGAACAGAGGCTCAATGAGGAGTGCCTTCAAATCTTTCTTTTTCGCACAAAGAAGGTTTGTCTTGGGTATGTATCCCAGTATATTGTCAATTGTTTCATCATAAAACAGAACCGTTGAAAACGGGCTTTCGGTGAATTTCTTCTCTAATTCGGCCCAGTGATCGTTGATGTCTGCACCGATGATATCGGACCTCGGCACCATAAGATCAGTTATGGGGGTATCTATTATACGAATAAGATTTTTCAGAAGACGTACGGACAGTACATCGAGTCCGATAACAGAGCCTGATTCAACGGCAGCCGTCAGTTCGTCCTTTGATAGTACAGATGTGCTTTTTGTCTTTCTCCTTCTTGCGGCAAGCTTTCCAAGAAGTACTATAAATGGATAAAACATCCTATAGGTAACATCTAAAACCCCGATAAAAAGCCTGGAAAAAAGTATAGGCCTGGAAGCGGCGAGATTTTTTGGAACGATTTCACCGAAAAGCAGCACCAGAAATGTCATAATAAAAACAGAATAAAAAAGCTGGTTTCTTACGAAGAGAGTTCCTGAGAGCTGCTGACCCACGATCGAGGCGCCTATATTTACCACCATGTTACCGACAAGCAAGGTAATCAGAGTTCTCTGCGGATGCCGAAGAGAGACCATGATGCGTTTACTTTTCCTGTCGCCATGCTTGGCGAGCTTGTGCTTTTCGTGATCGGGTATGGATAGTAAGGCAACTTCAGAACCGGAATAAATAAAAGAGAAGAAGAGGAATGCTAAAATCGATAGGAGTTCAATTAATTCTTGCATAAGGCGGTTTGTCAACTCATTACATCACGCCGTTTCAACTTTTTCAAGTTCTTTTTTCTTCTTCCTGGTACCATCCTTGAATAAAATCTTTTTATCTTTTAAATCCGCAACAATGGTGCTGCCTGACCTGAATTTTCCTTTAAGAATCTCATTTGCCAGAGGATCTTCAATTTCCCGCTGTATAGTTCTTCTCAGAGGACGAGCACCATATTTCTCATCATATCCCCTTTCAATCAGGTATTCTTTCGCTGTTTTTGTGATGTTGAATACCATTCCCTTTTCTTCGAGTTGCTTCGTACTTTCGTCAAGCATTAAATCTATTATAGAACCAATGTGATTCTTCGTAAGAGGATGAAAAACCACGACCTCATCCACTCTGTTGAGAAACTCGGGGTTGAACACGCGCTTCAGCGCAGACATGGCCTTGTCTTTCATATCGATAAAACCCTGTGCCCCGGATGTTGTGAAACCGAGACTTCCACCCTTGTTTATCTCCTTGCTGCCCACATTTGATGTCATAATAATGACCGTATTCCTGAAATCGACGGTGTGTCCAAGATGGTCTGACAGCTGACCCTCTTCAAAAACCTGCAGCAGCATATTAAACACATCGGGATGGGCTTTTTCGATTTCATCAAGGAGGATGACACTGTAGGGCTTGCGCCGTATCTTTTCCGTCAGCTCTCCTCCCTCCTGATACCCAACATATCCGGGAGGCGCCCCCACAAGCCTCGATACGTTATGCTTCTCCATGAATTCGCTCATATCTATTCTGATCAGGTGTTCCTCCGAACCAAATAAAAAATCCGCCAGGCATTTTGCCAGGTAGGTCTTGCCGACTCCTGTCGGACCGAGGAATATAAATGAGCCCGAAGGCCGCTTTGGCGATTTAAGACCTGTTCTTGATCTTCTCACCGCCCTGCTCACCGCTTCAATCGCCTCCTCCTGCCCGATAACCTTATGATGGAGCTCATCTTCCATTCGAAGCAGTTTCTGGGATTCACTTTCAACGATACTTACCAGGGGAATTCCGGTCAAATCACTCGTGATCTGATAGATCTCCTCTTCATCTACAACGGGCTTCTCTATATTCAGCTCTTTTTTCCATTCATCCTTCAAGATCTCAAGCTTTTCCCTGAGCTGGTTCATTTTATCCCTGACTTTCGCTGCCTTCTCGTAGTCCTGCACCTCAACAAGGTGGGTTTTTTCCTGCCGCAGCTTTTCTATCTCCTCCTCCATCTCCTTGAAATCCCTGGGAACCATGGTATTTTCGAGCCGGACTTTTGATCCCGCCTCGTCAATAAGATCGATCGCCTTATCAGGAAGATATCTATCGGTAACGTACCGAAACGAGAGGTTGGCCGCTGCATTGAGCGCCTCTTCAGTATAGGTAATCTTGTGGTGCTCTTCATACTTCTGCTTGATCCCTCTGAGTATTTCGATGGTTTCCTCTATGGTAGATTCATCGACGATAATGGGTTGAAATCGCCTCTCCAACGCCGCATCTCTCTCGACATATTTTTTATATTCCCCGAGCGTTGTTGCGCCTATACACTGCAGTTCTCCCCGTGATAGCGCAGGTTTCAGCATATTTGCCGCATCGATGGCGCCTTCCGCCCCGCCGGCCCCTATTATTGTGTGCAGCTCATCGATAAACAGGATAACGTTTCCAGCCCGCCGAATTTCGAACATTACCTTCTTGAGCCGCTCTTCAAATTCTCCTCTGTACTTGGTTCCCGCAACCAGAGAAGCCAGATCAAGGGTCAACACCCGTTTGCTGGCAAGCGTCTCGGGAACTCTGCCGAGTACAATATTCTGCGCAAGGCCCTCTACGATAGCCGTTTTTCCGACACCCGGTTCTCCTATCAACACAGGATTGTTCTTCGTTCTTCGGCACAGAATCTGAATAACCCGCTTAATCTCCTTTTGCCTGCCGATTACAGGATCGAGCTTTTTTTCCTTGGCAAGGCTCGTTAGATCACGGCCGAACTCATCAAGTGTCGGCGTGCGCCTGTCGACCTTTTTCTTAACATCAGTCCTCCCGGTTCCCAGCAGCCTGTTGATCTCTTCCCGAACCGTGGAGATTTTTATCCCCTGTTTATCGAAGGCATTCATCAGGCCGCTGTCCCCCTCTCTGATCAGACCGAGCAGAAGGTGTTCAGTACCGATATAATTGTGGCCCATACTGCGGGCCTCATCAGCACTCAGTTCAAGCACACGCTGCGCGCGTGTAGACGGAGGTACATCGCCTAAAAGCAGAATTCCGCCTGTTTTTTTTGTGTTTGCAATAATGTCCTCACGAAGAGTGTTGAGATCGATTCCCAGATTGATAAGCGCCTTGATCGCTACTCCTTCACCCTCTTTGATGAGTCCAAGCAGTATATGTTCAGGCAGAAGTTTATCATGATTGAGCTTTTTCGCCTCTTCCTGTGCCAGTATATTGATGACCCTTTGGGCCCTTTCCGTCAATCCTTTAAACATCACAATACCTCTTTTAAATAGTCTCGTATAAAAGTTGCCCGTACTTCTTCAATATCTTTGTTGCTCTTTATTGTTCCGTACCGCTTCTTAAGATGGTAATCCTGAATATAGAACAGTAAAAGGTTTATATCCTTCAATGAAAGATAGTCGATTATTCCGAGACTCAGCCCAAACCGCAACTGTGCAAGCAGGTCGAGTGCCTCATATACCGATAATAATCTGCACGACAACAATAATCCGTAACTCCGCCATACCCGGTCTTCCACCGCTCTTCTATCCGAGCTATACAGCGCTTCCCGAACCGCACGCTCACGATTGATTACATCCTGAAAACAGGATTGCATGTGCTCAAGTATTTCCTGCTCAGTCCTTCCTATGGAATTCTTGTTGTATATCTCGTAATACCCGTCCATCCAGCTTCCGCGAAGTCCAAGTCGTTTCTTATTTAATTCACTGATGAGTTCATTTATTCTCCCGGAATAAATCATACCGGCCGGATGCATGGTTATTGAAAGCTCCATACCGGATCCTGATTTATTTGCATACGCAGTCAGATATCCGAAATGAGAAGAATATTCGAATCGAATAACCTTTCCAAGCTCGTTTATTACCTTTTTTGTGAATTTATAATTCCAGTCAAAAGACAAACCCGGCACATTGGCAACGAACTGAATATGGTTATGCGCATTCAGTATAAAATAGAAACTCTCATCATGTGAAAGAACCACTACGGCTTCATTATCTATATCATCGTACAGTATATTTCTTTCAATAAGAATCCGCCGGTCGATATCAGGACATTTTTTCAGGTTATACACCGTATGTTCGGGACAGTACCGGTTTTCAGCGATCTTCTCGAGAATGAAATTATTTACCGCCTCCCTGTCCTTTCTTTTCAGTTTATGGGGAAAGAGGAATCCTTCAACATTTCTTGAAAGTTTTACACTGCTTTTTAATACGATATCCGTAAAGCTGCTTTCCCTGCGGTTCCATATACCTTCGTTTTTTACAAGCTCTTCAATCGTCACCGCCTAATCCATCCTTCTCGAACTGCCGGATTTTGTCACGCAATTCAGCAGCCTTTTCGAACTCTTCCAGTTTTACCGCATCATGCAGCTTCTTTCTCAGTTCACCGATGTATACGTCACTGTACTCTTCCCTGGGTTTCTTCCTGAAGAAAAAGCCGTTTTTTCTTTTTTCCTTCGTAATGACACCGCCGAACAGCTCATAGCAGTTCGCGCATCCCACAAGGCCGGTTCTCTTTACTTCCCTGTACGTTGTTCTGCACACGGGACAGGCGAGATTCGGTTCTGCGGGCTTTCCGTTCTTTTCCGACTGCAGAAGTCCTTCAAGAAATTTGTACCCATTATCGTCTACATCTACCGGTTCGTCCCGCTTTCTTTTTCGCTGCCGGCAGTCGCCGCAGATATGAACTTCTATAAGTTCGTTATTTCGGATTGCGAATGAATGATATGAAGAATCGTTCTTCCCACACAGGTCACATATCATGTGCCACACCTCATAACCAAATATACTTTAATTGAAATTACCAAGCAAGGTATTTAAGGAGCCGGCATGCAGCCTGTACGTAACATCGGTATCCGAAACAACAGACGGGTTATGAGTGACTATAAGCAGTGTGTGTTTGAATTTTCTCACAATGTTGAAGAGAAGGCCTTTAATCTTTTCAGCTGTGGTGATGTCCAGGTCTCCTGTCGGTTCGTCGGCAAGAATAATTTCAGGGTCGTTTATAAGAGCGCGTGCAATTGCAACTCGCTGGCTTTCTCCGCCGGACAGGCGGTTTGGTTTCATGTCTTTTTTGGGGAGTATCTCCATAAGTGAAAGCAGCTCAACCGCCCTGCTGTACGCGTAATCGACCTTGTACTGCTGCAGGAGGTTCGGCATCATGATATTTTCGAGTACCGTGAATTCAGAAAGGAGGTTATGAAATTGAAATACAAACCCGATATACCTGTTTCGTATATCGGATAATTCATCTTCCGCTGCCCGTTCGAAATGGGTATCCCGTACGATAATAGTGCCAGACGTTGGCCTGTCGAGACCGCCGATCAGGTTGAGCAGGGTTGTCTTCCCGGAGCCGCTCCTTCCGACAACTGCTGCAATCGTTCCCTTTTTGATAGCCATATTAAGACCATCCAGCACAGCCAATTCGGTATCACCCGATTTATAGACCTTTTTAACATCGGTTATTCGCAGGGCGTACATTCACATTTCTCCACTATTCATATCGGATCGTTTCCGCCGGTTTCATCAAAGATGCCTTGCGAGCCGGATAGTAGGCAGCAAGAACACTCAAAACAAGAGATAGTATTGAAACAACGAGAATATCCCTGAAATGAATTTCAACAGGAACACCTTCGAGGTAATATATGGAATCAGACAGTATCTCGAAACGGGAGAATGGTGTATGGCCAAGCGGCATGAGGTAGAGGTAATACACGATGTTTCGTATACCGTTTACCACTGCTTCGAAAAAATTGAATATTCCCTCGATATTCAGGGTAAGGATAAATCCGATAAAAACCCCAATCGCCGTCCCGATGCATCCTATTATCAGTCCGTCGATGACAAATATTCTTGTTATCAGAGATGGGCGCGCACCCAGAGCCCGTAAAATACCTATCTCTCTTTTTTTATCCATGACTGTCATTACCAATGAGCCGATTATGTTAAACGCACCGCTTACGATAATCAGCATTACAACGAAACCTATGCCGACCTTCTCGTTCTGGAGTGCTTCAAAAAGCGGCCTGTTCAGCTCCATCCAGGTATATAGATAATAATCATCCTTGAAATTACGATGTATCCACGCTGCCACTTTGTCTGCCTTGAAAATATTCTGGATCTTCAATCCGATACTGAGATCCCTTTCCTGGATTCCGAAAATTTTGTAGGCTGCATCAATAGACACGTAGGCCATATTCTTGTCGTACTCCCAGTACCCTGTCTTGAAGAGACCGGTCACGTGAAACAGGTTTACCTGTGGTTTGGACGACATTTCATCGCTACCTTTCAATGTCAGGAGTGTTACATACTCTCCTGCATGCACTCCGGCCTCCCGCGCCAGTTCAACACCGAGAAGTATGGAATTTTTATCATCAAGGTTAAAATCGCCCTCTTCAATACGAATTTCACGGGCAAAACCTCTGTCCTTTATCATGACATCCTTCGGCAATGCCTTGAGTATTAGGCCCCTGGTGATGAAATCACTTCTTAAAATTCCTTCACCTGAATAGTATGGAATTATTGATAGTATTTCTTTATTTTTTGTTAAAATCGGTATACTATTGGATAATAAAGTCTCCGATTCGAGACCAGGCTGCAGGATGATATGAAAACTGTTTGTTTCAATGATTTTTCTTCTAAATGTGTTATGAAAGCCGTTCATTATTGATAGAACAGTAATGAGTGTGATTATTCCGAAAGATATCATGAGAATGGACAGAGTGGACATGAGAGACCATTTTGCCATCAGGTATCTCTTGGCAAGGAAAAATGAGAGCTTTACTTTCATTACAGCGGCTTTATGTTAAAAGTATGATGATGCCTGATTTACAGGCAACCCACAGCGAATACGGGTTTTCTGGACACGGCATGAAACTCTGCAATATTCTTGTAAATAATGAAAATCAACGGAAAACAATCCGAATCCCATATTTTTTCATAACCATAAAAGCGGCAAATCCGATGTCAATGAGTGTAAGATAGCTCACAAACTGAAGGGAATAAAGTTTTTTCGGTCTCAGACTGCAGATGCCGGTATGTATACTGTAACCGCTTTACTTTTTCTATTTTAAAAGAATTTTTTATTACATGAACACCAATTTTGAAAAGGAGTCGCAGCTGTGGATGTAGTTGATACACCTGTACCAGCCGACTATACAATCATATTAAAAGGCAGATTCAAGGCTGTCGATACAAATACATACGGCCTCTTTATAATTTTTTTAAGTGAAAAGTTGAGAACAGTTGAAAATCTACTGGCAATCGCCTCGCATTACAGCTCTCTTTATGAGACAGACCCTCATCTTCCCTGGTACTCACTGGAGGAGAATATCGTCAATTTAAAGTGGAAAGGCGATATCTCGGTTAATATATCGATCGACCTGCAGAATTATATGGAAAGTTCACTCGATCGCGACCGCGGCAATGAGCTGTACATGCTGATTAAAAACCATGACCAGACTAAGATCGAATCCCTGCTGCAGGCCATTTTGATTAAACCGCTTGCGGACAGAAACCTGATACTTGAAATAACCAGCGAATCAATCTCGAATGAGTCCATACACAGCAAGAGAGCTGAAAGAAACAAGAAAAAAAACGTCGGAAAAGAAGCTGCGACAGAGAAAAAACCCGACGCAGAAGGTTATATTCCTGTCGACCTTATTCTGGCCCCGGTGAGCGGAATACCCATTTATGAACTGTCCAAAGGCGATAAAATAATGGTGAGAATAAGCAATCGAACTGTGCGGGGAAAGTACTATATAGATCTGCTTGGTGCTCGTGTGGACGGCACTGTAATCCCGGTACCGGCTGAAGTGACACATATCAGTAAAAATTCAGACAACGAATACACCATTCTTTGCAATATTACAGATAAAGCGGTCGGAAGAGCTGTTGAATCGGAAAAGGTGAAATTGAAACGCTACGATGACCTCTTTGACCAGAGTACTCCGTTACGGGAGATTGCTCTCGACGAGATCGAGGGCAAAGGCCGAAGTTTCCCCCTGTTCATCGTAATAACCGGTGCACTCATGTTTGTCATTCTTCTCATTTTTATCATCATGTGGTTTTATGATATTTTATAGAGGTCAACACATTCTTTTGTCTATCCAGAGATTTCTTGTTCTGCGCAGATCGATCTCTTTGTTATCAGATTCAAGCCGTACGATCGGATTAAGCGGAAATCGAAGCATCGTTTTAACGACCCGTGCCGTGCTTCCATCACTCAATGAAACTACGCCCTCTTTGCCGGTAAACTCTTTTACAGAATCTATAAGTGCTGAAAGCACCCTTATATCGTAATCTTCCCTGTTCCAGTTGAGAAACTCATCCTTACTGTAGTGTATTGAGATGTCGCTCCCGAACTTAATAAAACTCAACTGGTTATCATATGTATCACAGACTGCAACTATCCTGCTTGAAAGCCCGACTTTTTCAAGTGTGATTCTATGAGGATAGCCGTTCCCCTTTGCCTTCTCATGATGTTCGAGTGCAGGTTTAATAAGGAGAGGATGCTGAATCTTCTTTCTTAAATAACCGTACCCTAACAGGGTATGTTTTTTAATCTCCTCCTCTCGCGCGCGTTCTTTCAGAAATAGAATACCTGAATCATGCATAAGTGCGCCGGAAACGGTGTCAACCAGCTCTTGCCCCCTCAATTTAAGATTCACTGCGGTAATGGTCGTTAGTATGGCTGTATTAACCGAATGAACCGCAAGCCTGTTTTCATCGTATCCTCTGCCTACATGTGTGAGTGCATCGTTCTGCAGATTGGAGATATAGTTGATGATAAGAAGGGAAATCCTGTATATCTGTTTTATTGTGATATTCTCATTTTTTCCTATTTGGTTGAACAGGTCCCCTGTCAAAGTAACAGCCGAATCGTACACTTCTTCTTCAACTCGTATCTCCTCCTCGCTTTCTGTCGATTCTGTTTCATGTGGTTCATTAATCGTTTTTTCTGCTTCTTTCAGGACTCCTAAACTGCCGCTCACAGGCGTATGGTCCTCCGAAATACCGTTTTCAAGTCCTTCGGGAGATTCGTTAGTCTGCACCATGGCCGGGTTATATTCATACTGCTCCGATTCCGGCACGGCATGGCTCTGTTCATCCGGCACTATATCGGCGCTTTCAGTCGATTCGTATGTCTGTCCAGGAATTGTGCTTTCATCAGCGTAATAGAGCGGAACAAAATCATATTTTTCGATACGGGTTAAATCTTTATTCGTAATGGTGAGGTATTTTGAAAGCGCGATAAAAAAATCTTCCATGATAATGTACGAATCGGTGATATCTCCCGCCTTCAGCTTTTTACAATTGCACTCTTTCATTTTAAAACCGTTGTTCTCTGTATCACACCAATTTATAATTGAACTTCTGTTTTTAAATTGCTATATTTTGCATCATTAGACAACCACTGTATTAAATTTTCGACTAGAATGAGTCTTTTTTCAAATTTTATCAGTTTTAATAAAAAGTGTCGGTCTTTGCTCGCCTGCAACAAGAAAGAACCGGCAACATCGAAATAGGATACTAATACGGAGAATTTTCAATGGAGAAAACAAATCGCATACAGTTCGAAGGACAAAATGAAAAGAACGAAGAGGCTGATAGAGGACGGTTCCTTGATAAAGAACTGCTTGAATCCCGGACTCTCGTCATTTCACAGGCCATCGATGCACCACTCGCACGCAATGTCTATTCACGCCTTATCCTCCTTGAAAAGGACAGCGTTGAAAAAGCGATAACCGTCATCGTAAACTCCCAGGGAGGAAGCGCAGATTCGGGTTTCGGGATCTATGACATGCTCCGATTCGTTCAGTGCCCTGTTATTACACTTACTGCAGGCCTGTGCGCAAGTGCCGCTGTTATTGTATTCCTCGCCGGGGAAAAAGACAGGAGATTTTCTCTTCCCAACTCCCGCTTTCTCATTCATCAACCCTCGACAAGCGCCGTCGGCCCTGCCGCAGATCTTGAAATCACTGCAAACCAGATTTTAAAAATCCGAGATCAATTTAATTCGATCATTGCGCAGGAAACGGGAAAAGACATAAAAACTGTCACCGCTGATTCGAATCGTGATTACTGGCTTACCGCGCAGGAGGCATTGGAGTACAACCTGGTAAGTAAAATTATCACAAGTAGAAATGAAATTGACGCTTTCAGGTAATTGAGGTTGCTACCGGGAGCGCATTGAAGGAATTACTTTTCCCAGTCATCAATTATCAGGTGATAGAGGTCACTGTTTTCTCTGTCCCTGTACCATCTGATTATTTTCGCGGTAATTGCCCTGTCTTCCCCGTGCGGCACCATTATCTCGTTGATGCGAAGATCAATACCCTTGGAGTTGGCGACCATCAGTCTTAGAACATCCTTGGCCTGGAGTGTGAGCTCATCGCCATCATGCAGAAGAGCTTCTTTTTTTTCGCCTTCATCGATTATGTATCCGAGATAGGAAGTCTGTACCGCTTTCAGTACAGCGGCGATATCCGTTTTCTCATAGCTTGAGACTATCTGGAATCCGGATTTCGGCGCTATCGGTATCTTTGAAAGAAGGTCATTTTCCTTTAAAATAACAACCTCCGGCGTATCCCTCCCTGAGGT
>CAYSRJ010000013.1:28969-74758 GCA_964433545.1 uncultured Spirochaetota bacterium | reverse complement strand
GTATCCCTCCCTGAGGTCTCCCTCCCTGAGGTCTCTGTCTCGACAGCAGGTTTCTCTCCGGCTGCAAGTGTTCCGCCGGCTGATTGATACAGCTTCTTCAAAGTAAGATTTACCGTTCCTTCTCCAAGTCTGTTTGTCCGGATCATAACATCTTTTCTTCCGTCACGATCGAAGTCGACTTCGACCCGTTCGTCGGTTGATAGGTTGAACGGAATTCCCATAATAGAGAATGCCAGATTGTCACTGATCCCGTCAATCGAAATCGTATATACTTTGTCAGAAACCGGTATCTTTATGATGTCGCCTTTTTTAAAATCACGGATTATTTCTTCCTCATCAAACTCGTATACATTGCTGGTTTCAGCCGGTTTCTTCTGTTCTTCTGTTTCGACTTTTTCCGCCTTCTGTCCTTTTTGATCTTTTCTACCTGAGAGAAGAATATACAACACAGAAGAGACAACAAGAAGCGCAACGAGGATGGTTAGAAGGTAGCGTCTCGTATTTTTCGGCTTTGCGGTCAGTTGTTCTATTGGCGCGGGCTGCTCCTGTATTTTATAATCCCTGTATTTCAGCACCATCTCATCCGGATCGAGACCGAGAAACTGGGAATAGTTACGTAAAAATCCGAGTAGATACGTCTCACCGGGAAAAATATCGAAATTTTCGTCTTCAATAGCAATCAGGTACTTCTTCGCTATCTTCGTTTCACGTACTGCATCATCTATCGTCTTACCCGATTTAGCCCGTGCTTCCTTGAAGATTGGACCAAGCTGGTTCATTGGATTTTTCCCTGAAACTTGTTATACACTCCTACTCCTGAGTGTCAGAAAATGGAACGAGTATGTTACGTATTATTTGAGCATCCGGTGGTATCTCGAAATCAAAAATGTAATCAGGCTGCTCTGTATTTGTGCGTATATTCTGAAAGGTCAGGCTTACAGACACCCCGTTTGGTGATACACCGTTTGACTGCAGAATGAGCCCCTGTTCCGAAACCCAGATATCCATTGTCTTGAATCCCACTTTGGGCCGCTTCTGAAGAAGCTTCAAATGATATGCCTTCACACCGCCAAACGGCTGCAGCGAACTGCTGTCATAAAAGGAAAATGAATATTCGTCGAAGAGCTTGGTAAGTCCGGCCTCCGTGGTGCTGGTAAGCAGAGTCGACTCTGTGTTTTCACTGAGCGACTGCTGCACGACCACCTTTAAAGAGGGGATGTAAATATACAGATAGCTGCCGTTGGAAACGATTATCTGGTCTTTCGGTTCATCGAACTCGAGCAGAATTTTGTTTGCCTTTTTAAAGGTGATTTTCCCCGAGTAGTGCGCATCACCGTTTTGCCAACGGAAATCTGCTGTATAATCTTCGATATTGGAAAAGCTGTTGGACATTAATTTTTTTACATCGTTGACCGACGTAATTGTTATCAATTCCTGCGTACTCTCAATATTTTCGTCCTGCTGTGCATAAAGTGGCGCGGTAATCGCTGCTACAGTAAAAAAAATAATCATGATTTTCAGCAAGACAGGATATCCAATTGTGATGAATTTTCAGCAATATGTCGGATACAGCGACAGGTGCTTAATCAATTGTAAATATATAATGGGGAATTCTTTTTTTCAAGGAATTAATCGATTCTGTCTATGTATACCTCACGCGGTTTGCTACCCCTCGGAGGCCCGATAATCTCCTTTTCTTCCATCAACTCTATCAAACGTGCAGCGCGGTTGTATCCTATTTTCAACCTTCTCTGCAGAAACGACGCAGATGCGCGTTTCGTCTTCAATACAATTTCAACTGCCTGGTCAAATATTACATCTTCATAGTCGAGAGTCGGTCCTTCCATTTTTTCGAAACTCAGTATCTCTTCATTGTAACTGGGGTTGGCTCCCTCTTTCATCCTTTTGACTACACGCAAGACTTCGTCTTCTGATATATACGCGCCCTGAATTCTCTGTATATTCATACTCCCTGCAGGTGCAAACAGCATATCACCCTTTCCGAGAAGCTTCTCTGCTCCGATTGCATCGAGAATCGTCCGTGAATCCGTTTTACTGGCAACCTGAAATGCAATTCTGTACGGGAAATTCGCCTTAATAAGACCGGTGATAACATCCACACTCGGCCTCTGCGTAGCCATAATGAGGTGGATTCCTACCGCACGTGACATCGCAGCGAGCCTGACAACGGCTTCCTCAACCTCCTTCTGAGAAATCGCCATGAGATTGGCAAACTCATCAACAATCACGATAATATATGGAAGTTTTTTCGATGCTTTCTGATTATACCCCTTGATATTCCTGACATAATTCTGATCGAGAATTGTATAGCGGTTTTCCATCTCGTAAAGCACCCATCTGAGTGCCTTTGCCGCATCTCTCGGATCAGTAACGACCTCTGTAAGAAGGTGAGGTATCCCATTGTAGATCTTCAACTCGACCATTTTCGGATCCATCATTATAAACCGAACTTCTTCGGGAGTTTTATTAAATAAAAGGCTCATTATAAGAGAATTCACACATACACTCTTCCCCGATCCGGTTGCACCGGCAATCAGAAGGTGGGGCATCGTCGTCAAATCCGAAACAATAACAGATCCGGAAAGATTTTTACCGAGCACGAGAGGAAGCTCCCCAGCCATTGGAGCTTCACCTATAACGTCACCGAGCGTAACGATCTCTCTTTCGTCATTGGGTATTTCAATACCTACGGCAGCTCTTCCGGGAATCGGCGCCTCTATCCGCACCCCGTTTGCCGACAGACTCAGAGCTATGTTGTTGCTCAAATTTACAATTCTGCTGAGCTTTACACCGGGAGCCGGTTGGAGCTCATACCGGGTGATGACAGGTCCGCGAGTAATGCCGGTGACTCTGGCTTCGATACCGAATTCCTGCAGTGTCCTCTCCAGTTCCTTCGCCTTTCGTGCTGTTTCTTTTTCTAGCTCTCTCCTGTTGATGGAACTGGATTTTTTTAATAGTATCCTGCAGGCTGCTCTGTTATGAGCAGATTCTCCAGTCCCCGGTTGGGAAAGCGGAGTTGTACGGGAGCGATCCGACTCTGATTCTTCTTTAGTATGCCGCATACCTGCTAATACGGATTTCTTCCTGACCCTCCGTTTTTCTATTCGTTCACCTCCGAGTCTTTCTTCCAGGGTGTACTCTCTATCAGGTATTACCGTATTCGCCTCACTCCCGTTGAAAACAACCTTCTGTATCAGGGGGGGTTTTAAGTTCCCCCTCTTTGCGAAATTGAAAAAACGGGTTTTTTTCGGCTTTCTCGAAGATTCGTTTCTCCGTGAAAAAACCGGTCCTTGTTCCCTCTCATAACGTGGTTCAATTCCATGATTTTCATCACTGCGAGCTGTTATACCGGAAGCAGATTGCAGGCCCTTTGTTTTTTTCTTTGCAAACAGCCTGTAAATATTCAGAAGAGGAAATCGAAAAAGAACAAAAAGTCCGGCTGTAAGGCCGATATACAGCAGCATTTGAATTACGATAGAAGGTGCATCTTTCAAAATTTTTTGCACGATAAACCTGCCGAAAAGCCCCCCTCCCCTGTACAGAGCCGGTGGATTTCCTGCAGCGAAAAGAGTCATACAGAGTATGATGTTTACTGAGCCTAAAAGTAAATATGCCGCTTTCAACGATTTTTTTATTTTTCTCATCAGGACATAGCCATTGTACATAAGTATCAAAGCGAAAAGAAATGCCCCGCGGCCAAGGAAATAGAATAGAAAGGCTGCTGTCTTTGCAAAAGGAGCGCCGAGAAAGTGTCGGTATCCGTTTCCGGAGGTTACTGAAAAGAGCAATGAATCCTCGGGATGAAAACCTGCTGCTGCCAGAAGAAAGCCCAACCCTGCGATAATAAGGAGGATGCTTATAACGTACGTTAGCCCCCCTCTTTTTTTTATCGATTGTGTAGGTACCATACTTATCCGCCGTACCCTCCGGTTTTCATAACAATAAACGCTGTTAATGCTGCAGCAAAACAGTAGTATGAAAAAATATGCAAGGTCCCTCTCCGTAAAAACGTTAAAAGCAGTTTCAAGGCGATAAAACCCGTTGCAAAAGACAACGCAAATCCAAGAGATAGTAAACCGAAGCCAGTTCGTGATGCGCCCGATTGAAAATATTCAAAAAGCGAAGCGCCGAGTACCGATGGAATGGAGAGAAGAAACGAAAAAGCCCCGGAAAATTCCCGTGTCATCCCGAGGTACAACCCCGCTGAAATCGTCGTACCCGAGCGGGATATCCCCGGCAGCATTGCAATCGCCTGCACAGTTCCTATAACGGCCGCATGTCCGGTGCGCATAGTCCGAATATCAACCTCGCCCTTCTGAAGAAACCGTGTACCAAGGAGTATCCCCCCTGTACAGAAGAGAAAAACCGGCACAATTCCCGGTTTGTAAAAAAATTGTGTTAGAAAATCTTTGAAGAGTATCCCGAGTATTCCGGTTATTCCTGTAGATAGTGCTATGTAGAAGAACAGTCTGGCTGTCCCTTTTTCTGTAATAGTATTTCTCTTCTGGGAAAAAGGCCATTTAATCAAATCGTACAGAATTTCACCGATGAACCTGTAATACACGGCAACAACTGCAGCAGTCGTTCCGAGATGAAGAACAAGATCGAAAAATACCGGAACATCCCTCAGTCCGAAGAAATGCTGCATCAATACCAGATGGCCTGAACTGCTTATCGGTAAAAATTCAGTAATGCCCTGTAAAACGGCAAGTGCAGAAATCTGTAGTGTGTTCACGCTGCCCCCTGATTATCGCAGTTTACTTTAGGTTTTATCCCTATTATCCGATTATAGTATAGTAAAGAGTGCTATGCTCGTAACCCTGAATATTTCTTTTTAAAATGGAATAGTGATGAAAAAGAAACTGATCCATCCCGCTCTGCTTCTGATGATTTTCTTCTGTATTAATATCGGCTTTTCTCAGGATATCAAAAACTATTCAGGCACAAATAGTGCAAAACCGACGGATATTGGAGTGAGCCTCAAATACCACAACAAACAGATGTACTTTGTTAATCGCCCGATAATCGTTGAGTTTCAGATCGTAAACAGGGGCTATTCCCCCTTTCTTTTCATTACCTCCTATAATAAGATGTTCACCTTCGACTTTGAAATTCTGAAACCGACCCATCGGGAGGTTGCTCATTCCAGAGAGTACACCGTTCGGACTACCCAGTTTGAACCGATTCTCAACGATGAAATAGCACTTAAAAATAATGAAGAGTACGGCGTCCGAATAGATATAAGCAGGTGGTTCGATCTCAATGAGCCCGGAGAATACCTTATAAAGGGGGTATTCTATCCTCATCTGAAAACCGGTGCTGATGATGATATCAGAATATACACGGAAAATGAGCTTTTTCTTACCCTCAATCCTCCATTCGAGGAGCAGGTTCAGAAGGCGAGAGAATTAGAAGAAATAAAGAAGATGAAGGCCGAAAACCTACCACCGTACGACGTGATTAAGGCCCTTTTACAGGCCTTGCAGACCCGTGATTATGAAAGGTACTTTCTCTATATTAAATTCGATAAATTCATCCTGCAGTTCAGCCGTGCGAGGGAGAAATATATTGCAGCACATGATATTGATAAACCGGCTGTAATCGGGGAGTTTAAACAGTACCTCGAAGGCCTCAACAGACTAGAAGAAGTGCCCTTTTCAGAGACAATACCGGCGGATTTCGATATAGAAAAAACCGTCATCGAAAAAAGAAACGCGACGGTTACGGTAATCGAAACTTTCAAATACCTGCAACTTGTCGAGAAAAAACGCTATACATACTACCTTCATCTCTATGGGGATAAATGGCTGCTCGAAAGCTATTCTGTGGTGAATATCGGCAGCTGATTTCCCACCATCTGTCCTCAATAGAAACCCACAACAAACTAAGAATTTACTCGCATGTATAACATTAGTATACTATTCTATTCCACTATCAATTGTACTTGATATTTAGGTAAGCGGCATTATAACTAACATAGAGTAATACAACTCTTTGTACACGGAGAAAGCATACATGAAAAAGCGCACCGGAAACAATACGCTCAATACATTTTTTGAGCACACGGCTTTCAAACTGGAAAACGTCAGAGAACCGGAGCTGTATAGAGAAATATTTCCCTATACAGAGGTCTGTAAAACGACCTTCGACAACCGCATACTCCCGGTGAATCCTCCTGAGGAAATATTTATCAGTGATACTTCATTCAGAGACGGACAGCAGGCACGGGCTCCCTATACTCCAGAGCAGATCGTCGACCTGTTCCGTCTGATGCATCAGCTCGGTGGTCCAGAAGGTATTATACGGTATTCCGAATTCTTCCTCTACAGTGATAAAGATAAAAAGGCGGTTGATAAAGTATTATCCCTCGGATACGATTATCCCGAGGTAACCGGCTGGATACGGGCGAATAAAAAAGACCTTCAGCTTGTGAAGGATATGGGCCTGAAAGAAACCGGTATGCTGACCTCGTGCAGCGACTACCATATTTATTTAAAGCTGCGTAAAAACAGAAAACAGGCGAGAGAAGATTATCTTGCGGTCGTCAAAGAATCGCTTGATTCAGGAATCAATATCAGGTGCCATCTCGAGGATATTACGCGTGCCGATATTTTCGGATTTGTCGTACCCTTCGCGCAGGACCTGATGAACCTGCGAGAGGAGAGTAAGCTCGATATTAAACTCCGACTGTGCGATACGCTCGGATACGGTGTCCCCTATCCCGGTGCATCACTGCCGCGAAGCGTGTCTAAACTGGTAAGAGCAATGACTGATTACGCAGGCGTACCGAGCGAGTGCCTGGAATGGCACGGGCATAACGATCTTCACAAAGGATTGATAAATGCGACAACGGCCTGGCTCTACGGCTGTACATACGCAAACGGCGCTCTCCTCGGATACGGTGAACGAACCGGAAACACACCAATCGAAGCACTGATTATTGAATACATATCTCTGATCGGAAAGACGAACGGCGTTGATACCAGGGTCATCACCGATATTGCAAATTATTATGAAAACGAAATCGGTGATAAAATACCGTCCAATTATCCCCTCGTCGGATCGGACTTCAACGCAACGAGAGCCGGCATACATGCTGACGGCCTTATAAAGGACCCTGAAATTTACAATATCTTCGACACCGAAAAGCTTCTCAAAAGGCCGCCTGAGATAATAATCAATGACAAGTCCGGCCTTGCAGGAATTGTGCAATGGGTCAATACTCATATGCGCCTGACTGGAGACCGCCGTATCGATAAGCACAACCCCGCCGTATCAAGGATAAATGAATGGGTGCAAGAGCAGTACACCGTAGGAAGAGTAACTTCAATATCGAATGAAGAGATGGAGCATATTGTTCGAAACTGTATGCCTCACCTGTTCATCTCCGAGTTCGATAGAATCAAAAAGAGGGCGAGAGGAATGGCTGAGGATATTATCAGGCACACCTCGGAGCTTGAAGAAGTGAGGTCCATGGATGAACGTAAAATAACACCGATACTTAAAAGACTCGTTAAGGAGCACCGCTTTATCCAGTGGGCTTATGTTACAAACCTCGATGCTCATATAATCGTGCCTTTTATCACGCAACCTGACCTGAAGGGAAAATACAAAGTTGCAGGTCTTCCCGAAGATTTTTCCGACAGATCGTGGTTCGCAGATCCCTTGGAAGACGGCAAGGTACATGTATCCCAATTCTATGTATCATATGTAACCGGGGTGCTCTGTCTTACTGTTTCAGCGCCGATTTTCGATTTGAACGACAAGATTGCGGGAATAATCGGTTTTGACATTCAGTTCGAAGATCTGGTGCGTGCCGAAGACCTCATTTAAGCATCCTGATTTTTGCGAACAGCTGCGAGACGAACGTTGTTTATCACACCGCCATACCGAACAGGTCGTAGTCGCCGGCATGGGTGACCTGGGCGCGTATCAAACTCCCCGGTTCAATCCGTTTAGTTGAGCGAACCACAAATAGACCGTCTACTTCAGGAGCGAAGTGGTAGCTTCTACCCAGTGAAATATGCTCTCCCTCGATACTCTCCTCTATTAGAACGGGAAAAGACTTCCCACGTTCCTCAGATAGTATTTCTTTTGAAATATTCTTCTGGAGGGCGAGCACAGCCTCTCGCCTCTTTTCTGCTGTCCTTTTGTTCACCATCATCGGCAGTACAGCAGCATCTGTATGCTCCTGCGGCGAAAATGCGAATACTCCCAGATGGTTAAAACGTATTTCCTGTATAAAATCGAGCAGCATGGTAAATTCCTCTTCCGTTTCACCTGGAAATCCGACAATAAATGTAGAACGCAATACCGCATGCGGGATGTTTTTACGAATTTCAGCGACCATCTCCCTGTAAGAATGGTAATCTCCATCCCGACGCATCAATTGCAGTATCTTTTTCGATACATGCTGAAGTGGAATATCAAGATAAGGGACCACTCTGTTGTTCGAAAAGATGTCCAGATTTCGAATCAGCTCCCTATCGGGACGAAGGTACAGCAGGCGGAAAAAAGGTATACCGGTTTCTGAAAGCAGGTTTTGAATAAGTGAAGAGAGGCTCTCCTTTTCAGAACGATCAGAACCAAAGCGCAGTGTATCCTGAGAAGTAATAATGAGTTCTTTCACACCCATTTTTTCCAGTTGCCTGGCTTCTTCGACGATATCGTCAGTATTTCTGCTTCTGAGCCTTCCCTTTATGCGGGGTATAAGGCAGAAGCTGCAGTTTCTACTGCAGCCTTCAGAGATTTTAATATACGCGCAGCCCGCAGGGGTTAAAAGTTCTGTTCTGCCGCCGTACTCACTAAAGTGTTTCGGCAGCACAGTGCTTTCAGGAAAATATTTCCCTGTTGTCCGCCCTTCAACAGTGTTTATGACGGTCTCGAGATTACCCGTGCCTATCACCGCATCAACCTCAGGCATCTCTTTTACTATTTCTCTATGGTAAAGCTGTGAAAAGCACCCCGCTACTATCAGCTTCGCCTCCGGCCTTTTCTTTTCGGCAAGCTCGAATACAGTATCAATGGTTTCCTGCTTGGCCGCATCGATAAATGCACAGGAATTAATAATGACAAATGCCGCTTTATCAGGCTCACCGATTCTCGAGTAGCCTTTTTTCTTTAGAATGCTGAGAATGATTTCGGAATCAACGGTGTTCTTATTACAGCCGAGCGATTCTATGTAAACGGTTTTTTCTTTCATATTTACACCGGCATATAGAATATTTTATTCCTTCAATTATGATCGGTAAAACAAAATTGGATGGTCTATCGGCAGGTTTACTCCACTATATTTTTAAACGCAGCGCAATGATGTCGAGTTTGTCCGATGCATCCTCCATTTTATTGGTGATGCTGTTTACGTGCAGTATAAGCTCTCGAAGTATAATTTTTTCTGAAAATTTCTGTATCTTAAGTTTTTTGAATATTGCCTCTATAGACTTCCATACGTACTTATCCACCTCCCCCTCGAGGTGTTCTATTTCTCTCATGTCGTCGAACACAACCGATACATTTTCGAACAGGTTGTGTACCCCATCGGCGAGCTTATCCGCGCAGGTTGCGGTGAGATCCGACATAATATGAAGATTTTCTTTTATCTCCTCCGGAATTTTAGGTTGTATCAGTGTGAGAAAGTCCCCGCTTGTTTCAGCGGCGTTTGCAACCTTATCGATAAAATCAAGACCAATAAAAAGCACTTCCCTGATAGACGGCATAAACGCGCCCTCGTACATCTCCTTGCTGACTTCCCGCCTCAGCTCATCAGCCTCACTTTCCTTTTTATGGGTATTCTTCGTGTACAAACTCGTGTTTTCAACATCCCCATCGAGATAGCTGTCCAGTGCTTTGAGAAACTCCTTTACTGTATCCGCAACGGTATCCGCATGTTTTATAATATTTTCTACGATGTGCTTTTCTTTGCGATGGATAATTATTCCCATAGTATACACCCTTGAAGATGGATAGAATTATGCCCTCTCATACATAGTATTTCTAAGTAACTTCGATCAAGTTACATTTTAATACCCAGTCCCTGGAGGATGTATCCCGGGAGGATGTATCCCGGGAGGATTTATCCTGCCAAGGATCGGTCGCGAAGCAATATACGCCACTATTTATTAATGGTATATGTGAAGGAAACCAAGTTTTGGAGAAGAATTTCGGGCTGGCCGGACTTGAACCGGCGACCCCATGTCCCCCAGACATGTACGCTAACCAACTGCGCTACAGCCCGATGTACTGTATAATACTGCAGACCGATGTTATTGTCAAGCTTCAAGGGGATGCAGCGGATGCAATCCACAAACCGAGCATATTTAATTTCACCGGTGCTCCGCCGTTGTACGCCCATCCCGGCGCCTTCCAAGTAACTTCTCGCGAAGTTACTACTTGTTACGTCGGTACTCTTGAATCGAGACAGCTGAATTTTGTATAACAGGCCCTGTCAAGCCTGTTGGAAAGCTCTCCTGTCGTCATGCTGGAAAGCCCGAATACATCTTCCCACACCTCACGGCTTTCCATGCACATGTAGAGCCTGCTCTCCTCGATGTACTGTGTTAAAAAATTCTTCAACACAATGTACATACGGGTCCTGAGAGGCCTGAAATAACGCATCTTGTTATCCTGTCCCCTGACAAACTCCCCGCCATATATATATTCAGCATGGCTTCGAATCATATGCACCCGCATTGCAGGAATAAACCGCAATGCACCCATACTGATGTACACCACGTGTTCGGGCTGAATTCTTCTGAAAAGCCGGTCCATCACCCTTTTATATCCATCTTCCCAATTTTCGTGCATAATGATCGGGTCGAAGTGAAGTGCAAGCCTGTACCCCTCCTGCGCGACCTGTGCAGCTGCATCGATTCTGCGCTCAATACCAGGCGCATTACGTTCCTGGGTCCGGGCTATAAAATCACTGTTCAATGACCAGGAAATGATCGTATTGTCATGGTCTTTAATACCCAGCAGCCGCTTTATATTTACGGTTTTTGTCTTTATCTCCAGCACCGCATTGCATGTGGATGATATGTAGGGCACAAGCATCCCATACAGGGGAGATTGAGCTTCAAACAGGAGGCTGTCCGTAAACTCACCGGTTCCAAAACGAAACAGCCTGTCCTTGTTCTGCAGCGTATTCTGCAATTCTTCAAACAGTTTATCCCTGTTTGTGAATAGGACAGGCAAAACAGCAGTATCTTCGAAATAGGCGTTTAAAATACAGTAGGAACAGCCGAGTGTACACCCCTGTGCGAAATTGATTATTTCGTAGCCACAGCATACATGATCCGGTGTCCCAGGACACGGTTTTACAAACTGCCCGGGATTTTCCTTCTCACACAGATTTATCACCTTTTTTACCATATACCCGCTCGTATCTTTCGCGATCCATAAAAAAAAATTCATGTAAGTTTTTCTATTAAAATATAGTAAATTTAGGGGTCGATGTTTAAAAAATTATCGATTGCTGTGCGTTCTCCAATGATAAAAAATAAAAATTATTTCGGACAGGAACCAGACGTTTTACCACCAGATACAGCCGGATTTGAAACAACCGAACAATATTCAGGCCTGTTCAGTACCGGCATCTGCGAATCCTCTTTTTCAAAACGAACACTTGTCAATGCCCTCACCCTGCTACAGGACGCCGTCAAAAAAGAGGGGTACACAGTATCAGGTGAAACAGTTACCCCATACTCATTTGATGAAGTTACAAACCTGAAGGGGTGTGTTTATATTAGAGGGCGCAAGGTCGGGGGAAAAACGCTCTACGATCTCTATCGCGAATTCAGGCCGGATACCTCATTTTATGGTACTTATAGGGACATCTTGAAGATAATTCAGGCGATCCTGAACGCGGCTGTAGCCGTTCAGAGGCACACAGGCAGTTACCCACCCCTCTTGCTCAACTCAATTTATTATGACGATGCTTCAGGCAGTATTACTTTTCTCCCCTTTTCCGTTATTGACAGCATCAACAGGCTCCACGGCGGACAATTGCAGACCATTCTCAACACCTGCTGTGCCGATGGAGGTGCCAATACATCACATTCAATTTCCTCATCGCAGGAAAACATTCATGAAAAGACATTTAACTGGGGCGCCGCCTGCCTGATCTATTTTTTTTTCACTTCCGGAGAACCGATTCAAGACACGTATATCCATCTACAGAACATTATTCCCGATATTCCCCGGCCTCTCGCAGATACGGTCTGGTATATTTTGCGGAGAAAAACAAACGAGAGCCTAAAAAAACCCATTGATGAATCTATTGAATCGATACCGAAAACGGATGAGAGGTATCGCATTCCGCTTTTCAAACGGAAGAGAACGACGTTCCTTTTACATAAAATGGGGAATTTTCTGACGCATCGGTGGAAATTGATTGTAATATGTATGATATGCGCAGGAATTGGTTTTTATCTTATCTCCGACCTGATTTCCGGTAGTAAAAGGCCCGACATTACCGCAGGACTCACTCCTCGCGAAGTTGTTGAACTCTACTATTCGGCGACTGAGGACCTGAATCTTGACGTCATTGACAGCCTGTTCTATAAAAAAGCGGGAAAGAAAATAAAGAATGAATTGAGTACCCTATATGTAATGCTGAGAATGGAACAGGCATACGGTGAAAAACTGGTTAAACCGGATGAAAACCTCAATAGCTCCGAAGTCCCGCAGGGGTATAAGGTATTCGGTATCAAGGACCTCAAAATCGAAAGCAAGGGTTCCCTGGATAATCCTGTGTTTTTTGCCACATATACCAGAGTTTTAAGCTCCGAAGGGACGATGTATGAAAGCAGTATTGAAGAGACTATCTATTTGCAAAAAATCAACGAACGCTGGTATATTACAAAAAGTGTACGTACTATAGTAAGCAGCACACAACCCCAGTAAAAGGCAAATATCATGAAACAGATGAAAAATACCGTTATCGTCGCTCTTCTCACAATATTTTCCATTTCAATCTCGGCGTTTGGTATGGGTGGCAGGGAGAAAGAGATCGAGCTTACCTTCTGGCACAGTATGAGTATATATCAGGGTGATGCCCTCGAAACCCTCGTTGATGAATACAACCATATACACCCGGATATCAGGATAGTACCAACCTTCCAGGGCCTGTATGATGAAATGAAGACAAAACTTGTAAATGCACTGAAAACCGGCGGAACACCGGATATCGCACAGGTAGCCATTGAATACCTTGATGTTTTTGTTGCCGATGATAAAATCGACCCTATTACGAGCTATATACGTGAGGAGGACAAAAAGGATATACTCAGTCAATTCTGGAACGCAGTATCGCGAAATCGCGAAATCTACGCGTATCCCTTCAACATGAGCGTACAGGTGCTGTACTACAACAAGGACGCATTTAAAAAAGCCGGTCTCGACCCGGATCGGCCTCCGAAAACATGGAATGATGTAATAGAGTACGGCAAGCTTTTAACAGTTGATTTCGACGGAGACGGATCGGTGGACCAGTGGGGAGTGCTTGTATCACTCGAAGGCGTATTCGGTTTTACACCGCTCATCAGGCAGGTGGGCGGTGAATTTCTCAATGAAAAAGGAACAAAAGCGCTTTTTAACAGTGAAGAAGGGGTAAAAGTCATGAAGCTCTTGCAGGATATGGCGTACAAATACCGCATCATGCCCTCTAATTGGACACTTTTTGAAGGAACAAGCGCATTTCTTAACGGTAAAATTGCGATGGGCCCCATAACCTGTGCGGGTATCAAGTTTGCCGAGGAAAACCTTCCCTGGGAACTGGGCATAGCGCCGCTCCCCTACATTGAAAATAAATCAGTACTGCTCGGTGGTGCCGGACTTGTTGTTTTTTCACACTCAACTGCGCACCGGAAAGCTGCACTCGATTTTATTACCTGGCTTACAAATAAAGAAAACAGTATAAAGTGGCATGAACAGACCGGCTATCTGCCTTTAAGAAAATCCGCTATCGACAGTATTGAATTACAGAGTTTTCATAAACTCAACCCGAATTACAAGGTACCAATCGATCAGCTTCCCTATTCCCGTCCACCTGATTTTACACCCCTTCTACCGCAGATAGACCGGATAGTGCGTCATGCGATTGAAGATATAATGATAAACCGAAAGGACCCGGCCCCGGTTCTCGATGCAGCTGCCGAAAAGGTCACGATACTGCTGCAGTCTTCGGAGGCAAAATGAGGCCTGCATACTTTTTTCTCCTTCTGTTCTGTATAATTATTACCGCAGGCAGTGCCTCCGGCCAGCCCGTTCTGATTGAAAAAATTGATATCGAAGGAAACCGTGTAACACATGATGCGTATATACGATCTTTTCTTACCTTTGAGGATGGAAAAAAATACGAACTGGATACTCTCCTCAACGAAATCAACAGGAGCAAAGAAAGGCTCACTCGTACCGGGCTTTTTGAAAATGTCTTTTTCAACGATGAGGTGAAAAAAGAAAATGCCGTCCCCGGGGACATGATGATCATCGACCTTACGATACAGGTAAAAGAAAAAAATTATTTTGTGTTCGGCCCTGCCGGGTATCTCGGTTTTGAGGACCGAGATTTTTACGCAAAAACCGCCGCATATGCAGGGTATACAAACCTTTTTGGAAACGCATCGCGTATACGACTTTCGGTCCCATTATACAGGGATACGGGGATTTCAATTAATCAATCCGGTCCAGTCGGAAAGCTACGATATCAGTTAGGGTATGCATATGTGAACGATCAATTTCTCGAAGTAAAGAGCCATACAATAACCGCCGGTCTCGGTTACGGAAGCGGCCCAGGCATTAAACCGGGCGCTCTGTTAGAACTGCACAGCGCCGACCTGATTAGTTTTTGCTTTTTCCCCTATATTGAAGCAGGGGCACGCGAGAGGCCCGACAGGCGGCGTACCTGGTATACTGCGCGTATAAGCCCATTTTTCGGTCTCAATTCGGACAATTCGAGCTTCTTCGGACTTATAAATACTGCAGGTCTGTATCAAGACATTTTTTTGAAAATTGTTTATGCTGCAACATTTGAAGCATCCGCAGGGACAGGGGATTTTCCCCATCAGTATCTATTTTATTCAAATGTACGAGGCACACAGTTTCAGAAGTACAGCAGTACCTATCGCCTTTCCGTTAGCAATGAGTTTCATATCCCCTGGCCCACAAATAATAGAATAACCCTGGTGCCGTTTTGGGACATAAATTACCTGGCGCGCACCTTTCTGGTTGGCGGCGGCATCGGGCTGCATTTTTTTACCAGGTACCAGGATCCGCTTGTATTCGATGTTGCCTTTGGCAAAGGTGTTATGCTCTCTTTCAACGTGAGACATTAGAGCCTATTTGAACTCTTATTGTTCGCTCCGTGCTGCAAGGGTTGTGCTAGACTAGTTCTACAGCGTTACTTAACCGATTATATGTTATAAAATGTACCTTGTTTACACAAAACAGGACGTCTTTACTACAACTAAACGTATTTTAGTCGCTCTTTAGTCGCTCTTTAGATGAAAAGTATCGCTGTAGTACTAGCTCGAAACGCACAATACCTTATTTCAAATTTTTACGCAGTACCTGTGCCTGCTAGGTACGTAAATAAATACAGGCCCTGAAAATTATTTATGAAAAGAATAAAAGCGCCACACACTACAATGAAATCAAACAGCAGGAAAGCATACCTCTTTATCATACCCACATACAGTATTCTGGCTGTCTTTATAATACTGCCTATTTTTTTTGCTTTATTTATAAGCTTCACAAAATGGAATCTCCTCGGCAGTATGCGGTATATCGGACTATCCAATTATCAAAAACTCCTTCATTCTGAAGAATTCTGGAAGGCGCTCGTTAATACCTTCTACTATACCTTTATTACCGTTCCGTTCGCATTGATCATTGCGCTTACACTCGCCTTGCTTCTGAATACAAAAATCAGAGGCCTTGCATTTTACAGAGCGGCGTATTTTATGCCTGTCATGACCTCTATTGTCGCAAGCGCCTTTATATGGCAGTGGATTTTTCAATCTCAGAACGGCATTTTGAACCATTTTTTCGGATTCTTCGGAATGAAGCCGCTTTCATGGCTCAACGAACCAAAGGGAATTTTTACTGTTATTTTCAATTCGATGGGTGTTACAATTCCACAATGGTTGGGAGGACCGAGTGTTACACTTGTGGCGATCAGTATCATGAGTATATGGAAAAATACCGGTTATTACATGATTATTTTCCTTGCTGGATTACAGAACATCCCGAAAACCTTTTATGAAGCCGCTGAAATCGACGGTGCAGGGCCGTTTAAAAAATTTTTTTCAATTACCCTGCCGATTCTCAGCCCGACCACCTACTTTGTTTTGATTATGTCTGTTATTATGTCATTTCAGGTATTTGAACAGGTTGCTGTAACAACACAGGGAGGTCCGCTGAATGCTTCTCTCGTGCTTGTATATTTCATATACCAGAAGGCCTTCAAATTTCTTGAAATCGGGTATGCATCATCAGCTGCCTATATTCTATTTACAATAGTGCTCGTTCTGACCTATTTTCAGGTTAAAATCATTGGCAGGAGGGTGCATTATTAGGTACAATAGTACTCAACACTTTCCTAACCAGGCCTTTGTAAAAATGCAGGGTGGTAAAAACACTATGAGCAGGTAGTCAACCGGTGAAAAAAGGTACGTACAAAAAAATTCTCAGGCATAGTATTCTGCACATCGTCCTCATATGCGGTGCCGTTCTCATGATTTTCCCCTTTGTGTGGGGGGTTTCAACGTCATTTAAGGAAATGCGGGAGGTTTTGTCAAATCCATTCAACCTGCTTCCAAAGCGCTTCACCCTCGTCAATTACAGCAATGTTATCCGCTCCATACCGATCACGCGGTTTTTTATAAACAGCATAATAGTATCACTGAGTATTACCATCAGTCAGCTTCTAACATGCTCTCTTGCTGCGTATGCCTTTGCCCGGCTGAAATTTCCTATGAGGAACACGCTTTTTTACGTTCTTCTCGGTACCATGATGATCCCTATGCAGGTTATCATGATACCGGTGTATATCATTCTTAACTTCTTCAGGCTTATCGACACCTATGCAGCGATGATACTTCCCTTTTTATCCGGAGCCTTCGGGACTTTTCTGCTCCGGCAGTTCTTTATGACCATACCAAAAGAGCTCGAAGAGGCGGCCTTTCTCGACGGATGCGGCCATCTCCGGTTTCTGTTCAGGATTATGCTGCCTCTCTCCAAACCGATTCTCGCCACGCTTGCCATATTTACCTTTATGTGGAGCTGGAACAACTACCTCTGGCCACTTATCGTCACGAACAGGATAGAGATACGAACACTCCAATACGGACTCGCTATGTTCAAGGAGGAGGGCGGAATAAACTGGGGACAGCTCATGGCAGGCACCACAATGGCGACTGCACCGATACTTATTATGTTTTTTATCGCTCAGAAGCAGTTTATCGAGGGAATTACCCTTACCGGGTTGAAGGAATAATGTGAAGGAAGCAGAGAGATGCTGTAAATAATTTCACACCGGAGATCTGAACGATGGTTAAAAAATCCGTGTATGTTTTACTTTTTTTATTTGTCACTACCACAATGTTCGCACAGGAGCTGTTCCGGTTTCAATACAGAACAGGACAGCAGTTTCATGTGGAGGGCACAGTCGATGAGGAAATATATAAAAATGATGTTCTTATAGACAGGGTTCGGCTGAAAAATGTGGGAGATCTTACGGTTACCGGAATAACCGGTGATCGGGCCATGCATGAAGGAACCTTCTCATACTACCGGAGCAGCGGAGATAATGATTTTTACCTCGAGGAACAGTACCCTACCCGCTTTTACCGGGATATCTACGGAAATTACTTTATTGACAATACGTACTTTATGCCGGTTGTACGCGGAGTCCCCACCTTCCCGAAAACTCCCGTAAAAATCGGTGAGCAGTGGCAATCCGGGGCGTACGAGGCGCACGATTTCAGGACTGCTTTCGGAATTCAGGACCCGGTCATTCTTCCGGCAGCAGTTTCCTACCAGTACCTCGGAAACCTCATGATAGAGGGTGAAAAGATTGCAAAAATCTCTATCAACTATATTATCAACTATACTTTGAAGTACGCTGAAACCGGTTTCACGGCACCGCTCCCCTTCCGCGTTGTCGGATATTTCAATCAGCTGTACTACTGGAATCTCGACAGGGGGCTTCCCCACTCGTACAGGGAAAATTTCGACTATATATTTATTATGTCAAACGGCGATATTCAGGAGTATGTAGGAAAGTCGCGGGCCTTTCTCACCATACAAGATAATCTCAATGAGAGCGAAAGGGTGTTGGAATCAATTCGAAATACACTTAAAAAAAATATTCCCTCGGTTGAAGTCTCCATGGTCGATCAGGGAATTCTCATTAATATCGGGGAAATCCTTTTCAGGTTTGATTCGGATGAGTTTACCGAAGGCGCGGGCACGGACCTCGATAATATCGTTGAGGTGCTGAATGAGTTTCCGGACAGAGATATTCGGGTAATCGGACATACAGATAGTACCGGTCCCGAGGACTATAACCGCTCACTTTCGATACGGCGTTCAAAAAGAACTGCCCAGGAGATAAAAAAGCGCCTTCCTCGAAGGAAAGGCGGGATAACCTATATCGGCATGGGTGAGGAGAAGCCGATTGCGAGCAATGAAACTGAGGAAGGAAGGCAGAAAAACAGACGCGTCGAAATAATAATCCTCAATAAGTAGGTTCGTACTTGCTGCGTATGTCCCTTGCGGGACCGAATATCAAAAAGTGACTTGTTAGAAGCTTCATAGAAGAAACAGCTCACAGAAAAATACATTCGGGAGCTAGCAATGCCTATGATGGTGAGTGTTTCCGGTATCCGCGGTATTGTAGGAAAAGACCTTACTCCTCCCACAATAGTTTCGTATATCAGCGGGTTTGCGCATATATTACGCGTTGAAAACAAAAAAAAAGATAATACGCGTGGAAAACCCACGGTGCTTATAGGCCGCGATACCCGGCCGAGCGGTGAATATATACATAAGCTTGCAGAAGGGACTCTCAATGCGCTCGGTTTCAACACGATCGATATCGGTATTGCAACCACGCCGACTGTTCTTCTTGCAACGAAAAAACTACGCTGTACAGGCGGGATTGCAATTACCGCAAGTCACAACCCCTCACAGTGGAACGCACTCAAGTTCTGTGATGCCCGTGGTCTCTTTCTTACGAATGACAGGATCAATAAAATCGAACAGCACACGGCAAAAAGCACAGGTTCGAAGAATAAATGGAGTGATTATGCACATGCCGGACACCCTCGCATTGAAAAAGGGGCTTCAACACTGCATATACAGGAAGTCTTGAACCACATCGATGTGGATTCTATCCGAAAAAAGAAATTCAGAGTTGCGGTCGACCCTGCGGGCGGAACCGGCTGTATGATAGACAGAGAATTTCTCGAAGCGCTTGGATGCACGGTTATCGGTGTTTACGATCATCCTGAGTCTGAATTCCCAAGAGAACCGGAACCTGTACCCCAAAATTTGAGTATGCTCGAAAAACTCGTGCAAATAAAAAATGCAGATATAGGTTTCGCCCAGGACCCTGATGGTGATCGGTTGTCTATTGTATCTGATGAAGGCATTGCTCTCGGTGAAGAGTATACGCTCGTTCTTGCAGGTGAGGCATTTTTAAGAAAAGAAACCACTGAAATCGTATGCAACCTTTCAACATCCCTCATGGTCGAAAGACTTGCACAGCGGTACAGTGTGTCGGTTATTAGAACAAAAATCGGAGAAATAAACGTAACCGTTGAAATGCTTAAAAGAGTATCCAAATTCGGTGGAGAAGGCAATGGCGGAGTTATTGTGCCCGGGATAAACCCCTGCAGAGACAGTATAGTGGCAATGGGACTCGTGCTTGAACTGCTTGCAGTTGAACTGCTTGCAGATGAAAACAGGAGTCTTTCACGCATTGTCGATGGGCTGCCGCGTTTTTACATGAAAAAAGACAGGGCTGCGGTACCTGAAATGGATAGAAACAGACTGTATGGACTGGTACATGACAGTACAAGGGAGATTTTTCCAAATCATTCCTGCAGCACACAGGATGGTATAAAATATTATAACAACTCGGAATGGCTTCATATGCGGACATCCAATACGGAGCCGATAGTCCGAATAATAGCGGAATCTGAGGAGACCGAACGAACAAACGAGCTCATTGGAATTGGAAAGAAATGCCTTCGTGCGATACGCTGAAACACGAAAAGGAGTTTCAGTACAGGGCGTGGATGAGTGTTGGAGGAGTCGAGTCGGAAGAAATATGGTTTTATACATTAGAATTCTGGTATTTTGTACCAAGGGCACAGGTACCAGAATTTCTATGCTCAACTGACTTATTACATTAAAATTACCTATTATTACATTCTATAGGTGAAAACCATTAGGCAAGTGTCGATTTGACCTTTTACGATTGAAAGTTTACTTGCCTATATTTCACAGGAAATATTTTAAGGATTATATATGCAAAGTCTATTCGGCGAAAACATGGACGCGCCGCTTTCTATAAAATGCACACCCCGCACTCTGAAAGAATTTGTCGGCCAGGAAAAGATTCTCTCAAAAGACAGTGCTCTGTATACCCTTATTCAGGAGGATAAGCTCGTTTCCTGTGTGCTGTACGGTCCACCGGGATCCGGAAAGACCGCATTAGCGAAGATTATCGCCCACATAACCGGAAGCGAGATTATTCGCATGAATGCGGTGATTTCAAAAGTGGATGACCTGAGAGGAGCACTCAAGGCAGCACAACAGAACAGGCTGCTAGGGAAAAAAACTCTGCTATTCATTGATGAGATTCACCGCTTCAACAAGATGGTACAGGACGGGCTGCTGCCGGCCCTTGAAGAAGGGACCGTCACCCTCATAGGCACCACGACAAAAAATCCCTTTTTCTATCTCATTCCCCCGCTCCGCTCCCGAATACTGCTTTTTGAATTCGAAAAACTCTCTGAAGAAAATCTTAAGCGTATTCTCAGAAATGCTGAACAAAGAACGGGCTTTCATATAGAGAAGGATGCCGAAAGATATATTGTCACCTTTGCAAACGGTGATGCACGGCGGCTCTTCAACATTTTGGATGCTGCAGTTGCCATGAATGCCGTAATCGACAGGCATCTTCTTGAGAAGATCATAAAAAAACAGCCCGTGCTGTATGACCGGGACGAAAATTACCATTACGATACTATTTCAGCATTTATAAAATCCATACGCGGTTCCGATCCGGATGCGGCTTTATACTGGCTTGCAGTCATGCTCGAAGGAGGTGAAGACCCGCTTTTCATCGCCAGGAGGCTTGTCATACTCGCAAGTGAGGATATAGGTCTCGCCGATTCCCTTTCACTCGTTCTCGCGGAATCCTGTTTTGAAAGTGTTGAAAGAGTCGGTATGCCCGAAGCGCAAATCATACTTTCCCACATCGCCCTGTATCTCTCTCTACAACCGAAGAGCAATTCCAGTTACAAGGCTATACATACAGCACGAGAGTATGTTAAAACCCATACCACATACGATGTGCCCGGCCATCTCCGTTCGACGCCGCCTCCGGATACGCACTACGAATACCCCCATGACCATATGTACCACTATACTATCCAGGAATATATGAAGGAGAAGATACAGTTCTACGAACCGGGCGAGCTCGGGAAAGAAAAAGAATTGAAAAAACGGCTGGAATTTTTAAGAAAACTCAGAAAAGAGGATGAAAAATGAGGGAAAAATATATACTCAGAAAAAAAGCCCAAAACCTGCGGGATCAAATACCAAAGCATGAAAAAAAAATTCATGATAGTGCCATTGAAGACCATCTTTTTGGGTGGGATATATACAAGAAGGCCGCTGTTCTTTTCTGTTATGTAAATTTCAGGAGCGAGGTCAGCACAATGGGTATTATTGAACATGCTCTTCGCACAAAAAAAACTATTGCGGTTCCGAAGATTAACTTTGAAAAAAGAGAAATGAAGGCGCTCGTTATCCACAATACCGTTGAATGTCTCGAACCCGGGGAATACGGGATTTCCGAGCCTTTGGAATCGTGCCCTGAGCTCGATTATTCAACACTCGACCTGGTTATTGCCCCGGGATGCGCATTTACCCACAGAGGTGAACGCCTCGGCTATGGCGGAGGCTATTATGACCGATTTCTTTTAAGACAGCGAAACCTCACCCCAACTACAGTAGTGTGCGCCCTTACCTACGACAGGCTTATAATGGAAAAGTTACCTGTAAAGGATAATGATATACCTGTCGATTATTTAATAACGGAGTCTGGCGTAAAATTCGCCATAAAGGAACAGGTATGAGTGATGATTTCAGAGTAACATTCTGGGGAGTGCGTGGAAGCCATCCGGTACCGGGAAGGAATACCCTCTATTTCGGTGGAAACACAACCTGCCTGGAGGTATCGGTTGCCGGCACAACCATCATCATCGATGCGGGCACTGGTATCATCAACCTGGGTAATAAAATTGTCGGAGAATACTTTGGAGCAGGCGCGAAGGGACCTCTTGAGTTGACCCTGCTATTTTCCCATCTGCACCATGACCATACACAGGGTCTTCCCTTCTTTGCGCCGCTATACCTGGGACAGTCGAAACTATATATGTTCGGACCGAGAAACTTCAACAACGAACTGCAGGTAGTGCTTGAACAGTCAATGATACCGCCCAATTTTCCGATCGACTTCTTTCACTCCAACTCGATCAAGAATATCGCGACAATCAAGGAAAACAACATCATTGTACTCGATACTGACGATAGGACTCCCAGGCTGCTTAATAAATTCTATGAAAAAGCAGAAGTTCAGGATTCAACCATCCTTATCAGAGTGCTCAGTGATTATTCCCATCCGGCTAACGGGGTTTTTGTATACAGGATCGACCATAGCGGTAAATCGGTCGTTTTTGCAACCGATGTCGAGGGGTATCAGTTCGGTAACGCAAAGCTCATAAGCTTTACAAAAAAAGCGGACCTTCTTATTCATGACGCCCAGTATTCAAGAGAGCAGTACACCGCCCTCCCGACACCGAGACAGGGGTTCGGTCACAGTATTCCGGAAATGGCCATAGAAGTAGCCCGCCTCGCTGAAGTGAAGCATCTGGCTTTAACCCATCATGACCCCACTATCCCCGATGGACAGCTTAAAAGAAATCAAACCCGGTATAAGAGAAAATTCCCAAACCTCCTGTACGCTCGTGAGGGGCTTACACTCTCCCTGTAGGTGCGCATAATCGTAATACATCTTCAACTTACACCCTAGAATTATTGTACTTCCTCAATTTCTACTAATACAACTCATCCGGTGCATCCATAATCTTTTCAGCGCGGCCTGTACCCGCATTATTTATCAGTATATCCACTCCACCGGCATTACTATATTTTTTCATCCTTTCAACATATGTCTGTTTCAATCCACGAACACCGGTGAGAAGCTAATCTTCAAACACTATCTGTGTCTTGATACTATTTGGATTTTCTAAAACATAATCAAATGCCTTAATGCCGTCTTCAAAACGAAAAATCTTTGTAACGAGTGGTTTCAAATTAATTTTTCCGGATCCCATAAGAGATAAAGCCCGTGAATAAACGTTTGCGTACCTGAATACCGTTTCTATGCGCACTTCCTTAGCCTGCGCTGCAGTAACCTCCACCTGCTCAGGAACGCCGGACATACCAATAAGCACTATACACCCGCCTGGGCATACCAAATCGAAAGTATTGGATATCACATTCCTGCTGCCGCTTGCCTCGAAAACAATATCAGCTCCCCAATCATCCGTCTGTCTCTTGACAATATCCGGCAAATTTTCTTTTTTTATATTAACAGGAAAGATAGAACCAAGATTTTTCACAACATCAAGCTTTGGCTGCATTATATCAGAAATTATAACCTTACTACAGCCAGTTGCCAGAGCAGATATTGCTGTCGTAATTCCTATAGTACCTGCACCAATAACGACGGCAACATCGCCAGGTTTAATTTTTGCCTTCTTTGCAGCATGCATTCCAACGGCTAAGGGCTCAACCATTGCGCCTTGCTCATAACTGACATTATCCGGCAACGTATATGTAAATTCGGCAGGATGAACCACATAGGGTCTCATACATCCGTGCACGGGTGGTGTTGCCCAAAAACGGACTGACGGATCAAGATTATACATACCCAATCTATATGCCTTACTGTGTATATCCGGAATCCCCGGTTCCATACATACACGATCTCCCGGCTTTAGACTTGTAACATTTTTTCCGGCCTCAACTATTATACCGGATGCTTCATGCCCCAGTATCATCGGTGAATTCGCCACACATTGACCGATTGCTCCATATTGATAGTAATGCACATCGCTCCCACAGATACCTACATTTTTTATTTTAATCTTAACATCATCAGGACCCGATTCTTCATAAACGTCAATATCTCGAATTGACAATTTTTTTACCTTTTCAAGAACAAGTGCTTTCATAACTAAACCTCTTAAAAAAGAATTCAGGGTGCAAGGATACTAAACAGCTGTTTTCATACTCAAATAAATTAACAGTCAGTGATCCATTACTTTTGGAAGAAGCTGTGGGTGTTCCTCGATATATGCATTCAATATTTCGATATTATTCTGACTGTATGCGACGTATTCGTCTTCCGTAATACCGAGCCTGTTAAAAAATGTCTTGTTGGCATTTTCGATGAAATCACTCCGCTCATCAGGGGGCAGTTCCTGCGCCTCCTCCAGCCACTTTTTATGCTCCTTCCTGTATTGAATTGTAATTTCTACAAAGAGCTCCGGAGTAAGAGTATTGAACTGACTGACCCCTTCAGGTATGCTGTCCCTGGTTTTCATTTTATCGGTCTCGGAAGGCTTGTTGCCCCGCTGCTCCTGTTTTAAAACAGGAGGCCCTTGTTCCTTCTCTTCCCGGCTTCTGCTGCAGGCCAGATGCAGAAAAAGGATGCCAATTGCAAGAGCAATGATCATGACTATTTGAGATGCTGTTTTCATGATTGCTGCATTTGTTTCTGGGGATCACCTATCTGTTTTTTGATAGAACCTGTGCATTTTTATCAGACCTTAGAAGCTTTGTAATATAATACACTCTGTTTTCCCCTGCTGCAACCCGAAATCTGATGCTTGTGGTATTCGAGTCGGTTTTTTCAAGTGTGAATGGTATTCTGAGAAGTTCAAAGGTGCCTATGTTGTTAATTAGTAAGGTGCGGGGGTCGTTCCCGGCGCTTTCCAGGGCATACCGAATTATATTTTTTTTCACTTCACCCATTTGGCCCGTAAGCAGCTCGACACGTATGCTGCCGATGTCCGTTGTGCTGTTGTTTCGAATTCGTAACTCTCCCTGTACGCTGCCGGCCTGAGAAACGACATCGTCGAGTCTGACATCAATCAACAGCTCCGGCTCCATTGCATCCCTCCTCAAGCTGTATACACTCGACATAAAGGCCACTGCATAATCCATGAAAGTATATCCTCCTTTTCTCCCCCACAGAGCGCGGGCGATATCATGGAAGAATATGCCTGAGGCAAAGCCGTTTCGCATTATAGAGCTGTAGCCCTCGCTGTTTCTCCTGAAAAGTTCATCCGGTGGATTTAAATCCCCATCAAGCAGGGTCGCATCGACGCTATTTCCAACAACTATATTTCCCTGCCCATGCGTGAAGTACTGGTTCCACTGGCCGAGCAGTCGCGCAAACTGATCCCGGTTTGCTTCATACAGCATAACAGCATCGATAGACACCCCGGCATCGAAAAACATGACCGGGTCCTGACCGTGCTCCTTGCCATGATCCCATCCGAGGGTATAGACCCAGACCGGCTTTGTTACGTCCGCTTCTTCAATTATTCTTCTTACAATCTGCGCCACCCTGTGTGCCCGCCACCATCGCCACTTTTCTATGATAACGGGGTTTTTCTCAACCTCGATCTTCCTCGCGAACCATCGTATTTTTTCAGATGCACTGTACAAATCCCACTCGCGTGGAGTACGAATATTTGTATCATCAACCACCTCTCCTGCGAGCTCGTAACCGTCGGCCCTGCCTGTCCTTATAAAATCAAACCCGATATAGTGTACATCCGGATCGTACTGGAAAGAGCGGACCAGTTTTATTATATCCTCGATCCTCTTTTCACATCCAAGCGAGATATGACGCGATCGATATAAATAATCCTGATCACTGTTGTACCCTATACCCGGGTCGTATCTCTTTGTAACACCGGTTCCCCCGGGCACATAGAAAGACATGACATATGCGCCAATTTTAACGGACGTTCCCCGTGCAGCCTCTTTCAACAATCGAAGGTTTTCAAGCGGACCCTCATCCCAGGTCGATCCGACTTTCCTGCTTGTCTTGAAGCTCGTCGTTTCCCCTGCCAGTATCCACAGCATATCGGCCTGCATGAACCGTGCCCAGTCCAGAACAGCAGTGTAATCCGTTCTCCTGTTGCCCGAGTCGATAAACGATTTATCCGCAACGCTTTTATTCATTTCAAGATCAACAATGGAAAATATTTTTTCGGGGGGTAAAACAGGACGCCTCTTCAGCTCAAACTTCACGGGCGCATCGGTTCGGATTTTCCTGCCGGCGTAAAAAAAGTTGATTTCAAGCTCTCCTTCAACCTCATTCCATGCGGGTAGATACACTGCCTGCAACACCGAGTTCCTTACAAGAAATGGTATTTTGTATGTCATTCCGAAAGAGAGACACCTAACACCGTTGCGTGATACCTCCATATAAAAAAGACCCGGATCAAGCCCGTCTATACCATCCAGGGTGACTTTGAGGATTTCATAGTGATATATCTCCTTTTTTGACAGTAAAATTTTCGGCGTCGCTATATGCAGGTATTCGATATTTCCCTCATTGTCGACACCGGTCACCTCGCCTAATATCCGGCTCTTATCTGCATACAGCGGCATATACAGTAAATCAATCAAAAGGGTAAGAAACAACATAAAGACAAGTCTTCGCAACAATTAAACAGCCCTCTACTTTTTTATGACAAAAATAACAACAACAATACTGTTGACAATCGAAAGGAACAGGCCGGCAAGCATGATTATCGCCCACAAAACCCTGCTGCCGATTCCAAGTTTTGTGAACAGAACACCGGCAATAAGAGTGAGAACAACCGGTGAGAATATATAAGATACAAGTTTTAGCCGTCGCATTTTCTATTGATTATCAAAACTGGTTATAGTACTATTACCTATTGATTAGTTCTATTTTCGGATGAAAAATGAATCCTCTAAGGAAATTACTTCCGTCCGTATTCATTGCATACCTCTTTCTCTTCACAATTCCCCTGAATGCTCAAATTTTTAACATTGAAAGCGAAATGAATACATCGGTAACCGCGTACATCACAAAGAGATTCAACAGTTATTCTCCATCAAAAAACCTGATCTATACAATGCATATACCACCTTCTCAAAGCGAGGGGTTGAACACACAGACAATTTCAAACCTGAGGAAAACTTTTACACCCTATCCGACACAGATCAATGAGTTCACCGATGAGTACGGCAACAAAGGGCTTGAATTGATCTGGAATAAGGATATTCGGGTTGTTCAGCTTGACCTGCAGTTTTCTGCGTTGATCTATTCAAATTTCTACACAATAGAAAGTGATGCCCCCTATCCTGTGTCAGTGGACGATGCACGTAAAATATTTCTTACATCGACCAACCTTTCTCCAGCAAATAATTACCTGATAAACTATATCGGACGCTCTCTTTCATATGACCTGAACCGGCAGATCGACGTTGTGAAAAACATCTTTCTCTGGCTCGACTCCACCATACATGTAACAAACACGCAGCATGCAGAGGCCCAGTACGATGCGCTCTCTGTGCTTCAATCCCGAGAGGGTAATGAACAGGGGATATGCAACCTGGCAGCAGCTCTTTTAAAAGGACTTGGAATTCCGGTTCGTGTCGTATACGGAGTATCTTTTCAAAAAGAAATGCAGTTTACACTCGATGGGAGAAATTTATTTTTCGATTATCCGAACGGAGAACATTTCTGGATAGAAGTGTTTTTTCCCGATTTGGGTTGGGTCTCTTATGATCCTCAGGGGATGTACTTCGGATCAACATCTCATGTCATTAAACTTTCCGTCGGCCCCGATTCCGAATATGCGCAGGATTCCTGGTCTTCGGACAATGAGAACATCGATTTTTTTCAGGAATATATTTATGATATTAAACAGGACAATGTCAAAGTAAACAGTATAAAAAAAAGCGGCGAGGTAGTTAACAAGCTCGTGCTGAGTTCTGCTGTACAGGGGTTTACAAAATACGTGAAAGAGCCGAACCTGAACCTCGAAGGAATGAATACATCTATTGAAAAAGAAGAACTCCTTCCGGGCAGCGCCGGTATTGTTACACAGAACAACAATATTTCGCAACGTCTTGACATTGTCGCCACGCAAAACAGGATTTTTGCGCAGAAGGTCGATTTTGAATATCCTATCCGACTGACCGAAGTCAAACTTCCACTTATTAAATTCGGTGATGAGGGAAAAATATGGCTTGAGGTATACACAGATAAGAATGGTATTCCCGACACACTGCTTTTCAGATCATACTACATCAGTTCTACACGCATTCGTTTCATGATGGTTGGTGACCCGTGGCTCTCCCTTCCCATCGGAAAGAAGACAGATTCCAGACTGGAAAAGGGGAGCTACTGGTTTGCCCTGCGTTCTTCAGGCAGTTGTATCTTCAACTGGGTTGCCAACGCGGGAAATGTAGTCGGAGACAACGAAGACACCAGGTTCAAAGATGTAAAATTGAAAAAACCTAAGTGGAATAACCTTGTAAACGTGGACATGGATTACCAGATAATCGGCACCAGGCTCAAAGAAAAAGAGGGGGAGGCACAGTAGTCCCCAAAACACTGCAGCAATCCTCCGCAGTATACCGTGAATCCAGGCCATCGTGTAAATCCTGAATTTCTCACAACTCTCCCCTGTAATACGAATCCCTGAATGCATCGAGCCCATCGTTGATAATCGCCTCTCTTAATCTCTTCATAAAATCAATCAGATAGAAAAGGTTATGAATTGTCGCAAGCCGATAGCCGAGTATCTCCCGGGTTTTAAAGAGATGACGTAAATAAGCCCTGGAAAACTGTGAGCAGGTATAACAGGAGCATCCCTTCTGTATTGGCCGATCGTCTTCCCTGTTGCTGCTGTTTCGAAGGAGAAGCCTTCCTCCGGGAATAAAAACAGTTGCGTTACGCGCATTTCTTGTAGGGAGTACCGAATCGAACATATCAATACCCCGTATCACGGACTCCAGAATGTCCATCGGAGCGCCCACACCCATGAGGTATCTCGGTTTTTCTTCAGGAAGAAACTGAACCGTATGCTGCACAATCCTGTACATGACTGCATGTTCCTCCCCGACGGAGAGGCCTCCTACCGCATATCCCGGGAAGTCGAGAGAACGGAGCCGTCGCGCACACTGCTCGCGGAGGTCTTCGAATACCGTGCCCTGTACGATACCGAACAGTGAATTTTGGGCGCCGGATCTTTCCCAGACATCTTTTGACATTTCAGCCCATTCGTTGGTGATTTCGGCAGCCCCCGCCGCTTCTGCATGGGTGACGTCTGGCGCCGTGCAGACATCAAGAGGCATGATTATATCCGCACCGATATCATTTTCAATTTGAATAACGTCCGACGGCGCAAGAAAACCTTTCGCGCCGTCGATGTGAGAGCGAAACGAAACACCCTCTCTGCTGATTTTCCTGAGCGGAGACAGGCTGAAAATCTGAAATCCGCCGGAGTCGGTGAGAAAACCACGCTTCCATCCGGTAAATTCGTGAATTCCCCCGAGCTTTTTAATCAATTCTTCTCCAGGCCTGAGATGAAGGTGGTACGCATTGCTCAGTATGATCTGCGCCCCGGCGCTTTCAAGCTCCCGGGGTGAAACGGTTTTTACCGCCGCATACGTACCGACAGGCATGAAAACCGGTGTATCGATTTTAAAGCCCCTGAAGACAAGCTTTCCAGCTCTGGCCCCGCTTTTATCACACTTCTCTACTGAAAAATCAATCATGTATCCTACTCTTTATTCCAGTTCTAAAACCGCGTTTAACAATTCTTTTTCTGCATGGAAAAATCTTTTTGACCCGTGCCTGTTTGCTTGGTATCTTTTCTCCGGTAAATCTACCAACAAGCGGATAGGATGCCTATCCCTCTTCCGCTATCTTGTTGAAAAAACTCTGCACAATGGCAATACCGATAACACCAAGAAGAAAGAGGAGCAGAAAAACAACCGCCGTATTATTTTCGCTATTTGTTACCTTTTCAACACCGGCACTGTACTTCCAGGTCCACCAGATGTTGGCAACAGGAACGATAATCAGCCATGCCGTCGGAATCTGGGCGCCAAGCGCAACCATCTCTCTTTTAGTCAAAACCGACCAGACAATACTGTAAATTCCAAGCGTAACGATGGAGAGAATCACCACTGCTGCAATGCTTCGTTTTTTCATGCATGAACTCCTTTCTTGGTTTTAAATACCTATTTTTGAATCACCCTACAGATTTCATTTTTCTGTAATTTTCATATCTGTCATATAACTTTTTATCATTTTCCCTGAAATATGGATTTCAATTAAGCCAGGGCTCTACCTGTGAAGAAACATCGCATCACCGTAGCTGAAAAAACGGTACTTCTGCGATACTGCATGATTGTACGCCTTTTCAATTCGTTTTTTCCCGGCAAACGCAGCCACAAGCAGAATAAGTGTTGAATCAACCATGTGAAAGTTCGTGATCATGGCATTTGTCACCCTGAACCTGTACCCCGGATAGACAAACAGCGAGGTCTCCCCTCTGCCTGCGGCAACGCGTCCTTTTTCATCTGCTGCCGTCTCAATAGTCCGGACACTGGTTGTACCCACACATACGATACGCCGCTTTTCAGAGATACAGCGGTTTATGCTGTGTGCGGAATCCTCGGATATCTCGTACGCCTCACTGTGAATGCGATGTTTTCTGTAATCTTTCTCCCGAACAGGCTGAAACGTCCCCCATGAAACGTCAAGGGTGACAGGTACGAAGACCGTTCCCTGCTCCTTTAAACTATCGACGATTTTCTCTGTGAAATGCAGTCCGGCAGTCGGTGATGCCACCGCTCCGTATTTTCTGGAAAAAACTGTCTGATACCTGATATCATCGAGGGAGGAATCCGGTTTCCTCTTTATATATTTTGGAAGGGGAATTTCACCGATTCTTCTGAGATCATCATATCCCAGACTTTCGGAAAAATGTACTCTGAAGAGTCCATCCCCGAGCGCCTCTGTAACCGTCATATTCATATGAAGCGGAAGGGTTATCCTGGTTCCCGCCTTTACCCGTTTTGCAGGACGTAAAATCGCGATCCACTCCCTGGCAGCATCCGGTTCGATCTTTTTTGTAAGCATAATTTCAATGCGGGCACCGGTATCCTTCTTTTGCCCGAACACTCTCGCATGAATAACCTTCGCATCATTATACACAACACAATCAAGCGGTGAAATGTGCCTGCCTATATTCCTGAAAAAATCATCCTGCACACGATCGTGGGTCATATCGTACACGAGAAGTCGGGACTCCTGGCGCAACGGTGCAGGATACTGGGCAATGAGCTCCTCCGGTATCCTGATCCGGAAATCCCTCATCGAATATCCCATATGAAACCTATCTTTGTTCCTCTGTAGTAATGTGCAATTATAGACGGGTAGCTGAAACCACGCATCGCCATCTCGTATGCACCCCACTGGCTCATACCGACGCCGTGCCCGTATCCCCTGCCCTGGAAAGTAAATTTGACATCCGTTCCCTGCCGTTCCACTCGTATGCTGTCCACAAGAAGGCTCTTGAACTGTGTCGGGTCAAGGGCGATCCGAAATCGATTTCCGTCAACGACCACCGATTCATTTCCATCAAAAACAAGGAGGAACTCACGTGCCCTCCCCGATCCGGTTCTTTTATATATTTTCACCGCCCGCAGATCACGCCCTAAAAGACCCGGGTCTATATATTCCCGCAGAGCGTGCTTTATTTCGTTTCCTGTTTTTGAGAAACTCCAGAAAAATTTTCTGCTGTCCGCGCAGTACGGATCCGAAACGCTTCGGAGATAGGGAAGATCCTCCTGAAAGATATCACCTGAACGCTCGGTCCTTCCGCCGGAGCATGAATGGAAGAAGGCTTCGATGGGTTCTCCTTGATATAAAATCACTCTGCCGCGTGTCTGCAGGACGGCTCGATCGATACCGGGAGAACTTTTACCATAGTCAAACTTCTGATCCATCGCCGTATCCTCAACATCGTACGGGAGGTTTTTATTCTGTCGGATACGCCTGTATACGAACGTGCGTGATACCACGGCCTGCGCCTTCAGAGCCTCGATAGGCCAGGTTTTCGGAACCTCTGCAGACAACACCCCCTTGAGGTACTCATCCAGCGGCACAATAGCTATAAGAAGGTTGTACTGAATCACAAGATGCCCATAGTGCAGTTTCCCATTGACTGAGATCGCATTGGCGCTCACCAACGATACGCTAACCAGCGATAACGGGTACCTGCGGCCATTTATCGTCACTGAATCACCATCACAGGTCACTATGATACTTTCAGGAAGCGGTATCTTGTTACCGTGGTTTATGAGTGAAAGATCTTTTCCTTGAATATGGAGCGTCGAGATATTTTTTGCCACTGCAACGCGGACTTGTGCTGTCTCCGGCTTCACCGGTTCAACGGCCGCTTTTTCCTCAGGTATGTACGGTGCTGAACAACTCAAAAGAATACTGAAAATAATGAGAATTAAAATGTGGGTGAAAATGAATGGCTTTTTCATATAAATGTCTGAGGATGTGATCATTCCAGATTCTGAAACAGATCACCTTCTTCTTTTTTCCTGTAATGGAATCCGAAATGCGTATATGCCAGTCTTGTCGCGACCCGGCCCCTCGGCGTCCGTTTAAGAAATCCGATCTGAATCAGGTAGGGTTCGTATACTTCCTCGATCGTCTGGCTGTCTTCTCCGATAGAGACTGAAAGCGTATCGAGCCCTACCGGGCCGCCCTCGTATTTGGAGATCACAGTATCGACGAGCTTTTTATCCATTGTGTCGAGTCCCAGTTTATCGACCCCGAGCATTTCGAGCCCGCCCATGGCAGTTTTTTCATCGACACGTCCGCTTCCTTCCACTTCAGCAACGTCCCGGAGCCTTCGCAGTATCCTGTTCGCCACTCGCGGTGTGCCTCTAGAGCGGTGTGAAATAATTCTCGCCCCGTCATCCGTAAGGTCAACTCCCATTAAACCGGCGGATCGTTTGACTATACTGTAGATATCCTCCGTCCTGTAAAAATCGATTCTCTGTATAATACCGAACCTGGCACGAAGCGGTGCGCTCAGAAGGCCGGCGCGGGTTGTCGCTCCGACCAGGGTAAAGGGCTTGAGACGTATTTTGATCGATTTCGCGCCGGGCCCCTGCCCGACAATAATGTCAATCGAATAATCCTCGAGAGCGGGGTACAGTATTTCTTCGAGTATGGGCTTGAGCCGGTGTATTTCATCGATAAAGAGAACATCATGCGCATTGAGTGCGGTGAGTATCGCTGCCAGGTCCCCCTGCCGTTCAATAGCCGGAGCAGAAGTGGATTTAAGGCCGACACCAAGCTCATTGGCAATAATATTTGCAAGCGTCGTCTTCCCGAGACCCGGCGGCCCGTAGAGAAGCACATGATCGAGGTTCTCACCTCTCTGAACAGCAGCCTTGATGTAAATACTAATCTGTTTCTTGAGGTCATCCTGCCCGATAAAATCACGGAGCATTCGAGGACGAAGAGATGTTTCCTCCCGGTCAACCGGTGTTCTGTTCGGGGTTGTAATCCGTTCGTCCAGATCCATTTAAATATTCCTGTATCTACAGTGTAATACAAATATCACTGCAGCGATATTTATGGTTTTATCCATTTAAAAACCGGTCTAGCAAAGCGATATCTTTTCCTTTTATACAAAAATTTTTATGCCAAACTGACTTGAGATGAAAAATATCGTTTTTGTACTAGCCCGAGAGATACCTGAGCGACGCCTCAATGATTTCTGCAGTATCGGTAAGCCCTTTTCTTGATGAAAGTACATGTTTGAGCGCATTGTTTGCTTCGATACGGCTGAATCCCAGTGACTCCAGTGCAACAACTGCTTCTGTGTAATCCGACTCTGCCGTTTGTTCACCAAAGGATTTCTTCAGTTTTTCCCGAAGCTCAAAAATAATCTGCCTGGCCTTTTTTTCACCGATACCAGACAGGGAACGCAGGAATGCATCATCTCCAGCAATAACGGCCCGCACAATCTGTGCAGTCGAGCTCATTCCAATGATTTTCAGCGCCTGCTTCGGACCGATTCCAACAACGGTTATAAGCATGTTGAACAGCCTGTGTTCGTCCCTGTGCAAAAACCCGTACAGACTGAGTACATCCTCCCGGTGAATGAGCCTCGTATACAGTTTGATTGCATGCTCGTCATGATTGAGAATTTCCTTAAGCTTTGTCAGGGTTCCCGCCGAGCAGTGAACAAGATAACCTACACCTCCAATATCGACTATACATGTATCTTCATTAACCTCTGCAAGTGTGCCGTTCAGATATCCAATCATGTTCGGAGATTCCAGTATGTATGCAGTTGAATTCTTGTAAACGTGCAGAAACTCGAATTGTCTTTAGAGTACTGAAAAGGTGAAAAAAGGGCAATCATTATTTTCGGGAGGGGTTTTTTCACTCAGCACACCCGGCACCTCTGTTAGAAATGATTGTTATAGAAGATGGCAACAGCATCACTGGTTCCGGGGAATGACCCCTTCACATTTGGTGGGTTCGGGAGTACGGATACCGCTATAAAAAAAGATTTTTATAGCAGATAGCAACGGCAAGTGCATCAGATGCGTGATGAGGTTTTGGCGGACTATCAAGGTTGAGAATATTCTGTATCATAAGACCGACCTGTCCCTTTTTTGCACGGCCGATCCCTACTATGGCCGACTTTACCTTGAGGGGTGTAAACTTTTGCACTTTCAGATTGAAATTAGCTGCTGCGAGCGTAATAACGCCGATTGCTTCACTTACATCCACAAGGGCTTTGAGGTTTTTACTGTGAAAGAGACTTTCTATTGCGACTACATTGGGATTATGACGTTTGATGACTTCTACTATTCGTTCATAGATGTATTGCAGCCGTTTCGGATGCTCTTCTCCGGGAGTTGTCGAGATAAGACCGTAATCGAGAAGTTCTGCATCATCTCTTCTCGCGATTTTAATAATCCCGTATCCGGTTGCAGCTATTCCGGGGTCGACACCCATAATAATCAATGAAGAGCCTTCCAGCTTTTTTAGATTACTGCGCGATATTCTGCATCACATCATCCGGAATATCAAAATTAGCGGCAACATTCTGCACATCATCCACATCATCGAGCTTTTCCATGAGATGCAGTATCCTGCCTGCAGATTTTTCATCGAGTTTAACCGATGTGCTCGGCACCCGTATTATATCGTTCATCACAAGCTCGATACCTCTTTCACTGAAAGAGTCTCTGACCACTTCAAAATCCTCAGGCTGGGTGGTAACCTCCCAGAAATCCCCGTCCCGCCTCACATCTTCAGCACCGGCTTCAAGAGCAATCTCCATTACGGTATTTTCATCCGCTTTATCTGTGGAAATAGTCATAACCCCTTTTTTTTCGAAAATCCACGATACACACCCGTTTTCACCGAGATTCCCGCCGCTTTTCGTGAGGATATTTCGTATTTCAGCGGTTGTTCTGTTACGGTTATCCGTCAAGGTATCGATCATTACGGCCACACCGTTCGGGCCGTATCCCTCATAGGTGATTTCCTCGAAAGATACTCCCTCGAGCTCCCCTATTCCCTTTTTGATTGCCTTTTCAATGTTATCTTTCGGCATGTTTGCTTCTTTCGCCTTTGCAATAACCGTACGCAAACGGGAGTTTGCATCAGGATCTCCGCCGCCCTGCCGCGCAGCAACAGTGATTTCCCGTATGATCTTTGTAAAAAGCTTCCCTCTTTTTGCATCAACCGCGCCCTTTTTATGTTTGATCGAATGCCACTTACTATGACCTGACATAGACCCTCCAGGAGTCCTTCTAAGTAAATTCGAACAAGTTACGTTATGATACTCAGTCCCACAGGGACTTTCCCCGAAGCGATTTTCCCCACAGGGACTTACACCGCTTTTATATTTTCCACAGATTAAAATAACATCTAATATGAGAAGTTGCAAGACATGGTTTATTCATTGCAATTATGGGCAATTATGGCGGAAAAAAGCATTCCATGCCGGAGAAAGCCGTTGTTTGTACCAGAATTTCATTCTCAGCTACTTATTGATACAAGCCGGCCGGTTATCCTGTCTTTGATATCTACGATATCCTTGATATTGTTGACCGGTATATCTTCCTGAGCTCTACAAAAAATAACGCTGCCTCCTCCCTCCGGTAATCCCTGAAGGTCCACTCCCATGGATTATACTCCCCGCCTCTGTACCGAAGCGTCACTTCCGCGTAGATGCCGTCTTTTATATAAATTCGGTGCTGATTGTTCTTTGTAGTCGCAAGAACCACTTTTCCCTCGTTGAGATACCCGGGGTCGATGTTCAAGGACCTTTTTCCTTCCTGTGAGCTGTGCTGCAGCTCGATCCTGTTGCTCAACAATTTCATACCGGCAATTTCATCCATATCGATTAGGTGATCGAAGGCGACCCATCTTCTCATCAGTTTCGATCCCATCTCCCGGTCGTAATAATCTGTTTCTGTAAACCTGAATAGTTTAGATTTCAGTAGTATTTTTCCAAAATCCTTTTCGAGACGGGCGAAAATATCATCCTCAACCATCCCGGTCCTGTAAAGGATTCCTGAAAAAAGAATCGCCTTCGGCGGCAGCAGCACCTGGCCCATAACATTTTTCCGTGTTTCTATTAATGCTGCAGCATAACTTTACCATTTTACTACACTTGCATAATAAAAAAGGCAATAAATAAACCCACAAACCTGCTTAAAATGTCTTTTTAAGCAAAAGTTACGCTGTAGTATTCAAGAAATAATCTATCGATCTGCATGCCCGTTATTCGGGCTTTTTATACCGTCGATTCAGGCACTCACCATGCCACTGTATCAGGAGAGGGGAAACACGTGCAGTGGATCATACAATGGCCCACCGGGTGTAAGTGTAGATCTGTATAATACAACCTCCGTGACACCGGAAACCCCGAAATTACTGTCGCCCAACGAATCGAGAGCCTTTACCAGTCCGCCCGTATCCCTTCCCCTCACTCTGCCGATCGTCATATGGGGGGTAAATTTATTAGACGCTCCATGTTCAACATGAACGCCAGACTCAATGAAACCCCTGCTGAGTGAGTCGTGCATTTGCTTCAACTCATCGGTATTATTTTTCACTCCTACCCACAGCACCCTCGGCGCAGTGATACGGGGAAATGCTGAAACCCCTTCAACAGAAATCGAAAACGGATTGACAGTAGCGATCGATGCCTGCATAACCTGTTTGATCAACTCCAGTTCATCCTCGACAATCTCGCCGAGGAAATACATAGTAATATGCATTTTCTCTGGATCGACCCACTTGACACCTTTTAATTCGGCTCTGAGCATCCGAACCATACGGGAAATTCTCTGCCGTACGTCATCGGTGGTATCAACCGCTATAAAAGCCCTCATTCGCCCATCTGCCTCCCGATATGCCTGAATACCATGAATAGGGCTTTATTGACACTGACAATACGAATCGTGTCCCTGTCTCCCCTGAAATGAAACTCCTCAACCCCGGTATTTTCGCCTTTTGCTGCAAGCCCGATATACACGGTGCCGACTGGCTTTTGTTTTGTGCCTCCTTCCGGTCCTGCTATACCCGTTGTAGAAACCGCAAGATCCGATCCGGATATTTCGGCTGCGCCTTCAGCCATTTCTGCAGCAATCTGCCTGCTGACGGCGCCGAATCTGGATAACGTATCAGTTGAAACCGAGAGCAAACTGCTCTTGAGATCGTTGCTGTAGGCAACAACACCTCCCCGGTAATATTCCGAGCTCCCCGGAATATCGGTAATCACCTTGGAAAGAAAACCTCCCGTGCAGGATTCCGCAGTAGCCAGTGTACTGTTTTGTTTTTTCAGTATTCCTCCCAAAGCGTTCGGAAGCTCCTCTTTCCCCCTGTTGATATAAAAAGGATGAAGCTCCCGTATAAGCGTCTGAACCGCTGATTCAAGGTCTCCCTGCGATGTTTCCACCCGAACCTTGATAATGCCATAGCTTGCCCTGGTACCGTACTCGAGATCAGGGAATTCCTGCAGGATAGAATCGATCTTTCTGTCAAGCGTATACTCGGATATATCAGAAAAACGGATCATTTCATAGCAGTAGCTCGGATTTACCAGGGCATCTTCTTCGATTATTGTTATGACCCGGGTATCGAACATTACCTTCATCTCCCTGGGAACACCCGGTAGTGAGAATATATACCTGTCTTTATCGCGAATGTAAAAACCGTATGCGAGACCGACTACATTTTCAAGAAGCATACCACCGGCAGGAAAGGACGCCTGCATTCTGTCCAGATCTATAAAATCGCGGGATCTTTCTCTATAGTATTGTTCAAGTGCGTTCACCTTTTGTTTATCCAGTACAAGCTCTTTTTTCAGTGCGCCGGCAATGATCTGCCTGGTGATATCGTCCTTTGTGCCGCCTAGGCCGCCTGTAAAGATGAAAATACCGGATTGTTGAAGCAGGTTTTCAATACTGTGAACTGCGTGTTTGAAATCATCCGGACAGGTAAGTATCGAACGGACTACCAGCCCCCTTTTACTCAGTTCGTGGGAAATATACGCGGCGTTTGTGTTTGCAATTTCGCCTTTTGTCAGTTCACTCCCGATATTCACAATATACACGTCATACATTAGTTTTATCCATTAAAATCTCAGTATATTATAACAGATTTTTTATGCTAACTGATTTATTATGTTATAATTACCTGCCATCGCGTGCCGCAGGTATACATTCGACAGGTAAAAACTATCCGGCACGTGTTCATCCGGCCTGGTGAATGGGCTTACCATACGGCTTTAAAGAACAACCACCAGTCTACGAGCCCTATTGATTTGAACCTTTTACGATTGAAAATTCACCTGCCTATTCTTACCTTTCGCCGTCTCCCAGCATCATACCAAGCTGTTGCCAAGTATCCATTTTTTTCGGAAAAATTGATAAAAAAATATGATCAAGAAGAGTTTGAACATTGTTACGGGTATCTGACTTCATGGTCACTCTGTATACAGCTTCCAGCGGTGTCGTTTTTGCCCATTGCACAAACCTGAGAGTCGTACTTAAAATCGGTAAACTGGAATCTTTTCTGCACGTTTCGCAGAGTGGGAATCCATAACGAGCATCCGAATAGATACTTTCAGGGTTCGTTTTTTTTCCGCAAAGAGCGCAGGTTCCTGGATCCGGCTCATAACCGAGTATTGAAATCAGCTTGATACAGTGCATCAGAAATAAAAATGTTGCTTTTTCTGGTTTGATTTCGTTCAGAATATGCAGAGAGCCCACCATATGCTCAAACAGTGCCCTATCTCTCTGTGCAGTCTGTACAAATCTGACTATGGGCTCGATCATCGCGCTTGCGCAATAGTATTTACCGAGGCTTTCCCGTATCTGCGCATTGTAATCACGTACATCCGCCTCGCGAATTGCGTAGGGACTTTCCAGGTTCTTTCTATAGAGTATGAATATATTTACGGTAAATGGTTCCAGGCTGCTTCCAAACCGGCTTTTCGTCTTACGCGCTCCAAATGCCGTGGCATCGATTTTGCCGAGTGTATCCGTGAATATCCTGACAATTTTATGACCCTCGCCGAATTTCACTGAGTTGAGCACAATTCCCGAACTTCTTACATACCGTTCTCTCACTGCAATACCTGTATATATACATCTCTATTATATCACAACAGATTATGAATATGTATGATTTATAATACTTTATGTTTTATTTATTGCAATTACAATATTTATTATAAGTTATCGACCCGGACAGAAGTCCGTATGTTCCCTGCTTTCTGCTTTTTTTGTGCTGATTATTTGTTTTTTATGCTTTTTCTGCATCTGTATTCTGTGTAATTGAAACCTGAATTTTTTTAATACTGTGGCCTTCTATTCTTACGATCTTAAACTCGATATTTTCGTACGATATCTTTTCATTGACATCAGGAATTTTACCAAGCAGATCAAACACAAACCCACCCAGTGTGTCGCTCCCGGTAAGGGGAAGATCGATACCGATCGCCTCGTTTATTTCATTCAACGGCATCCGAGCATCACAAATATATATATGGGGTGATATCTCGCGTATTTCCTCCTCCTCATTATCATATTCATCCTGTATTTCACCGACTATCTCTTCAAGAATATCTTCAAGACAGACAATACCGGCAGTGCCACCGTATTCATCCACGACAACCGCAATGTGTTCACGCTTTTGCTGCAGTTCCTTTAAAAGCTCACCGATCATCTTACCTTCCGGTACAAACCGCACCGGTCGAAGAATTTTCTGTATATCATTCAGCTCCTCTCCCTTTGCGAGAAAAGGCAGAAGATCCTTGACGTGGAGAAATCCAGGGACATTATCAATAGTTTCGTGATACACAGGAAATCGTGAGTGTCCGCTTTTAATAACGGTTTTCAGTATATCTGCAAAAACATCTGTTATTGAAAGCGCAACAACATCAGTCCGGGGAACCATAATTGCACGAACCGCGGTCTCGCCAAGGCCGAATACGCCCCGAATCATCTCGCGTTCTTCCTGCTCGATCTCATGATTTTCATCACTTATTATCTCTTCTATTCTGCTGTTTCTTTTCTTTTTAAAAAAACGTATACTCATATACCTGAATCGACCTCCCTCAGTATTGTTTTTGTATGTTCCGTCATTTCTCTGCGCTCATTTTCTAAATTGTGGATATACCCAAGCAGGTGGAGCAGGCCGTGGATAAACAGCACCATAATCTCCTTTTCAAGTGAATGATTCATTTGCTCCGCCTGCTTCCGTGCGGTGTCAACCGATATTACAATGTCTCCGAGAAGCGCATCTCCCAATTCTGAGTATTCGCCCTCACGCATTGAAAACGAAAGCACATCAGTTGGACCGCTTCTGTGCAAGTATCGCTCATTCAGCCCGCGTATGAACTCATCATCGCAGAACACGAGAGAGATGTCACCTTCCTTTCTGCCTGTTATGAAAAACGCGTGATCGGCAAGCTTTTCAAGTATTTTCCTTTGAACCGGCGCCCTCCTCTTTTCTTCCCTGATAAAGAGCCTGAATGTATGTATGATTTTATACATAAAGATTCCTGTTTTTTGTACCGGTTTTCACAAAGACAATAGTCTTTTACTTACCAATGGCCCTTCAAGCATTGGAAAATTAAGGTAAAAACCATAAGTGTACCGTAAAATTATTTCCTCGAGCGTGCCTGTTACTGCTGCTTTTGTTCGAGTTCAGACTTCTCAATATCTTTATCATCGGGGTATTCAATCCTGCTATGATATACCCCTGTAAGATATCGTCTGAAGGATATGGATATTTTCATGAGGCCCCTCAGTGTCAGTGTGCTCTCACTGAGCTGGCCTTCCCGGAATTTACTTTCGATGATATCATTCACGAGCTCGTCTATTCTCTTAGCGGACGGATTCTTCAGAGTTCGCGACGCCGCTTCAACCGTATCGGCGAGCATCACTATGGCAGATTCCCTGTTCTGTGGTTTTGGACCCTGGTAGTGGTAATCCTTTTTGTCTATTTCAGCTCTCTCTCCGCTGTCCTTAAGAGCCTGGTGGTAGAAATATTTCATCAGAGAAGTTCCGTGATGCTGGGTAATTATATCAATCACCTCTTTCGGAAGTTTTATTTCCCGTGCCATATCGGTGCCGATTTTAATATGGGCTTTTAGAATGGAATTGGAGAGAGTCGGTTTTATGAAGTTGTGTTTATTTATTCCCTGGTTGTTTTCAATATAATACTCTGCATTCGGTATTTTACCTATATCATGATAAAGCGCCGAAACGCGCACAAGAAGAGCATTTGCCTTGATATTTCTCGCCGCATTTTCCGCCATATTGGCCACATTGATACTGTGGTGGTAGGTGCCCGCCGCCTCGAGCTGCATCTTTTTCAGTACAGGGGCATTCAGGTCGGACAACTCGAGCAATCTGAAGTTAGTCGGCAGATTCAGAAGTATTTCAAAAAACGGTGTTATTCCGAGCGTCATGATTACGGAAACGATTCCGTTCCCCGCGCCCCATACGAGAAGAGCGACAAACCCTCGTGTTGAAAGCCCGCGCAGCAAACCGACGGCAAGGAGTATCAACTCGTCGGTCGCAATGACAATCAAACTAGAGCCAAGCAGGTCACTACGCCTCTCTGCACTTTTAACCGCATACAGCGCAATGAGCCCCGAGCCAAGCGAGAAAAAAAATGTGTAGGGATCATTCCCCGAAATAAGAAGAAACAGTATGGGAAGAATAACTGCAAGAGTAAAGGAAAATTTCCTCTTGTACAATACCTCGGCAGTCATTGTAATCCCGCTCGTCGGTATGAGAACACCGAGCATAAGATTGTCGGGACGATTCTTGATAAGAGTAACGAGGTAGGCATAAAATACTGAAACGAATACAAATCCTGAAAATATTAAAAATCGCCGCACTTCCTCAGTTCCCCCTTCATCCATAAACACCAGAAGGGAAATATAGAAAAGAACAAGGAGGAGAACACCAATACCGGTAACAGCCCTAATATTCAAATGGCTGGTATAAAGGCTGATAGCATTCAGTTTCGGGAGGTTCTCTTCATTTATCTCTTCTCCTGTTCGTATGACAATTGCTCCCTTTTTAATCGTGTTATAAACCGGTTCAACCTTTTTTAGTTCCTCATTCATAAACCTGTTGCTCTCTTGAGCGTTGAAATACAGATTAGGTTCAACATAGACAAGCGTTACCTTTTTCAACAACTCCGTATCAGCCGCATTAAGGTCATCATAGGTACTTCTCAAATAATCGACAATGGTATCTGAAAGTTCATCCACAGCGATAACCTGTTCTACTCCGATTTTTTCCTCTGTGATCTCGGACTTCCAGATTTTTTTTACAATAATCCCTGTAGACTGATACTGGGACAGCTCGTCCCTCGAAAAGGTCGAAAGACCCTTTTGAGCGATATAGGTGATGACGGATACGAGTTTTTCCCTGTATCCTTTTTCACTGTACTGTTTAATAAAGATCCTGAATTCCTTGTTATCAAAAGGTAGGGAACTCTGTTTGTACGACGCCTCCAGATCCATGGACTCATTTTCAGTTTCCCGGTTCAGCGAGATAAACAGCTGATCGAGGCTTTCGATTTCGACTTCGTATTTCGAGACTTGAAGATCGAATATGGGGGGGATTCTCATCTTTGCTTCATGTATTCGTTTTTCCGTTTCTCTGGCGTTGATGTAGGTAATGTCTTTCGTGCTTACAATATTTTCCTGGGCTATGTCACCAAGCGTATAGGTGTAGTGAACGCCGAAATAGGGTTTCGCGACAAACCAGAGAAGTCCTGCAAACAGAGCTAACAGTATACCAAAAAAAAGAAATTTGAAGGAGGCCTTGTCCGCCCTTATTGCAGGCAAACCCAGCCAATTAACTTTCATCATGCCTATTCACTGTCCTTATATTTCTCAAAAGCCCTTATAATACGCTCCACAAGGGGGTGTCGAACCACATCTTCCGGTCCCAGCTCTATTATCGAAATACCCTCGATGCCCTTCAAAATCTTGAGTGCTGTTTTTAGGCCCGGCTTTCGGTTTTTAGGAAGATCACTCTGGGTTATATCACCTGTCACGACTGTCTTTGAGTTGAATCCAATGCGGGTGAGAAACATGAGCATCTGCCCTTTCGTCGTGTTCTGCGCTTCATCCAGGATTATAAATGCATCATGCAGAGTGCGCCCGCGCATATACGCAAGAGGTGCTACTTCAATTGCGCCCTTTTCAACATATTTCTGGAAAACGGGATAGGGAATCATGTCATAGATTGCATCGTAAAGAGGTCGCAGATACGGGTTGACCTTCTGCTCGAGATCTCCCGGTAAAAAACCGAGACTTTCTCCTGCTTCGACAACAGGACGGGTAAGTATTATTCGTGAAATATTCTCAGCAATGAGATTATGAATGGCAAAGGCCATCGCCAGGTACGTTTTTCCCGTGCCTGCAGGCCCGATGGAAAATGTAATATCGCTCTTTCTGATGGCGTCGAAGTATTCGGCCTGTCCGGCTGATTTCGGAGAAATCACTTTGCCGCCGCGGCCGATGGTAATTTGCTTTTTGCTGAGCCCGGCGATATCGAATCCGATGTCCCTCTTCACCTTCGTGATTATATATGAGATATCTTTATCGACGACTGTATTCTTTTCATGGTACAGGGAAATTATATTTTCCAGGATTCTCTTTCCAGCCTCGATATTTTTGAGATTCCCCCTGAGCGTAAGACAGGTTTCTCTTCCTCCGATATAGAGACCTGTCCCCTGCTCGATATCATGAATAATCTTGTCCCTGTTCGAATAGAGGAGTTCCTGCACGTTCCTGTCGGGGATTTCTATTTTTTCTTCGGATATTAATAATGACTCTGAATCTTCCATAACGAGTAATCTCAGAAAACCGGTTGATTCCGGCATCGAGTTACCTTAAAACCCCCCTCTCTTCCCTTTTGGACGTGCCACAGTAATTATACCGATAAATTTATTACAATATACTATGCGAAAATTAATAATGTAACAGAAATCTTGATTCCTGTACTACAGTAATCCGATACCCAGTTCTGAAATCTGCGCAGGGGGCACGGAATCGGGCGCTCCTGAAAGCGGAGAAATCCCACTCGTCGTCTTTGGAAACGCGATAACCGATCGTATGGAATCCTCTCCCTGCAACATCATTACAATCCTGTCAAGCCCGAAGGCAATTCCGCCGTGCGGCGGCGCACCGTAGGCAAGCGCTTCTATCAGGAAACCGAACTTCTTCTGAATATCCTGTTTTTGGAGACCGAGTATCGAAAAGACCGTTTCCTGTATTTCGGTATTGTGAATTCTGATGCTTCCTCCGCCCAGCTCGATGCCGTTAAGCACCAAATCGTAGCTTCTCGATGTGAGACTGTACGGGTCTTCCACCATCCTCTTAATAAGGGATCCGGCATCTTCATCCTCCTGAAGGCGGGGAGCGGTAAATGGATGATGCACCGAAACGATCTTATTCTCATCGTCGCTCCATTCAAAAAGCGGAAAATCCGTAATCCAGCAGTATTCCATCTTCCCATCATCGATGAGCGCAAGTTTCTCAGCGAGCTCCTGCCGAAGTCTGCCTAAAAAAGAAAGAACCTTCTTCTTTTCACCCATTGCCGCGAATACAATAGCAGGGGCTGCTTTCTTCATCTCATTCAGGCTTTTCATAAACAGATGTTTCATAAACAAACCACTGGGGTCCTCTTCGAAGAGCTTGACCATGGGTCCTGTAAATGAACCGTTTGTTACTTTCATCCAGGAAAACATGCTGAGGCCTTCAATCTTTGATTTTTCGGAATAGCCGTCAAGCAGTTTTCGGGTTAAGG
>CAYSRJ010000013.1:13707-28869 GCA_964433545.1 uncultured Spirochaetota bacterium | reverse complement strand
GTGGTCTCCAGACCTTCGGCGATAAAATTTTTCAATTTCGCATCACGAAACCAGCCGAGATCGATTAACTCTTGCGTAATTCTCAAATCCGGACGATCGGTCCCGTATCTCTCTATCGCCTCATCGTAGGAAAGCCGCAAGATCGGCAGGTCCTGATTTTTGCTGTAGCATTCTTTTAATACCACCGCAAACATACCGTCAATCAGGGTATACATATCCTCCTCGTCGATGAACGATGCCTCAATATCGACCTGTGTAAACTCAGGCTGCCTGTCTGCGCGCAGGTCCTCATCTCTGAAACACTTTACGATCTGGTAGTACTTTTCGAATCCGGCTACCATGAGAAGCTGCTTGAATATCTGCGGTGACTGCGGGAGGGCGTAGAATTTACCCGGGTTGAGCCTCGACGGCACGAGAAAATCACGGGCACCCTCTGGTGTCGATTTTGTGAGAAAGGGAGTTTCGATATCGATAAAGCCGCCTTCATTGAGATATTTTCGTATGCTCGTTGTAATACGATGACGCATAACCATATTTCTGTTCATCCGGCTCCGCCGCAGATCAATGTACCGGTAGCGGAGTCTGAGCTCTTCGGATACATCCTCCTGCTTTACAACCGCAATGGGAGGGGTTTTTGACTCGTTCAGTATGTTGACCCGGTCCACCCAGACCTCAAAATCTCCTGTCGCAAGATTTGGATTGGGATTTTCACGCCGCCTCACCTCTCCTGATACACACAGTACGAACTCTGATTTCAAAGCCACAGCAGCTTCAAAGCATTTTTTATTGTACTGCCCGTTAAAAACGAGCTGAACGATTCCCGATCGGTCGCGCAAATCGATAAAAACCACCCCACCGTGCTCCCGTTTGATCTGAACCCAGCCGTACAGCTCGATTTTTTTTCCGAGAAGCACCTCCCCTATATCGGTACAGTAGTACTTTTTCAGGATACTCCTCCTCATTCCAAATTTCTAAAAGTTCGGGCTAAAAGTTATTGAGCGCAGTATAAAAGTCAAGGCTTTTAAAACCGCCTGTAAAATCGATCACACATCTCTATTGCATCCGATACAGGAAAAGGCGCGGTATAAACAAACTCTTTGATTGATTTAACCGGTCATGAGTGTTATGTTATTGTCACTATTTACAGCACCGGAAGGAGGGGTCATGAAAAAAAAATACCTGTTTTTAACTGTACTATTCGTTCTGCTATTTGTCATTGGATGCAGCACACTTTCCGGGATCAGTATAAGCCCTCCGTCATGGACTCTGGGCAACTGGACCGCGTATGAAGGCTCTGTTGTTTTTAAATTCTTTTCTGACAACATCATATACACAAACAAAAGCGGCATTACCATCAGCTTCGAAAAACAGTACGCGGGTATGCAGGTAAATGACGAGAGCAGCGATATATCCTATACCGTTACGATAATCAGCCCGGACACGACAACTGTTTACAGTTTTACACTCGTCGGCGACCAAATCAATTATTTCGTGAAGGAAAACGATGCAACAGTCGAAGGCGGCCTTTTAACAAAGGATACCACGTAACGCGTCGTTCTCCTGCAACCACCCATATCAATCAAAACTTATGCCGGTGAAGCAGATCCTTACGATAGATTATACTTTTTAACAAGCTCCTTCTCGTCCGCCTGCAAATACACAGCTTCTTTCAGTGCCCGTATCAGCTCGCGCATTCTTTCGTACCCCCACACAACCCTGCCGAAGGCGATTCCTCTGCCCCCGGCTGCAACGGAATCCTTTGCAGTTCTCAACATCTCTTCCGGAGTTCCCATATGCGCTCCGCCCAGTATAATGACGGGAATACGCGCCCTCTCGAGGATGGTCCTGAAATGATCGGGGTCGCCGGTATACTGGATCTTCAGAATATCGGCACCGAGCTCAACGGCGATCCTGCTCGCATGTGCAATTGTATCCGGGTCGTCCCTCTTTTCCGGGGACATGTGCTTTCCCATAAGAAGCGGTTCGATTATAAGGGGCATGCCCCACCTGTCGCACTCCCTAACGAGCTCGCTTATCATTTTCATTTCTCCCGCCTGACTATCGGGATCGAGCCCCCAGATGAGCAGGACCTTTACCGCGTCAAAACCGGATTTCAGGGCGAGCTCCACCGGAACACCCGGCTCAAAATCAATAAAATACTGCGGTTCTCCCGGAATATTCGATAAAATGCAGTTATCAATGGCAATTATACGAGCCGGCGCGTTTCTTGCGGTGAAAAGCTCATTTGTTATCTTGATCATTCCGTAATTCATGATCGTTGCATCGACCTCTTCTTCCAGCAGCATCTGCAATATGCTGTACGGGTCCTCGAGGCCCTCAGGAACACCGAGATAATAGCCGTGGTCTACCGGTATGATAACGGTTTTATCGTATTCCGGGTGAAACAACCTCTTTATCCTGACATCTCGTTCACTTAGCATTTTTTTCTCTCATCCTTCGAGCAGTTTCTTTGTGCCTGCAATCTCGTAAAACCCGACAATCAAATTCTCCATTTCCTTCGACACCGCTTCCTGAGCCTTCGGGATACTGTTCGTTTCTCTTAATACTTTTTCATAGGGCTGGCGGATATTGGTTCCTATATTGAGCTTTGTCAACCCGTTTTTAATGGCTTCCATGATATACTTTTTTTGAATGCCGGATCCACCGTGCAGCACGAGCGGAATACCGGTAACCGCCTTCAATTTTTTCAGGTGTTCGATATTGAGCCGCGCCTCCAGCTTTCTCTCGTCCTTCGCGGCTCCTGTAATTGCACCGTGAATGTTACCGATTGAAACCGAGAGCCAGTCGACACCCGTTTCTTCGACAAACCGCTTCGCATCCTCCGGCCGTGTAAAGCCTTTACCAGAGGAAAAAAGCTCCTCGTATGGCGGCAGGGGGCCGCTCTCATGACCAAGAACCGCACCGAGCTCCGCCTCAACCGGGACATTTTTCGCGTGCGCGAGCTGAACAATCTCATGAGTGACGTGGATATTGTCCTCGAGGGACAGCCTGGACCCGTCAATCATGACGGAATTGTAGTCTGCCTGCAGTGCCTCCTGAATAAGGGCTCTGTAATCGACCTGCAGGTTGTCCTCGTCCACAACAGGCACATGATCCTGATGAAGCGACATGTACTCCGGATTTTCATACTTCCTGTACATCTGAGCTGCCGTGCTGAAATTATCTATGCCGAACTTTTCAATATCAGGACGCGCGATTTCAACGAGTCCGAAGGTTTCAAGCCGTACCAGCGTTTCGCATATCGGCTTCACCATCTCGTGATATGCTGCATTGAAAGCGGGAACCAGTATACCCTCATGATACGCCTTTTCCATGATTTTCTGCACTCTGCTTTCCATTTTTCATCTCCTCTCTATTCGTTTTTATATGATATTTCCTGTTATGTTAATAACCCGTTGACGTACGCCTCTTTACGCTGTTTCATCGATTCCGAAGAATCTCCTCCGTTCTTCAACACTTTTTTTCCTGAGCAACTTCATTTTTTCGGCTGAAATATTCATCTTGCCGATCCGTTCATAAAATTGAAACCACGTATGCAGGTCATTGAACCGTGTTTTACCGCTTTTCGTTACTGAACCATAATCGCAGAGAGCCCCTAAAAGCTGGTGTCCGAGAAGAAAATTGGCCGATCTCAAAAAATAGTCGTAATAATCGGGAGCGCCTGCAACAGGACCGACAAGGGGAAGCATTGTTTTTGTGTTGTGCTCGGTACCGATAAATACTGGAAGCCCGTACCGTGAAGCTGTATCTATTACTTCACCGGCCCGTCTTACTTCGGTTCGGTAATCAATGATATCAAAAGCAAAAAGTCCGATATCCAGCATCTTCCGTACAAGCTGTCCCAGATCCTCCTCCTCTTCGGTTATCGGGTTTCCCATAAGCGGGTATGTGGGGACGCTTCCGTATGCGCGGTACATCATGACAAGGTTTTCAACTGTGGTAAAGGCCTTCTCATCCTCTTCAACGTAACAGGGACATCCGCTCTTCACAAGCCGGGCGCGTACGAGAGTCTGAATTTCAGCAGAATCAATCACCGTTTTATCATCAACCGGGTAATCGATAAGATGCTCGTACACAACCCTTCTTTTCTCGATATCGGGATACCTTTCTGCTATCCGGTCACACATCGCCTGTACAACATGTCTCTCAGTCGTATTGCCGTTCGGTGTCAGCAGTTCAGCATCTGTGTAGGTCAATTCCAGAAGAATTCCTCTCCGCCCGGCATATCCGTTTAATTTTTCAACAATGCGTCTGTTGCGCATCCGAATTGCATCCTGCATGGCTGTAAGGTGGGACCTGCTCTCCCTTTTTAAATCCCGTATCACTCCCTTGCCGATAAGATACATTCTGCCGGGATTGTCCGGATCGTTGTATCTCCTGTTTTTCTTCAACGCCTTTTCATCCATTGCAATGGCTTCAATACTGAATCCTGCGCGTATCCCGGCAGCAGCACACGCATCTCGGAACTCCGGATGCCCTGCTATGGTGTAATGGTCGTTGATGCCGAAATACAGAATGTCCTCACAGTAGGCATGCCAAACCGCCTCAGTCGGGCTTTGAAAAACTGAAAAAGATTCGCTCGTATGCACATGAAGATTGATAAAACCCTTTGCGAGCCGGCGCGGGTGTTTTCTTACATAGGTCTCGAGTGTCTGCACCCTCTTTTTCGTATCTGTCATGGAGAAGCCGGGTTTTTCAGCAGTTTCCTGCACTGTTACTGAACCTCACGGTCACAAAACATTTTTTTAAAAAGATCAGGCTTTTTCGAGAAACACCTTGTATGCACGGTACGAGTAGTACAGGTCTGCCTTCGATATTATTTCATACGGAGAATGCATACCGATTACCGCAACACCGCAGTCGATCACTGAGGCGTTGTAAAAGGCAAAATGTTTGGCAATTGTTCCGCCCCCGCCCTCGTCGATCTTACCCATACCCCCGTACTGCCAGAATATCTCATTTTCATTGAAAAGGTTTCTGATTTTTCCGATCAGCTCCGCGTCCGCATCGTTTGCCATATACTTTCCGCCAGATCCCGTAAACTTCGTCAAAACGATGCCGTGGGACAGCCTGGCAGCGTTCTTTTCGTCATGCACCGATTTATACATTGGGTTGATAGCCGCGTTGACATCCGCTGAGATGCAGGTTGATTTTTCCATCGCCTCACGCAGAAGGCCGTCGTTGAAAGTCTCTTTTATCTTTTGTATGAGCTTGCCGACCACGTTGAAGATAAAAAGCGATTTCGCGCCGGTCGGTCCGTCAGAACCAATCTCCTCCTTATCGACAATAAGAGCGACTGCAGTCTTGTCACTTATTTCAGCATCGAAAATCGCGGTGACCGCCCCATATGTGCTTACCCTGTCGTCATGGCCGTAACCGCCGATGAGCGCCCTGTCGATACCGACATCCCTCGGGTTCACCGCAGGTACTGCCTGGAGCTCTGCAGAGACGAAATCTTCCTCCACAATACCGTATTCATCGAAAAGCCTTTCGAGAACCGCTATCTTCACCTTCTCCTTTACCTTGTCATCCTTTACGGGAATATTACCAAATAGAAGATTCAGTGTTTCACCCTCTATAAACTCGTTGGCCTTTTTCTCGTTCTGCACCTTACGCGAGAGGTGTGGGAGAAGATCAGGTATGACGAACACCGGATCATCATCCTTGAACCCGATTTCTATTTCCACTTTGTTATTGCCCCTGGTTACAACAACACCGCTCAGGGCGAGCGGAATATTGAGCCACTGGTACTTTTTAATGCCGCCGTAGTAGTGGGTTTTCAATAGCGCGATTTCCGTATCCTCATGAAGCGGAATCTGTTTCAGATCGAGACGCGGGGTATCACCGTGAGCGACGATGAAATTCAGTCCACGGTCAACAATGTTACATCCCACCTTGATGAGAGCAATATTCTTGCTTCTATTTACAGAGTAGAGCATATCACCCGCCTGAACCTGTTTTGCATCATCAAGGTCTTTGAAACCCCTTTTTTTCGCCTGCTCTAAAACCCACTGCACGGTAAGCCGTTCACTTTTCGTGACCCCTAAATATTTTTTGTACTGCATGGCGTACGAAAAGATATCCTTCTTTTCTCCGTCTGTTATCTCACTCCAGATATTTTTGGATTTATATCCGAGTTTTTCCTCTAATTTCTGGTATTTCGATTTTTTCTTTTCTGAATTGTTTTTCTGATTATTTTCTTGCGCCATGACTTCCTCCCCTGAACAGGATTTTATAATGTACTGTCAGCCGCCTCAATTATCAACCCATATTGAAAACACCCACAATGACGGTCTTTACTTTTATATTATTTCTCTGTATACTATATTTATAAGGGGACGACACGGTTTCGACTGTGGTGGAAGGAACTTGTGCAGCATGTCGAGGAGCTCAGGCCTCGTAAAAAAGAGCAACCATTTTTATTTGCCGATTATGAGGCACTTCCAGTAGCAGCATAATATGCTGCTGCCGCTTCTCTCGATCTTCCCCCTGGAGATGAGTAGAAGCGTCGACTACAGGGGAAGCTACCCGGCCCTTTCCTGAGGGACCTGGTGGTTAAATCAATTCAGGATAGGTTTTCAATGCATGTCTGAAGGCTACCGAAAACCGAACTCCAAAACTCAGGCTAAACATGTAGACGCGCTTGCGGCCTCACCACAGGACGCGGGTTCGACTCCCGCCGTCTCCACCAATATAATTCAAACGAACCGATCGAGATGTCGCATACAACATGTCTCATGGTTCGTTATTCTTTTCTAATAAACAATTACGGCGCTTCATGGTTTTATTGGCTCCACTCCCCTCTCATCCAGAAAATCCAGGTGATTTTCTTTTAAAATAAAGAAGAATATTATCAGAGGTGTACGACCTGCTAAAAAAAAGTGTCCTGTATCCGCACCTCATTTTGAAAGCTGAGAGATAAAACATGTCGATCGATAATCTTGTGCTTGTTCACGCGCCCAGCGTGTTTGGTTTCAGGGAGCGCCCTACTCTTTGGGGGCCAATAAGTGACTTAATCCCCTCAACAACAATCTTTGATATGTATCCTATCGGTTTTACAACTATTGCAGATTACCTCGAGAAAAAGGGATTCAGGGTTCGAATCATAAACCTGGCCGTACGTATGCTTTTAGATACAGATTTTAACGTGGAAATATTTATTGAATCCATCAAAGCGTCGGCCTTCGGGATAGATCTCCACTGGCTACCACATGCACATGGTGCGGTCGAAATTGCAAAAGTGATAAAGAATATTCATCCCGATACTCCTGTTATTATGGGCGGGCTCTCATCTTCATATTTTCATGAAGAGCTCATCACCTACCCTCAGGTTGACTTTATAATCCGGGGTGATTCGACAGAAGAACCGCTCGGCAGGCTGATAGAATGTATTGAATCGGGGGCAAATCAAAATGAACTTGCCCGAATTCCAAATCTCACCTGGAAAGATAAAACGGGCGCCGTCCAAATCAATCCTCTGACGTATGTTCCATCTGATTTGAACAGTATCCTGATTGACCACAGTGTTGCAGTTCGGGCGGTAGTTCGCGATAAAAATCTGGCAAACTACCTTCCTTTTTTAAAGTGGCGCAAGTTCCCTATTACAGCTGCTCTTACATGCAAGGGATGTACTCGAAACTGCACCATATGCGGTGGTTCACGACTTGCGTACAGAGAGTTTTACGGGCGAAAAAAACCTGCCTTTCGAAGTCCGGCATTACTTGCGCAGGATATAAGGAGAATAACGCAGTACAGCAGAGGACCGGTATTTGTACTTGGCGATATACGCCAGGCTGGAATGCAATATGCGAGAGATTTTTTAAGGATCCTTCAAGGGGTTAGAGCGAAAATCATTTTCGAATTTTTCTGGCCCGTTGACAGAAATTTCATTGAAGAAATCGCAGGGGCGGCTCGGAATTTCTTTGTTCAATTTTCTCCCGAATCTCATGATTCATATGTATTGAGATATTCAAATAAATCCTTTACCGATGCATCGATTGAGTCCTCAATCAGAAACATCCTTAAGGCAGGCTGTCAGCGTCTTGACGTGTTTTTCATGTCCGGCATGCCGGGACAAACCTACACGTCGGTATTGAAAAGTATGGAGTATTGCGGGCAATTACTCCACAGTTTCAATGGAGATCCGCGGCTCAGATTCTTTATTTCTCCATTGGCACCTTTTCTTGATCCCGGAAGTCTTGCATATGAACATTCGAGCTATTACGGCTACAGGAAATTTTACACTACTCTTGCAGAGCACCACGATGCTCTGGTCGCTCCAAGCTGGAAATATATACTCGGTTATGAAACGAGGTGGATGAACCGCGCCGAGATCGTAGATTCAACCTATCAGGCAGCACTGCAGCTCAACCGGCTGAAGTCTGAATATGGACAAATGAATAAAGAGGCGTCCCAATTAATGGAAGAACGGATATTGAAAGCCATTGATCTCATGAAGTACATCGACTCTCTGGTTGCAGAAGAAGAAAAGAGACCTTTTCTGCAGGAAATTGGAAAAATCAAATCAGAAATAGAAAAAGTAAACAATTCTACCGTATGTGTAAAGGAAGAGCTCGATCTCCCCGTCAACGGCAGGCTGCCTGTCAAAATATTTAAAACAGCAGGGATGTTAATTGGTGACAACGTAAAGAATGCCTGGAAAAGAAATTCAAAATAAGAAAATATACGGCCGAACGAGCACCAATTAAAGTATCTCAATAAAGTCTTTACAAATCCAAATTCCATCGCAATTTTTAACATAGTATATAGACTTCACCCCCTTTTGCGAACGTGGTTCTACTTATTTTTAGCATAATCGCATAATAACTGATATCTTATGTCTTGAAGTTCGAAAGCGTACTTATACTTGATAATGGATAAAACAGTAAATGGTTTTTTAGATATCGGTGATTCGGTGATGAGATTTCTGGAAGGCGGGGAGACCACATGTATTAATCATCCTTCATTAAGCAGTGTTTTTTCGCCTTCAAGCTTCCTGATATCGGTAATATCCTGCGTGACCTCGAGGGTGCCGAGGTAGTTGCCCTCGCGGTCTCTGAGGGCAAAATACCTTATAAAAAGTATCCTGTCCTCCATGTTGATCCAGAAATCAGCATTATCTCTGGAACCGTTCTTAAACGAATCGAGTATTTTTTCAACTATTTCAACACTCTGTGGCGGATGGCAGTTCTGCACCTTTCTGCCGATAACAGACTTTGTCCGTACAAATATCCTGTCCGGGTTATCCGAAAAGTATTTGACACGGTCATCTTTGTCCACGAATGTGATATCGACGGGGAGTCTGTTAAATATCAGTTCGAGCTCTTTGAGAGACAAGGACCCTGTTGGAAGTACGATATTTTCTGAATCCGTAACCAGAGGCTCTTCCCGGTACGATTTTTTGAGCTGTTCGGAAAGGAGCTTATCTTCGACCGGTTTCTCAATGTAACAATACCCGACCTCTTCGCTCGACCTGAATACCTCGGCCCACTCATCGACCGTAAGTTTTTCAAGCGCCGCCGGGAAGAGTATCTGCTCTTCCTTGAATATCATACCGCGCACTTCCTCAACAAGCAGCTCGATATTCGCTTTGATGAACCCGGCAACCGATTCACCGTCCTGTAATCCATCGACCCTGGAAAGCGCCTCTTTCAACATCCCCCGTATCTCGTCGTCCTTGCCCCACATCACCTGCGATGGTCCGAAAAATTCATGTCTCTCGAGGAATGGAAACAGCACCTGTTCTTTTCTCGTGTAGTGAATATCGACGTCGTGGAGTATTTCGAGAAGGCCTTTTAACTCCTTTTTGAACAGATCGATCGTATAGTCCCCCCGTTTGAGGTCCTCCAGCCTCAAGGCAAGCTTTTCAATTTCCCTGTTCTCCTGTTTAAAGAGATACACAGGATGAGTGGGAGACTCTTCCTTCGCAATGTCCTTCCGGAGCGCCGACTCAAAGAGAAGCGCGTGCACATTGCAGAACTTCTTTATCTCGTCCACGGACAGCCCCTCCTCGAGAAGACCCTGCTCGAGCTCGGCGATTTCTGTCGATGAGATGTTACCGACCTCCTTCAGAAACCGCTCTTTTGCTTCCTCCACTGGAGTTCCACTGTGGAGATTGATTATTATGTCCCTCAATATTTCCTTTTTTTTATTGCCACTCTTTCCTTCAATCATTTTTTTCTCCTGAAATATTTTATAACCTGGCATTATATCTTATTTCATCCCGTTGCAGAACTTTTGCAGGCTTATTAAACTCCAAAGTTGTTTAGCTGCACCTGTTATACAACCGGGACTTCCAAAATGGCAGTATTATATAAGTGTAATCCAAGCAGAATTTCGAGGACTTGATGAGGATCAAGAAATCATACATTTCTGTAATACTGATTGCGAATCCTTGTTATACTTTTAAAATAAAATCGGCAAAGTCATGTTCCCGAAATGTGTAAATTTACTTATTCGAGTGGTATTAAACACTATTCACGTGATATCTTGAAGGGCCACATCTTCAGGCCGCCTTCAAGTATCTTCACATTTTCATATCCGCATGATTGAAGAATAAGGGCGGCCTGATACGACCGTGACCCGTCTTCACATATGAGAATAATTCTTCTGTCTTTAGGAACCTCATCAATTCTGCTTTTTAGTGTTTCAAGCGGTATAAATTTAACCCCCTCTATTCTCTCCTCTTCAAAGGCCTCTGCCGATCGTACATCGATAAAAAGGTACTGCCTTTTGTTGCTCTTGAGAAGCTTAAGAACAATTTCTGCAGATACACCTTTGAAACGCCCATCTATTTTATTCTGAAGAACATTAGCAGCGACGACAATAGCCCCGGTTGCGTTTGAAAATGCCGGAGCATACCCTAGATCAACTGAAAGAATGTCGTCAATCGTACCTTTTTTTGAAATTACCATTGCTGCTATGTCTATTCTTTTTGATACGTCCCCTCTGCCGATAATCTGTACCCCGAGAAGTCTTCTCGTCTTCTTACATGCAATCATTTTAATATTTATGATCTCAGCTTCCGGGATGAACCGCTCCCTGTCGTACAGAGGAACATAACAGCTTATAGGTTCATATCCCATGTTCGATATCTCTTTCTCGTTCAGGCCCGTTTTCCCGATATGCAGGTCGAATATTTTTAAAATGATTGTACCTACAACAGGTTGAAACGTATTGTACTGCTTCCCCGTCGTATTCGCTCCGGCTGTCCTGCCCTGTCGGTTTGCAATCGAACCGAGAGGAAGGTAGTATGGCTTTTCAAGCAGGATGTGTCTGGTTTCTGCACAGTCGCCGACAGCATAGATCGACGGGTCACTCGTTTGAAGGTACTCATTTACCGAGATAGCCCCGGTAGGTCCGATTTCAAGACCGGCGCTTTCTACAAGCTCCACATTCGGTTTTACGCCGGTCGCCAAAATGATGATATCGGCCGGAATTTTTTGTTGGTTCAGTTGTATGTACCTGACACGGTCTCGCCCTTTGAATGCTTTGATATGAGCGTCTTTCAGTATTCGAATGCCCCTGTGGGTCATATGCCTTTCGACAAGCGCCGCCATCTCAGGATCGAGAAAGGTAAGAATCTGCCCTTCCCTCTCGACAATGGAAACCAGTGCTCCGGATACAGTAAGCGCATCTGCGACCTCCACTCCAATCAAACCGCCACCGAGTATTACGATATCCTCCGCAATCTCGTTTACAATTGCCAGTTTTATCCTCTCAGCATCCTGAATACCGTGCAGTTTGAATACATTGGGCAGGTCAATACCTTCAATATTGGGCAAAATTGGACTGCTGCCCGTCGCTAATATAAGTGCATCGTACGGTTCAGTTGATACACGTTCGGTTACTAAATCCCTGAACTGGATCTTCCTGGCCTTACGGTCAATTGTAATAACCTCGGTGAGGTTTTTAATTTCAATATTTTTTACCTTTCGGAAGAATCCGGCAACATCATAGGAACTAGATATTGCAAAAGAAAGTTCTTTGCGGCTTTTTATCATCCCCGATAAATAGTAGGGAAGTGTACATCCGGCATAGGCAAGAGAATGGCCCTTTTCAAAAAGCGTAATCTCCGCTTCAGGGTCCAGCCTCCGTGCACGTGATGCGGCCTTTGGACCTGCAGCACCCCCCCCGATGATGACTATCTTCCTGTGAGAGCCCGTCTTTTTTCGCATTACCAACGGCCGGTCCGTTACCTTAACAAGGCGCAGAGTAAACATAACCCGAGTGCCCTCATTCTCCCTGCTCCATACTCCGATACTTCCTTCACAAAGATCGAGTATTCTCTTCACAATCGCCATTCCAAAGCCCGTGCCTGTTTTATCAAAAATACGCGCATTGGGGGCCCTGAAGAATTCTTCGAAGAGGTGCTTCTGCTCGTCTTCGGGAATACCGATTCCCCTATCCTGTATGACACCGATAATTATTTTTTCACGATCATCGTATTCTACGGTAAAGTCGACCTCACCCCCCTTATACGAATACTTCACCGCATTTTCAAGGAGGTTGCTCACAACCTGTTTCAAGGCAGTTTCATTACCATAGGTGATGAGTACCCTGTGCGGAAAATTAACTTCAAGAGTTATCTCCTTGTCTTCAATCTTTCTATGTAATTCATCAGTAACCTGAGTGCAAATTTTTAAAAAATCGATGTTCTCAAAATCCATTTTCTCAGAGTGAAGTCTTTCCAGATCGAGTATATCATGAACGAGGCTCTGCAGATTGTTTGTGCTGTTTTTTATTGATTCGATTACCCGGAGCTGCTTCCAGTTGAGACGACCTGCATATTCTTTCAATAGCGTGTCGATGCTGAAATTGATCGTCGTAAGGGGTGATTTCAGCTGATGTGCGCTTACACGGAGATATTCGTTTCTTTCCCTCTTCAACCTTTCTATTTCATTTTGATAGCTTTTAAGCTGCCGTTTGATTTTCTCGATATTGTCCTGTTGATTCGACATATTTCCTTTAACAGATACCTTTCAATAGTCAGTTATTTCAGTGACAGATAATTATCTCAGTAGAGTTGTGAGAGAAGGAGATTAAGAACACCAGCAAGCAAACAACATATCAGTCAGGCAGATAATTCACAAAACAGCACGATTTAAATTTTTTCTCCGGTATTTACTATGCTCTCCATTCATCTTTATAATCATCCACCACGCTTTCATCCCACATCTTCACTCCGAAGATATACGCTCCACGCATAAGGGCATGGGCAGCAACGGTTGCAGCAAAAAAAATCAGAGGGATACAGAATAGGGCTTTTACACCAACTCCCGTAAATCCGTAGCGAATGAAAATACCGAACAGGATGCTCCAGGTGCCGAGGGTTACACATTTCGTTGAAGCCTGCAATCTGTTGTACACATCAGGCAACCTGATGAGGCCCAGACAGCCAAAAAAATCGAAGGCAACTCCTATTCCGATAAAAACAAGGCTTACCGTATTATTCATTGAGCTTCTTCCCCGACAGGTATTTTGCAAGCGTCAGCGTTGCGATAAAGCTTAAAATAGCCCAGGTAATGGCAATATCTATGATGAACGTTCTCCCCGTTATAATAACGAGTAATGCGCATATTCCTACTACCAGGATTCCGAATATATCGATACCCACCATACGATCGGCAATCGTCGGGCCTCGAATTATTCTGAAAAGGCAGAAGAACGAGAGCCCTACAAGTATGTACAGGAATATTTCGATAAGGGACATTATTCAAATATCCTTTTCAAATATTTTTCAAACCTTCCCAGAATTTTCTGCGTGTATATCTCAGGGTCCCTGCTGTGAACGTATATCCAGTGCACGAAAAAACTGTCGCCGATGATATCCACAGTAATTGTGCCGGGTGTCATGGTGATCGAGTTTGCGAGAAAGACCTTTGCAATATCTGTTTTAAGAATCGACTTGACCTTAACAATACCGGGTTTAACCGGCAGTTTCGGGTGAATTACACGGTACATTACATCGATATTCGCCTTTATACACTCCCATAAAAAGATGAATAGATACAAGAGCGCCCAAAAATACCGCTGTACTTGAAGAAGTTTTATTTCAGTTTTGAGGGAGTATCTGGTGAAAAACGCCGTCACCACAGCAGAAGCAACTATACCCGCTGCAATATTGGGAATTGTAACATTCAGGGTCAGTAAAAGCCAGATTGCAAACATGAAGATAAATAAAAGAACGGCTTTCATATCAGTATCCCAGTACACCTGTGGAATATACGGCTGAATTAAGCAGCACGTTAACAGCCGGGGTGATGAATATATCCCGCACTGCCGGCACGATAAAAAGGCTCAACCCGAGACAGAGAACCGCTAAAAAAACCATGGAGAAACACATGGCAAACGGAACCTCCCGAACATTGAAATCGCCTCTGTTCCATTTTTCATTTGGTTTATTGAAGAAGGTGAACCGCTGTACCTTTAGAAAAGAGGCGAGTGTTATTATGCTTACAAAAACTGCAAGTATCGAAAGTACGTAATATCCCGCCTGTATTGCTGCGATGATAATGATAAGCTTGCTGAAAAATCCGTTGAATGGCGGGATCCCGGATATGGACATGGAAGCACCGAGTGATGTCGATGTGGTAACGGGCATGAGGGATGAGAGACCTCCCAGCTTTTTCATGTCTCGTATGCCGGTTTCATACTCCACCGCGCCTGCATTCAGGAAGAGAAGCCCTTTGAACACGGCATGATTGAAGAGATGATAGAGGCCGCCCGCTATTGAAAGAGCGGCAACTGATCTGGGCCCATTGTGCGCAATGACGAGCATACCGATGCCGACACCAATAACGACGTATCCCATCTGGCTGATGCTGTGATAGGCGAGAAGCCGTTTGATGTCCCACTGCCCGATTGCGAGCAAAACGCCGATTACCATGGAAAGTGTGCCTATTGTTGTGATAACCAGTGCAGTATCGTATGAAATAGTGAACATATTAAAGAACAGCCTGAAGATGACATACACGCCTATTGCTTTGATAAGGACACCTGAGAGCATGGATGAAATCGGTGACGGCGCAGATGAGTGAGCATCGGGGAGCCACGCATGAAAGGGTATCATCGCAGCTTTGAGGCCGAATCCTGCCAGAAGTATAACACCGACAAATTTCACGAATTCACTGTTTGCAGTTG
>CAYSRJ010000013.1:0-13607 GCA_964433545.1 uncultured Spirochaetota bacterium | reverse complement strand
CACTGTTTGCAGTTGTGCCTATCACCCTGGAAATATCCGCGATATTCAGGGTTGAGGTATTCCAGTAGAGGAACGCAATGCCCAGAAGGATAAACAGAGAGGAAGCTCCACCGAGAACCTGATACTTGAAAGAAGCTTCAAGTTCCTCCTTTTCGATGCCAAATGCAACCAGTGCATACGAGGATATCGCCGCCATCTCAAGAAACACGTAAAGATTGAACACATCGCCACTCAGAACGACACCGTTCATCCCCGCAACCATGAGGCAAAACAGTGTATAGTAGTAGTTTTCCGAAGTGAATTTTTTCATGTATGAGATCGAGTAAAATGCCGAAAAAAATCCAATCAGGTTGATGATGAGAAGGAGATACACAGAGAGACCGTCGAGTATCATGGTAATACCTATGGGAACCTTCTCGATAGGCCCATGGCCACCGACCATGTAAACAATCGGAATAGTCACAGAAAATATCACATAGAGTGTGAGGCCTATCAGAGAGGCAAGTACAAGGGAAGTAAAAAATCTGCCGAAGGGCCTTGCAAAGCTCCCGATGATTGCAATGAGAAATGCTCCTCCCAGAGGAACAATGACGAACAATGGGACGAACCAGTCCATACCTCAACCTTTTAAATTTTTAATTTCACGAATATCAAAGGTTTTATACTTCCTGTACAACCGAATTGCGATTGCAAGCAACAGTGAGGTGGTTGCAAGACCTATGACAATCGCAGTAAGAACCATCGCCTGCGGCAGCGGATCAACGAATACCTTATTAGCCAGATTGCGGGATAGTATTGGAGCAGTCCCTCCCTTGACATATCCCACCAGTATGAGAAACAGATTGACGCTGTACTCCATGATTGCAAGACCGATCACAATTTTTATCAGGTTTCGCTTGGCAACAACACCGTAGAGACCGATGAGAAAGAGCAGAATACACAGGAGGTATACCGTCATTTGATTACCTCGTCTTTGTATATAAGGAGTGCGAGAAATATGGTCAGCAGAGCTGCAGCGACCTCAATTCCCACTGCTATATTAAACAATGGAATAAAACCGGCACTGATAAGATGGCCGATCGTCCCTTTCGGAAGATAGTTAACAAAGAAGATTCCCATACCGGCAACCAGGAGACCTGCTGATGCGATCAGGAGAAACACCAGAATAGCACTGCTCTCAAGAATAGAGGAACCGGTTTCCTCTTTTTTAAGGGAGAGAAATCCACTTCCGAACGCTATTATGAGTAGTATAAAGGCTCCCGCTATAATCGTGCCGCCTGCAAATCCGCCGCCGGGAGTTAAATGGCCGTGCACAACAATATAAATACCGTACAGGAAAATAATTCCGCACATAATTTGAGTGACCTTCTTTACTATTATGGTCATGCCCTTCATACTGTTTCCCTGCACCTTTCTTTTATAGTGTTCTATCTTCTCCCCTTCAAGCGCAAAACGGTTAATACCCCGATAACAGCCGTAAACAGTATCGTCGCTTCTCCGAGTGTATCGTATCCTCTAAAATCGAAAATTACCCCTGTCACAAGATTGGCACTTCCCGTAACCTCTGCACCAGGCTTTATGTAGGCCTCTGACATTCGCATCGCATGCTCTCCGAAAGAACTCAAAGTGCCGGTGACCCTGTTGAAGAAATAAAGAAAGAGGCCGGCAAATATAACAGCACTGACAACATAAAGGGCCGTTCGTTTTGACCTCGTTTTTACTTCCTCCCTCGTACTGTTGAGGATTACCGCTATCATGATGATGAGCGTGATTGCCTCCACCACAATCTGTACAAGAGCAAGGTCGGGAGCCTGCAGTAAAAGGAACATGATAACCAGTCCAAAACCGACAATGCCGTAGGCGACGACCGCAGACAACAGGTCGCGAGCTTCAAGAGAAAATATCGCTCCGCCAATCATCAGCACTATTATCACGGTCAACAGAATCCACATAACCGATCCCCAGTACGCCTATTTTACCACTAATTTTTACACACCTTCAACAGCTGCGCTGTCCACCCTTGAAAGATAGACTTACAAAATCAGCACCGCTGCAATGATTATCATGCCCAGAAAAACCCAGACTGCATAGAGCGGAAGCTCGCCCGAGTGACATCTGCTGAATAATTTGTTTATGCCCAGTATGAGCCTCTTCGAATTATCATAGAGATCGAAGATCCTCTTCGCCGCCCTATCATAAAAGAAAGAAAAAATGCGCATTCCCTGTATGGTCTTGTAATACTCAACCGCTGAAAAATCGGTTATTCCCTCGACATCTTCCCCGCCGGCATATATTCCGGTGGTACGCACTTTTTTAATATTGCCGAGGAGGTATATGACAAAACCGATAAAAAGAGACACGAGAATGAGGCCCGTTACAATATTGGAGCTCCATATACCTGTATACTCGAAATCCCCGGTCATCGGAACTATGAGTTTCGGCACTACAATTGTTGTTGCGAAAATACCGAAGGCCAGGCAGAAGAATGCAATAATACATTGGGGAAGCCACATTAAAATGCCTACCTCTTTTACATCTTCATCCCTGTCGGAGGGTTTCAGCTTTCCGAGGAATGCACCGGAGATGAATTTTATGAAACTGGCAAGTGTCAGGGCCGAGCCGAATATTGCCAGGACAAGCCAGACAACCCAGACCTTATTCGCCGGTCCGCTTCCCTTCCCGAATTCGATGATCCCCTGATATATGATCCACTTGGATGCGAATCCGTTGAAAGGAGGCACACCGGAGATGGAAAGTGCAAAAATGAGCGAGGTAATGAATGTAATCGGCATTACCCTGGACAAACCGCCGATATTTTCAAGATTTTCACGTCCCGTTCTCTTCTCCACACTTCCCGCCGCAAGAAAGAGGCCACTTTTGTACAAAGCGTTATTTATCATATGAAATAACCCGCCCGCAATTCCAATTGCGGTCCCCAGGCCGAATCCAGTTATCATATACCCAACCTGGGAGACGGCATGAAACCCCAGAAGCCGCTTGTAGCTGTGTTGCATGAGAGCCATCATGACAGCAGTGATTATGGTTATCACGCCGATAATCAGCAAAGTGAGGTTGAGCCACGGGTTGAGCACAAATAGAGTCGTACAGATTCGCGCAAGCAGGTATATGCCGAGGAGCTTGTCCAGAGAAGCAGGCAGCAGGGCCGAGGAGGATGCAGGCGCAGTTTCTGCGTAGTCGGGCACCCAGGAGTGAACGGGAAAAGCACCTGCCTTTGTAAGTGCCCCGATGAGGAGCGCAATGAATGCAATGACCCCTAGAGTCGTATCGGTTGCTACCTGTGTACCGGACATCGTAAAGTTCTTTGTCAGGACCCATAAAAGACCGATGCCGAAAATCATTATCGAATCCGAGGCCCCGATAAGTATGAAACTTTTCTTCGCTGCTGCAGAGCTTGCCTCGTCGTGTGATTTTATCAGTTTATAGAGGGTTAATCCCAGCACACCCCAGAAGGTGATGAATAATAAAAAATTATTTGCAAGAACTGCACCGGCGGATGCACCGATTGTTATGAGAAAGTTCGAATAGTAGTGCTTTATCCCCTTCTCCCTCGTTATATAGGAGAGTGAGTAGAGCGAGATCATGGCACCGAAAAACCCAATAAAGAGAACAACGGTTTTACTTAAATTGTCAAGGTTGAACGAAAAAAGACCTGAAGCTGCTTCGATGTTTCTCAAAAATTCCTGGAAGGGAGTCAGGGAGATGATTACATTGGGGGACTGAAACATCACGTACGAATGGTATAGCGCCAGACAGCTTATAATAAACGCAGCAATACCCTTTACAATCTTAATCGTCTCGGGAAAAAGGAAAAGGACAATTCCGGCACCAAGCGGCAGCAGGACGACGTACGTAATAGGTTCCATTAATGTGTCCTGAGAAAAATAATTGTTAATAATTTAACGAAAAATGACTTAAAATTTAACTCACCTGCGGCAAAGTTCTATTTTCTTTTTCGATGCATCAAATTTCCAGCAATCTTTTAAACTTCATACACCGCTTTATAATGCCGTGTGAGTGAGATACCATTCCCTTTTACTGACTACACATAAAAACTTAGGATCTTGATTCGTTATAGTGGTACGCACTGATGCGTGGTGGGCAAAGATGCAGTTGTCTAAACATTGGGATGCCTAACCTACACGGTCTTCTAATAAGTCAGGCCCACGACGAAATCTCTTATTATGTTACTTTTTTGTCAATTACACATTTTACCGGAAGAGAGAAATGCTGTCAAGCATTTTTTAAAATTTTTTTTAAAAAAAATCTTGACAAATATTTATTATTTGGGATAAAATGAAAAATAACATAAATGACCTATCTTTTTAAAAGTGATTTTTTTGCCTTCAGACAGCAGCTGCACTCTACATTTCATACAGCAGAGTTGATCTTTGATTGATATAGCGATCAAGTGATTTTCTGCACCTCAGGATTTTCTATTCATTGATCGATCGTTCCATAGCATGTTTTCAAGTTTCCTTTGGAATTGGGTCATATCCAGACAACGACATGTCGATCTATACTGGTAAGGTAGAATCTGGTAAGATATAGTACGGTATAGAAAGCGACATAATTATTTTGTGCGTAATCGTTAAAATGTTAACAATTATATCATAAGTGAAAAATGCGTAATTATTTGACATAAATTTGTCAAACTTATTGGGCGTCGGTAAAAATAATGAATAACTATTTTTTATCTGAAGAGACTCTGGTCGATTTTCTAAAATTGTTAGATAACGACTACACGGTGTTTTTCCCTGTGAAGCGGGACACAAATAGGTTTTTTACGAAATTCGACCCTACCCTTCTCGCTGAAACCGGGGGAGAGGGAACAGAAAAGGGTATCGTAATCGGTGAAGTGCGCACATCAGACCCTGTAAAAATGTTTTACACAAAACCACGGGAGAAAATCGCCGAAGACTTTCAGGATACAATTCCCATAACGGAGGAAAAACCCTTCTGTATAATCGGTGTCAAGGCATGCGACCTCAAAGGATTCAGAATTCAGGACAGGGTATTCGGAGAAGATGAATATAAAGATCCCTTTTATATCAGGAAACGGGAAGAAAATTTCATCATCGCTTCGGACTGTACCTTTGCCATTGACACGTGCTACTGCCTCGCCCTTGGCATAAACCCCTTCCCTCAGGATAATTTCGACCTCAGCCTCTCGGAAATAACTGGTGGCTTTGTCGTTGAAACAGGCTCAGAAAAGGGACAAAGCCTTGTCGAACAAAACAGCTCTCTGTTTATCGAGGCAAAAGACGAACAGCTTTCAGAGCGGGATGGGCGGAGAAAATCGGTTATAAAAGAGGTAAAGAATAACATTAAAAGAGAGAATATACCGGACCAGGATACGCTCGAGGGAGCAGTGCAGAAGAATTACAATGCATCCCTGTGGAAAGAGGAGGCTCAAAGTTGTGTGGAGTGTGGAGCATGCAACACTGTATGTCCTACCTGTCACTGTTTTCTCATCTACGACCAGATGGATGCAGAGGGTATGGCACGGCTTCGTGTCTGGGATTCATGCATGATAAAAAACTTTGCACAGGTTGCGGGCGGGGCAAACCCGCGGCCCGAGCTCTGGATGCGGTTGCGAAACAGGTTTGAAAAGAAGTTCGATTTCTTTCCGAAGATCAGCAATACCTATGCATGCACGGGGTGCGGGAGATGTATTTCAGCCTGCCCCGCAAAAATCGATATTCGAAAAGTACTGAGAAGGCTGGTTGAAAATGTATCGAAGTAATAACCCTTACAGACCGATAGAGACAAAAGTTCTCGATGTAATGCCCGAGACTCCTACGATCAGGACATTGAAACTGAAGCCGAAGGAAGAATTGCTCTTCGAAACCGGTCAATTTATAGAGCTGTTGGTACCGGGTGTAGGAGAATCACCCTTTACCCCCTCATCAAAACCTGCTGTTAAAGATGTGATTGAGGTCAGCGTTATGAGAGTGGGCAAGGTAACGGAGAGGATTCACATGCTCAAAAAGGGGGATACCGTTGGCCTGCGAGGTCCCTTTGGAACCGGTTACCCGATAGAGGAATTCAAGCGGCATGAGGTGCTCGTCGTCGGAGGCGGATGCGGATTTGCGCCCCTGCGCAGTCTTATGTATGAATTTTTCGAACATTCCGGCGAATTTAAAAAATTATTATTCAGAGGCGGCTGTAAAACCCCGAAGGACTTCCTGTATAAAAAGGAGATAGAATCATGGGCCAGGCGTGATGATCTCGACGTGGTGCTCACAGTGGATGAGGGAGATGAAAAATGGAAGGGCAATGTCGGTGTGGTTACAACCATTCTCGACAATCTTCCAATGGATTGCTCCAGCGGCATTGCCGTGGTTTGCGGTCCGCCGATAATGATGAAGTTTGCGACCATGAAGCTTCAAAGCCTGGGATTTAAAGACCGGAACATCTACCTCTCCATGGAGAAGAATATGTCGTGCGGGCTCGGAAAGTGCGGCCACTGTCGAATAGGAACGTACTACGCATGCAAGGACGGCCCGGTATTCAGATTCGATACGATCAATAAATTTCCAAATATATGGGATTGATCCTTACCAGGATTGATTCCTATTATGGGGACATCATTCTTATTTATAAGCAGGGCATGCCGCCTGTACGGCCGGGTATCTGAAAGTAACTTTATGCGGTAACGTTTCAGGATCTATCTACTGCAAGATAGGGGACGTGCGTCATGTTTACCAGCGCAGAACAGCTTCATCAGGCTAAACTAAATATGAATCCGAAGAAGGCTCCGGATACTAGGCTTTTTATTGACCTCGATATATGCACAGCAGGAGAGTGTAAAGAATGCGTCATTGAGTGCAGCTACTTCTATCATCCTGAAAATAACGGCATCGTCTCCATTGCCGAGCTTGCAACCTATTTTCTCGTATGCCGCAGGTGCGAGGAGCCCCACTGTGTATCCGCATGCCCTGTAGAGGCTCTGGAACAGCAGAAAGACAGGGAAAATCTTTTGATCAGGCACAACATGCGGTGTATAAGCTGCAAATCCTGCTCGCATGCATGTCCGTACGGCACAATTTACCCTGAGAACGTGCCCTACATCGTCCATATCTGTGATTTCTGCCTCGATCGTCTCGACCGTGACAATGAGCCACTCTGCATCGAGACATGTCCGTACAATGCACTGAGATTGATGAAAGCCAGCGAGGAATTGCAGGAAAACAGCTTTCTTGTGGGTGATAATCTCATCGTCCACGCAACCCGATGGGAAAGAGAGAAGGCATAATGTATCTGGTATATCTGATCGTATACGGAGTTATTGCAACGGCCTGTATAGGACTGGTTGCAAGCTGGATTGATCGAAAGCTGACGGCCCGTATACAGTACCGTGTTGGGCCACCGTTTTTTCAACCACTCCGTGATATAGTAAAATTGCTCGGTAAGGAGACGCTTATTCCCGCCGGCTCTTCAAAGGGCATGTTCATGTTTGCGCCGATTATCGGATTCGCAAGCGTTGCCGTCGCATCCACACTGCTGTGGATGAACAGCGGTACTTCTGCGCAAAGTTTTTTGGGAGATATTATCGTCGTCATATACCTCCTTGCAATTCCATCGATCAGCATCATGCTCGGAGGGTTTGCCTCAGGAAACCCAGTTGCGAGAGTCGGTGCATCCAGGGAGATGAAGCTTCTTCTCAGCTATGAGCTTCCATTTATACTTGCAGTGCTTGTTCCAATAATCAAATCGGGGTACTCACTCAAACTGAACGAAATACTCAGAACCCAGTCCATGAACGGATCGTTTGCTCTGAGTATTTCCGGCATTCTTGCACTGATCGTTTTTGTGCTTGTTATGCAGGCGAAGCTTGCGCTCGTGCCGTTTGACATAGCGGAAGCAGAAACCGAGATTATAGACGGGCCACTCACCGATTACTCGGGAACGGGATTGGCATTGTTCAGACTCATGAAAAACATGCTGCTCTTCACCCTCCCATTTTTCCTTGTCATACTTTTTTTAGGGGGATTTCATCTTGATGGAATACGTATTCTGTACAGTTTTCTTAAATATATTGCTATCCTGCTCGTTATTACGGTTATCCGGAACACGAATCCGCGATTGAGAATAGATCAGGCTATGAAATTTTTCTGGGGCCCTGTTACCGGAGTCGCTGTAGTAGCAGTGATCTTTGCTATTCTGGGGATGTAATATGAGTATCACGCTGAACGCTTTGCTGAAATCACCGTGGGTATTTCATCTTTCCACGGGGAGCTGCAACAACTGCGACATCGAAGTTTTAGACTGTCTTACTCCCCGTTTTGACATCGAACGGTTCGGTATGCTTTTGACCGGCAGCATTAAGCATGCCGATGTGCTCCTGGTTACCGGTTCGTGCAACAGAAAATCGGCGAATAGGCTGAAAGTGCTCTACGATCAGGCTCCCAAACCCTGTGTGGTAATAGCCATAGGCGAATGTTCGCTTTCCAGAGGGATGTTCATACACAGCTACAACTGCCCCGTACCGCTCGATAAGATTATTCCGGTTGATGCGTATATTCCCGGATGCCCGCCGAAACCGGAGGCAATTATAGCCGGTGCTGTAAAACTCATTCAGAAGGTAAGGGGAAAATAATGGCCCGTCGCGAAGAGATCCTCAAAGACATACAGACAAGATTCAGGGAAGACATAGTCGATTTCTTCGATAAATCCTCAAAAAGAGTTTATATCGAAATCAAGCCGGAATCCATAGTGAGAGTTGCAGGCTATATCTTTAAAGAGCTTGAAGCCCGGTTCAACATTGCATCAGGGGTTGATGCGCGGACACATCTTGAAATACTCTATCACTTTTCCCTCGAAGACATAAATCTTCTCATATCACTGCGTGTAAAGCTCGACAGGGAGAACCCGGAGATCGACTCTCTTGCTCCTGTGTTCAAGGGTGCAAACTGGATAGAACGTGAGATCCACGAGCTTTTAGGCATCAATTTCAGGGGTCATCCGGATTTGAGAAGGCTCCTGCTTGCAAAAGAATGGCCGGCCGGTGTATACCCGCTTCGGGCCGATTATAGAGAGTGGGACAGGAACGCCATAAGAGATAGAGGTGTGTGATGGCCAGATCAGTCATTCCAATCGGACCCTGGCATCCCCTGCAGGAGGAGCCCGAATTCTTCACACTGACCGTTGATGGAGAAACGGTTGTCGATATAGACGTGAGCATCGGATACAACCACCGGGGAATCGAAAAACTTTCCGAAAGAAAAACCTTCGACCAGTCAACCTTTGTCATAGAGAGAATCTGTGGTATCTGTTCCACATCCCATCCCTTTGCCTACACACGTGCGGTTGAAGATATTATTCCCGTTGAGGTGCCTGAGAGGGCGAAGTACATACGAACCATTGTCGCAGAGGGCGAGAGGGTGCATTCACATCTGCTCTGGTTCGGACTCGCAGGGCATTTTCTCGGTTATAATACGGTATATCACTGGGTGTGGAAACTGAGGGAAGAAATACTTGATGTGCTCGAGATACTCACCGGAAACCGCAACAACTACGCGATGTTCAAGCCCGGCGGCGTGAGAAGGGATATCAATGCTGATGATATACCACTTGTGGTAAAAAAAATAGATTCCATCGTTCCAACCCTTGACCGGTTAAAAAAGGCCGTTCTCGATGATCCTGTCCTTCATGCACGGCTGAAGGGAATAGGAATTCTAACAAAGGAGGAGGCCATCGATTACTGTGCTCTCGGACCTACATCCCGGGCCTCAGGTGTTGCAAAGGATGTGAGAAAGGATGCCCCCTACGGCGCATATGACAGGGTCGATTGGGATATGATTGTCACCGAGAACGGTGATGTGTTCGACAAGGTAGTTGTGAGAATCCTGGAGGTCTACGAATCTATCAAAATTATGAAAACCTGCCTTTCGAAGCTTCCAGCCGGGGAGATCGATCTCAATATCAAGGATATTCCTCCCGGCGAAGGAATTGGGGCGCATGAGGCGCCGCGGGGAGAGACATTTCATTATGTGCGGAGCGACGGCACCAACCGGCCTGCAAGGCACAAGGTGCGCGCGCCCACGTTTATGAACCTCCCGTCCTACAGGGCAACGGTAATTGGCGAAACAATATCCGATGCAACGATAATACTTGCTGCAATTGATCCCTGCTACTGCTGTACTGAGCGCATGGCGGTCCGTGATGATCGGGGCAGAAAGATACTCGGCGGCCCGGACCTTGTGCGGCTGTCGCAGGAAAAAACGAAAAAACTTGCAAATAAGATGGGATTGCAATGAAACTACCAAAAGCTCGTGAACTGGTTGAGGCTGTGAAGGCCCTGGTGAAAGGACCCTACACGTCTAAATTCCCTGCAAAGCCGCATGTGCCCTACTCGAGCTTCAGAGGACAGCCGAAGTATGACCCTGAAAAGTGCGTAGGATGCCTTGCCTGTGAGCAGGTATGCCCGGCTGAAGCTATCGGGCATCGTGATGAAACGGAAAACGGACAGCCCAAAAGAATCATTATCCACTATACAGACACCTGCATTTTCTGCGGCACATGTGAACAGGCCTGTATTGCGGATCACCAGGGCATTCGACTTACAAACGAATGGGAGCTGTCCTTCTTCGACCGGAAAAAGGAGTCTTTTGAGTCAATCGAGAAGGAACTTCAGCTCTGTGAGACCTGCGGTGCAGTAATAGCATGCAAAGATCACCTGAAATGGATCGCGGAACGGATCGGAGAACTTTCTTTCTCAAGCCCCACTCTCTTCTACTCGCATTTGAAAGACCTGGGGGTAGTGGATGAAAATATAATATCCGCACTGAAAGACCAGGGACGTTCCGACAGAATGAAGATACTCTGTGCCCGGTGCAGGAGAGAGACCACCCTTACCACAAAATAGCTCACGAGCCATAATGTCCGGGAAGAAAAAATCAGCAGATAAAAGTTTTTTGGAACATGATTCAATTAATCCATTTCTATCCATTCTAAAGGGAAAAATCATATTCGTCGGTATCGGCAATTCCATGCGCGGAGATGACGGTTTCGGTCCGGCTTTTATTGCACGGCTCAAAAACAGGGTGGATTTTCCGTGCATTAACGGAAGAGATATCCCGGAAAATTATTTCGGTAAAATCGTGAACGAACAGCCAGACACGATTATCCTCATAGATGCGGTGCAGCTTTTTCTCGAGCCTGGTGAGTACAGGTTACTTCGGCACGATGATCTTCTCAATGCAGGTTTTTCCACCCACAGCGCCTCACCCTCGATCTTAATGGAGTATCTTGGCGAAGAAACCGGGGCGAAGGTATATATGCTCGGTGTTCAGCCGAATAGCGTTAATTTCGGCGGTGGATTATCTATTGCTGTTAAACATACCCTGGCACGGCTTGAGAAACTCATCCTCGAAGCACTCGAAACGTAAGCACTATTCCAGGCAATACTTCAGTAATTCAGCATACCCGCAGTCGACTGAGTACAAATCGTCGGACCGTACACAGCCGAACGACGGATTTGCGTCCAGGCTCGCCTCCTCTACCTTATTCTACCTTCCCTGAAACTCATCTCAAACAGAACATAAACAACAACAATAGGAAATTGTTCACATCTAACAGAAATTATACTAAATTGTCATGTAACTATGGCCCTTGTTTAAATTTCATTTAACATGGATAACGTGTCTACTCATGAAAAAGATATATAATACGTCTATTCGCAATATTGCTATTATTTCACATGTTGATCATGGAAAAACAACACTCTTGGATTCCATGTTTAAACAGAGCGGACTCTTCCGGAAGGATCAGGAAGTTGATGAGAGAATCATGGACAGTATGGACCTTGAACGGGAGAGGGGAATTACAATAGCGGCAAAGAACTGTGCTATAAAGTGGGCAGGCATCAAAATAAATATTATTGATACCCCCGGCCACGCAGATTTCGGCGGCGAGGTGGAAAGGGCGCTTTCCATGGCCGACGGTGCTCTACTGCTCGTAGATGCTTCAGAAGGCCCATTACCGCAGACACGGTTTGTACTTGAAAAAGCTCTTGAACTAGACTTAAGTATTATTGTAGTAATTAACAAGATAGACCGGCAGGATGCACGTCCCCTGGAGGTTCTTGATGAAATCTACAGCCTTTTAATAGATTTAGGTGCTTCGGAAGAACATCTGGATTGTCCCGTTTTATATGCAGTCGGCAGGGAAGGTACTGTAGTAAAAAATCCCGGCGATAAATCCGAAAATCTTAATTTATTAATGGATATGATTATAGAGACCATACCGCCCCCGGCTTCTACAAGCGGTAAACCTTTCCAGATGCTTGTTTCCGATTTAAGTTATTCCAATTACTTCGGCCGGCTTGCAGTTGGAAAGGTTATAAACGGTTCGGTTTTTTCCAGTGAAGAGCTTGTCTGTACTAAGGAGGGAGGTGAACTTGTCACCCTTAAGGTTTCCAAACTGCAGGTATACGACGGCCTTGGTTTAAGGGAAACTGAAGCTGTTGAAACAGGCGATATAGTTGTGCTGTCCGGAATCGAAAATGTAAATATAGGTGATACTATCTGTACAAGAGAAGCTCCAAAAGCCCTTTCCAGAATATCCGTGGATGAACCTACAGTCTTTATGAGATTCTTAAGGAATGCCTCCCCCTTTGCAGGAAGAGACGGCAAATATGTCCAACCGAGCAAGATTTGGGAGAGGCTTGTTCGGGAGAGTCTACTTAATGTTTCCATCCGTGTTGAGGAAGCGGAAGACAAGGAGGGATTTATTGTTAAGGGACGTGGAGAATTCCAGATGGTAATACTCATAGAGACAATGCGCCGAGAAGGATTCGAAGTCTGTGTGGGAAGGCCGAATGTTATCTATCACAATAAGAACGGTAAAAAACAGGAACCAATAAAGGATGTGTTTATCGACTGTGAAAATACCTACAGCGGTATTGTTACGGAGAAACTACTCAAACGGAAGGGGCTTTTATCCGGGATTAAACATATAGCGAACAGCCGTATCCGACTAACTTTTAGTGTTCCTTCGAGGTCGCTTATTGGCTATAGGGACGAATTTTTAACCGATACCCGTGGAACCGGAACAATCAATTCATCCTTTAAAGGTTATGAAAATTTTAGAGGTGAATTTCCCAGTAGATTTACAGGAAGTCTTATTTCTGACAGGTCTGGTAATGCGACTGCGTATGCTCTTTCTAACCTTGAGGCAAGGGGTAAACTCTTTATAAAGCCGGGCGATGCAGTTTATGAGGGTATGGTGGTGGGAGAATACAACAGGAAAAACGATTTAAATGTAAATCCATGTAAACCGAAAAAGCTCTCTAACATGAGAGCTGCAGGTAAGGATGATGCAGTTACACTTACACCTGTAACGCCCCTAACTTTAGAACGCGCAATCCAGTTTATCGGAGACGATGAGCTTGTGGAGGTAACCCCGAAGATTATACGAATGAGAAAAACTATCCTGCAGTCACAGCAGAGAAAAGTGGACCAGCTTAAGCGTAAAAGCGACCTGAATCCCCCGAGGGAATTTCCTTTTCAGGATGTATCTCCGAGGGGATATATCGCTTCGCGGCCGATCCTTGAAAGGAGACATCCCCCTGGGATACATCCCCC
>CAYSRJ010000012.1:85997-90999 GCA_964433545.1 uncultured Spirochaetota bacterium | reverse complement strand
CGGGATACATCCCCCCGGGATACATCCCCCCGGGATACATCCCCCCGGGACTGGATATCAAACAGTAACTTGTTCGAAGTTACTTAGAAGAGGCATACGTCCTTGACAGGATGTATCCCTGAGGGACCGAATATCGTAAAGTAACTTCGTGAGAAGTTACTATGAAGCGGCAGGGGTATACCCGTATTGAATCGATCTGAAAGATTTTTTTGATTAACCGGGGCCTGAAAAAGGTTTTTTGCTTTGGGTTGGTGTGAAAGGTGTTTTGTTGCATATTGAGCTCCGGAGTACTTTACCGGAGAATACTGTTCGGAGAAACCATATGAACATTGTAGGAGTCATTCCTGCCCGGTACAAATCAACGAGGCTTCCGGGCAAGCCACTTGCCGACATACAGGGCAAACCGATGGTGCAGTGGGTGTACGAGAGTGTTGCCAGGTCAGCGCTGCTTGATGAGGTGGTAGTTGCCACGGACGACCGGCGTGTTATTGATGCGGTTGAAAAATATGGGGGGAGCGCAGTGATGACATCACCGGACCATTCAACCGGTACCGACCGCGTTGCAGAGGTCGCGGGCAGTATGGAAGTCGATATTGTGGTCAATATTCAGGGGGATGAGCCTTTTGTAAACCCGGGTATGATCGATGAGATCGTCGATCCGCTCGTTCATGATGAAAGTATACCCATGTGCACTTCGATGCATGAAATCACCGATGAGGATGATCTGCAAAATCCCAACGTGGTGAAGGTTGTCACTGATGCGGCCGGGTTCGCACTCTACTTTTCCAGATCGCTCATACCGTATCCTCGATACAGTGAAGATTTTCATGCATACGAGCATATAGGAATCTATGCCTACAGGAAGGATTTTCTCATGCAGTTTTCTTCCCTGAGCGCGACAGTTCTGGAAAAAACGGAGGCACTCGAGCAGCTCAGGACGCTGGAACATGGGTTCAGGATAAAGGTGGTTCTCACCGGTGCGGAGTACATCCCGCTCAGCGTGGATACCGAAAAAGATCTCGGGAAGGCGCGTAATTTTGCAAAAAAGATGCGCAGGAAGGAGTGATGAAATGTCAGAGTGGAGTGGTGTGGTTCCCGCCCTCATAACACCGTTGACGGACGGCGGGAGAGAAGTGGATCTTAACGCCTTTAATGATTACTGCAGCTTCATGGCCGGAAAGGGGGTACAGGGAGTTTTTTGCTGCGGTACAACCGGAGAAGGTCCCCTTTTGACGCTTGAGGAGCGAAAGTCGGTTGCCGAAACTGCTGTAAGGGAGCTCAGGGGAAGGGTGAAAGTCATCGTGCAGGCCGGGTGTATCACTACGGAAGAAACGATTGCCCTTGCGAAGCACAGCAGGGAAATCGGCGCCGATGCAGTTGGTGTGGTATTTCCCTACTACTATCGATATGACGATGAGCCTCTCTATACGCATTTCATGCGTGTGGCTGAAGCGGTGCCGGGGTTTCCGCTTTTTATCTATAACATACCGGTGTACACCGGGAACAATATGAGCCGGGCGCTTTTTAAAAGGCTTCTTAAAGAAATCGACAGCCTTGTCGGCCTGAAAAACAGCAACGACGATATGTTTCAGATTATCGACTTAATTCGGATTTCAGGGAAAAAGTGTTCGATCTTCAACGGGAGTGACGGAATCATCCTGCCATCTCTTGCCTGCGGCGCCGGCGGGCTCGTTTCTGGCAATGCATCTGTGTTTCCCGAGCCGTTTGTGGAGATATACAGCGCTTTTGCAGAAGGAGACCTCACCCGGGCACGGAAAATCCAGCAGGATATCGATCGGCTTCGCGGGGTACTTGCCTGCGGGCGGGACAATGCATCCTTCAAGAAGGCGCTCGAATTTCGGGGTATTAAAGCTGGCAGCGTACGGAGGCCCGATCAGGATCTCACGAATGCTGAGTCGAAAAAACTGAAGGAGTCTCTGAAAAAACTTGGTGTTATTTGATGGAATTTCACGTGTGACAGGCGGCAGAACTTTTTTTTGAAGCGAAAATCTTCCGGTTGTTTCATACAAGGAGAAGACAATGACGGTTTTTCTTACTGGCGGATCCGGCAGAATCGGGCAGAACGTGTTGGAAAACCTGCTCGAACGCGGGTACCACGTGCGTGCACTTATACACCGGCATAAGCCCGAGGGGATCTCGCATTCGAACCTTGAGTTTGTGAAGGGTGACATACTCGATCAGGAAGGGTTGAAAAAGGCTGTTGAGGGCTGTGATGCGATCTGTCATCTCGCAGCCGCATGGGACATGTTTCCGCCGGCGGTATACGAGAAGGAGAACAACCAGCTCTTTGAAAGTATTATCAGAGGGACGTATAACCTGCTTGAGGCGTCGTATCAAATGAAAAATTTGAAGGTCTTTCTCTATGCGAGCACGGATGCGGTGTATGCAACGGGCCCGCGGAAATTCAAGGCCCCCATCACCGAGGATACAGAGCTCTTTCCATCGAGATTTTACGCGCTTGCGAAAATAGCCTGTGAATCCCTGTGCCGGAATTACGGAAAGCTGTACGGTATGTCGTGGTTGATCGTGCGTATCTGCTGGTGTCTCGACGAAGAGGAGCTTTTACGCGTATTCGGCTACGAGTTCTGGGAGGACGGTATAGCTGAGGAGGACAGGAAGAGACTGGCGCCGAAGCTCGCGGGAGGAAAGGGTGTTTTTGCCCCGTTATGCAGCAATGGTCAGTCCGCCGTCGACCAGATTGCTGACCCGCATGATATAGCAGACGGGATTACCCTCGGCATCGAGAATTGCGAAACCGCAAAGAACAATATTTACAACATTGCCGGGCCCGGCCCGTTTAAATACCTGGATGTGATCGAAAGGCTTGCGGACGGTCTCGGGGTGGTGTGGGACCGCGCAAGGGTCGAAGGCATCGAGCCCTATGAGCTTCGAAATGACCTGGCCGAGAAGGTGCTCGGTTACAAGCCGAAGTTTACGATGGAGAAGATGATCGATAAGGCAGTCGCAGAAAAACGCACGAAGGCGTAGTACCGGGTTAATCAGACGAGAAGTGTTTGAATAGTGCCTGTGGTGTATGCACCTGGATTTTTTTACAACGATTCTCGCTGATGGAGTATTATTCGCGTGTGCATTGAATAATACATTCAGTTGTACGCATGTCGGTTGATTGTGTATTATATTAATAGTACAGTGCGATTATGCACTGATACACGACAATAGAGGCATCCGTCTATGGGACTCGCTGACAGGGATTATATGAAAAGCGGGTATAACCCGAAGAAGGACAAAAAAGAACAGCCGTCCCTTATCAAACGGTTAAAGTTTTTCCTCTGGCGGATAACGCATTCTCCCCCAAAGACGAAATAGTTATTATCCTTTTATCAGTTTCTTTTGTGAATTTTCCGAATAAAAGTTTTTTCAATCCACCCAGACCCGCTTTTTGTAATTTTTAATAATAATTTCTTTAGAGGGGTAGAGGTCATATATGATTTCGTCCGGATCGAACCAGAGTTTTATCTCCCGTTCAGCCGCCTTGACTGAGTCGCTCGCATGAACGACGTTTTCGAACAGGCCGCTTGTGAGTATACGGCCGTACTGCCCCCTGATTGATTCAGGCTCTGCGAGCTCGGGGTTCGTGTTGCCGCATATCTCTCGTATCTTTTCGATTGCGTCCTTGCCATAGTAAACAAGAGCCATAACCTTATGCCGCTTGTGCAGCACTCCCATTATGTAGTCGATTAGCTCATCGTAGAACGGCTTATCCCTGTGCATAGCGTAGTGCTTGTCGGCGAGCTCCTTCGACACTCGAATAATTTTGGCACCGATGATTTCAAGGCGAGTTTCACTGAAACGGGTGAGTATATTGCCGGTCAGAGATTTTGACAGGCCGTCGGGTTTAATGAGAATGAACGTTTTTGAATTGGGCATAGGGACGCGTTTTTTCCTCTTATATCCTTTTATAATTGTACATTCATACTAGAGGATTTTGTTTTAGTCAAGGTTATATTGTAAAAATTTCAGGAATGCCTACAGTATATTAGATTGGTGCATTGAAAATTATTATTTTACATGAAGGCCTGGAGCAGATATAGTAAAAAAGGGAACTTTCCAGGGATGAATCGGTCTAAATGGATAAAGAGAATATACTGGAAGAAAGTGAAACGGATGCGGATGCCATACGGGATTTTCTCGATGGGAAGCGGAGTGCGTTTGATACACTTGTTATGAAGTATCAGGACAGGGTGTTCAATATTTGCTACAGGATGCTCGGTGATTACGATGAGTCCGATGACTGTGCGCAGGATGTCTTTGTCAGGGTATACCGGTCGCTTGGGAAGTTTCGCTTCGAATCGAAGTTTTCCACCTGGCTGTACAGAATTACCGTAAACAGCTGCAAAAACAGGCTTGCATCGGTATCGCACAGGCGCAATCGGAGCATGGTGCGCCTCAACGGGGATCCTGATAGTGAGGTTTCGGGCATCGATATACGGGACAACGGAGCCTCCCCGTCGAATGCGTTTGAAAAAAAGGAGATGAACCGGCTCATTCAAAGTGCCATTCAGTCTCTTCCGGAGGCCCAGCGCATGGTTGTGGTGCTTCGTGATATCGAGGGTCTGCCGTATGATGAAATTTCGAAGCTGAGCGGGTTGAATCCGGGAACCGTAAAGTCGAAACTGGCCCGTGCACGACGGAGACTGAGGGATGCATTGAAGGGGATGGTATAGATGAACTGCAAAAAGGTGCAAAGATATTTGCAGGATTACATCGAGGGCGAGCTCGATCAGGTGACGGCGCAGGGGGTTGCACAGCACCTTCAATCCTGTTCGCGGTGTATAAAAGAGCTTGAATATTTGAAGAAGCATCTCTCATATATGAAGGATCTTGAAACGGTCAGGGCTCCGAAAGATTTTCTGGAACGGGTGCACAGGAGGATCGAAGAAAGCCCTGAGGAGCGAAGGTTTTTTCACACTCTGTTCAGCCCGCTGCGCTTCAAAATACCGCTCGAGCTTTCGGCGGTTGC
>CAYSRJ010000012.1:37280-85897 GCA_964433545.1 uncultured Spirochaetota bacterium | reverse complement strand
AAGCGAAGGCTGAAAAACTTGAGCATGTGCAAGAAGCGAAGCCGTCTGAATACCCTGCCTCAGAAAGCACCCTGCAGGCAAAAAAAATAAAACCGGCTGAAAAAACTGTTCCTGAAAGCATCTCGCAAACGAAAGAGCTGCAGCCGTCTGAAGGCGCCGCTGCTTTGGAGGAGTCTCCTGCTGAAAGAACGGCCGTTTCATCAGAAAGGCCTTCTGCTCCCGAAAGAAAGGGGGAATCGAAAGCAGGGAGTGCTGAAGCCCTTCCGGAGGAGCCGGCCGGGTCAGGTTCTGTAATGGATTTCACTGTTGTTATGGTGCTGCCGGGGGAGATGAAGGATAAAGAAGAAACTATGAAAAAAACTTCATCAGCAGCTGCCAGGGCGCCTGCGGAATACGACAGGGTGTTGAGCAGCACCCCTGCAGAGGCGCTGGAAGGCGAGGAGGAAACGTACCGGCCGGAACAGGCAGAAAAAGCATCCGAGCGTGAGAAGACTGCGACGGTTTCTAAAATTAAGGGCGAAAAATCAACCGGTATACAGGCAGAAAAAGCAGAAGCAACCGAAAATCCTGCGCTCGAGAAGGCGGCAGAGTACGTTGTCGGCCTGGTTCAGTCTGAAGGCGGTGTACTCGTGGCGAAGAGCTTTCCGAATATTCCCGGTCAACCCTTCGTGGTAACGGCTGACATTCCCGGCTCCCATATCAATAGTTTCTTCGATCAGCTCGGCAGCTACGGTAAGATACAGGTTCCACCAAATGATGAAGCGGAAAAAAAGGCCATCACGGTTCGCATACGGATAGAGATCAGACTGCCCGTACGATAGAACTATCCAATCGCTTTTGTAATGTTTGCATAGGTGTTGCCGTGTACGTGATAAGATGCCCGGCACATGCCGATAAATTCCAAGGTTTATAAACAGGCACGCACGAGGAAGGACAGGTTCTTCGGATGAAAATGGGTATAAAAAGGGCCCGGCTCGATCAGCCGGACCCTATTGTATCGGGGTCCCTGTTGCTTCAGGGCAGAGCGATAATTGCCTGGGCATACAGCGCGAAGGCGCCTGAAAACTGGTCGAGAACGACGTCCAGTGTTGCGTTTTTCGAAAGGAAGAAGTTCAGGGCAAACTGGTAGTCGCTCGTGAAAGACCAGACGGTTGTAAAGCTTTTTGACGTGTAGCTGTCGCCTGCGGTTGTGGTGGTTGTACCCGTGACCGTTCCTGTTCCGTCTGCGGTCTGCACGGTGGTCTGGGTTGTGGTCGACTTGTCCTTGACCGTGCGCGCTGTGAAGGAAACGCCGAGCTCGTTGCCGAACGTTATTCCTATCGGCCACCGTTCCGGTTTGAACCGCAGCGCAGAGGGAAGGGTTATCGAATCGACGATATCGGAGTTTCCGCCGTCATCGTTGTTGCTGTAGGTTGTCGTGGTGGTAGCAACCAGGTCTCCCGCATCCGTGTACACGCCGTTTCCGGTAAGGTCCGATTTAACGACGGATACCGATTCTTTGCTGTATGTGCTGACAGGCGGGGTATACGCAATACCTACCTGTAATTTCGGAGCAATGCCGAGTGTCAGCGGTGCACCGATATCCCAGTATAAGTAATGCTGGGCCGAAACATTGACATCGTATCCGGTTGTTCCGTCCTGTTTTGTTGTGGTGCTCTGGTCTGTCATACTGCCGTTGTTCACCGGTGTGAGAGGAGCACCGCTACCGGCATAGTCATAGTCCTGTGTTGCAAACACCATTTCGTAGGTGTCGGCCTTGTTTTTCATGAATCCACCGTTTACACCGAGCTCCAACCGGTTGTTCGCATGATTCCCGAGAAGAGGTGCGAAGGTCAGGATTATGTCTGCGTCTATGTCGGTATACCCGGTTTTATCGGTTGTCGAGTTTGCAACAACGACACCGTTGAACGATCCTGCACCGGGCTGCTGGGGAGCGGTGAACTCTTGTTCTCCGTTTGTAACGGACTGGTCTCTGCTGTTGAACGCGGCGGTGAAAGCTGCGGTCATCTTGATGCCGAAAAGCTCGGTGTATACCGGTACCTGCAGGTAAATGGTCGAGTCGGTATCCGGCATGCTGTTGGTGATCGTGCGTGAGTAGTCCGCAATCGGTGATGGAGCAACCGTACCGGCAGTCGGATCGTAGTAGTAGGTGTCGGTGATCGTTCTGTTGGCGTCCGCCCACGTATTGATGGCGGCACCGGACGCGTTTTGTTCATAGTCCCAGCGCACACCGAGACCGGTATTGACAAACCCCAGTCCGATCAGAAACTGTCCGCCGAGGGCCGTATTCCAGGCCTCAAGACGATCGTACTGGTTGTCCGTCTCCTGCGTCACCCACTTGTAGTTCGTGGTTGTCGTTCCGACTGTTACCGGCTTTGTGGCAGTGGAGGGGGTAATGCCGTTGCTTCTGGTCGAACTGGTAGTATCGACCAGGATGTCGGATAATCCCGACCAGGGCATCGATCCCGCATGGTAGTAGCCTAACCGGAGCGGTACCATGGTAAACGAGTAGGTGTTGGGGAGCTCGGAGAAGTTTGTCAGCCCGCCAAAGAAGTAGTTTTGCTCGAGCGTCGAAAAAGTGGGCACCGGCTTTGCGTCGGTCGGGTTGAACGCGGCATCGAACGCATTTTCAAAAAGCCCGAAACTTGTCTGCGACTGCAGGGATTGATACTGCGTCTGCGACCACGCTAATGCGGGCAGAAACAGAATAATCATCCCCATGAAAATCCAGGTTGTAATCCATGTCTTTTTCATTGTTTGCCTCCTGTGATTTTGATATGCCTCTGATACCTGTTGAAAGCAAAAAGGTGAAAAAAATATGATGCACCCGGATGTGCCGGATTATTTTAATTATAACGTATGAACGGGCTGATTTCAATAATAATTTAAAAACATTACAGAAAGAGGAGTGCACTTGTTGGTATTCAGCCGCTCTTGGGCATACTCTATGAATAGATAAGTATTATGCCCCCTAACTTCGGCTGCTATGACGGCGTGCTACGCTTTTTGGTGAACAGGAATCTTATTATTCGGTCTCTGACCGCTTCAGGCAGGAGGTCGAACACGATATGCGCTTTTTGCCCTCCCCCGGAGAGCCGAACAATCTCCCCCGTCACGTGTATCCGCGGTCGAGGCTTCTGTCCGGATACCCCCCGCTGTACCTGCATAAAAAAGTAGAGCTCGAGCCTATCGCCTGTTTTAAAACGCCCGTCAGTATTACTGAGGCTTGCGCCGCCTCCGCCGAGATCGGTGCACATCGTTCGCACCGGATTTGTATTTTCACCTTCACGCCGCACATATACCGGGAGGCTGATTTTCCGACGGTAAAACTTTCTCCGCTGAATTCGTCGGATGTTTTCAGAATGTGCGATCAGCAGAACCCCTTTTTCTATCTTTATGATGCGGCTTGCAAACGTGAACAGCCCGGCCTGGTTCTGGAAGTACACCTGCACCGTTTTTCCCGTACTGAAGCCCTGGTTTTCGACTGCGATGTACAGGGCTCTTGTATCGGAGTTAAGCACAATGCCCGGAACTCGGCGTCTTGATTTTTTATCGAAAAGAAGAACGGGCCGGTCTTCTGCAAGCTCCACGCTCGAGTGCACCGGGCGCTCAGGGTTGCCTGCTTCAAAACCCAGTTTCAGCCGGAGCCCTGTGACGAGCGAGGAAGAGACGGGCTTCTCTTTCCTGAGCTTTTCCACGCAACTGTTAAAAACTGCCTGGCTGTCGAACAAGAGGTGCTTCCGCTCGGGTGATTCGATGAATTTTGCCATCTTTTCGAGAAGCTCTGTCTCGAGACTGTTCAATGCCTTTTTCTTGGATAAGCGGGAAAAAAGCTCCTGTGCCTGAAGCGCAGTTGCGATAGCCCGTTTTTTTGCCTGGTATCGGGATATAAAGATGAAGAATGCGAATATTCCGGCTACAAGGACGATGAAGAGTGCAATTTCAGCGGGTGTTTTAACGAAGCCCTGCGAAATTTGGTTTAAGAGAAATGAGAGTTTTTCCTCGTTCAAAACGATCATAAGGAATCTCCTGCGCTATTCTTCATAATACCGTTTTTCGCAGAATATACACAGTGAAAAAAAAGGGAACTTTTACGCCGGGAAAAGGTCTAATCCTGTGAATCCAGCATGACGGAGGTGAATTATGAAGAGATTATTGATCAGTGCAGCGATTATCTTTTTTACGGTGACTGCAGGAGCGATATGTGCATTTTCAGACGGCCTGCTCATCGTCGAGCCCGTTACAATTGAACAAGCGAGACCGGTGCCGCTTTCCGTCGAGTATCACCGGGTGAGTGTTGAAATCGAAGGCGGGATAGCCAGGACAAAGATAGACCAGGTTTTCAAAAACGAGTACGATACGGATCTTGAAGGCACCTACATATTCCCGCTTCCAGAGGCAGCGGCGATCAGTGATTTTTCGCTGTACATCGACGGCAGGCGGACATCCGGAGAAATGCTCAAAAGCAGTGAGGCCCGCCGCATATACGAAGATATTGTTCGGAGAATGAAAGATCCGGGTCTGCTTGAATACGCCGGCAGAAATATGTTCAGGGCGAAAGTCTACCCTATTCCTGCACACGGCAGAAGGAGGATCGAGCTCGTGTACACCCAGCCTCTGGAGTATGATGCAGGGGTATACCGGTACGTGTATCCGCTGAACACGGAAAAGTACTCACCCATGCCGCTCGAAGAAGTGAGTGTTTCAGCTCACATTGAGTCGAACATTCCCATAAAGAGTGTTTACTCTCCGAGCCACGATATCGACGTCAGTCTTAAACAATACAGCGCCGATGCCGGCTTCGAAGAAAAAAATGTAAAGCCGGACCGGAACTTCATACTGTACTACTCCGTATCACGTGATGATGTCGGGATGAATATCCTAACATACCGTGAGGCCGGAGAGCCGGGATATTTTTCAATGCTGCTCAGCCCGGGTATTTTAGAGCGAACCAGCGCACGCAAGGATATTGTTTTTGTGGTCGATACTTCCGGCAGTATGCGGGGTAAAAAGCTCAGCCAGGTGAAAAGTGCGCTTTTATACTGCCTTGGAAGCCTCAACAGAGGAGACCGATTCAACATAGTGCAATTTGCAACTGTAACGCGAACCCTGGCGCCTTCCCCGGTTTCTGCCGACAGGGGAAACATTCAAAAAGCCCGTAGTTTTGTAGAGGGTCTCAGCGCGCGGGGAGGAACGAACATACACGAGGCCCTGCTCCGGTCGATGCGTATGCTCAGCGACACCGACAGGCCGAGGATGGTCGTTTTTCTCACTGACGGGGAGCCGACCGTCGGTGAAACAGATGAAGGTGCAATTTCCCGTAATGTCCTCTCAGCCAACCATGCGAAAGTGAGGCTTTTCGTTTTCGGAGTAGGAGACGATGTGAATACCCATCTTCTGGACAGAATTGCGGAGCAAAACAGGGGATTTGCGGATTATTTCAGGCCAGGAGAAAACATCACATCCGGCGTGTCGGCGTTTTATCGAAAGGTGAGCGAACCCGTTTTGTCGGATGTTACACTTGATTTCGGGCGAATACAGGTGCGTGATATATATCCGCTTGTGCTTCCCGATATCTTCAACGGCACCCAGCTCGTCCTGTTCGGCAGGTACGAGGGTACGGGGAGCAGTTCAATCATCCTCAAGGGAACAGTCGAGGGCAAGTCAAAACGGTTCGTATTTGAAGGCCGTTTTCCGGAAGAAAATGAAAAGAACGATTTCATACCGGGGCTATGGGCAATGCGGAAGATCGGGTATCTCATGAACGAGATACGGCTGAACGGGGAAAAGAGGGAGCTTGTCGATGAGATAGTACTTTTAAGCAAGGAGTATGGCATACTGACGCCCTACACATCATATCTGATTCTTGAAAACGAGACGGATTATGAGCGGTGGGGTATCAGTGATGCAGCTGCTCCGGAAATGAGATCGAAGGGGAAAGCCTACAGCGGGGCGATGGAAAAAAAGGTGGGATCGGAATCCGTGTCAAGCGCTCTTGATATAAAAGCAATGAAAGAGAGCAAGACCGAATCGGCTCCGGCACCGGAGACGGTGAAGCGTGTGGCGGGGAAAACCTTCTACTTCAAAGACGGCGCCTGGATCGATGCAGATTACAGGGACACGATGCGGGTACAGAGCGTGAAGCTTTTCAGCAATAAGTATTTCGATCTGCTGCGCCGAAATCCCGAATTAGGGAAGTACTTCGCGGTTGGGAAGAACGTCACGATTGTCTTTGATTCAGAGTGCTATCGGATAGGTGAATAACAGGGGAATACCAGACTTGAAGGAGGATGGCATGAAGAGGAGAAATGAGATTACACAGCTATCCCTGCGTCGCAGGGTAAATCACGTCAGGGTCAGGTACAACACACATGAGCAAATAGGACGCGGGAGCCGCCCACGAGATTGTGGTAAGAGCCCTAAGGTGGCAATGGACAGAAGATTCGCACAAAAGAATGAAGGACAGCACAAACAAAAAAAACATTCAATTTCAAAAAACATCAGGGGGTGCAGCATGAAAGCGAACAGGATTAAAGGCATTACAGTAGCGGTGGTTGTGTTCGTTCTGGCGTCGGCCGGGGTGAAAGGGGCCTTTGCAGCGCCGCAGCCGAAGGTGGAGGTCGTTTTCTGTCTTGATACGACCGGTTCCATGAGCGGGCTCATTGAAGGCGCAAAACAGAAGATCTGGAGTATCGCCAATCAGATCGTGCGGGGGAATCCCGCTCCTGAACTGAGCATCGGGCTGGTTGGGTACCGTGATTACGGTGATGCGTACATTACGAGGGTTTTCGAGCTCAGCAATGATCTCGATGCCGTATTCGACGATCTCATGTCCTTCAGGGCGGACGGCGGCGGGGATACGCCTGAACACGTAAACAGAGCGCTGTACGATGCGGTGCACAGGATACGATGGGATAAGAGCCCTGATACATTGAAACTCATATTCCTGGTTGGAGACTGTCCGCCACACACGGATTACCATGACGGGTACGAATACAGGGATATCTGCAGGGACGCGGTGAGGAAGGACATTATAATAAACTCTGTTCAATGCGGTGACTATGCCGAGACGGTACGCTACTGGCGAGACATTGCGAAGCGGGGTGAGGGAAAGTATGCACAGATCCCGCAGGAAGGAGGCATGCAGATTATAGAAACACCCTATGATGAAGAGCTCTCCCGCCTGAACCTGCTGCTGGAAGATACCGTGGTGGCATACGGTTCTGCCGAAGAGAAGGCGAAGTCGGCCAAACGGAAGGAAAAGGTGTCGGCATTGGCCCCCTCTGTTGCGGCTGAACGAGCGGCCTATAAATCAGTGGAATCTGAAATCGGTGCATACGACCTGATAGATGCGGTAAAAAGCGGGAGCGTTGATTTGGGATCGGTGAAAGATTCGCTGCTTCCGGAAGAGATGAAGGGAATGAGTAAAGGAGAAAAAGAAGCATTTCTCGCTCAAAAGGAACAGGAGCGGCGGGAAATAAAAGGCAATATACAACGACTGAACGAGAAGAGGGAGCGCTTTATTGCAGATGCGGTTGAAGAAGGCAATCGAGATTCTTTCGACGAGGTTGTTGCAGGGTTTATTGCCGATCAGGCTGCAATGAAAGGGATTTTGTATTAACAGCCTTCAAAGGGGGCTTGTCTCCGAGGGGGGGGTGACCCCCCTCTTTTTTATGCGCCGGCATAGTGTGCACCCAATCTTAGGTTTAGGTCCTCCACGGGCACCACAGGCTGCGGTGGATTGTAAGCACAGGACCAAATCAAGTGACTTCAAATATGTTATCTGTGATACTTTGCCGCGGAACGACTTATCCCGCCAGGGACATTCCTTCGGAGGATTCTCCCTAGAGGGGTTCTCCCTAGAGGGATTCATGTCGCCTTTAAGTTTGAAAGTTTACTTGCCTATGGTTTTACCCATTGGAATCCTGGTTATTTGTACCAAGGGCACAGGTACCAGAATTTTATCATCAATTGATATCTAATATTACAATTGTCTGTCATTGCATTCTATAGGTAAAAACCATCAGGCAAGTGTCTGTTTGAACTTTACGATTGAAAGTTCACTTGCCTATGTTTATACTGACAAACTGAATGAAAATGATTAAATTTTTGTCTGTATACAGTATCTTTCAGGTTGTCCTTACACCGGGGAGGAAAAAAGGGAATCATGGACCGGATATATCTCGACAATAACGCAACGACCATAGTGGATCCACTCGTTAAAGATGCGATGGACCCTTTTTTTACGAAGATGTACGGGAACCCGAACTCGCTTCATAGTTTCGGTACTGAAGTGCACCCGTTCATGCGGCTCGCGTTCGACCGCCTGTACAGCGGTACACATGCGCGTGATGAAGACGACATCATCATGACAAGCTGTGCAACCGAGGGAAACAATACGGTTGTAAAGGGGGTATTTTACGAGCTCATACGCACGGGCAAGAAACAGGAAATCGTTACGACGCAGGTCGAGCATCCCTGCGTAATCAATTCATGCAGGTTTCTCGAGAGCCTCGGTGTTACTGTGCACTATTTACCGGTCAACGGCGACGGTATTGTCGATGCGGATATTCTTCGCGAATACATACATCCGGATAAAACCGCCCTCGTTTCGATCATGTGGGCAAACAATGAAACCGGACTGATCTTTCCGGTTAAGGATATCGCCGGGTTATGCAGAGAAAACGGCATCCTGTTTCATACCGATGCGGTTCAGGCAATCGGCAAGGTAAAGGTCGATGTACAGGAAGTGCCTGTTGATTTCCTGACATTCAGTGCCCACAAGTTTCACGGTCCGAAGGGGGTCGGAGGCCTTTTTATCAGAAAAGGGGTGTCGCTACCGCCCTTTTTTCACGGAGGAGAACAGATGGGGGGAAAACGTGCGGGTACGATAAACACTTCCGGGCTTATCGGAATGGGACTCGCTATGGAGCTTGCGGTTCAGAACCTCGATTACGAACAAAAGGAGGTGCGGCGCCTCCGCGACAGGCTGGAGGATGGGATTGCCGTGATTAAGGATACCCATATTATCGGAATCAGAGATATGAGAACCCCCAACACCATTCTCGTGAGTGTAAAAGGTGTCGAGGGAGAGGCGCTCATATGGGATTTGAACCGAAACGGGGTTGCAGCATCGACGGGCAGCGCCTGCGCATCCGAATCTCTGGAGCCGAATCCAACATTCGTCGCCATGAATATTGATGATGAGCTGGCTCATACCGGCATCCGGCTGAGCCTTTCCCGGTTTTCAACCGAGGAGGAGATCGACCAGACGATCGACATTTTTAAAAAATCCGTTGAACGGCTGCGGTCAATTTCAATGAGCAGCACGGAATGAGTTTTTTGTTTTTTATTATTCTTTTGAGGGTTACGTGTAATGGCAAAGACAGATTTAATCGGAGGATCTCTCTGGGAGCAGTACTCGCAGAAGGTAAACGACAGGATGACCAACCCCAGACATATGGGGGAGATAACCCATGAGGAAGCACAGAAGATGGGGGCCAGGCTCATCGTCGCCGATTACGGGGCAGAGGTATGCGGCGATGCTATACGCCTGTACTGGGCGGTTGATGAAAAGAACGAGAAGATTCTTTCCGCAAAATACAAAACATTCGGGTGCGGCACGGCTATCGCGTCGAGCGATGTAATGGCTGAAATGTGCATCGGGAAAACGGTGGACGAAGCACTGAAGATTACGAACCTCGATGTCGAGATGGCTCTCAGGGATGATAAGGACACAGAGGCGATCCCTCCTCAGAAGATGCACTGCAGCGTCATGGCATACGACGTAATTAAAAAAGCGGCTTCGATATTCAAGAATGTCGATATGACGGTGCTTGAAGATGAAGAGATCGTATGCGAGTGCGCTCGTGTGTCGCTCAGAACAATCAAGGATGTTATTCGTATCAACGACCTGAAAACGGTCGAAGAAATAACGCAGTACACCAAGGCGGGAGCGTTCTGCAAGTCGTGTATACGGCCCGGGGGCCATGAAAAGAGACGACATTACCTCGTGGACATACTGAAGGAGGCGCGCGCTGAGATGGAAAATGAGAAGAAAACCATGTTCATGGAAACCAGAGATTTCAAATCGAGTAATCTCATTCAAAAACACAAGCTCGTTGAAGAGATGCTCAACGACAGGGTGCGGTCGAATCTGCTCGTTGAAGGTGGGAACCTCGAAGTGGTCGACATGAAGGAAAGCGGTGACATTACCGAGGTGTACGTACACTATCTCGGTTCCTGCCAGGGATGTCCGAGCAGCCTCACCGGCACGCAGAAGTACATAGAAGACACATTGCGGCAGGAGCTGGACGAGAGCATAGCGGTTGTCGTTGTGTAGATTCGGTCAGCCTGCGCATTGCCACCGGTTGTTATACGTTGTAAAACGTCCAAATATCAATTTTTTAATACCGGAGATGCCGGCCTACGGGTTGTCAAATCGTGCTATGGTAAAATACCGATCAAAATCCGCTCCTGTTTCTCCTCCGGCCACAATCTTTCCATCGGATTGTTGAGCGGCTGCCGCTTTTTTGGTATATTGAGTGAAAAAGTTCGGGGAACAGCCTGTCTTATTTAATTTTCAATGAAGAGGCCGTCGAAGAAACGACGCGCGGCACTCGCGGTGATTTTTTCTGACAGAGCAACAAATTCTTTCCACTGCTGCTCTTCTTCGGCAAGCTTCTTTTGCATCTCGCCGTTTTGAATCGAACGGTGCAACCCTTCAATTTCGTTCATGCCATGAAAAATTACAAAATCGGCATTCTCCTGCCGGCCCTGAATGCTGTATACATATGCCCTGTAGACCAAATTGAAGAACGCCTGGCAGAAGGCGAGCATCCCGGCAAAAATACCGGGCATCGGATCGACATCCTCTTTGATACCCAGTAGCTCGACGAGATATGAAAAAAGCACGAGCCGGTACATGTCGCCGACAAACCGCTGAGCTTCTGTTTTCGATTCCGCGCTGCTGAACCGTGTTTTGTAATGAGCGATACGAAGATCGGGATGAAAAATCCCGCGAAGTCCCTTAGAAAGCCCATAGAAGTAGAACTCCTGATCCTCGGCCCTCCCAACACAGGACAAAGTAAACGGTATGAATCTTCTCAGCCCTTCATTATCAATACCGAAGCCGCCGCCCTTCACAACCGGGTGCGAAATAAAATCCTCGAGACGGTCGAATCTATTGTACAGGGCAGTTGCACGGCTGTGAGCAAATGCCTTATTGAAGAAGATGTCGAGAGATATGTGGCTTCCCGGGGGTTTTACGTCAGGCTCACGAAGCGCTTTATCAAAGCCGAGCGCAGTGATATCGCTGCTGTTAACATACTCTCCGATATTTTCTCCAAGATGGACTCTTTTTCCCCTCCAGTCACGTGCCTGTCCTCCCCAGTACCCGTGGCAGAGGGTCTGAAACCAGCTTCTGCCCGTTGCCCGATAGAGATCCCTGGAACGCACCCCTTCATCGGTGTCGAGTTTGAAACCGGCCCTGATTCCGTATGCCTTTTCGAGCAGCAGCTGTACGTATTTCAATGCGTTGAAGTGGCTGGCATATTTTCCCTGTACCGAAAAAACCTCGAAAGACCTTTTGAGAAGGTTTCGTTTTATCAGGTTCACCGTGCCCTCGGAAAGAAGCAGGATCTTCAGGTGATGAAACCTGCATTTTTTAATACACAATCTCACCCAGAGCTCCGCTAAACGGTCAAGGTTTTTATGGGTGACTGAGATAGACACGGCAACAGGAAGCCGTGCATCGGGAGTAAAATATCCTATGGATTTTTCGAATGCGATATCCCTGTCCAGTTCCTTCAGGCAAAAAATAAGCTCATGCTCTTTTTCAAAACTGAAAATCGGGACCGGATGATCGTAATCGGCTATTTTCTGTCCATAGTTTTCGGAGTGTTTCTTCAATTCGGCAGCTATGTCTTTGTTGATATCCGACGGTATTGATTCAGGCATGGTATACAGGGCATTGAGCTGAATGACCACCTGGTCGTAGCCAACGGGGTGTTCGGCTTTTTTAACATCGTGTAGTTTCCATCTCTCGAGAATATCTTTTTCCGGTATCGATAGTTCCGGCGCCCAGATTTCGGTTGCAATGCGGGCTTTTTGTTCAGTTGATTGTTCTTTTTGGTATTGATGGAATTTTTTAGTAAGTTCTTTGAATCGTGCAGGGTCACTGTAAAAGTCGGTGAAAACCTTTCTCGCTGTTTCAAAGAGGCCCAGAAGTTTTTTGAGCAGTTTTTTTTTGGCTGATTTAGCGTTGCTATACGGATTTTTGCTCTCTGCAGTAATGATACTGAAAAAGGTGTGTATCGTTCTTCCGGGCTCATCTTCCGTTTCAGCAGTGACACGGACAGAGCCGAGCGGCTTGGCCCTTTTATCGATACCTGTGATGTCTTTTATCGTCTGCAGGAATATTTTTTCTACCTGGTTTTTGGTATCAGGTTTGTCTGAAGAGGTTGACACAATCGGTGTTTGATTCCTCTATAGAAGAGTATGTACTCTCTGTATACAGGCGCCCTGCAGGTACATTGGTATGAGTAAACATCGCCATTAAGCCCTGCAGTACCCTAATCCTGCGGATCTTTGAAACCGGCATCCATGTGAGAGCCGTCGCAGAAAGGTTTGTTCTTCGATGCGCCGCATCTGCACAACGTATAGTGCTCCGGCGATTCCGGTTTGGATTCCATGTCGTCTTTGAGCCCGATGCCGCCGACAACCTGAAGCGGGCCGTCCTTTGCAACGGTAATTGCGGGTTCGCGGTCCAGATTCTGGTATCGTCTGCTCCCGATTCTGTAGCTCAATGCGCCTGACGGGCATTTTTCAATTGTTTCGATGATCTCCTTTACACTCGCGCCATCGGGGTTTATCCAACGCCGCGCATCCCTGTTGAAGACAGACGGCAGATTTCTTACGCATGCCATGTCGTGGGCACAGACACCCCTGTTGTCAAGTATTGTAATATCTTTTCCTTTGTATTCCCTTACTTTGTCCTTCACTCTGCCCGGGTCCTTTTTACCGAAAAAGCCGGCCTTCACATGAGAGCCGTCGCAGTGTGGTTTATGCTTTGAGTTCCCGCAGCGGCAGAGCTCCATCACAGGGTCGGTGTGCAGCTTTTCACCTGTATGATTCTGCAGGTTCTCGAGGTCGACAACGGAATAGGGGCCGTATTTCGTGAATACAACCTGCGGTATTTTCTTGTTTTTTTCATCTGGCATGGTTTCTTCCTTATCAGGTTAGGCAGCATTAGATTATGCACCGCCCATTTTTTTGTACAAACGATACTGTTCTTTCGGTGAATTGTCAAATCATGCATACTGTCTGCAAACTATTCCACACTCAGATGCAGGTATCATCTGTACAACTTTTGTTGTCAGAATATTCGGCTGCGGCCCAGAGCATACATCAATCGGATGTAGAAATGAGTGCAGCGGAAAACCGATGTTCTACGGTGACTGTTTGAATAGCCGGTGTGCCTATGCCTGGTATTTAAACGAAAGCTTCACTCTCGCCCGATAGGCGGTTACCTTCCCGTCTTCGATTTTCATGTCGAGATCGGAAACTTCCGCGACCCTGAGGTCACGAAGACTCTTTCCCGCAGTTTCGATAACGCTTTTTGCAGCATCCTCCCATGATTTCTCACTGGTTCCGACCAGCTCGACTACTTTGTACACGCTCATAATTACCCCCCTCTGAAATTCAAGCTTTTTTGTGTATATTGTCGTTGCTGTCTTGTATAAACGGTTGTTTGTCCTCAGAAGTTTGTTTCAACCATAGGCCTGAATGTCATATGGTGAACGATGAGATCATCAGGCAAAGTCAGTGCCGCATATACGGCCTCAGCCACACTTTCCGGCCGCAGATAATCGGGGCGCGCCTGGGCGCGGAAACTGGTGTCCGTTCCGCCCGGATATATCGATGTTACCCTGATGTTATGGAGCCTGGCTTCCTTTCTGAACACATCGGTCATCCCCTGCAGCCCTTTTTTAGCTGCGGTGTACACACTCAACTGCTCGATATCCGAATGACAGGCCGTTGATAGTATATTTACGATATGGCCTCCTCCCCGTTCTTTCATATCCCTGAATGCCTCACGCATGAGAATAAAGGCTGCCCGCAGGTTCACCGCTATCATGCTGTCGAACTCATCTATTTCAGCCTCCCACAGGTATGCCTTTCGGGAGTTGTATCCTGCATTGTTTATCAGAATATCGGGTGGGCCGATCCTCTTCTTTGCCCCGGCGTAGAATGATAAAACGGCATTCGTGCCGCCAAGGTCGAATATTCCCGTATACACATCCCTGGCGCCAGCGTGTTTTGTGGAGGCTGCAGCTTCTAAAAGCGCCTTTTCGTCACGCCCGCAGAGGGCGATGTTCGTCCTGTCACGGGCAAGCCGTTCGGCAATCGCACGGCCGATTCCCTTTGAACTGCCTGTAATATAGATGCTTTTTCCTTCAATATTCATGGTACTCCTCTGTTTTGTTAATAAAATATGGTTTAAAGCCGCCTGTTTTCTCGATGCACAGTACTACCATACAATCTCAGATTAGCATATATCTTCACAGATGAAATTGCAAGTGGATATAATATCTCCGGTCCAGGCTTTATTCGAACCCTGTGTGTACGAAAAAATAGCGGTAAATAGTAAGGAGGTGTGTATCGATAATATAAATGACCTGAATTCCAAAAAAAGTGCGGTATATTTATGCATATGAAGCTGAAGACAATAATTGTTGTGCTATTCGTCGGTTCAATACTCGGACTTTCAAACTGCGGGTTCGAAGAGGAAACCCTGTTCCTCACACAGACAACACAGGGCCAAACGCAACCAAACCCCATAACATTCAGCGTGACTCCTGCCGATGGAAGCAAGGTAGATACGCTTACACAGATAGACATAGTGTATTCGGATGCAGTTATCGGGGCAGATGAAGCAGGCAACTATATCCTGAGCGGCAGCGGCCTCGGGACCCTTGCCGTTACCGCTGTGCAGGCGGCAGGCACCAATACATACAGAATTCTCCTGAGCGGCACACCGGGTGACGGCAGCATCGCTTTAACTATACAAAATGTATCCGGGACAGAGAACAATGCACTTGCAGAGAATACGGTTTCCTATTTAGGGTGGTGGGATACAAACTGGACATACCGGAGGAAGCTTACTTTCAAGAACAGCGGTCAAGCGGAAAACCTGGTGAATTTCCCCGTGCCTGTCCTGCTTGACAATACCCGCATCGACTACAGTGCAACAGCATCGGGGGGCGTGGATATGCGATTCCTCGACAGCGATCGCGCACTGCTCAGCCATGAAATCGAAAAATGGGATACGAGCGGTGAGTCTGTCGTTTGGGTGAATGTGCCTGTTGTCGACGGTGCGTCTGATTCTGATTTTATCTGGATGTACTACGGGAACGACGCAGCAGTGGATATCCAGGACCCGGGAAGTGTGTGGGATGATGATTACATGCTCGTGTGGCATCTTTCAGAACAGCCCACGGGGATTGCAGACGATATATCAAACAGCTCCGACGCCCTGCCGTCCGTCGCTTTTCCGAATGATACGGGTACAGGGACCTCAATGAGTATGGTCGCTACGAATCGGGTGAGCGGCCAACTTGGTTATGGAATCAGTTTCGATGGAGAAACAGAGTGGATAGAGCCATACAGCCCGGCGAATGAGTTTTTCCATGCAACCTTTTCGACAAAGACCTTTGAGGCCTGGGTACAGTCCAACGACACCTCTTCAAGACAGACAATATTCGACGAAGGCGGAAGCACGAACGGGTTTTATGTCGGCATAGAGGGCAACGTGATTCGCCTTGTCACGCGTAACAGCAGCAGCCAAAAGGAAGTAAGTTACAATTTCACCGATACCACTTTATTTCACCATGTTGTAGGTTCATATGACAGTGCAAACAGCGGCACCCTGCTGCTGTACGTGGATGGAGACCTGCAGAACAGTATGACAGGCCTCGGATATACTGCAGTAAGCGCACATACTGGAGAAGCGGGTATAGGCGATTCTCCCGATTCAGATGCAACCAGTACCTTGCCTGCAAAGAATTTTGACGGCATTCTCGATGAGGTCAGGATTTCCGACAGCCTGCGGTCAGCAGACTGGATTAAGGCGCAGTTTCTCGCCATGACAGACGGTTTCATCACCTTCGGCAGCGAGGAGTAAGAGCTGCCCGCCCACTTACACATAAAAAATTCCATCATGATACATTTGAGCGGAACGCTTCTTTTGAAGAGAGCTCCTTTCGGAACAGATCCATTCAGAACATAATTCCGGCGCTGAGCTCGATATCGCGGTAGGTTTCCTTGATATCGCTGGTTCGCAAACTGTAGGAGCGGAACCCGAGTCCGAACTGATACCTGTTGAGGGTGTAGAAAGAACCGATATACCATTCCGGAGACCGCGGGGGGCTGCCTTTACCGAGTAAGAAGAGGTAGTTCATTTCACCCTCGAATCCGACATTCTTGAAAAAATCTTTTTTAATAAAGCGGTACAGCACCGGGTCGGAGAAGAATACACCGATAGACGGGCCGTAGATCCTCGTAAAATTATATGCTCCCTCAGATTCCCTGTTCTGAAGGAGAAAGATGTGATAGTTCAGACGCGCGCCGGCCGTCAGCTTGAGCCCGCCGGTTTCAAAGAGAAACATGCGGTAGCGCGCCGATACGTTGGTTCTGTGCACGGAAAAATTGATACTTTCATCTCCGCTTGTTTTAATGTAGTAACCGACGTAGTCAAGAGAAGCCCCGAGTCTTCTGTCCAAGAAATTAAAGTAGTATCTGCCGTCAAATCTCCCTCCGAAATGCGAAATCTTGCTGTCGATGAAGTCGAGGTTATTGCTGTTGGAAAATGAATACGCGGTCGCTATCTTAATCAAGGCCCTATTGTATTCGGGCTTTTTTTCAGGGGCTTTTGGTTTGCCGGTCGTTACTTCCGGTCCTGCAGCCCCGGCAGCTTTTTCAACACCTGTCTCTCCTTCAGGGGTTTGGGCTTTCTCTTTCTCGCGAGCGGCTTCCTGAGGGGTTTTCTCCTTTTCAAGGGCGACCTGCTCTTCAACGCTCTTTTTTTCGATCTCGCCGACTTCGTGTATTGAAAGGTACAACTCGCGCGCTCGAGCATTTTCAGGGTCGAGCAGAATTGCCTGTTCACAGTAGGCATACGCCTGGTCGAAGTTTCTGTTGTTGATCTCTATTAATGCTTTCTCAACAAGTACCCGGGCCTTTTCCTGCTTGACTGTTCTCTGCACTTCGTCAAGAAGTGCAAGGGCATCGATGTTGTCAGGCTCTGATTCAAGCAGCGATTTCAGCTCCTCTTCAGCCCCTGTATAGTCCCCCGCTTTCAAGAGATCCCGCGCTGAGTCGACGGTCTGCGAGAACAGGCTGGCAGGCAGAAAAAAAAGCGCTGTAATGACCGAAATAATTATTATGAAACCTGTTTTGCTATTCCTGTTTCTCACCCTTCATATCCCGACGGTTTATAGTGTTGAGACTGCCCCGCATATAAATTGCCTGTATCTCCCGGTCGCTTCCACGTACGTCCATTCAAAAAAATCATCTTTCAAGCAGGCCATAAAAAAACGGCACCCTCCTCTTTAGTTTTGCAGAACGTATAAATGTATGTACCGCGAGTCTGAAACATTCCCGCACGCTGCTCGAGTGGTGGAGTATGACGATGGGAATTCGCTTCTGAATAGATTCAAATACCCGCTGTGGATCATCCATAATATACCCGAGAAAGCTGAGCCCCGCTCTGATTTTAAACTGAGAAACCGTGCCGGAAATCCTCTCATAAATTTTCGCAGCTTGTTCGGGGTTTCGGCTCCGATTTACGATAATATCAAAGTGAAGGCCAGATTTTTCGCCGGCTGTAACCTTCATTACCTTGTACAGATCGATGAGTGCGGTAATTTCCGGATTTGTAATCATTACTATCCTGTCTGAGTATACCAGCAGCTTGAGATTGAGATCGTTTATGCCTGCCTGGGTGTCGATGATGATGAAGTCATACATTGTTTCAAGCTCATGCAGTCCGGAAATGATTTTTTTGAACTGCTCGCTGTCAATCGTGAATATGTGTTTGAGCTCATCACCCACGTAGAGGACATCGACGCCGCCCACACCCTTCTGAATAATGTCTTTTATCGGGATATCACCGCTGAGAAAATCCTGAAAACGGCTGTTGTTGTCGATACTGAGCAGTATGTTCACATTTGCGAGATTTACATCGGCATCGAAAATCAGTACTGTATATCCCATTTTTTTTAATTCAGCGGCAAAATTGACGGAGAAGAAGGTTTTTCCAACCCCGCCTTTTCCCCCTGAAACCGTTACAACCTGTGCATGTTTTTTCTGTTTCCCGTAGGGTACAAGATCTTTCATTTCGCTTATACTTCCCCTTCCGCCTCGCTTTTATACATCTCTAAAAGAATAGAAACAATACTATCGTCGAATATCTTCCCCGAGAGGTCCTTTGTCATCTTCAGGGCGGACCCGGTGGTAAGTGACGGACGATGGGGGCGCACCGATGTGACCGATTCAAAGAAATCTGCAACAGCAAGAACCCGTGCTATGAGCGGTATTTTATCTCCCTTGAGGCCCTCAGGGTATCCACTGCCGTCAAGCCGCTCGTGATGATACTTGATTCCGTTGATAAAATCAGGGGTAAGCGGTAAATGCTCTGTCAGGTGCAGGCCGCATTCCGGGTGCGTTTTAATAATTTCAAACTCGTCTTCCGTCAGCTTGCCCCGTTTTTTCATCATTTCATCAGCTGTTTTCAGGTATCCGATATCGTGTATTAGGCCGACCTTACGCACGGTGACAGGATCGAGCTCAGGGTTATTGAGCTTCTTCGCTAGTTTGTATGCAATCTCAGAAACCCTGGTGGAGTGGTTGATGCGGCCTGTTTTTGCATCCACCATCTCCGCCATTGATTTCAAAGCACCGAGGCTGAGCGGTCCCTCTTCTTCTTCCTCTTCTTCAAGCTTCCCGGGCTCAACTGTCAACTGTTTGATCATGGATCGGCTTTTCGAGCTTATCTTTGATTCTCCCTCCGTAATAAAGGGAAGAAGCACCTCGATCGCGCTGCTCACGTCTGCCTTCTCACCGCCTTCAAGTTTTTTCTTGACCGTGTTTATTATTTCTGATTTCAACTCCAGGTTGAGCTCCGAAATATATCCCTCGAGAACATCCCAGCTCAAATTTCCCTTCTGCAGCTCGCCATACAGTTCCTGCAGGCGCTTTGCCCTGACAATATCCGAATAGCGGTCATCGGTGATATACTTCGTATCATCGATCTTTTCCCCGTATTCAAGAAGCACTGAAGGTTTATAGTCGAGCCCCGGGCCGGTTTCATGGTACACACTCTGAATCGGAACGGTGCGCCGTCTGAGCACCAGAATAATACCGATAAAAATGAGAAATGTAATGACAATTGCTCCTCCCACAATGATCATGAGCGAACGGGTGTATATTTTTCTCTCTTCATTCTGTGAACTGGTGAGAGAGGTGATATGTTCCAGCAGGTTCTGCCGCTCCTGCTGCTGTGCTTTCATATTTTCGTCGAGGAGCCGCTGATTGCTGTTGATAAACCGCTGATTCTCTTCGATGTTTTTGTATAGACTTTGCCGTTCCTCCTTCTGGGTGGTAATATTTTGATTGAACAGCTTCTGATTGTTTTCCAAAGAGCTGTACAGGTTTTTTCTCTCTTCCTCCTGTGCCTTGATGTTTTCCCCGAGCAGTTTTTGCCCCTCCTCGATATTTTTTACAAGTTTCTCCCTCTCTTTCCGCTGCGCTTCGAGTATCTCGTTCAGCGCTTTCTTGTTCAGCTCCACCTGCTGCTGGATGAAAGCGTCGATGTCAAAGGGGAGTACAACAGTTTTTGTCTCAGTTTTTCCTCCGGCAACTGCTTCAGTTTGAGCAGTCTCGGTTCTCTGTTCCTCAGCCGATGGTTTCTGCCCCGGCTGCATCGCAGCCTGTTCCCGGGTTGGCTGCATCGCAACCTGCCCTTGGGCCGATTTTTCCTGCGCGATTTTCTCCTGTACCTCTTTCAGGTTGTTTTTCAGGATTTCATCCTCTCCCCCCAGCTTTTGCGCCCGGAGGTAGTACTCCAGCGCTTTGTTCAGGTTGTTTTTTTCGTAATAGAAGTTACCCTGCTTGATCAGTGTGGTGATATACATCTTCTTGATCTTTACATCACCGGGTTTCAGCTGGTACGCACTGTCGAAATCTTTAAGAGCGCCTTCATAGTCGGTCAGGATGTACTTTTTAAGGCCCTCTTTATAGAGAGCGGTCGCCACATCATCCTCGGCCAGAACTATGAGCGGAACAAGGATCGGGAGAGCAGTGCAGAAAATAAATAAAATAATTGAAAGTGTCTTTCTCATCTGTGGGTTTATCCATTATAGAACTGTTTTTTATAGTATCCTTTTATTTCAGGGTACTGCATACCTGTCTGTACATATATTATTATCGATTGGGTTGCAATTAAATTGAATACAAATATATTACTTTTTCCTGCTGTTTTCAGATGAAGCCCCGGCAGGGTTTCCTGTTTAGGATTTTTATCCGGAAACTTTACGTCAGGATAATGCTTTTAGTGCCTGTGGTGCCGCCGGTGCACGCCCCCGTGTTTGTTATACACCGCTTTGCAGCGTGTAAGGTCTTGACAAAACGGCAAATAAATGTTAGGTTTAACTAACAAAATAATAAATTACTAATTGTCGATTTCTGGAAATTGACCGGAAGAGCGACTTACCGCACAGGCAGCCATGACAGAAGGATTCCATAAAACATTTCCCGTTGTAATGCTTTCTGAGGGAGAAAAAGCGCGTGTTGTCTCTATTGAAGGGGGTTCCGGGGTACGGAAGAAACTCACCGACCTCGGAATAATACCGGGTAAGTATATTCATGTTGCGTACGGCGGCGGTGGGGGCCCCAGGGTGCTCGTTGTTGATGATACGAAAATCATGGTGGGGCAGGGCATGCTCCATAAAATCATCGTGGAATTATAGAGGGGTGACCGTGCCTTTAGTACAAAGTAGTGCTTCCGGTGAGCAGCATGTGCGTGGTGACGGTAAGCGGAGCAACAAACCCTGGCTGATCGCCCGGCAGGGTTTTATTCCTGTTGGGAGGGAGGCGGATGTCTGAGAAGCTCAAGGACCTTTCACCGGGTGAAAAAGCCGAGATAATCGGATATGATGCATCCTCACGCACCTACCGGGAGAAACTTCTTTCAATGGGCCTGACCAGGGGTACGGTTGTGACGCTCAAGAAGGTGGCTCCTTTCGGAGACCCGGTAGAAATCTCCGTCAGGGGATTCAACCTGTCGTTGAGAAAGGATGAAGCTGATGTTCTCAGGGTAAGGAAAGCCTAATGATCCCGGAGTCAAAAACTACCCGTGCAAATACGGATTCAGAAGTGAAAACCTGTACAGTGGCCATTGCAGGCAATCCGAACTGCGGGAAAACAACACTGTTCAACGGCCTTACGGGAAGCAATCAGAGAATAGGAAACTGGCCGGGTGTGACCGTCGAGAAAAAGGAGGGTGGGTACTACTATAAGAACAAGCGCATCAGGATTGTCGATTTGCCGGGCATCTATTCGCTTTCGGCCCATTCTGAGGATGAAAAGGTCGCGCGAGGCTATGTATTGAGCGGTGAGGCGGATATTGTTATCAATATCCTCGATGCGACGAACCTCGAAAGAAACCTGTATCTTACCACCCAGCTTCTTGAAATGAAAGTTCCGATGGTTATCGTTTTGAATATGATGGACCTGGCGAATAAAAAGAATATCGAGATAGAAGTCGAGCATTTCGAAAAGCACATAGGATGTCCCGTTGTATCCATTTCCGCGGTAAAGCGTGAGGATATCGAAAAAGTAAAGGCGGCCCTCGATGTCCTGACTGAGAAGAAGTGTATACCAGAGAGGATAGTTGAATACTCAAATGAAATTGAGGCTGCTATTACAGAACTTACCCCTGTGCTCGTTGACGTTTCTGCAGAGCTCGGCGCAAACCCCAGATGGACTGCGGTCAAGCTCATTGAGGATGACGAATGGGTTGTTGAAAAGGTTGTTGCCGAAACCACGCTTACGAATGAGCGCCTGCATGCACTTCGCGCTGACCTGGAAAAGATGCTTGAAGAGGAAAGTGATATTCTGGTCGCCGATTACCGGTATGGATTCACTCACGGTATCGTGAAAGATGTTGTACGAAGGCGAAAAGAGAAGCGTCCGCTTACTGAAAAGATAGACAGAGTCGTGCTGAGCAGAGTTTTCGGGATACCGATTTTTCTCCTGTCAATGTACCTCGTGTTCTGGGTTACCATCAACTTCGGCGGTGCGTTCGTCGACTTTTTCGATCTTCTGTTCGGTACGATTTTTGTCGACGGGTTCGGCGCCCTGCTTACCGCGGTCGGCTCTCCCGACTGGCTCACCACGGTGCTGGCCGGCGGCCTGGGAACGGGGATTCAGACGGTATCGACATTCATCCCTATTATATTCTTCATGTTCTTCATGCTTGCTATTCTCGAAGATTCCGGGTATATGGCGCGGGCCGCATTTGTGATGGACCGTTTTATGCGCTTGATAGGGCTGCCCGGCAAGGCGTTCGTGCCGCTTTTATTGGGGTTCGGGTGTACGGTGCCTGCAATTATGGCAACGAGAACACTGGAAAGCAAAAAAGACAGAATCCTCACCGTGCTGATCTCGCCGTTCATGTCCTGCGGAGCGAGACTTCCCGTGTATGCGCTCTTTGCAGCTGCGTTTTTTCCACGGGCAGGGCAGAATATAATATTCTCTTTGTATATGGCCGGGATTATCGCAGCCGTTCTCACCGGACTGCTTCTGAAAAACACCCTTTTCAAGGGTGAGCCGACTCCTTTTGTCATGGAGCTTCCCCCCTACCATTCACCGAGAATACGGCATATCATGTTTCATACCTGGAACCGTTTGAAGCTGTTTCTCTTTCGAGCAGGCAGGGTTATCGTGGGTGCGGTTATAGTGCTGGGTTTTTTGAGCTCCCTCGGCATTGACGGAACCTTCGGAAACGAGAACTCCGAAAAATCCGTGCTCGCACAGATCGGGCGCAAAATTACCCCTGTGTTTGCTCCCTTTGGTATACACGGAGACAACTGGCCTGCGTCCGTGGCGCTTTTTACCGGCGTATTCGCAAAAGAGGTGATAGTTGGAACGATAAACTCTCTGTACGGGCAGATCGATATGGCCGAAAGCGGGCAGGCTGGATCAGAAGAGAGCCTGAACCTTAGAAGGGGTGTTCAATCCGCTTTTTTGTCGATTCCCTTGAACCTCAAAAAGATCGGGGAGGGCTTTGTCAATCAGGCCGGCATACGGGTCGGCAGGAAAATTCAATCGGAACAGACAGCCTCACAGGCGCTCGACATCAAGATAGGTATTTTCAGCTCCATGAGAAGGCGTTTTGACGGTGGAGTCGGTGCATATGCCTACCTGCTGTTCGTGCTCCTGTATATCCCCTGCATCGCATCGCTGGGTGCCGCATCCCGTGAGATAGGCGGCGGCCGTACTGTCTTAATGGCTGCGTATCTCGTTACCGTGGCCTGGGTGGCTGCAACACTTTTCTACCAGGTCGTACGCGGCCATCAGCTTTTATGGATTGGCGTGGCGCTCGGTATTACAGCGGCTGTCATCGCCACCCTTATGGCAGTCGGCCTCCGCCCCAAAAAGCAATTAAAGAGACATCTTACGTAATTCGGGTTCACGTTGAATAATACCGCAGGGAATATAACCCGCCGCTTGCGAGTCACCGTTGGCATTACCAGGAAGCACTGGAACATACGGATCTTTTTTTTCAGCCTGTTTACCGATGTGCTTCCGTAGCTCATACAGCTTACACCAGGCGGTTTGCCTGCGTTCGACCTGTGATGGGATTCATTCAATGAGCAATAAAAATTTAACAGCGCAAATGCCTTGGTGTTTCATATTGTTGCATGGTTTAAATAGGATTGTTATAATGTGAAATAACTAGTTTTTTCCTAGTAATGCCGGTATGCATCAATTTCGGTAGAGAAATGGATATATTGATGCGGATAGACCTGAGAAGAGATACCATCACACTTCCCACAGAAGAGATGAAAGAGGCTGCGTTCAGAGCGGGGCTCGGCGATTCGGTGTATGGAGAGGACTCTGCCCAGCGTAAGCTCGAAGAGTACGCTGCGGCAAAAACGGGTAAAGAGGGTGCGCTGTTCGTTCCGAGCGGAACAATGGGAAACCTAGTCTCTTTACTCTCGCATACCATGCGGGGAGATGAAATCATCGTGGAGGAGAATGCCCATATTCGAACATCGGAAACAGGCGGAGCCGGATTCGTGGGCGGCCTCATGGTAAAAACCGTGTACGGGGAAAACGGCATCCCCGATCCGGAGGGTGCGGAACGGGCAATACGAAGGGACGATATCCACTATCCGAAAACATCACTCATCTGTGTCGAAGTGCCCCATCATCGCTACGGCGGAATCGTACCACCGATTGAGGCGCTTGCCGCGATCAGCGGTTTGGCCAAGAAGCGCGGCATACCGGTTCACATGGACGGCGCGCGAATATTCAACGCCTGTGTGCACCTTGGCGCGGATGTGCAGGAATTGACTGTATACACCGATTCGGTGATGATTTCTCTTTCAAAGGGGCTCGGCGCGCCGGTCGGTTCTGTACTATGCGGCGATTTGGCCTTCATCGAACGGGCGAAGCGGCACAGGAAGATGCTCGGCGGGGGTATGCGGCAGACGGGGTGGCTGTGCGCCTGCGGCCTGATTGCATTATCGGATAAAAATATTGCACTTCTCAGAAAAGATCATGAAAATGCGCGCCTGCTCGCCGAGGGAATTGGCTCTTTTGACGGGATAACGGTCGATATCGATAAAACGCATACGAATTGTGTGCTCGCACAGATTAAAAACGCAGGGCAGGTTTTAAGAACCCTCGAACAGAAAGGTGTGTTCGCGACGCTGTCAGGAGAGGATGAGATACGGTTTGTTACTTCCCGGGAAGTTTCGCGAGGCGATATAGAGTACACGGTGCAGTGTATTACGGAAATATTGAAAAATAGCCCGGTATCCGGATTTAAGCGAGAAAGCCTGTAATGAACAGCAAGGCGAGTGAAGCCGTTCTTCTTGTTATAGACGTGCAGAACGATTTCTGTCCCGGGGGGAGGCTCCCTGTTCGAGAGGGTGACAGGGTCGTACCCGTTATCAACAGAATCATGGGCGCGTTTTCTCAGGTGATTGCAACCCAGGACTGGCATCCGGCGGATCACATCTCATTCGCGTCCAATCATGAGGGTAAAAGAGCGTTTGATACCATTACAGTATACGGTATCGAACAGGTCCTCTGGCCTGATCACTGTGTCAAAGGCACCGAAGGAGCAGATTTTCATCCAGCCCTTGACGCTGACCATTTTCGGCTTATCCTTCGTAAGGGGACAAACAGTCTGCTCGACTCGTATTCAGCATTCTTCGAGAACGACAGAAAAACTTCAACCGGTCTTTCATCCTATTTGAAAGGGCTCGGTATACACAGAGTATATCTCTGCGGGCTTGCAGCCGATGTATGTGTGTTTTATTCTGCCATGGACGCGGTTCGTGCGGGATTTGACACCTTTTTTATATCGGATGCAGCGAGAGGTGTCGATGTGCCTGCGGGCAATGTAGAAAAGACAGGGCGAGAAATGGAGAAGGCGGGCGTGACAATAATCGATTCGAGTGATATAATGTAGGAACAGCAAGTGGAATTATTCGTGAATAGACATGCGCTCTATTCGTATAATTACATGCAAATTTTGGTTTTGTTGCTGCATTAAACCAAAATCGTAATTTAATTCTATTGGAGGTACGACTATGAAGCCGTTCAAATTTATGGCAGGTTTAGCTGTTATCGCAGGGGTGCTTGCCGGTTTTCTCGTATCCTGTTCGGGTCTGACACAATCGGTTATCGGTGGAGCCAGCAGGGGAGTCGGCCAGGCCGTTGAGGAGCGGGTCGCCGCTGCTCTGTACAAGAAGCTTGCACCCAAAGAGCAGACGCCTGCAGCGGGTTCAACACAGTGGGGGCCGTTTATGGCAACACAGGCCCAGATCATCTTTTCATACACATTCACTGCCGGCGGGTACTGGCTCGGTGAGGAAGCTTACAAAGAGGGCGAGTACACGAAATTCAAGTGGCAGCCCACGGATGATGAACCGGTCATCATGGAAAAGGCCTTTCTGAAGAGACTCGATGATGGAAACGAGTGGTGGCGAGTTTCCTGGGAGGACAACGACGGCGATACCTGGATATACGAAGCGCTTCTGTCTCCGACCGAGGAAAAAATGATACGGCTTCGTGCACGAGATGTGGACGGAAATGAAGGAGAGGTGCCTCTAACAGAAGAGTCTGTGTACGTTCCGCCTGCTGAAGTATCCGATGAGAGCATCAAGGGCGCAACGGTCGGGCGTGAAGAGGTAAAAACGCCTGCTGGAACCTTTACGGCCGATCACGTGGTTTTCATGTCTTCAGCCGGGGAAGGGAACATCGAGTGGTGGATCACCGATAAGGTTCCCGGGGGTGTGGTGAAGTACATTGCAACTGACAACGAGAAGAAAGAGGTGTGGGAAAGCATTCTCACTGAAGCGGGAAGCAATGCGAAGACCATACTAAAATCTTTTTAATCTAAATAATATCCGAACGCTTTACGTCCGGGTAATGCCTTCAGTGTTTGAAGTTCAATCGTGGATTTTTTTGAAAATGAGCACTCCGTTCTGCCCGCCGAACCCGAAAGACTGCGTTATAGCGATGCCAACACTCTGTTCCCTTTTGGTCCGGGGAATGAAGTCGAGGTCGCAGCGTTTATCGAGCTCCGGTGCAGCTTTATCAACATAGTCCAGGTCGGGGTTTTCATGATTTATGGTGGGGGTAATGATACCCTTGTCAATTGTAAGGAGGGTGATGATTGATTCAAGCCCCCCTGCAGCACCAATGGTATGCCCGAACATCGACTTGGATGAGCTTACCGGGATTTTATACGCGTATTCGCCGAAAACTTGCTTGATGATAAACGATTCGTTCGGATCGTTGAGAACGGTAGATGTGCCGTGTGCATTGATATACTCGATTTCACCGGTGGAAACTTTACTCATCTCGAGTGCCCGTTTGATTGCCGCGATCGATGCCCTGCCGTATGGATCCGGCGCAACGATATTGTAGGCATCAGCACTGAAGCCGAAACCGGCAAGTTCTCCGTATATCCGCGCACCGCGTCTTTTCGCATGATCGTGCTCTTCCAGTATCAGAATGCCGGCTCCCTCACCCAGAACAAAGCCGTCACGGTCTTTGTCGAAGGGCCTCGACGCCTTCATGGGTTCATCGTTTCTTCTGCTCAACGCGTTTATAATGTCGAAACCGGAAAAGAAGTAGGAGCCCAGGGTCGCTTCTGCCCCGCCGGCTACCATAACATCTTCAATACCCTGCATAATGTTAAGAGCAGCCGTGCCTATGGCGTGGGTTGCAGAGGAGCAGGCAGTCGCAATGGTAAGATTCGTGCCCTTGAGGTAGAACCACTCGGCAACGGTAGACGCGCCGACATTGCAATTTGAGTGCGGAAGGGTGAACGGGTTGACGCGTTTCGGCCCGTTGTGCTCTATGAATTTCCTGTGATTGGGAATGAGGATATCTGCATTGCTCATTGATTGGCCGAGTATAACCCCGCTTCGGGCAGGGTCAAGGCCCTCGGTTACGTACATGGATGGGCTGTGTTTCTCCTGCCTGCCGGTAAAACGCAGTGAAAACCCGGCGTCTTTCAACGCAAGATAGGTTCCCACAACCGTGTACTGCGTCGCTTTACCGGTTCGTTTCAATTTCCGTGCCCCCTCGAATATGTCCTGGGGATTGAAACCGTCGATCGGAGAGCATACCCTGCTCTTGTACTGTTCGAGTTCGACATCATCGAAATCGATGTTCCTGAAACAGCCTTTGCCTTTTACCGCGCTTTTCCAGAACTCCTCTTTTCCAATACCGATTGAAGAAACGGGTCCAATCCCCGTTACAACCACACGTCTTGTCATTGTACCCTCACCGAATAAAATGAAATTGTTCGTATGCTTTGCTTCCGAATAATGCTGCCGCCAATCGATATTCTATTATAAAATAAAGCCTGTGGACAAATCAGCAAATAGTAATCTGCAAAGGGTAATGTCTCCATGAAACGCCATATCCTCCATGTCCCCTAAGCGTGTGTTGGCATCAAACCAACTGCATTAAAGGACGAATTCAGGTGGTTACAGTGGCGGCGGCAGCCGGATGCTTTACGGCTGAAGAGGATGCGAAAAATGAACGAATTCAGAGCGAAAGAGTATACCCGTTTTCTTTGAGCCATTTCCTTCGATTTGGGTACTCCGGGCAGACAGATGCAACCGTATCCCAGAATTTCCGCGAGTGGTTTTGATGCCTCAGATGCGAAAGCTCGTGCAGTATAACGTAGTCGATTATTTCGGTCGGCGCGAGAATGAGTCTCCAGCTGAAGTTCAGGCTTGCCCCCTGACTGCACGACCCCCATCGTTTTTCTGCGCTTGTGATACGTACTTTTGTAAAGCGAAACCCTTTTTGCTGTGCTAGGGTGTTCGCTTTCTGTCCGATTATTTTCCGTGCCTGCTGCTTGTACCATTTGATAAAAAGTTCTCTTGTGTTTTGCCCACTCTCCTTGTTGAGAATAAATTTATTCTCCCTGAATGTGAGAGGGGTCCGCACCCCGGGTTGAAAATGAATGGGGTATGCTTTGCCTAAAAATAGGAATTTTTCTCCTTCCCGAAAATGTTTCGATTGAAGAGTTCGCCTTCGTTCCAGCACCCTCTGCCTGGTCTTGATAATCCATGCGCGTTTTCTACGTACAAGATTCTGGATTTCCTCGAGCGTCGCCCGGTGAGGAGCGCGAATAGTGAGTTTTGCATCGTCAGATACTTCCAGAGTAAACGTCTTTCTATGTGACCGTATAATTGAATCAATCCCGATATGCTCCATCTCTGTACCATGTTGTAATGTAAATGGGTTGGAAATATTGCCGCCTGTATGCGTCATGTTCTCCGTGTCAGGCGGCATTATCCGGACGCGAAGCGTCCGGATAACATTAAACATATCAAACAGTGAAATATAGCGGATTTTTCATGTGATGAAAAGCATCTTTGATGAAACGCATCTCTATTTGGTCAGTTTCGATTCTACTTTTTACCGGTAAAAATCACGCTAAAGCTATACTCATTCAAAAAAAACGTACTATATTCTTTTTTGTACAATGGTGGAAACAGGTAAGGAAAATTATAGGTTAGAGAAGGAGCCGGGCATGAAAGTTATCATAATGTATCATTCCGAGCATCATGGTAATACGCGTAAACTGGCCGATATCATTTCGGGTGAGCTCGATGCGACGGTGGTATCATCAGAACAGGCACGCGGACTGGATATCCGGGAATACGATCTCGTTGGATTCGGCTCCGGTATCTACTATGGGGATTTCCACAAATTGATGTACAAATTTCTTTCACATCTGCCGCAGCAGCAGGGTAGAAAGGCATTTTTGTTTTCGACCACCGGCTCGAAGACCTACAGTGAGAGGGCTCACAATAAATTCACGGCTTCACTGCGTGAAAAGGGGTTTGACATAATCGGAGAGTATTCCTGCCTGGGATTCGATACCGCTCTTTCCGCCGAGGGAATCAATAAAGGGCATCCCACCGCGGACGAACTGAAACAGGCGCGTGAGTTTGCCGCCGCATTGAAATAACAGCAAATTTGATATAAACCAATAAACAATAAATAATTGACATATTCATGAGGAAGTGATAGAATGAACGTAAATTTTTAAGTAATGCCGACGGTGAGTGATATTATCCGGACGCATAGTGTTCCAATAGTAGTAAATTACACTGTTTTTTGATACTCGGTCACAGGCGGTTTGCGCTGCTTCTGAGTTTATCTTCTGTTCCGGATAATCTTAAATGGAATAAAACCCCCTGATCACCGATATTCTCTGCACTGAAGCTCTGTTCACATTTTCTCTGTGGTTATGACCCATGAACATATCCTCCTTTTAACAGATTTTCCTTAAATCTTATACATCAAAAGCCTGGGAAATGGTTCTTCATCAAAATACGGAATCTTCCTCCTGAATGGTTCTTTTTCAAAACATGGACAATCCTCCTCAACAACCCATGTTTTCCAATTATAGGAGGATCAAATAAAGGCAGGTAATTCCGGCGGCGAGAGAGACTTTCCTGTTTGAGTAAAACCACTACTAAAGAAGTTTACTCTTGAAAAATGCGCTAATATATGGTCAGTATTATATCTTTTTTTTAAAATTTTCCAAAGTATAAAGAACCATTTTAACGATAGAGGAATATTTCTTGTCTTAAGGAGATACAGAATTCTCAATTCATGGTTTTGAGGGGTATTGAACTATTTTTTCATCGTTACCCTACAAAAGACAATTTTTCAAGCTTTGCAGGGTAGAATTGTAGTCTTGAATTGATTTAGGAGCTCAAGTAGAATTGATACATTGTGTGATCGAAAAAGGTAGAAGCCATCTGTAGAACAATTTCCTTTGAAAGTGGTGTATGTCCTGGCGGGACTGAGTATTAGAAAGGGATTTATTTGAAGTTGCCTTAAAAGAAACATCATTCATTTTCTTTCAAAGCCGGTTTCTTCTCATACCAGGCATACGCCCAGTCGGCGACACTCTGCATTATCGGTATAAGGCTGCATCCCTTTTTGGTGAGAGAATACTCGACGCGCACCGGAGTTTCAGGAACAACCTTCCTTCGTATGATACCTTCCTTCTTCAGCTCCTTGAGCCGCTGGGTGAGGAGACGCGGGCTGAGCTCCGGAATTTCATCCAGCAGCTTCGAAAACCTTCGCGCTTCCGGAGCGAGGACGTGAATGATAAGCCCGGTCCACTTCTTTCCCAGAATGGAAAATGCGTGTTCGATGGCGGGGCACACGCCCTTGTCAGACTTTTGCGTTACTTTCATATAAATATTTTACTATTTTTATTGCCTTTAGTAAATAAAATTTACATACTAATTAATAGTTATAAGATCACTAATAGTAACTTAATTGGATGGAGGAAAAAGATGAGCAACAAAAAAATTCTTGTAACCGGGGCCACTGGACAGCAGGGAGGTTCTGTTATCAACGCACTTGTGGGCAAAGGCCACAGGGTTTTAGGGATGACAAGGAATCCGGGCTCCGACAGAGCGAAGGCACTGGAGGGCAGAGGAGTGGATGTTGTAGCGGGAGACTTTCATGATAAAAAAGTGCTCGTCGAGCTTTTCAGTCAGGTCGATTTGGTATTTCTCGTAAGTACACCATTCGAGGCGGGTGTCGATGAAGAGACCGTTCAGGCAATTAATGCCGTCGAGGCGGCGGGAGAAGCCGGAGTAAAGTACCTTCTGTTCTCCTCCGTGGCCTCCGCCGATAGAAATACCGGCATCCCCCACTTCGAGAGCAAGTACAAAGTCGAACAGTTTCTTGTAAAAAGCGGAATCCCGTATACCATCACCGCGCCGGTATTCTTTTACGATAATTTACTGTCGCCGTGGATGCTACCCGGCCTACAGAACGGCACCCTCGCCCAGTCGTTGCCGGCGGAAAGAAAGCTGCAGAGTGTATCGGTGAAAAACATCGGTGAGTTCAACGCGCTGATTCTGAAAAACCCCGATCGTTTTCTCGGTAAGCGAATAGACTATGCAGGCGACGACCTTTCAGGTATCGAGTATGCCGAGATACTGTCCAGGGCGAGCGGACGTCAGATAGGGTATTTCGAAGTTCCGATCGAAAAGGTGCGTGAATCGAGTGAAGATATGGCGCTCATGTACGAATGGTTCAACAGGGCCGGGTACAGCATCGATATCGAGGCTTTAAAGCGCGAGTATCAGGACGTCCCCTGGGAAACATTCGCGCAATGGACCAGGCGTCAGGATTGGAGCGTGCTCGAAGCAGCAAGGGCATCGTAAAAGCTTTATGACATTTTTATACGGCCGTTCCATGGATATATGGAGCGGTCTTTTTATAATGAATCAAAACTTTCAGCACTGAGTAAAATGTATAAACTGTCCCGGCATTCCAGGAAAGAATTGTATTGACAGGTGAACAACCTGAGTAAGAATTGTTTACTAAAGTGTCGCATGTTTACGAACTCGTGCCTGTCTACCGGTCTTTTCATCAGCAGAAATTAAATATTCGTCAAAACAAAGAGGGCGACCATACCAAATACCCTGGTATAAATCAAACACATGACCGGCCTTCTGCTCAAACTGGGGGTTCCGAGGAAATATCCAGCTTCGATATTGCCAGGGCCTTATGGCATCTTCACATCTCCAAAAATCCAAAAATCTCCTGTTCCACCGAAACCCATCCCGTGACGCATTCTCTACAAACACCTTCGTTTTGAAGAGTCGCAAAGCACTATGCCAATTCGGGAGTATCTGTCAACAAGTAATTTATCGTTGACAATAAAGGGATTTTTATGTTGAAATCAAGAGGTCTTCGTGGAAAATAGCGTTCAGCATAAAGTTATATTTTTATTGCAATTAGTTGCCAAAAATGGTATATTGTTGCAATGAAATGGGAACAAGCGCTTGATTTAATTGGGAATCAGCCGATTTTTCATTCCAGTATCTTTGCAGCGGGCTCATTGAATCTAAAGGACCTTCGTCGTCAGCTGTCCAGGTGGGTGAAAAACGGACGTCTCATCAAGATTCGCAGAGGAGTGTACATGCTGTCCGATACGTACAGGAAAGAGACGCCACATCCTTTTGTAATTGCCAATAAGATGAAACATGCATCATACGTCAGTTTACAATCGGCTCTGGCACATTATGGTATGATTCCCGAGTATGTACCCTCCGTGACAAGCGCAACCACCGGAAGACCCGAGATTGTGGATACTTCAATTGGAAGCTATATTTTTAAGCATATCAAGAACATATTTTTCCACAGTTATGAAAATATCGATCTTGGTAAAGAGCAGTCGGCTTTTATTGCAATTCCTGAAAAAGCTCTTTTAGATTTGCTTTATTTGACACCCGGTTCCGACAAATTACCATATCTGCGTGAGCTCAGGCTGCAGAAGTTTGAAATATTGGATATTGATAAACTAATTCGTATTGCCCGGGAGACCGAAAGTAAAAAGCTTTTTCGTGCCGTAAATTATATTTTATTGTTAATGCGCAGGGACGAGGTGTCATGAAAGAGTATTTAAAAAAGATCGTTTCCGATACGCAAAATAAACTCCGTGCAAGAGGAAGAGCTGTTGAGTACTGTCAGGAGAGAATCCTGCAGATTCTTCAAAACAGCATGGTTTTTCAATACTGGATTTTCCATGGAGGGACTGCCCTTCGTTTTCTTTATGATCTGCCCCGATACTCGGAAGATCTCGATTTTTATCTTGCAGATAAAATGAAATCGCCCGATTTCACAGGGGCTATTTTGAATGTAAAGAGGTTACTTGATAAAGAAACATACAATATAGATCTAAAAGTAAATAATACAAAAACGGTTAAAACAGCCTTTATCCGTTTTCGTGGGTTGCCGTTCGAGCTTGGTCTGTCTCCTCATACAGCAGAAGTTCTAGGTGTGAAGGTCGAATTGGACGCTGACCCCCCTGATGGCGGTACGACCACAACTACTATCGTTCGGCGTAATGTGTTGTTAAATTTATTTCATTATGACAGGCAATCATTACTCGCCGGAAAGATACATGCAATCCTTTCACGCCGCTGTGTAAAGGGCAGGGATATATACGATCTATTCTGGTATGTATCTCAACCTGCTTGGCCGGAACCTAATATTTTGTTTCTCAACAATGCGCTTCACCAGACGAAGTGGAAAGGACATGATGTAACCAGGGAAAATTTGGTTTCGTTCCTGATACATAGACTTGAAAAAATGGATTGGAGAAAGGTTGTGGAAGATGTTCGTCCGTTTATTGAGCAGGAATCCGATTTGGCATTGCTGACGAAGGATAATGTATTAAACCTTCTCAAGTCTCGATTGTAAAGTATATTTGAAAAGAGATATTTTTTACGACGCTGAGTTGGGCCTCATTGTATGGGGATATCACCAGGTATTTCAGGGAGTGGCTAAAAAAACACGTATCCGAGTTTCTCAACGAAATACCGTAAGAAAAAGGGTCGCTACAGAGTATTGTATATCAAGCAGTAATCACCCGCCGAAAACCCGGTCGGATTCTTCGCGGGCGATGCGGCACCACTCAACTACGTTCTCGGGCCTCTTGCCTATTGTGTGATTGTCTTTCATTATTATCTCTACCCTGCAGTCCTTCGTTATCGCAAGCTTCTCCCTGATGTCTTTCCTGATGGCCTCCCAGTCGGCAACCGGCTCGGAGATTGCCGCAGGGTTCGGCTTCAGGGAGTACACGTACTTGTCCTGCAGGTATTCAGCCATCTTCTCGACGTCGACCCACGGTGAGCAGGACACTCGCCTGAGACCGTGATGCCTCTTCACGATATGCCACCGCGAATTAACCGGCTCACAGCACCCGTAACAGGTAAGCCCGAACCGCTCCATGATCGGCTTTTCATAGGTGAAGATGAATTCCTCGTACATCTCAGGTGAAACATTGACCGTCTCCTGGCTCTCCGTAAACCCCCACATGTCGATGCACCGCACCTGGCCGGTAAAATCCTTCTGCGGGAGCTCATCGGTAAAGCCGTAGCCCCCGGAGCCCACATAGGTGCCGTCGTTGTTCAGGCTCAGCAGGTCGTTTTTCTCGAGGTAGTCTAGCTTGTGGAGAAAGCCGTTTGAAATGATGGACAGAAGCTCTTTTATACCGTCAGGGTGATCGATAAAGTCGAAGAATATGTTCTGAAGCCCCCTGAGGGTTGCTGCGGGCCAGGTAAGCCCGAGCGACCACCACCAGGTTCCTTTGAGACGAGTTGTAAGAATCCCGTCGAATATGTTCTTTGCAAGCTCGTTACAGGCGTTCGTCGTTTCCCAGTCTATGTCGAATGCGGGGTCATGGAGTTTTTTCAGGTCGTGGTCATAGTCCTGTACCGGAGCATCCCACACGTAGGAGCCCTGACTGTTTGTTTTGTGGTATTCAACCCTGACCCCCCAGTCGTCCGGTGATACCGTGTATGGTACATCGAAAAACGGTTCAACCGGCTTGTCGTCGCCCATCCCCTCACCCCAGAATATCTCCTTCCGCAGGTCCATCTCCCAGCGGCGTGCGATCTTTCCCCTGCACTCCATCTGCGTCTCGGTGATGATCTCGTTCCACCCGTTTTCAGGGTCGCAGAACACAACGGGTCTCGTCTTTTCAAGCATGTTGTGCTTTTTCCACAGGAGGCGCTTTTCTGCCATTTCTCTGCTTGCAGCAATCTTCGCGACCTGCCCGGCAAGCCGCTTCAATACCTCCTGTTCTTCAGGGGATATTTCGAGGTCTTCAGGTGTGAACCCGGTCGTGATCTTTCCTGCTGCAGTCTGGTCGAGGCCGGTTGATTCGCCGTTCCCATATTTCTCCATAAAGGTCATCCTTTTTATTGAATGAATATTGGTTTATAGAATCAAATAACAAAATTCAAAACAACAGAAAAAATTGCGTGTATATATGCAGCCGGAAATATTGAAAAGCAGTCGTGCTATAATTTTTATTTTAGGAAAATACATTAGATAGATACACTTATCAATCATTATTCGGAATATTTACGGCCAAATAATACCGTTCACCGCCGGCATTATCAACTGTTATTATTTACCCAGCAGCACACGGTGGTTTGTCGGACAGGCTGTATTGGGAAATGATCCTGATGAAAGGTCAGACAGGAAGAAAAGCTGTAATAAAAACTGGAAGTAATGAACCAGCAGATAAAAATCGTCTTCAAAGGCAAGAGCACGTGTCTTAATTTCATCGCTCTGGATACGAAATACCGGAGACTACTGTTCGTACGGATGATTATACAATTACTCCTCTTCTTCGGCGAATAGGATGTCCATTCTGGTGTCCACGGCCGCAGATGCCCGTGCCTTCCCTGTTCCGCCGCCCAGGTAGGCGTACTGTTCGGTTTTTTCCGGGTTGATCGAATGTGCCTTCGCGTAAAATTCTTTGGATTCGTCGTAACGCTTAAGCTCGTAGTTCGTTTTTGACAGATTTAAAAGAACCTTCAAAGCAATGGTCGTCTGCCCCTTTCCCCGCTGCTGCAGCGAATCAAACGCGCGTTGGAACCGACTAAGAGCCTGCTGGTAGCTTTGCCGCAGATATGCGATGTTACCGAGATTGATCTGTGCGTTGATATAGCCGGGGTTGATATTCAATGCCCTGTTGAACGCATCTTCCGCCCTGTCATACCGACTGAACTTTGCGTAGGCTATTCCCAGCCTGTTCCAGTCGCTTGTTTTTCCGCTTTTTTGCGCAGTATCACGGTATTCCGAGACGATTACCTCCACCAGTTCTCCCATATCGTTCTGGAAACCGCGAATAATATTGTCTTTATCTCCGTACTGGAGACCGAGGTCTGTTTCCTTCAATCCGACCGGTCTGTACAGCTCCTGAGATGCCCTCGTGATGTAGAACCCTCGTTTTACCGGATCGTTCTGGTACATGGCCCATTCCTCGACGCCCTTATGCCATGCTTCCATAAAGCTTCCCCTTCCGATCATCGTGATCTCGACGGGGACCCACAGCTCGTCCTCGACATTGATCGTCATCTGCCGATCGGGGTGCACCAGCCGGTACTGTCGCCCCGGTATCTTCGTATTGAAGCAGGCATAGATGTGCCCGGGCGCGGTAATGAACGCAGTCTCAATACCGACCGTTTCCAGCAGGCTGTCATACAAAACGGTCAGGTCATCGCAGTCACCGGTTATCCTCTTCAGGGTGTTTCGCGGCAGGCTGACCGAATCGACCACCTGGGTTTTTTCCTGCACCTCGGTGAAGGGTGACGTCGGGTCGACCTGGTACAGGCAGCCGATCTCAACGAGCGCGTTGTACACCTGGATGGCAGTCTGCATCTCCGCTGAGTAGGTCTGTATCACCTCCTCCTTGCAGGTCTGCCGTATGAAGCTCGTGTAGTTTCTCAGTGCACTGTCCGCGGATGTTATGAATGCAGCCACCTTGCGGTCATCGTCCCAGGTTATTGATGTTTTATCATACAGATCGTATCCCACTGACTGCCGCTGTTCCACCGGTCTTCCTTTCGACGTGTAGGTTACGATTATCTCGCCGGTAAGGGGGTGACGCCTTCGGTTTTGAATACCTCCTGGTTGAATGAGGTAAACAGGTTGATTTCTCTGCCCTCACCGGGTTTGAGCTCGGTGATCGAGGCGGAGGGTGTGGGTGAATCCATGTAGCCCTTCTGAAAGAAGGATACCGCAACATCCGATACGGGATACTTTTCGGTATTTATGATTGTAACCGTTCCCACCGGGTTTTTTGCATAGTAGCTCTGCATGGCGCTGAAAAGCGGCGGGATCGATGTTTTTTCGAACCGGATACTCCGTATAAGTGCCGCTGCCGAATCCGGGTCCTGACCGAACCGGTAGTGAGCGGAGAACCCGATACCGAATATCATGCCGTTGGAATCCTTGAGAGGACTGAAAGAATTGAGATACTTTATATTCGGGTTGATATCGATACTGAAGTTATATGAAGGATCGAGCGCGATTTTTCCGCCGAGCTCGAGGAGCATGTTCGATGAACCGAGCTTTCCCTGCTCTTCGATGAGATTCGGGAATACGGCCTGGGAGTAGCCTGCTGAAAGTTCGGCACCGAGCTCGAAGTTTCTGGTAAACCGTTTCGAGTAGAGCATCCCTACCATGCCGAAGTAGTGCCTGTGGTCCCATTTTTTCGGTTCGACCGGATCCTGGCTGTCGAATGTCATTATCCCCAATTATGCAGTCGGTACTTACGGTGTAGAGGCACCTATGTTTTATTTGAAATAGACTTTGTAGTCGTTTCATTTTGGACAATCCTTTTTTGTTCGTGATCCGTCCATTACAGTATCAGATTGCAAAAGTATTGAGCAGGGCTAATAACCCGCATCCTGTAGTTATAAAACAATTTTTTTTGGTTTTATATGACCTGTCCTGACCTTATTATTAATAAGTGTACCGTAAAAACCGGAATAATACAAAGATTCGGAGTTTTTTTCTTGACTTTCACATGCTTTTTTATACTATGAATCATACATACATAAAAAGGCGATGTAAATGAACAATGAGATGATCAATTACTGGTGGTGGTTCTGGGTATAGCCAGAATCAGTGGTAGCAGGCCGCAGGTTCTGGCTCGATATTGTGCCAGGCTCTGCGGCCTGTTTTCTATAACAGGCCGCAAACCCGATAGGGGCTGCGGTCTTTTTTTTATGCTGTGGAAGGCCAATCTGGCGGATGCTTGAACCAGGACGATGGTTTAAAGAGGCGCTTGATTAATCCTATAAAAGGGGATCAAAAGGGGAGAAAAATGATACAGGTAAAACAATCGGCGCATGATTTTTTTGTAAAAACCATACACGGTGAACGGTTTACCCCGATGTCGCTGTGTAAAAAACTCGGCGCACGGGTGCTTTTGGAATCAGCCGCCTTTGGTATTGGGAGGGGGCGATACTCAATACTTTTGATAAAAGAAGCATTCTCTCTGTTTCAGAAGGATGCTCGTTTTTTCGTCGAGCGGGACGATCGGACCGTACAGCTCAAAACGGTTGCGAAGGATATACTTGACGTGCTGCTCTACTTCGCGAATCAGCATAGAGGCCATGATGTACCCTTTCCCTTTCCGTCAGGGGGTACCGGATATATCGCTTACGAGTACGCCCGGCACTTCGATGATTTCAAACTGCGTGAAAAGAATGACCCGCTTGGCATACCGGATGCGCTTTTCATTTTCGGGCACCTGTTCCTGATATTCGACCACTACAACGATACCATCTCCATTCTCGGGCTGAACTACCGAGAGCACCGCATAGATCTCAGGAAGGCTGTACAGGATGTGGAGAACAGGATACATGATCTCGACTTCAACTATTTGAATTCGGCTGAGAAGGAATATGAAAGTGTTCCGCTCATATCTGAAAAGGGCAGGGACCTGTTCTTGAAAGGGGTGCAGAAAGTTCGCAAAGAGATCATCAAGGGCAATCTTCTGCAGGGCGTTCTTTCGCGCCGGTTGATGCTTCGCACGGAGATGCCTGCGCTGGAGGCGTACCGGCGGCTTCGCTCGCTGAATCCTTCTCCCTACATGTTCTACTTCGATTTCAGGCGGTTCCAGCTCTTCGGCTCTTCACCTGAAGTACATGTTAAGGTGGAAGACAACCGGGTGATCATGCGGCCGATTGCGGGAACGAGGAGAAGAGGCGGGGACAAAGAGGAGGATGTTCTTCTTGAAAAAGAGCTCCTCGCCGATGAGAAGGAGCGTGCCGAGCACCTGATGCTCGTCGATCTTGCGCGAAATGATCTCGGGAGATTCTGTGTTCCGGGCAGCGTCGAGGTGACCGAGTTCATGAGCATCGAGCGGTATTCCCATGTCATGCACATTGTCTCTCAGGTTAAGGGCGTTTTGAACAAGGGAACATGCGGGATCGAAGCCGTACGCAAGACCTTTCCGGCCGGCACTGTGTCCGGCGCGCCGAAGATACGCGCGTTCGAGATTATCGATTCCCTCGAACCTGAGAAGCGGAGCTTCTATGCAGGTATTGTCGGGTACATGGAGCCCGGGGGAACACTCGATTCGTGCATCACCATACGAAGCGCCCTGAAGATGGACGACCTGCTCGTGCTTCAGGCCGGCGCCGGAATCGTGTATGATTCGATTCCCGAACGGGAGTACGATGAGACATCCTCGAAGCTTCGCGCCCTCGGAAAATCAATAGGAGTGGAGGTGTAGATCATGTATCTCATCATCGACAACTACGACTCGTTTACGTACAACCTCTACCAGTATCTCATCGAGGTGGGGTGCGGGCATGTGGAGGTTCGGAGAAACGACAAGATCGATATAGAGGAAATTGAGCGCATGGATCCGGAGGGTATTATTATCTCTCCGGGACCGGGAAGGCCGGAGGAAGCGGGGGTCTGTGTTGAATGCATAAAGCATTTTGCCGATAAAAAACCAATTCTCGGTGTCTGTCTCGGCCATCAGGCTATCGGATACGCGTTCGGCGCCCGCATTACGAGGGCTTCCAGGATTGTGCACGGCAAGGTGGAAGAAATTGCGCTTGACGGCAGGGGCCTTTTCCGGAACATACCGAAACAGGCGCACTTTACCCGCTATCATTCACTGATAATTGATGATCGCACCCTGTCTGGTAAGCTTGAGGTGACTGCGACTTCGAATGACGGTGAGATAATGGGTATTCGGCATACTGAATATCCTGTAGAAGGAATACAGTTTCATCCGGAGTCAGTTTCTTCAGAGTTCGGTAAGAAAATACTCGCAAATTTTATTCACTACAGGCGCGAACCGTTCGATACGAGGGCCGGCCTGGCGAAGCTGCAATCGGGCTCGGATCTTTCCGAAGAGGAGGCGGTTCGGTTCATGGAAGAGCTGACCGACGGAGAGCTCACCGATGCGCAGATCTCCGCGATGCTGATCGCACTTAATGTGAAAAAGGTCGCCCCGGAAGAGCTTGCCGGGTTTGCATCGGTATTGAACAGGAGAAAGATCAGGGTGCGTTCCGACCGGCCGCTGCTTGATACCTGCGGCACCGGCGGTGATGAAACGGGAAGCTTCAATATATCATCCCTTGCTGCAGTCACGGCGTCAGCTTGCGGTGCGTCTGTCGCAAAACACGGCAACAGGGGGGTGAGTTCACGGTCCGGGAGCGCGGATTTTTACCGTCTGATCGGCGTGCCGGTTGACTTTGGTCCTGAAAAAGCCGCCATGCTTCTCGAGAAAACCGGATTTACGTTCCTCTTTGCGCCGCTCTTTCATCAATCTATGAGGCATGCAGCCCGGGTGCGGCGTGAGCTCGGCATCAAGACGGTGATGAATCTGCTCGGGCCTCTCGTGAATCCCGCAGATGCTCAGTATCAGCTCATCGGCGTGTTCTCCGATGCGTACGCTAAAACGATGGCGCAGGCAGCGCATATTCTCGGAAAAACGCGGGTGATGGTCGTGCACAGCTTAGACGGGTTTGACGAGATATCAATTTGTGCACCGACACATGTTGTCGAAATCGGCGAGAACGGCACTATGCGGGAATACCGGTTCGATCCTCGAAAGCTGGGGATCGAAGGCTTTCACCGGGAGGAGCTTGCAGGAGGCGACCCGGCGTTTAATGCGCAGCTTTCTGCCGAGATCGTGGGAAATCGCGGCCAACCCGCCCTCCGTGAGGCAGTTTCGCTCAACGCGGGGGCGGCCCTCTACGTATACGGAGCTGCCGGCAGTATCGAAGACGGTTATGCTGCCGCAAAACAGGCGCTGGTTTCGGGAAAGGTGCGGGATAAAATAAAACAAATTCGAGAAGCCGGGCGGTCTTTAGAGCTTTCATCAGAGAGTGACACGATGAGAAACATGAACAGCGTACATGCGAAGGTGATACAGTAATTTATAGATACCGCTTATGGGGATCGGCACGTGTACCTGGGTTGTGCATCCGAGGGGGATATTTTTTGAGCATTCTTGATACCATCGTGACGATAAGAAAACAGGAAATAGAAACGTCCGGCCATACAATGGGTGTAATGGTTCCGATCCGACGAACGGTACCGCTGGTCCCTCTGGGCAGGGAACCTTTTATTGTCTGCGAGGTAAAACGCCGTTCCCCATCCAGGGGAGAGATTGCGCCCGTTATCAACGCAGTTGAACAGGCGCGTAAGTACGTCAGGTGCGGGGTGAAATCCGTTTCCGTGCTCACGGAGAAAAACTATTTTTCAGGGTCACTGGACGACCTCGTGCAGGTGAAACGCTCGTTTCCCCGGCTCTGCGTGCTGCGCAAGGATTTCATTATCGATGAGGAAGACATAGACGTATCCTACAGGGCCGGCGCGGACGCCATTTTGCTCATTGCAAAGGTCCACGACACAAAAAGGCTGAATGACCTGTACTTGAAGGCGCGCGCCTGCGGCCTTGCGGTGCTCTGTGAGGTTCATGACGAGGAAGATCTTGAAAAGGTGAAAAAACTGAGGCCGGCCTTTACCGGCATAAACAGCAGAAATCTCGAGGATTTCAGTCTCGATCACGAAATCCCTGAAAAACTTCTAAATAATATACACTGGAAAACAGCTGCGGTATACGAGTCGGGCATACAGAATGCGGATGATGTGCGCAGAGCGCTCGCATTCGGTTTTTCCGGGGTGCTCGTAGGAGAGTCGGTTATGAAAAATCCTGATCGCATCTACGCGCTGAGTGCCCCGTTTTACCAGCACACCGGTGAATTCTGGCAGCGTCTTTTTTTGCGGAAACGACCCGGAAGGCCGCTTGTCAAGATATGCGGTATCACGAACAGGCCTGATGCAGAAAATGCACGGGTGTGCGGAGCCGATATGCTCGGTTTTGTTTTTGCCGAATCGCCCCGTCGTGCAAGGCCGAGCCTTTTGGAAGAAATATACGATCTCGATATACTCAAGGCCGGGGTTGTGGTTACAAAAAACGGGAGTGTGGATGACGAGCTTAAAGAGCTTCTTGAGGCAGGACTTCTTGATGCCCTGCAGTTTCATGGGGAAGAGAGTCCCGAGGCATGCGATATGCTTGGATTCGCCTGGTACAGGGCGCTTCGTGTGCGCGGAGAGAATGATGTAGAACGAATTGATTCGTACAGTTGCCCGCGATTGCTGGCCGATGCGTACGTCCGAAAGAGAGCGGGTGGAACCGGTAGAAGAATCTCTCGGGACCTCGTCGAATATATGGGCGAGCGGTACCCGCTCTGGCTTGCGGGTGGAATCGGACCGGAAAATGTTCGGGATATCGTGCAGAGGTTCGGACCGGAGCTCATTGATGCTTCGAGCGGGCTTGAATCCGAACCGGGTAAAAAGGACCACCGGAAGGTTGGCGATTTTTTCAAGGAGATTGAAAATGCGACGTATATACAATGATTTTTTCGGCCGGTTCGGGGGTCGGTACGTTGCCGAGATATTGAGAACCCCTCTCGATGAGCTTGAGGCGGCCTGGCTTGATGCAATGCATGATGATAAGTATATGAAGATGTTTGACGTCCTGTGTGCGGATTTTGCGGGCAGGCCCACTCCGTTCATGTACGCGGAAAATGCGAGCAGGGCAGTCGGCGGGGCGCAGATCTACATAAAGTATGAGGGACTGGCCCACACCGGAGCCCACAAGATCAACAATGCACTCGGGCAGGCTCTTCTGGCGCAGCGTATCGGAAAAAAGAGGATCATTGCTGAAACGGGCGCCGGCCAGCACGGCGTTGCGGTTGCAGCTGTCTGTGCAAAGTTGGGGCTTGACTGCCGCGTGTATATGGGAGAGACGGATATACGGCGCCAGAGGCCGAATGTTTTCTGGATGGAGCTGTTCGGCGCGGAAGTAGTATCCGTGCATGGCGGGGCAGGCACATTGAAGGACGCGGTCAACGAGGCGCTCAGGGACTGGGCGGCAAGTTTTGATAACACCCACTACCTGCTCGGGTCGGCGCTCGGCCCGTCACCGTATCCCGATATGGTCAGGGAGTTCCAGGCCGTGATCGGGCGTGAAGTCGCCCGGGAGATTGAGAAAAGAGGACTTGATGTGGAGGCACTGGTTGCGTGCGTTGGCGGCGGCTCCAACGCGATCGGGTTTTTTTACCCCTTCTTGAACACGAAAGTGCCCAGGCTCATCGGTGTTGAAGCGGGAGGATGCGGGAGGTCTGCGGGCCAGCATGCCGCGCGGATGGACGGGTCGGGCAGGCCGGGAATCGTGCACGGGTACAGGTCGCTTTTTCTTATCGATGAAAACGGCCAGGTCCGGAACACGCACTCGATATCAGCCGGTCTCGATTACCCGGGCATCGGGCCCCAGCTTGCGCACCTCGGAAAAACGGGGAGAGTGGAGTTTTCCCGCTGCAGCGATGATGATGCGCTTGATGCAGTTAGATTTTTTGCCCGGCAGGAGGGACTCGTATTTGCCCTCGAGTCTGCCCACGCGGGAGCCGAGGCGCTTCGGGTTGCTGAAAAGACTGCTCCCGATCGCACGGTTGTGGTGAACATGTCCGGCAGGGGAGACAAGGACCTCTTTATACTTGCCGGCAGTCTCGATGCAGAAAAATGGTATTCTTTTCTTGATCGGGAGGTGAAACGGCATGCCGAATAGGGTTATGGCCCACATGGTCGCCTTTTATCCGGACAGGGAGTCGTCGATGGAAGTTGCTCGCGCTCTTGTGCGTGCCGGATGCTGCCTTTTGGAGATTCAGTTTCCCTTCAGTGATCCGATTGCCGACGGCATGTATATACAGAATGCCTGTGATTCGGCCATCGATGCGGGTTTCACTCCGGAGAAAGGGTTTTCGCTGACAGCTGAAATTCGAAAACACACGAATATGCCGATTTTTATCATGGGATATGCCAATACGGTCGTGTCATTCGGTGTTGAAAAATTCCTGAAGCGGGCCCGTGCCAGCGGTACCACAGGCCTGATAATTCCCGACCTGCCCCCCGATTACGACGAGGGCCTCTTTGAATCGGCCGGGAGTGCCGGCCTCTCGGCAGTGCCTATCATCTGTCCGGCAACTAGAAAAAAGCGGCTTGAGAGAATTTTTTCACTTGCACCCGAGTACATATATGCTGTGCTTCGAAAGGGCATCACCGGAGAGTATACCCGGATTGGTGAATCGAATATTCATTTTCTGCAAAAGGCCGCATCGAGCGGTGCCAAGGTTCTGGCCGGGTTCGGGATATCGACAAAACAGCAGGTTGATGCTCTTTCCCGCCATGTATATGCGGCTGTTGTAGGAACGGTGTTTGTACGGGAAATTATGAAGTGCAGTCCTGAGAATACCCGGGAGGCGGTGTATCTGAAGGTGTACCGGAAGATGGAAAGCTTCCTGTAGAACGTTCTTCCGTGCAGTGCCTTGGATCGGTCGCTACCACTTTGAAAATCGCAAAGATGCAGTACTATGAACCTTTTTTCTGTCTGCTGTTCGGTTACTGTATTGCAGCCCACCCGTCGAACAGTACCTTCCAGAAGAGGGTTTCATCGATAATGCCGTCTGGAATGTTGAGTGTATATACGTTTTCCGGAAGGTTCTCCCCATTTTTTGATAAAACAAGCCTGCCGTTCTGAAAATCTTTTTCGGAAGAACTGATGCGGCAGGTTTTATCGGCAAAAAGATACGGGTCAGTTACACACAGAGCCGCGACTGCATCCCAGATGTGAAAGCCGCGAAGCGAAAAAAGCCTCTCGTTATACCGAATCCAGTCAAAAACGGCTTTCCGCACGCCGGGAGACTGTGAAAACCCGCCGTGTGCGGCAAAAGATTCGAATGCATCTTTTGTAAGCAGTGCATGAAGGCATAGATTTCCTGTTATCACGGTTGTGCTGCACCCGGAGGACAGAACATGGTAACAAGCTTCAGGGTCTGCAGAAAAGTTCAATTCTGCAAGCTCATTGCCGTTGATGACAAGCGGCTCGGTCGTGCCACCCATTATGACGAGTTCCTTGATACGGGTAAAAAAGTCCGGATCAAGTCGATGCGCCTCGTACAGGTTGGACAGGGGGCCTGTTGCGAGAATGATGTTGTCACCCGGATTCTTTTGTGCGCTTTCAACCAGAAAACAGGCGGCATCGCTTTGTCTGTTTTCAGGGGAGGAGGCCCCTTTTAATAGAGGTATGTCCTGCTCGCCGAGCAGATCTTTCGTTGCATTGTAGACCTCATCAACAGACCCGTTGCCGAAGGTGGTTGTGGTACCAAGAAGATCGACATCCTTTCGTCCGATGAGGTACAGCAGGGCCAGACCGTCGTCTACATCTCTGTCATGGATTCCGAGGGTGTTGTCACAATCGTATAGAAGCGGTATCATGATTTTCCGTTTACATAATTTTCAAACAGGGGTCTGTTGGAATAGTAAGCAAGAAAAATGCATACGGCAACCTGTCGGCCTGTATTTTCTTATTGTCAGCTTCTGCGGTCTTGTATAGTTTTTATCTGCACATCAGAAGCGGTGTGCTTCGCTTCGCGGCCGATCCTTGGCAGGATGCATCCTTGGCAGGACCGGGTATAACGCGCCTGTAATTTGAAGGAGAGATGGGGGGCTACAGGCCATCAGACTGAAAATAATTTCCTGCAATGTTATGAATCATGAGCTCCGGTACTGCGCGTCACAATCCGTGAACCGTATTGACACTACGTTTCAATACCAGGGCCTTCACGAGTTTCCGAACAGGCTCAACCGCTTTGTACTGGATGCGCTGGACAGTATTGATGATACGAGCTATGATTATGTCCTTCTCAACTACGGCCTCTGCGGGAACGGCACCCTTGACATATCTCATCCCTCCATTCCCATAGTCATTCACAATATTCATGACTGTATTGCACTGATGCTCGGCGATGCGCAGAAATACAGGGAGTATATGCGCCTGCATCCCGGCACATTCTGGTTTTCATGCGGCTGGATCGAGGGTTTTCCCCTTCCCGGGAGCCCGGATTATGTAGAGAAGTATGATGAGTTTTACGGTATGAACATCAATGAAAGAAACAGGGATGTCATCGAACGTGTGCTTATTAAAAATTACACGCACCTTACCTTTATCGAGTGGGAAGAACTGGGAGAAAGGATAAATAAAAGTGGCAGGGAGTACACGAAGAGCTGTGTCAAGTCCCTCAATGAGCGATTTGACATGGGTATGCAGTTCGATGAAGTAAGGGGCAGCCCGGATCTTCTGCAGAGATTTGTTGACGGCGACTGGAAAGGGGATGATTTTATCATCCTCGAACCTGGGCAAAAACTTCGGCTGGATGCTGTTAATGGCGTGCTCTTCGGGAAGTAAGACCGTGTTCAGGAATCAGTAGGATACTCAGTTGCTCAATTTGTAGAGGACCTCCTCTTTTTCTTTCTGAAGTCCACTTTTTTCACGCTCGATCTCGATGATACGTTTTGACAGCACTTCCGGGTTCACCGGATGGCCGGGTATCCATCCGTTGAGCGTCCTCATCGCCTCGAGCGCTGTCCGTCGCTGAAGTTCGGCCTGTGATTCCACAGAATACCAGGCTGCGTGATCTGAAAGGATGACTGAATCGAGCCTGGCAAGCGGACTCGAGGTATCGAAAGGCTCTTCCTCGTATACATCGAGAGCGGCGCCGCCGATAAACTTCTCTTTCAAGGCTGTGTACAGGGCCCGTGCATCGACGATCGGCCCACGGGAGGTGTTGACGAGAATTGCGTTTCTTCTCATTTTCCTGAAGGTGCCGAGATCGAACAGGTGATTGGTTTCTGCGTTGAGCGGTACGTGTATTGATATGTAATCGGACGCTATCGCGAGTTGCTGGAAACTGAGTTTCATGGTATCGTCGTTTTTAAAAATGGTTTTGTCTACGTAGGGATCACAGGCAGCGAATCTGAAGGGAAATCCGGAAAGCCTCCTGCGAACCTCACGTGCGGTTTTACCATATCCGACAAGCCCGAGAATTTTTCCACGCGTTCTGAACAGCGGGAACCTGGAACCCATATCCCAGTCCCCCTGCCGTATGAACCGGTCTTTCAGTACAATTTTTCTGATTGCAGAAAGAAGCAGGGCGGCCGCATGGTCCGCGACTTCCTGAATGCAGTAATCGGGAACGATTGTAACGAGAACTCCGGTGCGAGTTGCGGCTGTAACATCAACGTTGTCGTAACCGACGCCATAACGAGATACAACCCTGAGGTTTCTCAGCGCTCTAAACGTTTTTTCCCCGACAGGAGTCTGCCTGAGAAGAAGGGCGTGAGCGTCCGAACACTGATCGATTATATCATTTTCTGTTGCGCAGTGCGCAAAGCAGAGCCTGCCTCCGCCGCTTTCAACGATTGTTTTTTCATGAGAGTAGTCCCTGTAGCTTTTTTCAACGACATAAATATTGAACATTTTGCGCTCCTCATTCATACAGTACGGATATTCAATTACAATATTCGTTTACGGTTCATCCGTGCCGTTGTATTATACCAGCATCGCATGGAAAGTTTTAAACCGTCTTTCCATCAGTTCTTCTACTATAATCTTCGGACGATTTGTAAAAGGTATGAGACGAAGCCTTCTGATACTAGCCCTTTTCATTTTTGTTCTCCCGGCCTGTTTTGCTGGAGATACGGATCATACTGAAAAGAGGATATATCGGCTCTTTCTCCAGGTTGAGGATGGCGATACGGTGATATACAGGGGTACGCATATGCGCTTCTTGGGCGTAGACACGCCCGAGATTGCGAATCCCAATGTGGGTTTCTACAGAGACCAGCCGTACGGACAGGAAGCGAAACAATTTACCCGGACAGAGCTCAGAGAGGCTCGCAGGGTAACGTACCGCGCTGACGGCAGCGATAAATACGGAAGGCTTCTCGTGCATATATATGTTGACAGCTACCCTCTATCGCTGAAGATTGTCGAGGCTGGTCTCGGATATGAAACGGTATCAGTATTCGGTGACAACGGTTTCCCTGAGGTAGCCGAGCGGATACTCCAGGCTGCCAGACGGCAC
>CAYSRJ010000012.1:27444-37180 GCA_964433545.1 uncultured Spirochaetota bacterium | reverse complement strand
TGACAACGGTTTCCCTGAGGTAGCCGAGCGGATACTCCAGGCTGCCAGACGGCACTTAGATCTGCCGTTTCAAAATCCCTATTTATGGAGGAAAATGAACCGTCAGTAATTTGAAGGTCACGGGTAACCTGAAGGTCACGGGTAACCTGAAGTCGTTTTCCTCTGTTTACGCGGCTCATTATTTAGTGTATACTGAAAATTATCAGGACCAAAAGCGTCCGGATAATTTCATCCAATCATACATGTCGCGGCGAACATATAGCCTGGCGACGGCATAAACCAGGGTTTAGGAAAAAAGGAGTTTCTTTACATGCAAAAGAGAATGCTCGGGAACACCGGTGAGAGGGTGTCCGTACTCGGTCTCGGGGGCTTTCACCTGCTTGAAGTATCGGATACGGATGCAAGTGCTTTGATCAATACGTTCCTCGACGAAGGGGGCACCTATATTGAAACTGCCGCCCAGTATGGTGAAGGCGAATCGGAGAGAAAGGTCGGGCTTGTTTTGAAAACGCGGCGGGACGAGTGCTTTCTTGCAACAAAATCCCATCTCAGAGAAAGGCAGGGTGCAGCGCGAAGCATCGACGAGAGCCTCAGGCATCTCAACACCGACAGGATAGACCTTTTAATTTTTCATCATGTGCAGAGTGATGAAGAGCTCGAACGTATACTCGGCCCTGACGGGGCCATGGAGGCCTTTATACGCGCGAGAGAAGAGGGCAAGATCCGTTTTATAGGTATATCCGGCCATGGCGTTCCGGACACCCTCATAAAAGCACTGCAACGCTTTGACTTTGATGCTGTTATGACCGGAGTAAATTTTTACGACCGATTCAATTTCCCCGATGTTGAGGCAAAGCTTATTCCCCTCGCAAAAGGAAGGGGAATCGGCATTGTCGGCATGAAGGTGTTTGCCGACGGCCTGCTCTGGGAATACCCGGAGGATGCCCTGCGGTATGCACTCTCGCTTCCGGTAGACACCCTGCCGGTTGGATTCAATACCATGGATATGCTCAAAACTGATCTTCGCGTGGTAAGCAGTTTTACACCCATGACAGAGGATGAAAAAGCGCGGATCTCCAAAGACAATCTGCTGTTTGGCAATTATGTGTGCAGGCTCTGTAATAAGTGTCTTCCCTGCCCTGAAGGGATAGACATTCCCCTGATATTCAAGTATGAGGGATGGTATGACAGGCAGCTCCGTGACAGAACTGTCCGCACACCTCCTGATTTTGCACTACGAGACAGGCTTCGTTTCTGGTTCGAGAATATGGGCAAGGCACGCGAAGCCTACGAAGCGCTCGAAATCAAGGCCGACAGGTGCACGAAATGCGGTAAATGCACGCCCCTATGCCCGTACGGCATAGATATTATCGATAAGCTCGAGTATGTGCATTTCAAATTGACCGAGGAGCGTATTGAATCGATATCGATTGCCGGGTAACTCGGAATGTGGGAACCGGGCTTTCTTCCCCTTTGTATCCAGATTCCATTTAACAACTGAATCCGATTGTTATCGGGCTCCCTAATACTTGAATCCGCTGCCCCCGATAAACTCACGGAGAATGGAGGTGAGGGGGACGTGTTCGGGAAGTATCGAGAGAAAATTTGAGGTGAAATGGAGGAGCAGTCTCGCCTTTGTATAGGACGGGTCCGACTCCTCGATATCCAGAAGCACGGGCTCAATATAGCCTTTCAGCACCGACATCTCGTATACGAGCGACGAGTTGAACATTACATCCGCCTCTTCCTGATGGGGGAAGATATTCTGCTCCTCCCCCTGCCGTACCAGGTGCCATTTTGAGATGGTCTGACTCGCTGAGTATGCCCTGAATTCACTGTCGCGTACTATCCTGCGGATAAGCCGTACCGTCGAGGTCGGAATCCTGTTGATCACATCGAGATTGAGCTGTGTGAGGGCGCTTATATATATCTTGTAGGAGTCACTTTCGCAGATCATACCGGTAAGCGCCCGGTTCATACAGTGTATTCCTTCTATAATGACGACCTGGTTTTTGTTTAATCGTAGTGGTGTCGTTTCGTCTTCCCGCATACCTGTTTTAAAATCGTATTTCGGAATTTCAATTGACCTGCCGTCGAGCAGCGACTGTATGTGTTTCTTGATCAGATCCAGGTCAAGCGCATGGAGGTTGTCGAAATTGGTTTCGCCCTTTTTGTTTTTGGGCATCCGGTTCCTCGGAAGGTAGTAGTTGTCGAGGGATATTATCTCGGTGCCTATGCCGTTTGCAAGAAGCTGTATCATGAGCCTTTTTGCAAACGTTGTCTTCCCCGATGAGGAAGGCCCTGCTAAAAATATCACTCTGCTGCTGGACGCCCTCTTTGTTATTGAATCTGCAATATTGGCAATCTTTTTTTCATGCAGCCCCTCCGAGAGCCAGATGAGGTTGTCGATTTTTCCCTTGATTATTGTGCGGTTGAGCTTGCCGGCGGAGTCAACGTCAAGAAGCCTGCTCCACTCCCTCTGCTCAGAATAAATTTGAAACAGCTTTTTCTGCTCAAGGAAAGGGGGAAGCTCGCCGGGTTTGTCAACAGTTGGAAAAACAAGAATGAGCCCCGGGGAATAGCTGATAAGCCTGAAGAGCTTCAGATACCCTGTATGAGGCACAAGGGGCCCCTGTGCGAGATTGACACAACGACCGAGCGTGTATAGCGTTATTTTTGCCCTGGTCATATATTTTAAAAGATACAGCCGCTCGTGGGCATGTATATTCTCAAATATGTCGAGGGCATGCTCGATCTCATGTTCCTTCTTTGTAAAAGTTATGCATTTCTCCGTCATTTCCTGCATCCGCCGTTCGATTCGCCGCACCGCGTTATCTGTAAGCTCTTCGCTGTTCTTGTAGGTGTAATAAAACCCCCTGCTCAGTGAGTGCTCGATTTTCAGTGTTGCAGTCTCTCCCATCACATCCAGAAATGCCGCATGCAGAAGCATGGAGAGGCTTCTCCTGTATATATCGGCTCCTTCATCGGTCCCTGTCGTGATGAACCGTACACGGCACTTTCGCCCAATGCAGTACTCTAATCCCATAACCCTGCCGTTGTACAGCGCCCCGACTACGGGTATGAGTTCTTGTTCTGTGATTCCAGCGATATTTCTGAGCTCCAGCAGGCTTGTGCCTCTGGTAATGGGCACTGTACCCCTTTCCTCAACTTCGACTTTGATGTGTGCAGTTTCAGACATATCCGTGTCCTTGTCCCGGTTCTTTCTTATGATTGGTAAGTTCATGTACCGTATTGTAAGAATTTAATACCTTTCCTGATGCCTTTATGGTTTTATTTATTAATATCTGTTTATTTGTATCGGAATTTTTATACTCAACTAACTATATTATAGTATAATTGCCTGCCATTGCATATATGGAGGAATCGATATTTAAAGTTTCTACCAGGGGCACTGGCGCGCTTCGTGCCTGTGCTCGAAGGGTACGTAATACATAGAGGAATCGAATAATGGACAGGGGTACGTTTTTAAAATTTATCTACCTCTCACATAGCAATCTGAAAAAATTCATCATAATAAACCTTATCATACTCATCCCTCTCGGTGTCATGGTTTACTCCCTGTCAGTTCTTTTACCCATGGCATTGAGGTATATCAACTCGTTCAGTATAACAGTCCGTGATGTATCACAGGATTACGAGAAGCTTGCTGTCGTCCTGATTTCAGAGGCAGGAGGAACACACAGGGTGTATGTCTTTGAAAGAGCGCAATTCAACTCAGTGAGAAGGTATATATTTCAGAGTCCTGACGAACATCGTTCGCAGGCGCTGCTCAGAGAAAAAGCTATCGGATATCGTGACGTTCCCGCATATATGAGCTCTATTTCTCTCGCGGATAAAAGCGGAAGACATCTTATGGATATTTTTTTTGAAGACTCCGGGAAGAACGTTGTCGAAATCCTCTTCGTAAATGCACGAAAGCACTACCGCGAAGATCACATTGCCCTGTTTGCCATTCTCTTTGTCGTCGGGTTTACTCTTTTTTACGGTTCCCTCGGCGGTGTATGCGATTATACCCAGCGTATCGTGTTTCATGAGATAAGAGGGTTCAAATATCTTTTTACGTCTCTCCGGAAATATTTCTTTCGCTCCCTGTTTATATCAGTTTTCTTCACTATAGTAATAGGAGCAATCGTTACAAATATATACTTCTATATATTTATCATCACAAGCGATATATCCGTCTTTATTGCCGCCGTCAACTTCTGGATGCTTGTTTTTTTCATCTTTATCCTGTTCTGGGTCTACCCGCTTATGATACTGGGTGGTGAGGACACTGTATGGAAGGTAATGAGAAAATCCCTCTTTATTTCATTTGACAATTTTCAATACACGCTGGATGCGGTCGTTTTCATGTTTTTAATGACACTCACCTCATGCGCTACCTGTTCCTTGATACCCGGCATGGCGGGGCTTTTTTCATTTCTGAACTCTGCGCTCAAAGAGATCTCCTACCGGTACACCGGCATCGAATCAGCTTGACTTTGATATGATCTTATGCAATACTAAAATTGAAAATAACAATGCAGGACCGACGATATGATGTCCATGAGTAATTCGATGTTTTTTACACGCGGCTATTATTATTATCACTGCTTACGATAACCTGCAGATACGACTTGTATCCCGGGCTGCAGGTATCTGCAGCTTTTTTTTTGTTCACCCGGCAGGGCGCGCTGTCGACATGCTGTACAGATCGCTGTAAATTTTTTTCAGGAGTCGTCTATGGTCGTTGTGATGGAACCGAAGGCATCGGAAGAGATGGTTCAGGATGTCATTGAACACCTGAAGGAGATGGGCTTTGAGATACACAGATCGGATGGTGTCACGCATACCATTCTTGGAGCGGTCGGTGACAAGACAGGTATAGATATCCGACAGTTAGAGGTTCTGGAGGGTGTTCATGAGGTTATCCGTATTTCAGAGCCTTACAAGCTCGCGTCGCGTTCGTTCAAGAGAGAAAATACCGTTATTCGGCTGGGGGATGTGTCTATCGGAGGGGATGAAGTGACGGTCGCAGCAGGCCCGTGTGCGGTCGAATCCGAGGAACAGATTATGATTATCGCCGAAACGGTCAAGAAACTCGGGGCAAAACTCCTCAGAGGAGGAGCGTTCAAACCGCGTACTTCCCCCTATTCATTCCAGGGTCTCGGGGAAGCGGGGTTGAAGTATCTGCGGAAAGCCGCCGATAAATTCGGCCTGTTCGCAGTTACAGAGGTAGTCGATGTGGGGCATGTGCCGCTGGTGCTGCGGTATGCGGATGTGCTGCAGGTCGGCGCGAGGAACATGCAGAACTTCATGCTTCTCAGGGAGCTGGGCAAGGTACAGAAACCGGTTCTGTTGAAACGGGGAATGTCAGCTACAATCGAAGAATGGCTGATGGCAAGTGAGTACATTTTGACCGGAGGCAATGATCAGGTTATTCTCTGTGAGCGCGGTATACGAACCTTCGAGAATTATACACGAAATACACTGGATATCAGCGCAGTACCCATTATAAAAAAGCTGAGCCACCTGCCTGTCTTTACCGATCCTTCGCATGGAACGGGAATCAGAAACAAGGTTATACCAATGGCGAGGGCGAGTGTTGCTGCAGGTGCCGACGGAATTATTGTTGAAGTGCACCATGATCCGGATCATGCGAAATCCGACGGAGCGCAGAGTATCTTTCCCTATCAGCTCGAAGAATTGATGAAAGAGCTTCGTATAATAGCGCGGGCGGTCGGGAGAACAATTTGAAGTGGCCCATGCCACTTCGCAGCCGAGTATCAAAACGTAACTTACTCAAAGTGACTTAGAAGGAGTGTAATAATGATTGAAGGGAAGAGTGCGGTAACCGTTATCGGTGTCGGCCTGATTGGGGGGTCTCTCTGCTCCGCATTGAAAAATGCGGGCTATTATACAACTGGAGTGAGCCGTCCGACGACTCTTGCAAAGGCATCTGAAATGAAGGTCATCGACAGGGGGTTTGATTATTCAGAAATAAAGAGTGCGCTTTACGGGAGCGATTACGTTTTTATCTGTACCCCTCTCGGGGACATAAGCAAGCGGCTTGCTGAAGTTTTTCAATATGCTGAAGCAGGCTCGATAGTAAGCGATGTGGGAAGCACCAAATCCGTAATAGCCGGTGTTGCCGGGCGGTATCTGAAAGATGATGTCTGGTTCATCGGCGGCCACCCCATGACAGGAAGTGAAAAGCGGGGGGTTGAAAATAGCAACCCCTTCCTCTTCTATGATGCGGTATATGTTCTGACTCCGCCTGAGAATACATCGAAAGAGGCGGTAGAACACCTCTCGTCGATGATTTCAGGTCTCGGTGCGAAGGTGATGGTGATCTCACCGGAACTGCATGACAAAATCGCAGCCAGTGTAAGCCATCTTCCCCAGATTCTCGCCGTCTCACTTGCCAATCACCTGGCCGATCAAAAAAACGATCTGTTCAGAAACCTTGCTGCCGGCGGGTTCAGAGATATGACGAGAATCGCATCTTCGAGCTATCGGATATGGCGTGATATCATCACAACGAACAGGGACGAGATCCGAGGGGCGCTTTCGGCTTACTGCGATATCCTGAAAGGGACGTTGCAGCATATTGATGATGACAGTTATCTCGAAAAGCTGTTTACCAGAGCGCGTAAAGAGCGGCAGATTATTCCAAGATACAGTAAGGGTTTTCTAAAACCGCTCGTGGATGTGCGGATATCGGTGAAGGACCGTCCCGGTGAGCTTGCCAAAATAACCTCCACTGTGTATTTTCACGATGTGAATATAAAGGACATCGAGATTGTAAATATACGGGAGGGTGAGGGTGGTGTGCTGAGACTCGGCTTTACAGGCAATTCCGATGCGCAAAAAGCAGCGGACGCCCTGCGCGGAATCGGGTATGATGTGAGTGTTATCGACTGATCCGAGCCTTTTAAAAAATATTCGAAAACAACCGACGTTTGAAGTATACTATACGTACAGCGACTACAGTTTTACCGGGAGGATAACTCGGCAGCTTTTCAGCCGGCACCTGTCCCGAAGCAGGTGAGAATCAACATGGTAAAACCACAGCATAAAATCAAAAACCTTTGGAAAGTGATTTTTATCCGTGTGTTGCTGCCGGGTCTCGGTTTGCTCGTGTTGCTGAGCTCGTGTGCTGCTCCGCCGGTGAGAATCGGGAAATCCGTTTCGGTACAGCGGGAGCGTAGAGAAGAGATCGTGACCTATGCAGAGGGTTTGATCGGGTACCGAGATCTAACCAAAGCAAACGGGAACTATCGAAATGATTGTTCGGGGTTTGTATTAGGCGTGTACAGGAGTCTCGGGTATAATGTTCAGCCCGAGGACCGGAGGGGAAACTGGCGGACTACTGAACTCTTGTACAGGACCCTTCGATCAAGGGGGTATACCTACACATATGAAGAACCTCGGAAGGGGGATGTTGTTTTCTTCAAGGGGACTTTCAGGGGGAGTGAAAACCGTATATCACACATGGGTATGGTGACCGACCTGTTGAAAGACGGGACGGTTGTGATTATTCATTACAGTTCAAAAGGAGTCGGTGAGATACGCATGAACCTCAGCCATCCTCACGCGTATAAGGGAAGAGACGGGCAGGTCATCAATGATTTTCTGAGGAAATCGGGGTCAGGCACAGCTTCCGTACCGAAGCTCAGTGGTGAACTGTTTTACGCGTTCGGAGACCTCTATGCCTATGCCGAGAATTAATGAGACATAATACTTATTTTATGAAACCAATGTAATTATGGAGACGTACTAATTATTGTTGATGGACTGCTTCTTCTCTACGTTCCTCGCAGTGACATCAGGCAGAATTTTACTATTAGCGAAAAATACAGTGCATAACTTCTTTTCAGTATGGTAAAAATCATGGATGAGCTTGGAAATGCATACAGGGTTCTCGGTATTACGGAATATGCAACGGTGAAAGAAGTGAGCAATGCATACAGGAGAATGGCGAAAAAATACCACCCCGATTCAAACCCCAAAAATACTGATAATGCGCTCAAGATGATGATGAAGATTAACGAGGCCTACGAAATCATAAAAAAGCACTGTAAGGAAGAACCGGTGAAAAAGTTTACCGGGAAGGCCTCCGGCAACCCCGCTCAGAAGCGATCGAGCACCCGGACGGCAAGAGCTACGAACCTCAAAACGGAAAAAGCAGACCGAGAACACCGTGAGCGGGAAGCCTTTTACGAATACCTCGAAAAGATGGCAGCCCAGCACAGGCGTGAGAAGGAGGAGGGCGACAGATACGCGGTTATACTCGAGAACGTATCGATACTATTTTCATTTTTTTATGAACATTTACTGTACAGTAAGGTAGTGCAGTCGAGACCTGGCTCATCGGATATTCTGCGAAAGTTCGAGGAAAATTATAACCGGACCATGAAGATATGTGCTGAATTTGTTCGGAAATCCGGATCGCGTTTTTACCGGAGAAAGGCGTATCAGGCGTATAAATTTCTCAGTGCTTTCATCAGCGAGATGAACAGCGGCAAAAAAACAGGCCATGAAAAACGCGCCGGGGCCTACCACATGTTCGAGAAGGCAGTGTATGATTCAGACAGGTTTATAGGTGCTTTTTTTACCGATGAGAGTGCAGGTGAAGAGAGCGAACGGTCTATGCTCGGTGATTGTCTGGACAGTTTCGAATTATTTATACGATCTTATCCTGATAGTGCGCTTATCGAATATGCGCAGAGCAGACTCGATGTTCTCGAAAAGCTCTACAGGGCATTTATGAAAGAATAAAACGATTAATCACTTCAGATACGCCATCTTCGTCGTTGTCCTTAACGGTAATGTAGTCGGCGCGTGTCATCACGTCCGGAAGACTGTTTCTCATCGCAATGCCGAGTCCGGCCCATTCAATCATATCCAGATCATTTCTATTGTCTCCGACTGCGATGACATTTTTCCGTTCAATACCGAATTCGGTACAGAGGTATTCCAGAGCATTTGATTTCGAGCACCGGTTATCAAGAATTTCATAAATCCAGAAATTTAAGTCAGGAAAAAAAGTCTCTGTTGTGCGTATACCACGATTCCCGAGTCCTTCAAGTGCGCTGTTTAATCGTGCAATGTCCTCTTCATCGCAAAAGACACTGATTCTGATGATTTCGCCCCATCTGTGCTCCATAAAATCTGAAACTTCTACGACCCTGTCCTCTATCCCCTTTGAGAGGCTGTAAAATCCGTCCCGGTGTCTTTCGATGCCTTCGAGGTAACGCATATCGTCCGCACTGTATAAAACAGGGGTATACCCCGCTTTTTTCAGCAGTAAAACGGTTTCACGTACACTATCCTCATCAAGGGTAATCGATCGAAAGACCCTTTGTGCATTCCGGATGATTGCGCCGTTATAGGTGATATGGGGATCAGGTATATCCACCCATTCGATAAACCGCGCCGCAGACGGAGTGCTCCTCCCGGTTGTGATCACCACCTTCGTGCCGTTTTCACTTGCCTGGTGAAGAGAACGGAGGTTTCGATCGCTTATCTCTTCATCGCTGTTTAAAAGTGTTCCGTCCAGGTCGAGTGCCAGAAGTTTGTACTGTTTTGTCCGTGAATTATTCATTGTTTTCAATTGCAGGGTGATGCTCTATTCCCCCATAGTCCTTTCAGGATGTATCCTTTCATGATGTATCCTTGCAGGATGTATCCTTTCAGGATGTATCATGGTTCCTAATGTACTAGTTTGGCTTTT
>CAYSRJ010000012.1:13239-27344 GCA_964433545.1 uncultured Spirochaetota bacterium | reverse complement strand
CAGGATGTATCCTTTCAGGATGTATCATGGTTCCTAATGTACTAGTTTGGCTTTTATGATGGAAATAAAAAGACACTTGCAAATAGGATTTCCTGTTTCAATAAAAATTGTAATTAGCCTGTGAAGATTTTATAATACAGTTTTACAGGTTTTAACTCCTTGATTACCGATAAATTAGAAAGAGACGGATTTTCATAGAGGCGAGCGGCCGATTGCAAGCTGATTTAAGGCTAAATCGGTCGATATATGAGAGAAGTGCTCTGGAAGAATATCGTTGAAAGTCGAAGACCACATGAAAAAATCGGCACTGAAGGTATTGCTCTTTGCGTATGTGCTTGTTTATATATCGGTGCTGTTCCCTGCGTACGCAAAGGAAAAGGATGAGCTCGAAACACTCGATCGATATGTTTCGGAGGGGAAGGAGCTCTTTGATGAAAACTACTACATGGGTGCGATTGAAAAGTGGACGGCGGCTCTGGCTATAACCCCCTGGAACGATGAAATCAAATCTCTTATTGAAAGGGCGCTGAAACGGTATGAGGAGCTTTCGAAAAAAGTTGAGAATGCGTATGACCTTCTTGAGGCCGGAGATGTCCATGGCGCATCTACTGCGTTTTTATATGCACGGGAACACAGCAGTAACCAAAATGAAGCTCTGTACGACCTGATTGTAAGGGGGATCAGGGCAACCGAAGAGCAGAAGAACAAAATACGATTTCAAAAAATTATCGCGACGGGTGATACATTTCTGGATAAAGCCAGTTTTGAGGCCGCTGAAAACCTGTATAATTTTGCCCGAAAATTCAGCCCCGGAAACCCGCTTGTATCGCAGCGGCTTGCGACGCTCTCAAAAATGCGGAAAGAAGAGGAAACCCGGAAAATGGTGGCGAGGCTTCGTGAGGAAGCGTCGGACCTTTTTGAACAGGGCAGTTATGAGGAGTCGAAAATACTGTGGAATGAAGTTCTCGTATATGTTCCGGGTGACACCGATGCCCTGCTCTACATTTCCAAGATATCCTATAAGGAGAGGGAACGGCAGAAACTGCTTAGCCTTGCCAAAAGCTATTTCAATGCAGGCATGCATCTCTTTAAAGGCGGCGAATTCGAGGATGCCATCGACCAGTTTGAAAATGCAGTTGCATTGGATTACAGAATTGAGCAGTCGAAAGAGATGATAACAAAGGCGCTCGATGCCATTGAAGCTGCACGAAAGGCAGAAAATGAACGGAATATGAAACGGGTGCTGGGGTATCTTCGTGAGGGAATAAAGTTTTATAATCTCGGAAAATACAGGCAGTCTCTGCAGGCGCTCAACAATGGGCTATCAATCGATCCCGAGAATACACAAATCAGGGAATACATACTCAGAGACACAATCGCACTTCGTAAAGAGGAGGAGAAAACCGTTTCCGTTAATTCTCCGTTCTATCCACTTGTGCAGGACCTGCGGCGTCTCGGGCTCGAGGCCTTTGCCCGGGGAGATTATAAGGAGTCGGTAAAACGGTGGGAGGAAATACTGCTTATTTTTCCGTTCAACGAAGATGCCAGAAGACAGCTTACACGGACACTTGCGAGAACCGATCCGAGCCTGGCCGATGAAATTCTCGCCGGACTGTACAGGGATGTGCAGGGACTGATAAAAAGGGATAAAAAGCGCGAAGCCGCCTCGAAGTTAAAGCTTATACTGGAGGTTAATCCCGGTTTCAGGGATGCCGGTGATATTCTGAAAAGGCTTGAAAAAGAGCAAAAGGAGAAAGAAGTTGTTGTTACCCGTGAAGACAGAGCGCATGCCGTTGAGCTGTATAAAAAGGGGCTCGACTATTACAGACAGGAGAAACTTCCCGAAGCACTTGATGAATGCAGAAAGGCTGTGAAGCTGGATCCGGAATTCATCGATGCGCGTATTTTTCTTGCCAGTATTGAAACAAAACTGCACAATCTCGCGCGGCTTGAAACTCAAGCGAACAGGGAATCGGCTATTAAAAACAGCGAGATGAAAATCAAGCTCAAACGGCACTATATGGACGGTATCAATTTTTTTCTCGACGGTCTGTACCGGGAAGCGATTTCAGAATGGGAAGAGGTAATGAAGATAGACCCGGGCTATGAAAATGTGCATACTAACATCGAACGGGCGAAGGAACGTTTGAAGTACGAAAAAAATCAGAGCAGTTCATGAAAAAGAAAGTAACAGTACTATTGATGCTGTTATTCCTGCTTACTATACCTGCCGTATATCCGGCGTTTGCGGAATATTTTTGGGATGCACCGCATTACCTGTTGCGTCAGAGCCGGTTTACCCGCTATTCGGATGTGAAGATTGTACGGTTTGATGGTAATTTCTTTATCTTTCTTGTCGTCCGTGAAAAGAAACAGGCATCTCTGCAGTTTTACACGACCGATGATTTTAAAACATTCATGGGGCCTTTTTCGGCTGTGGAGCGGGTCAGGGTAGAGGAGGGCTTTTTCCCGCAGTATTCGGTGCTGGCAGAAAAAAACGCCCTCCTGGTAGCATGGAATACGCTAAAGGGAAGTATAGACCTGAAAAGGAGTACGGACGGCGGTAAAAGCTGGAATAAAGCCGTAACGGTAATAGATCCGAAAACCTTCAATTTCAGACCCAGCCTCTTTGCTGTCGATGACACACTCTGCCTGTTCTACCATACGGAGGGCGAGGGCAGACGCATCGATTTTTTTTACTTGTTTTCAACGGATAACGGAATCACATGGGAGGGGCCGTTCCAGCCTATATCGGGCTTTGCCGGCTCTTTTTTCCCCATCTTACTGAAATTTGATCACCGCTACCGCCTTATCTGGCAGTCACGCTCACTCGAAACCGAACGGACACCGGTATTTGACATATACATTTCGAATGCCGCCGATCTTCAGGGTCCCTGGTCGAACCCGGTCAACCTGACGGATAACCCCCTTGCTGAGGATGAAAATCCGCATGTGCTGATCGGGAAAAAGGGTTTTACGCTCATATGGGAGAGTGACGCCGGGGGAATATGGAGTGTGTACTGGAGAGAGTTTGATAAATCCGGGAACCCCGTATCAGACGCGGTGAAAATCAATAAAACTCTCGCAAATGCGCGCGGGGCGAAGCTGCTTTCAGCTGAAGGCTCACTGTATGTATTCTATATCGACGACAGGGACGGCAGAAACAGATTGTATTACGCAAAGAGACGTGACGGCGATTTTAAGGAATTCGGCCCGATCGACGACGGAGTGGATATCATTGAACAAATCCCGGTAACCACGGATGATTCTCTCTACGCGTTCTGGAATGATGGACAGGGAATCGCGTACAACGGGCCGGATTTATCAGTGCTTCCTGTACGCATTGAATCTCCGGCACGTTCATATATAGGAGTTGCCGGGCTTCCCATTGTGTGGAAGCCGTTGTCTGACCCTTCAGGCATTAAGGGATATGGATACCTTTTCAACAGGAACAAAAAAGACGTGCCGGAATTTATAAATCTCTCCCCGCACATAACAAGTATCCTGCTTCAGTCCGGTGAAGAGGGGAATTACTATTTTCATATAATTGCAGAGGACGGCGCAGGCAACGTATCGGACACAGTGACAGTTGGGTTTGTCGTGGATCTGACACCTCCTCCCGCGCCTGAGATTCGGCCTCTTAAACAGGATAAAGACGGCTATTATTCGGACAACTCGCCTGTGCTGTCCTGGTCAGCAGCGGGTGCAGATATAGCGGGATACACCTATAAACTATCTAAAAACAGGGTTAACCTGCACGACCCGGTTATACGTACGGAAAAAAAGACCCTGCGTTTCAGGCAGCTGGAGGGAGGCACCTGGTATTTCAATATCGCAGCTGTTGACAGGGCCGGAAACATGAGCCGGACCGCCCATGTGACCTTCCGGCTGAAACCGCTCGCAAAGGAAGTAGAGAGGCAAAAAGGACCGGTAATTCAACCGCCGTGGGCGGTGACGCAGTACAGAACTATCGTACAACCGGTCTTGAACATTATGCTGTATATAGTGCTGTGCGGTCTCGGATTTGTCGTGTTCTATATAACGGCTGAGATACTGCGGCGGTATTTTCCATTCAGAGAGGAAGCGGCAATGAAAAAAGATGAAGCTGGTCTACCAATTAGAAGCAAGAGGCTCGGCCTCAGGTTCAAATTCAGCATTCTCATCGGTGTGCTCGTTTTACTTTTAACCGTTGGTATAAGTCTTGTTATGAGCATCGTCAATATCGCCCAGGAGCGACGTGCTCTTGCACATCAGATGATGGATAAGGCCTCACTCTCTGTTGAAAATATGACCAATGTCGCGCGCGAGGGCATTCTTAATAACGACCAACTTCTTCTACTGTCCGTTATTTCCAAAACGATGGAGAACCGGGATATCAATTACAGTATAATCTTTGATACCTCCCGCAAGGTGATTGCTCATTCCGATATCAATGAGCAGGGAAAAATACTCACCGATTCATTTTCTTTGGCCGCATCGCAGGCGAAAGAAAGGCTCGTTTCACCCGGTTTTTCACCAGATAGCCTTGCGCCGATCTATGATATAGCATCTCCTGTGTTTTTCGCTGGTAAAAGGATCGGCACAGTGAGGCTCGGATATTCAACACAGAGTATATTCGAAACAATCGATGCGGCGCGTCGGAAGAATTTAATAAATACCATACTCATCACCGCGGCGACCATCCTCATCGGTATAGCAGGTGCAATAGTCATGGCCTCCATCACAATTAAGCCCATCAAGATTCTCGCAAAGGGTGCCAATATTGTGGGCGGAGGAGATCTCCACCATGAAATAAAACTGAAGGCGAGGGATGAGATCGGATTGCTTGCGGATGAATTCAACCGTATGACGGCGCGCCTTCTCGTGTACCAGAAGGAAATGGAGGAAAAGGCAAAGATCGATGAGCAGCTCGACATTGCGAGAAGAATTCAGCAGGACTTGATTCCGCAGACGGGGATCGATACGGATGCGCTCTGGATAGAGGGGTTTTACAAGGCTGCGGCCGGTGTGGGCGGCGACTATTACGATTTTATCGAGATGGGGAGCGGACAGTACGGACTTATCATGAGTGATGTTGCGGGCAAGGGTGTACCGGCATCCCTGATGATGATCATGATCAGGACTGTTTTCAAATCTCTCATAAAATCCGGTATCAGTAATCCTGCACGAATGGTTACATTGATGAACAGCACACTCGCGTCGGAAATATCAAGTGACCGGTTTGCAACCCTGCTGTTTGGTGTCGTGAATACCGCCGATATGATTTTCAGATACACCAATGCCGGATACGGCCCTCTTATGGTATACAAGGCGCAAAAAAACGGATGTTTTCTCGTAAGCCCGACCGGTAATTCGGTGCCCATTGGTGTAATGCCGGATATTCGGTACAGTGAGGAAAATCAGATAAAGCTCGAACGCGGTGATGCGCTGATTCTGTTTACAGACGGTATCCACGAGGCAAGAAACTCGAGCGGGCGGGAATACGGGATGAAACGGATGGCCGACATTATACCGGGATTTGCGGAAAATCATGCAAAGGAGATAGCGAATCGCATCATCGAGGATGTTTCCGGATTTGTGGGTGATACCGAACAGTACGATGATATGACCCTTCTTGTTATGAAATTGAAGTAATTTCAGGAGAAAATAGAGTTGTTATTCACGTGCAATTACGTATATACTTGAGGGTGGGTATCGAAAACGAGGGGACGCAGGAATATGGAAGAAATTACAATCAAGGATTCTTTAAAAATAACACCGATGCAGGTCGGGGGAGACAGTAATTCGGTACAGCTTATACTCGTTGGGTATCTTGATACCTATAATTCACCTGAGTTTCAGAGCCACATAAACGGGCTCATCAATTCGGGCATTCAAACCATTATTTTCAACTGCAACGGGCTCAATTACATCAGCAGTACCGGGATCGGCGCCTTTACCTCTTTTCTCAAACTGTTGAGGCAGAAGAAGGGTGACATGGTGCTGTACGGTTTGCAGAAGAAGGTGGTGGAGGTTTTTCAGCTTCTCGGATTTACTAAATTTTTCAAGATAGCGGCTGATCTCGATGACGCCCTCAGAATGCTTCAGGGGGGAGAGTCGAACGAACAGCCACAGGAACTACAGAGTGCTCAGGAGGGTATCTTTCCACTCGTTTTCGAGTGTCCCCACTGCGGCAAGAAGCTTAAAACATCGAAACCGGGAAAGTTCAGGTGTTCCGGGTGCAAGGGAGTCATTACGGTAAATGAACAGGGTGATATCAGCGAATAGTAACGGGGAGACGGTATGACCGGTGAGAAAATACAACTTGGGTCGGATCTCGTAAATCTTGCAAAAGCGAGGGAGTTCATATCGCGAAAGGCAAGAGAAGCCGGTGCTGAGGATTCGGACATTACCAAGATAGAGATATCCTGTGACGAATGGAGTGCAAATATTATCGAACACTCCCTGGGTAGTGATACCGGGAAGAGTTTCAGTATTGAATGCAGATCTGAAAACAATAAGTTTTATGTGATATATGAGCATGAAAGCGGCATATTCAACCCGATAGAGCAGGAAGATGTCGATGTCAATGACCACTTCTCGGAGTCGAAGGAGCGGGGTCTTGGCATCTTTATTATGAAGGAAATGATGGATGAGATACACTATGAGTATGTCGATAACAGGATCAACAGACTTACACTTGTAAAGGTGCTCGCCCTCCCGTTCCTGTAGTTTAGCACACTCACCGGAAAGCCGATCTGTAAATCACTTGATATTGAATAAATTTCTTATTACACTTGAGGAAAATGGACAAAATTGCCTAAACCATTAAAGGACATTGTTTAATAATTTCTGCTGTTTCGAGACAGTTACGGCGGCAATATCTATTAATCAGGTGAAAGAGGTGTGAGAATGGAAAGAAAAATGGTGCCAATGGACGGAAATACGGCAGCGGCGTATGTTGCCCATGCCACGAATGAGGTAATCGCAATTTATCCTATTACTCCATCGTCTCCAATGGGCGAGTTCGCAGATACGTGGAGTGCTCATGGAAGAAAGAATATCTGGGGCACGGTGCCGTCGGTAACAGAGATGCAGTCGGAAGGCGGCGCTTCGGGAGCTGTTCATGGAGCGCTTACCACCGGTGCGCTGACAACGACCTTTACTGCATCGCAGGGCCTGCTCCTTATGATTCCAAATATGTATAAAATCGCCGGGGAGCTTACCTCCACTGTATTTCATGTAAGCGCTCGTTCGCTCGCATGCCAGGCACTTTCCATATTCGGAGACCATTCCGATGTTATGGCGGTTCGAGGCTCGGGATTCGGATTGATGCCGTCCGGATCGATACAGGAGGTGATGGATTTCGCACTTATTGCGCAGGCTGCGACATTGAAATCGAGGGTCCCGATGGTTCATTTTTTTGACGGTTTTCGTACGTCGCATGAAATACAGAAGATCGAGCAGCTCGAATATGATGATATCAGGGCGATGATCGACAACGAGTATGTAATTGCGCACAGAATGCGCGGACTCACGCCGGAAAGACCGGTAATACGCGGCACTTCCCAGAATCCCGATGTGTTTTTTGCCGCCCGTGAAACCGTTAACGCCTTTTATCAAAAAACCCCGGGTATCGTTCAGGAGTATATGGACCGGTTTGCAGGAATAACGGGAAGAAAGTACCATCTTTTCGATTATATCGGCGCTCAGGATGCCGAGAGGGTTGTCGTGCTCATGGGGTCGGGCGCTGAAACAATGGATGAGGTCGTTCGGCATCTCATGGGAAAGGGTGAAAAAGTCGGAGTCGTAAAGGTACGGCTTTTCAGGCCGTTCAGTGTGCAGCACTTTGTGTCTGCGCTGCCTCCGACCGTCAGGGCCGTTGCAGTTCTGGACAGGACAAAGGAACCGGGCTCTATTGGCGAACCGCTCTACGAGGATGTAAGAACCGCAATCGGGGAAGCAATGAGCAACGCTCCCTTCAAAGAGTATCCGGTTATCGTCGGCGGGAGGTACGGTCTCGGGTCCGCTGAATTCAACGCCGGCATCGCAAAGTCGGTACTTGATAATTTAGAGGAAAAGAAACCGAAGAATCACTTCACAGCCGGTATATATGATGACAAGAATTTTACCAGCCTGTCCTTTGAAACGGAGTTCGCATCAGAACCGGAGGGAGTGCACAGGGCGTTGTTTTATGGACTCGGGTCTGACGGCACGGTCGGAGCGAATAAAAACTCCATAAAAATCATAGCAGAAGCAACAGAAAACTACTCCCAGGGTTATTTTGTCTATGATTCAAAGAAAGCGGGAGCGGTTACGGTAAGCCATCTGCGGTTCGGAAAAGACAGGATACAGAGCACCTATCTCATATCCAGGGCTAACTTTCTTGCCTGCCATAAGTTTTCATTTCTCGAAAAGTACGATATGCTCTCCAAACTGGAGGATGGCGGCGTCTTTCTGCTCAATTCACCGTTTTCCGGAGACGAGGTGTGGGACAACATGCCTGCGGAGGTGCAGGAGCAGATTATACAGAAAAAGGTGAAGTTTTACATAATAAATGCGATGCGTATAGCACATGAGCTTGGCCTCGGGGCGCGTATAAACACGATTATGCAGACCGCATTCTTCGTTATTTCCGGTGTGCTTCCGAAGAACGAGTCAGTCAAGCTCATCAAGGACGCAATCGTTAAAACCTACGGAAAGAAGGGGAAAAATGTCGTCGAAATGAACATGAGCGCAGTGGATGCCGCACTCAAGAGTATCGAGGAGGTACAACACCCGAACAAAGTAACAAGCACCCTGCATATGAAACCGTCAGTGCCCGCTGAAGCCCCCGAATTCGTGAAGAACGTAACCGGAGAGATTATCGCAGGACGAGGAGAAACGCTTCCCGTATCTGCGTTACCAGAGGACGGAACCTATCCAACCGGTACGACGAAGTTCGAGAAGCGCAACGTCGCAGATGATATCCCGGTATGGAATCCCGATCTCTGTACTCAATGCGGGCAGTGCTCGCTCGTCTGTCCCCATGCGACGATCAGAATCAAGTTCTATGATCCGGCTGTATTGAAAAAAGCGCCTGAGACTTTCAAGTCGGTTGATGCCCGCGCAAAGAAGTTCAGCGGGATGAAATTTACCGTGCAGGTAGCTCCCGAAGACTGCACCGGGTGCGGACAATGCGCCAATATATGTCCCGGCGTAAAGAAGGTGGACGGGAAGAAAACTGAAGAGAAGGCGCTTATGATGCAGCCCCAGATTCCGCTGAGAGAAAAGGAGGCGAAGAACTGGGACTTTTTCATCCACGATATTCCGGACACAGATCCTTCGATTATGTCAAGAACCACCATTCTGGGCTCGCAGCTTCTTCCGACCATGTTCGAATTTTCCGGCGCCTGCGCAGGATGCGGTGAAACCTCGATCGTGAAACTCGTTACACAGCTCTTCGGGGACAGGGCGATCATCGGCAACGCGACGGGTTGTTCGTCTATTTACGGCGGCAATCTGCCCACCACACCATACACAACGAGGAAGGATGGAAGGGGCCCGGCCTGGTCGAACTCTCTGTTTGAAGATTGCGCGGAGTTCGCTCTTGGTATGCGGCTTACCTCCGACAAGCTGATGGCCCATGCCCGTGAGCTCATCGATACGGTAATCAAGAAAAAGATCAGCGGCATCGATGCTTCGCTTCTTGCGGCGATCAGGGATTCAGAGCAGCAGACACCCGAGGAGATAGAGGCGCAACGAATGCGTGTGGAAAAGTTGAAGAAGACGATCGCGGGTAAAAAAGAAGATGAGCTGAAGCTTCTCTACAGCCTTGCGGATTATCTCATTCGGCGTTCGATTTGGGCATTCGGCGGAGACGGATGGGCCTACGACATCGGTTACGGCGGCCTCGATCATGTTCTTGCATCTGGAAGGGATGTGAATGTTCTCGTGCTTGATACCGAGGTCTATTCCAATACCGGCGGCCAGATGTCAAAATCAACCCCGCTGGGGGCAATCGCCCGGTTTGCCGAAGCCGGGAAACCGCTTGTAAAGAAGGACCTCGGACTTATGGCTATGATATATGGAAATGTATATGTGGCCCGTATCGCGCTCGGGGCGAATATGAATCAGGCGGTACGTGCGATAAATGAAGCTGATGCCCACAGGGGGCCCTCGATAATCATTGCGTATACGCATTGTATTGCGCATGGCATCAACATGTCAAACGGTCTTGCCGAGCATAGAAAGGCTGTTGATTCCGGTGCATGGGTACTCTGCCGGTACAACCCTGCGCTTTCAGCTGAGGGGAAGAACCCGCTCACCCTCGATTCAAAAGAGCCGACTCTCGATATCGAGGAGTATATGTACGGGGAGCTCCGGTTCCGTGCGCTAAAGCAAACGAATCCGGAAAAGGCGCTGCAGTATCTCGAAATGGCGCGCGAAGGCGCAAAAAAAAGATGGAACATGTACAGGCAGCTTGCTGAAATAAAGACGATTTAACGTTTCTGGTATCGAAGTGCGCAATGGGAGAAATCAAAACGATGTTATGCCGGGGAGTTGCCTGAAATATCGGAACATAATAACTTATAGTACAATACCTTCGTCTTATTAGCAGCACTGGGGCCGAACTTTCAACTATTAGATTCTTACTGCAGTAAACTTACCCGTCCATTTTTAATGATGCCTTTTTGTCGAGTTGTGTCAATACCAAAAGAAATTGACAATTTTTAAACGCTAGCGTAGAGTTAATTAGTAAACTCGCGTGTCAGGGAGGGGGAATTGAACTACTGGCCTCTTATCACCATTGCGGTATCCCTCATACTCATCCTCTTCTTCCGTCGGCTTGATAAAAGGAGAATCAATTTCAACAAGCTCAAACGGTACGCTGAAAAATTGTCCGCCGATTTCAACGATTTTCTTATTAAAAAGAGGGATGATCTAGGCGACGCACTCGCTCGTCTCGATGAAGTAATTCGCAAGGCTGAGGGCACTCTTGTCAGTGTTGAGAAGGCAGAGGATGATCTCATCCGGGAACGAACCGATATCCAGAGAATCAAGCTCGAGCTGGATGGCATTCGGCGCGAGTACGATCGGTTCAAGGCTTTGAAGGATGAACTGACTGGCGAAGTCGAGAGTTTATCCGAGCGGCTTCCATCGATTAAAAAAGTTTCAAAAAGACTGCAGAAAATCGGAATAGATATCGTTGAAAATGAGAAGACGCTTAAAAATTTTTCAGTCCTCGCGCACAGCCTGGAAAAACGTGTCCGGGAACGCACCGAACAGGTGCTCTCCGATGCAACGGGTCTCGTTCTGGAGGAGGCGAAAGGCACCATCGTGCCTCTGACGGATGAATTCAGACAGAACCTCGAAATGCTGAAAGAAAAAGGGATGGATGAAATATCCCGTTTCAAATCGCAATCCGATATAGTTGTTCAGAAGGCCCGGGAAGATATAGAAGCGATTGCAGCACAGATGGACGGCGTGCGTGAAAATATAACGAGAGTTGAAAAAGATGATCTCGCGGCAGCAGAGAGAAGGATTGAAGATCTCGGCACATCTATCGAAGCTGTTCGTGAAAAAATGGAAACCCTTCAAGAGGAGACCACTGTTTCCTACCTGCAGCGTGCCGAGGATGAGTACAAGAAGTTTGTCCTTCAGCTTGAAGAGTACAGCAGTTCATTTAAAGACAATATTTTTAAACGAATCGAGGATAATGCCAAGGACCTCTCTTCATATATTTCACGCCTCGAGGGGAGGGTTCAGAGTCTTTTGCAGGATGTCAAAAATCAAACCGACAAGTATACCGAAGGCCTGGATCTCCAGGCAAAGGGGTATGAGAGTGAGCTTGATGTTTTGAAAAACAGGATGCTTGCTGATATCAATGAGGAGGCGAACAAGAACATGCTCCTCATTAAACCGATTACGACAGAGATGAATGAAAAACTGAATACATACAAGAATGATTTCACCACGCTCAGCAGTGAGCTCAGGAAAGCCCTCGAAGAACAGGAACGTAAAACAGAAGAAGAGATTCGAGAGTTTCACCGCAGCATAGACGCGCAGAAGGAAACAATCATTCAGGATATGAACAGCACAATAGATGAAGCGCTGGGTGAGATACGCAGCCTGAACGAGAATATCGAACAGCAAGTGAAAGAGGCCGTAGATTCCGTAAGCGGTGATTTTGTCGGGCAACTGAAGGAGTATGAGAAAGCCGTGATGGGTCTTGAAGGCAGGATCGGAGATCTCAAGAATCTCGCACGTGCCGGGCAGACAATGATAGAGGAAAGAATCGAAACTGTATTTCAGAATTACAGGCCTGAAATTGAAACCAAGATACGGCGCCTCCAGAAAGAAGCTGAGGATGTTATTGAAGCTGAGAAGGGAAAAATAACTCAGCGTATAACGGCGATTATCGGTGAAACAGATGCCCAGCTCGAAAAGAGGGAGAATCAGGTTGCTTCGTTTATCGATCAAATCGGCCAGAGGATATCGGAATCCCGTGATGAGCTGAAACAACGTGAGAAAGAGGTATCGGGGCTGGTAAGCGGTTTGAAGATTGAGGCGAGGGAAGAACTCGTCAGAGAGCTGGAATCACTGAAGGCTCTCTTCCAGGATGAGAAAAAAAGGACTGTTTCCGCCTTCAGCGAAAACCTCGCAGATATCGGTAGACAAATAATCGATCTCAACGAACGGGTGGCGAGTATTCAGCATTCGATTGAAGAGCGTATTGATGAGGCTGTTGAAGGTGCCACCGGGAGTATCGAACAGGTGGAGACCAGTTATCTGAAGACAGAGGGAGAGATGAAAGAGCGGCTAAGGGCCCAGATCGATACCGTCAACGATGAAATAGAGGGTCTTCGTACAACGGTCGATACGATGAAAAACACAGTGCTGACGGATGTCGATAGAGCACTCGTGCATTTCAAGGATGAAATTGAAAAGGAATTCGCCGGCCAGAGGACGGTTGTACAGGACCGGGAAAAGGAAATACAGGACTATATGAACACTATTACAATAGACGTGCGTGATCAAATAGAGAAGTCACAGAAACTTGCAACTGAATCGCTGCGGGATTTCGAACAGGAAGCGCAGCAGGTGCGGGCTGCTATTGAAAAGAAGCTCGGTGATATCGAACAGCGGATCAGGGGTTTCGAAAAAGATTCAGTTGTGCTGAAACGAGCGGTAAAGTTCAAAGAGAGGGTGGAAAGTGATATTGACCGGTTTTCGGACCTTATCGTCCAGATTAAGGAAGATAAGAAGGATATACTGTCGCTTCAAAAGGTTATCCAGAGCCTGAAGCGCGATGAGGGGGATATATCTGCAAAGGTGCGTCAGCTCAAGAGCGAGCGGAAGCTCGTACAGGAAATTGCCAAGAATGCTGAGCAGGCGATCGGCCTCATCACGCTCGTTGATGAGAAGATAAAGCTCATTGAATCGGAGAGGGAGGTGCTCGAGAAAATCGAGACAGGTATGCATGAGCTCGAAAGTCGGCATAAAGGTCTCGAGGACCGCGCCGAAGCGCTTAAGGTGAAGGAGAAGGATATTGAAGTTTCGATTGAAACAATTACGAAGACAAGGGAGTTCATCAACAGCCTCGAACAGAGAACAGATTTTCTCAAAGATTCGTTCAATGAGATCAAGGACAGGGAGGAAGATCTGAAAAAGCGGCTTGCCCTTATTGAAGAAAAAACAGGCAGCCTCATGGGAAATGAGAGGAGAATCGATGAGGTGTTGTCCCGTTTTAAAGAGATGGACTCTCTGGTTGTCGATATCGAGGGGAGAACGAAACAGCTTCAGAGTACGAGGGAGTGGCTCGCGCGGACAGAATCACGCCTGCAGAATTTAACCAGGGAAGCCGAGAGGCTTACCGGAGAACTCGAGGGCACGGGCGGCGGCGTTGTGGCAAAGGACAAGTCCGGGCAGGAGCCCTCGCTGCTGTCGAGAGAGGCAGAGAGCAAGGTGAAGACTGTTTTAACACTCTTTGAACAACAGTGGACTATCCCGGAGATCTGCAAGGTCACCAAAATGTCAAGAGGAGAGGTGGAGCTCATCCTCGAACTCAATAACCGCTCATCCCGCAAGTAGTAGTGCTTAAAAAACCGTCGCTTCTAAGTAGCTTCGAACAAGTTAAGTTTTGA
>CAYSRJ010000012.1:0-13139 GCA_964433545.1 uncultured Spirochaetota bacterium | reverse complement strand
TCGGCCACGAAGTGACATATCCCGCCAGGGATACATCCTGTAAAGGACATACGCCACTTCTAAGCAACGGCATTCTCAACTGCAGTTATAATCCGCTCAGGTTCGAAGGGTTTTACGACAAAATCCCTGACACCGGCTTTAAAGGAATCAATCAGCATTTCTTCCTGCTCGGGTGCTGCCACCATCACTATCCTTGCATCAGGGTTTCTGGCAAGTATTTTTTTAACGGTTTCTATCCAGACCCTTTCCTTGGATTTGTTTTGCTCTGTACTCACGTCGATTGTTATAAGGTCTGGTTTCATCCTTTCATACATATCTACGGCTTCGGACGGACTTGTTGCCTCACCCGCGATTATATACCCCAGCGGTACCAGCATGTTTTTTACGATTGTCCGCATGAACGATGCATTCTCCACGATTAGTATACGTGTTCCCATAAAGGCTTCCCCCTCCTGAAGTGAATTATGCGTATGCGTACGTTATTCTGTGAACTACTCACAGTTTAAGAATATTCAGCAACATATGTGCCAGTATTAGAAAACAGTTGATCTTCTAAAGAAGCTACAAGGTGGATGGATGATTTTAATTCCTTATATATATAAAATAAAAATGTAAATTTTACATACTGTTTTAGCGTTCTTAATTGACGGAGATGTATGATGCGAGAGGGTGTCACTGCACGGCAACACTGTCAGCATTATTTGACAGTATACAGGTCGATGTCTAAGAGAATTTTCTGCTTTGGGTATGGGTCTACTGTCATGTAAAAATAGGCAAGTGAACTTTCAATCGTAAAAGGTCCAAACCTATAAAAACCTGATGGTGCACTTGCCTAATGGTTTTTACCTTAATCTCTCAATGATTAAGGACCATGTAAAAGTTAAACAGCGTTGTCTTTTGTAAAAACCGGTTTTTAAAAACCGGAGGATACTGGTACAAAATATGGTGTCTTTCTAATTGTATCTGTTGTTAGACCGCCTTCAGAACGATGAGCGTCATTCAGTAGACCGAAGGTCGGATGAACCAGACTTTTATATGGATAAAACCATACATGTAGTATTTAAGAAATAATCAGGAATTCTGAAAATTTACAAACCAGGGAGTGGTTGTCTTTAGGTTGGATTTGGCATTACACATACCCGCTTTTCACCCGTTCAACGTATTCACCTGCATTGTATGCAGCAAGTGCACCGTCGCCGACACAGGTTGCGATCTGCCGAAGGCAGGTGTCCCTGCAGTCGCCTGCAGCATATATCCCGGCCTGAGAGGTCTTTACGCAGTCGTCTGTAATTATCAGTCCGTTTGAGGTTTTATCCACATCAATAAACTTTGTATTGGGGATGTGGCCGATATACACGAATACTCCATCGAACTTCATCTCCTTGATTTCATCAGTATGCACATTTTTGATGGTGATGCCTTCAAAGGTTTCATTGCCGACTACGCGGTCCACAACATGATCCCAGACGAATTTTATTTTTGGATTAGCAAACGCCTGGTTCTGGAGTATTTTTTCGGCCCTGAGCTTATCGCGCCGATGAATAATGGTTACCTTCTTCACGATTTGTGTCAGGTAAATCGACTCCTTGATTGCAGCATCGCCTCCACCGATTACAGCGACCTCTTTATCTTTAAAGAAGGGACCGTCGCAAACAGCGCAGTATGAAACTCCGCGGCCGATAAACTTCTCCTCGCCCTGCACGCCGAGCTTTCGAGGGTTCGATCCGGTTGCAACAATGACCGCATGTGTTGTGTATTTTTTATCATCTGTAACCACAATATACGAACCGTCGCCGAGTTTAACCTCATGCACTTCCTCGTACGTCACTTCAACACCGAATTTCTTTATATGCTGCTCGAACTTGTCCATCAGGTCAGGTCCGCTGATAAATGAAAATCCGGGGTAGTTCTCAACCGCTTCGGTGAGTGTAATCTGCCCGCCTATTCCCATTTTTTCAAGCACAATGGTTTTCATTCCGGCACGTACGGCATACAGTGCAGCGGTCATTCCGGCGGCACCGGCGCCTATTACGATGATGTCGTACATAATCCGCTCCTTGCATGATTAATGGAAACAGGGCGGTTTACATGAGTACCAGTGCTGTTGCATTAGTCCAGCGTGCCTTGTAACCGATGCCCTTTTTATAATCGTTGTGCAGTCTCTGAAGATCTTCTATGTTCTCTATTCTGTACCATTCGGGAAGGATATGGCAGTGATCGCAGGAATCCATAATATGGGCGACGGACCTCTCACGGGCGTCATTGTCTTCGAAGTCTATTACATCCATTTTTCCTGAATTAACGAGATTCCTGTGCTCGGACAGGGTCATTCCAACGAGATAGAACGTTCCGTTCATAAGCGGTCCGACAACAACAGATGCGCCGTTTCTGAGGTTTTTCAGGGCGTTCTCAATGTACACAGGTGGAATATTCGGCACTCCGTGGCTGATAATCACGACGGCTTTATACCCCATTGTAAAACTATTCTGGAAAATGTCCTTAATTCCCCCTGTTTGCGCGCGCTTGAATAATTTGAAACCAGCAGTCTGATAGGGCTTATAGGGATCCTGCCCTGCATTGTCTTCGAGCGCAATTCCGACATCGACTGTTTTCCGTGCCCCTGTTATTTTAGTCATAAGCAGGAGGGTGTCCCTGTTTACATTCTGACAGAAAGAACAGCTTACTTCCTTGCTGATTCTGTTTGAAACCGAACTTGAAGAACAAACCTCGGCATGTTCTTTTAAAAGACCGATCACTATTTCTTTATTCATCATGTGCACCTGGTAAATCCATTCTTTACAACCTGTAAAACCGGATGTAATTTACAATAGATATATCAGACTTATGAATAAAATCAAGTAAAATCTTTAATAAATTTCGGTCTATGGCGAAAATAAAGCAAGAGTATGCGAGAATTATCGCAGTCGGCGACCTTCACGGTTGTTATTCTCCATTTGCAGAACTCATGCGGACAATGTCCCTCACGAGTAATGATCTGGTTGTTTTTATCGGCGATTACATTGACAGGGGCCCTGAATCAAAAAAGATCGTTGATGAGCTCATACATATCCGTCTGAGCCTTGCCGATATCTTCTGCCTCAGGGGAAATCATGAGGATATGCTGTTAGGCTCGGCCGGGTACCAGGCCGTAGTGAAGGACATGGACATGTGGCTCTACAACGGGGGGACGAGCACACTACAGAGTTATGGGACTGATACGGCAGATATATACAGAATTCTTAATATGCGTGATAAAGAGGAGCAGGCTGCCGCTGTTCGAAACATTATTCCCAAGAGCCACCTCGAGTTCTACCTGAATCTGGAACTCTATATAGAAACAGAGCACTATTTTTTCTGTCATGCCGGGGTAAACCCCCTTTCCTCGATCGAAGAGGGGAAGAAAAACACGGAAGACCTCCTGTGGATGCGGTCGCACCTCAATGCTACCCGCTTTGTCTGGGAAAAGACGGTTATATGCGGTCATACACCGCTGCAGAAGCCCCTCGTTACCGAAAAGCTTATCTGTATAGATACGGGCCTGTACTACTTCGGCACTCTTACTGCAATTGATGTTATCAGCAGACAGCTTTTTCAGGTGTTTAGTCGTTAGAAGAGTATGAAAGCAGTCGATATTGTGCGGCAGAACATGCTTCAGAGGTTGCCTCTCAACGCGTATCGGAGGCTTTCGAGCATCGAAACATTCTTACAGCTTTACGGTTTTTTGGTTTTTGGAGTTTACGGGACAATTCTTCCCCTGTCCCTTGGAAATATAGAGGACTCACGAATATTCGCAAGGCCGAGAATTTGGGCGGTGATTCGTTCGAGCCCTATGGCGAGTCCGCCGTGCGGCGGCATCCCGTAGGCGAATGTATCAGAGTAGTACTCGAACTGGCTGGCATCGAGTCCGCGCCGGTCGAAGGCATCGAGAAGCATTTTATGCTCGTGTATTCTCTGTCCTCCGGTGGTTATCTCGAGACCTCTGAAGAGGAGGTCGAAGCTTCTCGTGAAATCGGGATTGACATCCATGGGCATTGTATATACAGGGCGTTTTGAACACGGGTATTCGGTAAGAAAAAGCAGATCGCTGCTGTGTGCTTTTTTCGCCCAGTCACATATGAGTTTTTCGCCCTCGGGATCGAGGTCAAGCCCCTTTGTCTTTTTTCCGTACTCATTTTCGAGGATCGAGCATGCCTCTCGCACCGATATCCGCGGTATCTTTTCTGGAACCGGGAGCGTTTGACCGTACATTTGCAGTAAATGGCTGAGCTCGCTGTCGATTCTAGAAAACAGTGCCTTTATAAAACGCTCCTCCACATCCATTACATCATGCTCGTTCTCAATAAAACCCATTTCATAATCGAGGCTTACATACTCGTTGAGATGCCTCGATGTATTGTGTTCCTCCGCCCTGTACACATGGCCGATTTCAAACACCCTCTCATACCCTGCGCCGACGAGCATCTGTTTGTAAAACTGGGGGGACTGTGCGAGATAGGCGAGCTTGTCGAAGTAATCAACAGTGAAGAGCTGTGTGCCTCCCTCTGTACCTGTTGCAATTATCTTCGGCGTAGTAACCTCCGTAAAGCCTTCGTCCCTCATGAAAGATCTGAAACAATCGATAATATCCGCCTGAAGTCGGAAAATACCGTTCCTTTTTGGGTTTCTGAGTGACAGCACCCTGTTGTTGAGGAGAGTTTCCATTTCGAGCTTCTGGTGATCAGCCTTATCGTTTACCAGGATGGGGAGGGATTTTTTCGGAGCTGAAACCACTTCGAGTGAGACGAGCCGCACCTCTATTCCCCCTGCTGCACGACTGTCTTCAACAACCATGCCCTCTGCGTACACCACGGTTTCATTGTGGAGGGCAAGGGGTTTTATTGTTTCAGATTCTGCGGCGATCTGAACTATTCCGGTCCGGTCCCTGAGGAGGAGAAAAACGATTTTTCCCTGCTTTCTGATGCTGTGTATCCATCCTCCGAGCACCACCTCCTGTCCCACATGCCCGAGAAGGTCTTTTACAAGGACTCGAATGCGCATAAAGACCACCGATATTAGGTTTCAGGCAATGTAAACGCTTACCAGTCTGTTGTCAAGAAATTTAAGGAAAGGCCGAAATGAGAAGTATGATAGAAGATCTAAAAAAATATGATATTGTGCTGATTCTCGGGAATTACGGTGCGGGGAAATCATTTCTTGCCCGCGAGTATTTCGGGGATAGAAAACGAGTGAACAGGCATGAAATTCGGCATCACTTGAAAGAGATGACCGAGCATGGAAAAAAATGGACCGCAGACGACTGGGATGAGGAATTAGAGGGTTTCATCAAACGCCTGGAATACGATATTATTAGGTTTTTCCTCGAGAGAAACGAACAGGTGGTGATTGACAATACGAGTGTAACAAACAAAAGCAGAGAACGTTATATCAATTATGCCCGGAGATTTAAAAAGAGCATTGGATGTCTGTTTCTGAAAAAGGATATTTCCGTGCTTCTCTCTCAGAACAAAATGAGAGAGTATGCCGTTCCCGAACACATCATTGTCCGCCTGCATGCGAAAACCGAGCTGCCGACAATTCAGGAAGGATTTGATAAGGTCGTTGTTGTTCGATAGCTGAGTGTCAAAACCGTCTCTGTAATTTTTCAGCGTTTTTTCTTGTTATAGATATAGGGCATCAATGAGAGTGCATTGTAGTTTACCGCACGCGGGATTACATTTCCCAAACCTTTTCTGAATCCGTAGAGTTGCGCTGGAACAACGATAGCAATTATGGGGAGCTGCTCGGCAACAATTCTCTGGAACTCATCGTAGTACCCCCTTGCTCTTTCAAAATCCCACGTGGTTCGGCCGAGAGCGAATAGCTCGTTGATTCGCGCTTCCCATTCACTTGCAGGATTCTCCCGATACGGGTCCCAGAGGTGAAGGGCACCTTTCGATTCCCATATCCAGGAGGCATCGTTCGGCTCAATGCTTCCTTCCAGTCCGAGTATGACTACATCCCAATCAAAAGTATCGAGCAGTTTGGTTACAATAAGGTCGTAATCGGCAGGCTTCAGCTGAGCTGAAATACCGGCTTTGCCGAGACTTTCTGTGATTATCCTGCCCATTTTAACTCTTAACGGATTATCCTCATTGGTGAGTATGGTGAAGCTGAACGGTTTTCCGGAAGGGAGGTCGAGATAGCCGTCCCCGTCAGAATCTCTGAGTGTAGTTTGCGATAACAGTTCCCGCGCTTTCTCAATGCTGTATTCATCGGCAGGCAGGTGGGTATAGAAGGGTGAAACACTCCTGCTCGGTGAGGCGTCTATGTAGGCGCAGCCGTCATATACCTCATCGATTATTTTTTTGCGGTCTATGAGCGAGGATACTGCTTCCCTGAATTCCCGGTTTCTGAATATTTGGAGTTTTTCCGGGTCAACAATCTCCTCTTTCTGATTAAAAGACATAAAGTGGTTGCTCTCCAGTGTTTCACCACCCGTGTATAAAAGGTAGTTTCCCTCCTCCCTGTTCTGAAGCAGCACCTCGAAATCACCGCTTGCAATGTCAGTATCTTTCACATCGTAAAAATCAAGTTCTCCTATCTGAAACTTGAGTAATTTCGTTTCTGTATCTATATTGAGCAGCTCAACGATCTCGTCCAGATAGGGCATTCCCTCTAGATAGAGCGACCCTTCCCGCCGTGTGTAGTACGGGTTTCTTTCAAGGGAAAAAGATTCTCCCGGCTGTACTTTTTGAATCTGATAGGGCCCGGTTCCGACTATTCCCAGGGTTCCGTTTTTTGGGATTCCCCACTCCCTGTTGAAGGCGCTGATTCCGTTTTTTTCAATATAGGGTTCGAGAATGTGTTTCGGAAGAATCGGCATTTCGGTAAGGGTATGGAGAAAAGGACGATACGGTACCGGCAGATGAAATTGCACAGTGTGATCGTCCGTCTTTTCAATTGTGACAAGGCTGTCCCTTATTGTGAGGGCGTCCTTCTTTTTTGCATCGACATCGGGGTTCAAGTAAATTTCCTCGAAGGTGAACAGTACGTCATCTGCAGTGCATGGTGTGCCGTCTGAGAATTTTACATCGTTGAGCGGTATCACAATCGTGTGCCCGTTATCCCCAATTGAGTATCCCTTGCCTATACACCCCTGAATCTTTCCGGTAACAGGATGAATGCTTAAAAGACTTTCAAAAACCAGATTGAGTACTGCCTGGACAGCTCGTGATCTTGTTATAACGGGGTTGAATGTGTCGATTTCCTGTATATCCGCCCTAATAAAACGCCCTCCTCGAACGCCCGCTTGCAATTTCTCCCCGGACGGATCGATAACACCCCGGAAGACCTCACGGTGCTCGGGTTTCACAGGTTTTTTTGCCTGTCTTTTTTCAGCGCACCCGTTTGTGAGGAGAAGAAGAGGAATAATAAACATCAGTATAAATTTTTTCATGAGGGTTCCTCTCATGGTTTTATCTGCCGGAATTATTGTATGCCGCTGCTTTTAACGATTGAAAGTTACTTGCAAATAAAGTACTGTTAAACCAGCGAAAACCTATTAAATTTGTCTGTACCTGTCAAGGTTATATGAAATACGGTTTTATGAATCGGTTCCGGCGCACGATTTTTTATTTTGTTTTTGATCTTGAAAATGGGTTATACTAATACCTATGAAGAAAAAAAATGCAGTGTTATTGGTGTGGTGTATTCTTTTTTTAGTTATTAGAACAGTGCCTCTTTATTCCGCAGAGGTTTCCCAGAAGCAGGATATCGCAATTTTCGGGCTGACCTCATCGGTGAAAAGTGCGCCTCCCCAAGTCCTCGAGTATACGTACTCCTCGATCAATCACGTCTTTATCAAACTCAAACGATTCAACGTACTCGGGTATGGGGACTACAGGCTCGAATCTGAAAATATAGGTGATTTTATTGAGCGTATAAAGGATATCCAGGCGCAGAAGGCGGAGGAAGCCGGAACGTACGATGAGAAATTCGGCACCGTTGTTATCAAGGGTGAAGATTTTGATCGGATTGTGAGCTCATTCCTCGTCGTTATTCCAAAGTTGGCCAATTATAATGTAATTGTAAAGAGAGAGGTCGCTCAGAAAGGGTTTAACAGGGTCGTGTATAAAAGCTATGAGGCCGATCTGGTCATTGATATTGCATTCGTGAACGTAAAGGAGGGAAAACGGGAGGAATCGATACGGATAACCGGTTCCGGAGCGGATGCCGACCGTGAGCGTGCAGTTACCAAAGCCGTGAATAACGCAATATCGTCCCTCTCATACAACATCAGACAGGTTGCTATGTTCAAGATTAAATCCGGTGTCGTGCGGGTGAAGGGGGATGCCGTTTTCTTCGAGCTGGGAGCGAATATCGGTGTGCGGCCCGGAGATGAGTATCAGGTGATGACAAAAACGGAGGTTGCAAGCACCGGCAGATACACCCAGCTGCCGACCGGCCTGGTGCGGGTAAAGAAGGTGTATCCGGACATCACCGAGTCTAAAATCGTATACCAGGGCGAGAAAATAACCGAGGGCGACCAGCTCGTGGAGGTTGCGAAATACGGTATTCAGCTCTCATTCTTTACCGGTGTGATGAAGGTTGACATTCCGGATATGAATTACGAAATATTTCTTGTCGGCGATACGTTTGTGCCGCCTCTTTCGAGCTACTGGTACGTGAATCTCGATCAGCCTGCGAGGAACTTCGCGCCTCTGGCCGGTTTGACCATCGAAAAAAATCTCGGGTACCGCTTCAAGGGAGTGGTTGACCTGACAGCGCTTTTAAATTTTCCGCTTCTCGGTGGTATCGGCGAATTCGGAGTCGGAACCATGTTTCACAAGAGACGGCTCACCCTCGACCTCACAGCACAGGCAGGTATTTTGTATATGACGACTTTCAGAAGAAGCCTCGACCAGAATGGCCTGTCGCCCTTTCTTTGGGTTGAGGGTGAAACCATAGACTTCGATCAGGATCCGGTGATGAACATATACGGCATTGCGGCCGGACTCAAGGGGAGCAGTGCAGTCACCTATCTGATAAAACCGAATTTCGCGCTGAGTGCAGGTCTCGGCTACAGGCTGTATACGCCCATTAAAGACTGGAGGATTCATATAGAGGAAACATCTGGAGGTTCGAAAAATTCGGTTGATATCAGAAGCGACAGTCCGAATATCATCGAAAACGAGGAGAGCGGGGGGCTCAAAGAAGTTCGCATATCGGGGTATGAGTTAAACGTTGCGGTGGTTCTCAGATTTTGATGCACGTTCAATTCGATTACTATTGGGTAATGTGGTATATTAATAGCTGCGGGCAGAATTAAAATCGTGTCTGATCATATACAGGTTTTATTTTCGTTGTATATAATTCATGTACAGGGGGACTAGTCATGAGGAGAAAGTATATAGGTATTGCTGTTTTTCTTATTCTGATTGTTCTGGGGCTTTTTGCTTCAGGCTGTTCCAAGAAAGCGGTTAAGGGTGAAGAGCCGGGTCAGGCTGCCACAGTCGTACAGAGCGGTGTAGGCAAGGCCAAAAAATTCGAAGATGCTCTTGATATCGCATTCAAAGATGCCCTGAAAAAGGTTGTTGTCAATATAATAGGCGAAGAGAACGAAAAGGCAAACAGGCAAAAACTTGAAGGCTACATATACGGCATAAGCGACAGCTATGTCGTCAGTTATGAGGTGACCGACAAGGTAAAATCGGGAAAGGAAATCATAGTGTACATCAAGGCCACCTTCAACAGGGATAAGGTAGAGGAGAGTATAAAAACTCTTGAGATCGAAATTCCGGAGAAGAAGGAACAGAAGGATTACTCGAAATCTCCCCATGCCAGGCTCATAGGCGAGGCACTGGATAATCTGACGTATCTTGTTTATTTCGAACCAAAGAAAAAAAAGATAAGCGACGAGTACGCACGGCTCTGTGTGAACAGGGTTGATAATTATCTCGCAAACCAGGGCTATGAATATATTGATCTCGAGAGGATAAACGAGATAAAGGACGAGTATTACAAACTCTATGAGGAGACTCAGGGCTCTGTGAGTGTGGTTCAGCTTATTGCGCAGGCTTTGAACGCGGATGTGTATATAGTGGTTGATGGCATTGTCGAGTATGCCGGCCAGGAGGGGAATCTCCACTTCGCTTCCGCGTCAATCGATTTGAAGGCCTTTGAAAGCGCAACGGCACGGGGGCTCGGCACCGAAACCGGCTACTCGGGCAGGCTTGGACTTGCGAGCGGCAAGGACGCCGCAATGAGAAAGGCGGTGGAAACAGCGGTAGAGAAGGCGACCGAGCCTGTTATAACCCTTGCACGCTCCTACATGATGAAGGCCTACGAGAAGGGGATACGATACGAGGTGGTCGTCCAGGGACTTCCGGCCTATGATATGCTGAAGACCTTTACCGATGCGATTCGCCAGGCCCGCAACTTTAAAAGCATGAAAGAGGTTTCCGCTTCAGCCCAGCAGGCAAAGTACTACGTGTACTATATGGGGCGGAAGACGGAACTTATCGACGACGTAATGAGCAGTATCAGAAATGAAGAGGGTTTTGAAAACTTCAACGTGGTTGTTTCACGTGGTAACGCCGTTGTTTTCGGCATTGAGGAGTGAGCGGTCATTCCTGTATGATGCACGGCTGCGGTATTCTATTTACGGGAACGGAGGGTGTTTCCGAAACGGAGGGTATCTCCCATGAATAAATGGATATTGATTCGAGTACCGGTGGTTGTAGTTTTTCTGCTTTCATCGGTCTTTCTCGCTTCATGCTCGAAGAAGAGTCTTGTCGAGGTGAAGCCGGTTAAAAAGGCAAAGGTCGGTGAGGAATTTGTTGTGCAGAAAAGCGAGAGCAAGACACCGAAATGGACCGAAGACCCCGAATTTCAGGTTGTGAAGGAGAAAGGGGAAAAGGTCATCTACGTAACGGCTGAGATATACGGACAGAAGGAAAAGCGGGCGGCTGAACGGATAGCGGAGAGCGAGCTCAGAAAAAAAATTGCGGAAGGCATCAAAACGCTCGTTCAGTCCCAGTTCGGAGAAGCAATGAAGGGAACGAATGAGACCTATTCGGAATCTTTCAACAGCTATGTCGTTACCGTTGCGGAGAATATTCCCGTTGTGGGACTTATTGTCACCAACACCTACTGGGAAAAGATACAGAGGGTCAAATCCGAGAACGAGGTGGAATATATCTACAGGGTAATTAAACGCGGAAAGATGCCCTATAATAACTACACAGCGGCACGGGACAAGGCCTGGCAGGATGTGATCAACCGGGCTGCAACCGAGGATGAAAAACAGCAGCTCCGAAGGCTTGTTGAGGAGATGAAGCAGGGTGATTCTGTGTAAAAGCATATTAGCGCATCGGGGAACGATTACAATATGAAAAAACGCTGGATGGGTTGGAAAAAAGCGCTGGGTTTGCTGTTTCTGACTGCATTTATCCTATTGACGTTTCTTGCCGGCTGTGCATCGTCAAAGGCTGTACGAACAACGGACCGGGGATCGAAAAAAGGGAAGAAAAGCGGTGCGCCGGTTCGTTTGGAGGCTTCTCAAAAAAAGGTTCCGTCATGGATAACAGAGATTCCTGAGGATGAAAATTACTACTACTATGTCGGCACCTCGAAAGATGCGGCGAGTTTCGACGAGGGGAAAAAAGGCGCACTGGCAGATGCCCTTTCGCAGGTTGTTGCCACCATCGGGATAAAGGTTACTACGAGCTCGACGGTTGAAGAAAAATACTTTGCAGAGCAGTATGAGACAACCCTTCAGTCCGAGCTTTTAACAGAGGGAAAGGCCAGGCTCCAGGATGCGGAGCTCAAAGAGATCTACTATGAAAAGTATGAGAACCCCGACGGCAGTGCATTCTTTCGCGTCTGGGTGCTTTTAAAGTACGGAAAGGAAGATGTTCGGCAGGAGCAGGCCCGTCTTGAAGAGATACTGAAGCTGAAGTACGGCGAGGTAACGGGGCTTGAGGAAAAGGCCCGGCAGCAGGAAAAAAACGGCGAGCTTTTCAAGGCGGTGAACTCATACATCAATGCGAGTGCTGCATCGCTTAAAATCGACGAGGGCGACGTATTTTTCGACCGCAATCTGGTACGGGCATCCGAAGTTTTGCTCAGAATACAGCTTCAGAAATTCGGAGAGGATCAGGTCGGGTTTGTGGGGGAGCAGCTTGAGAGGCCGTTGGAACTGAAGGTCTTCTTTCTCAGGAATGAGACGCAAATTCCCCTTTCCGGTGTACCGGTGGTCTTTTCCTACAGGGTGCCGAAAGTGAAATCCGCCGGCTACAAGCAGATTGTGACACACACAGCTACCGACGAAAACGGCATTGCTTCCCTGCAGATTGATATTGTGTATGAAGTCAACGAGAGAAACCGGGTCGATGCGCGCATAGACCTTCAGCCCGTACTCACCCGTCTCGAGGCTGCACCGGACAGGTACAGGGAAAGCATCGATGCGTTCAGGGATGTAGCCGGAAAGAAAAGAACGAGCTTTTATTTTGTTTCCGATACCCATGCGCGGCTGATAAAGACCGCGGTCTATTTTTTACAGCTCGATATCGACGGCAGACCCCTTGCAAAACCTGTTGCAGCTCCTGTGTTTTACGATGTGCTGTACAAAAAGAAGTTTCTGATTCGTGTGCTCGATATCAAACCTGAGCAGGTTCTCGAAAAATCGTCCGAACAGGTACTTGAAATACTCGAGAATAGTTCTGGAAAAAATGTAAAGAGAATACTGTATGGGAGCATTCAGATAACCGGATTCGATGAGATATCGGCCTTTCAAACGGCAAGGGCCGAGGCAGTCGTGCACCTCTTCGACCGGGAAACGGAAAACATTATACGGACATGGCAGGCCACGAGAACCGGCACCGGAAAAACAAAAGATGAAGCGAGTCGAAATGCGCTTATCGAAATGGGAAGGTCCCTCGGGGAGATGCTGTCAGACACGATGCCCTGAATGGCAATCTTGATACATTAAGATTGATAATATCGTAGTGCATGATCACGGAGTGCTGCTTCTTTTTTATCAACCCTCTCCCCCTGGGCGATATAGCATTCAAGATTTTATACTCTTCCGGTTCGGTTTTAATATTCTTTTTGGACTTATGTAAATTTTTCCTATGAAATTTTCCCACTTTTCAATATTT
>CAYSRJ010000011.1:0-94563 GCA_964433545.1 uncultured Spirochaetota bacterium | reverse complement strand
TGAAACCGCTTCCTCCAGGAAGCTCGAAGTAATCAAGGTGGTCGTGACTTTCTGATTTTCTTATGCTGGAGCTTCTAAAGTCGAACAACGGGGGGTATGTCAGCAGGAAAGTTCGCCTTCTCAACCGCTGATCCGCGATCCGCATATTAACTGTCTGTTCCTATGATGTGCACGACATTCGTCGTTGCAGATCCGCCGATGTTGAGGGTCGCAACCCTCTTTGCACCGGGTACCTGGTAGTTGCCGGCCTTGCCCGTGACCTGCAGGCATGCGTCGAGAAGCTGCCTCGTTCCGGTTGCACCAACCGGATGTCCCCCACCGATCAATCCTCCCGACGGGTTGATGGGACAGCTGCCGTCAAACTCTATAACCCCGTCTTCGATCGCCTTCCAGCCCTCACCTGGCTTAGCGAAGCCAAAGTGCTCGATTGCGGCATATTCCGTGATTGTAAAGCAGTCATGGGTTTCTATGCATGAGATCTCCTCGATTCCGCTGATTCCGGCACGGGTGTACGCATCGAGAATCGCCCGGCGTGTGTAGGGCAATGCGTACTGATTTTTTTTGGCGTCCTCTATTTTGTCGTCGATCAGGATGGGAGCGGTTGTATGACCCCATCCCTGTATATACGGAATATCATTCAGATTCAAACCGTTTTTGGTACAATAGCTTTCGGCATAGTCCTGTGAACAAAGAAATACAGCGGCAGCGCCGTCCGTCACCTGGCAGCAGTCCGTTGTGCGGAGCGTGTTGCCGATAGCCCTGTTGAACTCGCCCGTGCTGCAGGCGTGTTCCTTACTCATGTACCAGTCTCTTGTCTGCGCTTTCGGGTTTCTCTTTGCATTCGCGTAATTGATGGCTGAGATCTGTGCCAGATGCTCGTAGTCAACACCGTACAGCTCGTTGTAGAGGTCATAGATACGGTCGAACAGCTTTGGAAAGGGAAAATTAATCCCCCTGCACTCCTTTTCATACCATGCGGCAGTTCCAAGATAGTCACCGCCGATTTTTGAATCGACGCTTTTCATGAGCTCAACACCGAGCACCAGTACAAGGTCGCGAAGGCCGGCTTCGATTTCAGTTCTCGCCGCAAGGGCCGCAATCGACCCTGATGCGCAGGCAGCTTCATGCCGCGCTGTGGGAATTCCGTGCAGCACGGGGTCGTAGTTTAAAACCAGTGCTCCGAAATGAGCCTGCATGGTAAATAATTCTCCGGCAAAGTTGCCGACATGAGCAGCCTGTACCTCCACGGGTTCGATTTTCGCGGCAGAAAATGCTCCCTCCATCACCTCATTTATCATCGCCTGAACGCTCTTGCCTTCCCGCGTCCAGTTTCGTGCAAAGTCAGTTTGAAACCCGCCGAGTATATACACTTTCTTCTGCATACGTTCTCTCCTGTTATGCCGTTCACCGGCGGTATTAGGCAGCGATTAAAAATCGTGTTACATCGGGAATCCTGCACAACTGTTCTTCCGGCAGGTTGCGTAATGCTTCCGGAACAGGCAGGTCCGCCTCCTCTATCAAGCGTACGGTTTCCCTGGGCCCGCCCAGGAAATCAACCCAGCCTGACGGGGGCATCCATGAGAATCCGTATGCCATAACCCTGTCGATTCCATGTATGCCGTTTTCTTCCGGAGTGACCTCGCCGACTCTGAAAAAGCTGAACGAAACATATCCGAGGATGAAATGCCGTGCTATAGATGCCTCTTCGGATTTGTCGTTTTTGAGTACCGATACCGCTTTTTTATAGCTTCCGTCGTGAATGTGCCGCTTTACGCGCTCTATAACGTCACTTTTTGCATCCCTGATTTTACGATATTTTAGAGTTGAAGGTTCGAGGACGCAGATTTCTTTATTTTCGTCTTTAAAGTAGAATCCGCCGGTTGACGGTGTTTTTAGTCCCAGTATACTGCGGTCTATCATTTTCTGCAGGTACTCGGGCATTCTAAAGGTTTCATGCCTCTCATCAGTGGTTTTCTGGTATATGTTTTGCACGATTGCACGATGAACGTCCAGGCCGACGAGGTCGAGAGTTGCGAGAGGCGGCAGTGTCCTGCCCGTGTACGGCCCGATCAGGTAATCCATCCTGTCGACTCCGAGACGCTCTGCATATACAGCCACCTCGTTTAAAAGCTGAAATCCTATTCTGTTGCCCGCAAACCCTGCAATATTGCGGACATTTATATTGACCCGCCTCAGTACTTTTTCACAAAATTCATAGATATTCTTTTTGAACGTCTCGGAGTTGTCGGGATGGTATATGAGCTCATTGGCGATGAGCTTGCCGGGCGGATTGAAAAAGTGCATGCCGAGAAAGTGTGATTTAAAATCGCTCGAACGGTTTTGCGCCAGTTCTTCAATAGAAAGACCCGAAGAGATGGTTGAAATGATGCTTCCCTGTTTACGAAACCTGTCGATCTTTTGAAAGAACTCGTTTTTGAGGTCGATGTTTTCAGAGACTGCTTCATGTATCCAATCACAGTCAGGGAGATCCATTTCAAGGTCATCGTATGTTCGGGGAACGATAAATTCCCGTAAAACTTCACTTCTCGCCTGGTTTACAGCATTTTCTATGCCGAGTTTTGCCTTTTCGAGTGTTCGTGCAAAATAAATACAGGGAATATCTGCCTGTGCAAAAATCCCTCCGGAGAGCGACCCCATTGTCCCGTTTGCGCCCAAAATAGCGACTTTATTTACACCGAACATGCGAATCTCCTTCAAAAAAAACTGTTTTTTTTTCTTGACAGAACTGAAATATTTAATACAATGTTACTTATTATTACAGGATAATAGGATAATATGATTACATTATTTTTGTCAATTGTTTTTTGCAATTTTAAGGGAAAGGATTTCGGGTCGGAGGGATAGTGAGATGAAAGAATTGAGCGGCAAGTCGGCCATCATTACGGGTTCCAGTTATGGAATTGGAAAAGGCATTGCACTCCTGTTTGCTTACAGGGGCGCTAACGTTATTATAAACTATTCAAAATCAGAGGGCAAGGCAAAAGAGGTAGTAACTGAGATAGAGCGCAAAGGAGGCCAGGCCATAGCGGTAAGGGCAGATGTGTCGAAATCGCAGGACGTTCAGAAAATGATAGGTGTTTGTATGAAAAATTTTCACCGTATAGATATACTGGTAAATAATGCCGGAATTTTACCCTTCGGACAAATTGAGGAGATATCTGACGAGTACCTTGAGAAAGTTTTCCAAATTAATTTCTTCGGTGCCTTTTACTGCTGCCGAGAGGTGGCGCCGATCATGAAGAAGCGGAAGTATGGTAAAATCGTTAATATCTCCTCCATAGCAGGTCAGCAAGGTGATCATTCGACCGCGCCCTGCTATGGAGCCTCCAAGGGAGCGATGTCCGTGCTCACAAAGTCTCTTGCCCGACAGCTCGGGCCGTATGGGATAAATGTGAATGCAGTTGCTCCACATGCGATAATAACTCCCATGATGAAATACTGGGACGAGGAGAAAAGAAAAAAGATGAAAGAAATAATTCCTGTTCGGCGCCTCGGAACACCGAAGGATGTGGCGGTCGCTGCTCTTTTTCTCGTGTCGGATGAAGCAAATTATATTACCGGCCAGATCATCAATGTGAACGGCGGTTATTTAATGGACTCATAGACATTCATGGAGAACGTTCCGGAAAAACGTGATGAGGATATGATCCTGGTGAAACAGGAGTTTTAAGGCGGAATAAATTTTGTATTGCGAAAAACAGTAATACTAAATATTATATAATCTCAGGACTACAGGTTAACCTGTTTTGTAAGAGGCTGTTATTACTAACGAAACGGCGGGCGGTGAAATGGAATTGGCGAATGAAGTGTATTTCAGCAGAGAGTTTCAGATAGACAGAGAGAGCCCCGTTCCCTACTATCACCAGCTAAAACTCTTTTTACGAAGTGAGATTGAATCGAGAAACTTCAAGCCTGATCAAAAACTACCCTCTGAGGCGGAATTCTGTGAAAAATTCAATATCAGCAGAACCGTTGTCAGACAGACCATAAAGGAACTCCAGAATGAAGGGTATCTTACAACGGAAAAGGGAAAAGGCACCTTTATTTCCAGGCCGAAGATTGTTGAGGGTTTCGTACAGAGACTGTCGGGGTTCTATGAAGATATGGTGAAACGCGGCTTCAAGGTAACAACGCATATCCTGAAGCAGGAGCTCAACCCGGCAACGCATCGTGTTGCCGAACAGTTGAAAATAGAGACGCATACCCCGGTTGTGACAATAAGCCGTCTGCGAAAACTGAATGATGAGCCTTCAGTGTATGTGACGACGTACATTCCTGAGGGGATTTGCCCGCAGCTCATTCATACGGATCTGGAAAATAAATCCCTCTACGCTTTCCTGGAACAGTCCTGTGGTCTTGAAATACACAAGGGCCATCGTTTTATTGGCGTTTCCCTTGCAAATGAATATGAAGCCTCCCTTCTGGATATTGAAGTGGGCTCTCCTGTGATCGAGCTCGACAGTGTCAGTTATTTGAAGGATGGTCGACCGCTGGAGTATTTTCACGCACTGCATCGCGGTGATAGAACGCGATTTGAAGTCGACCTTGTCAGGTTTAAGTATGGCGATCATACATAGGGTGCGCTTGGCTTCGAATTTTTATTCCTGAAATAGGTACGTATTCGCTTGACAGAAGTGAATATTTTTGTACAATGACATGTTATTATAAGATAACAGGATTATATGGTTATAATATGTATTTGAAAATTTGATTGTATTGCAAATGTCACTGTAAACGAAGAAGACACCACAAGGTATTGGTCGGCCGGCCGGACTTTACAGGGGTTGCACTTACAGGTAATTAATAAAACGCTATACCTGGGAAGGATACGACATGGGTACAATGAAGGAATTAACCTACGTAGAGGCGATAAATGAAGCCCTTATGGAGGAGATGGCCAGGGATGAAACGGTATTTGTATTTGGAGAGGATATCAGGATAGGGTACGGCGGCGGCGGAATCTTCGGCGCAACAAGGGGCCTCTTTGAGAAATTCGGTGAAGAGCGGGTGATAGACACGCCTCTTTCGGAGGTGGCGATAACTGGAGCCGCGGTCGGTGCTGCACTTGTAGGGCTGCGGCCGGTTGCCGAGATAATGTTCGGAGATTTTATATCGATTATTATGGATCAGCTCGTAAACAATGTGGCAAAGATGCGCTGGGTCTTGAATGGGGAAGTCGATGTGCCGATCGTGTACAGAACGGCGTACGGCGGGGGTATAGGAGCGGGGTTTCATCACTCTCAGAGTTTCGAAGCGTGGCTGGCCCATGTACCGGGATTGAAAGTGGTGATGCCTTCGGATCCGGCGGATGCGAAGGGGCTTTTAAAGACATCGATTCGGGATAATGATCCCATCGTGTTCATGGAACATAAGCTGCTGTACAAACGCTCCAGCGGCCCTGTGCCGGACGAGGAGGTGCTGATACCGCTCGGAAAGGGGGCGGTCAAGCGGCCGGGAGAGGATGTGACGATTGTGGCGACCGGGGCGATGGTCAAAAAGGCGCTCGAGGCGGCAGATGAGCTTTCGAAGAAGGGAGTCTCCGTGGAGGTGCTGGACCCCAGGACGATACTGCCGCTTGACGAGGAATTGATACTGGAATCGGTTAAAAAAACAGGACGTATAGTGATAGTGCACGAGGCTCCCGTATTCGGAGGCTTCGGAGGGGAAATAGCCGGAATAGTCGCTGATAAAGCAATAGATTACCTGGACGGTCCTGTGAAGAGGGTCGGTGCGCTCTTTACCCCGATTCCCAACTGGAACAAAATGGAGGAGTATTACCTGCCCGATGTGAAAAAGATCGTGGATGCGGTCAGTGAGGTAATACGGTTCGAATGAGGAGGCAGAGATGATTGAAGTACGGATGCCTGAGGCTGGATTTAGTATAACGGAGGGCACGGTAATAGAGTGGCACAAAAAGATCGGGGACACAGTGAAAGAGGGCGAAAATGTGGTGAGCGTCGAAACGGACAAGATAACTGTTGATCTTCCTGCCGAAGGGAAGGGCGTGCTCCAAGAGGTGCGATACAATGAGGGTGAGGTTGTTCCCGTCGGCGATGTTCTCGGTATTATTGCGGAATCGGGCGAGAAAATATCTGAAAGTCCTGAAAAGGAAAGTCCTGAAAAGGAAAGTCCTGAAAAGGAAAGTCCTGAAAAGAGTATAAAAAAAGATGCGGATACAGAGATCGATCACATCGAAATAGTTGCTGATACAGGGTCTGCAAGTGATGGGAGAAAGATTTCACCCGCCGCCAGGGCAACTGCCAGGGTACACGGTATTGATATATCAGGGATAAGAGAGGGAACCGGTCCCGGCGGAAGAATTGTCAAGAAGGACGTGCTTTCCTATCTGGAAAAAATAAAAGGGAAAGAAGCGAAAAGGATCGTCACCGAACAAAAGGTTTTGAGAGTTGGGCTCACAGGCAGGGAAGAGAGGAGGGTGGAGTTTACCGGCTGGCGTAAGGTGATAGCTGGCCGCATGGTTAAGAGCACGATTGAGGTGCCCCATTACATGATGTCCGTTGAAGCGGATGTGACTGAGCTCAGGGTGGTTATCGACAGACTGCGTGCCAGAGAGGGCCTTCACGTAACCTATCTGCCCTTCATGATGAAAGCAATCGAGGCGGGAATTGAAGATGAGCCGCTTATAAATGCGTGGTGTGATGGAAACGGATATACCATAAAGAAGGATCTGAATATAGGAATAGCGGTAGACCTCGGTGAGAAACTTCTTGTGCCGGTGGTGAAAGATGTTAGTGGAAAGTCGGTACTGGAACTGACGAAAGAGCTCGAAGAGCTGGTAAGGAAAACGCGTGAGGAAAATCTTGAGACTGCTGATGTGGAGGGAGGCACGATTACGCTGACGAATGTGGGGATGTTTGCGACAACCTATGCAACATCGGTAATAGTACAGCCGCAGGTTGCAATTGTATACATGGGAGCTGTAACAGAAGCACCCGGTATACAGAATGGAGCAGTTGCAATCAGGAAAAAAATGACGTTTGGAGCGACATTTGATCATCGTGTGGTAAACGGCGCCGCCGGCGGGAGGTTTCTCAAGAGGGTTAAGGAATGTCTGGAGGATATTGGTGAACTGGTAGCAAGGCTGCGGTAAACCGGTATGTTCAGCCGGAGAAGTATCCAGATGCGAAGCACCTGGATAATGCCGCCGGCGCTTGTGCCTGTGGTATACAAGAACCAAATTTATTTATACGTCGTCGAATCTATAAATTGGGATAAGTGATTTCGAGAAAGAGGAGTAAAGAATGAAGGTTGGAGCCCAAGATAAAAAAAAGATGATGTACTGGCTTGTTTTAGGGAGAAGAATTGAGGAAAAGATAACGGTGCTGTTCAAGGAGGGGCGGCTTCGGGGGCATCATCATCCAGGTATAGGCATAGAAGGCATACATGTCGGTACGTGTTACGGGTTGAGGAGGGAGGACGACTATGTGGTACCCTCACATCGGGGAAAACTGCCGGAGCTGATGATGGGAGTAGAGCTTCGTTATTTAATGGCGGGATATTATAACAGGCGTGAGGGGCTGGGCGGCGGGCGCGTGCCGACAGGCTCACACATGTACGGAGATATGAAGAAGCATGTAATACCGGGAACGGGAATTATCGGATCTTTGATACCGGTGGCGACCGGCGCCGGATTGGGGCTGAAGCTGAAGCATGAGAGGGGAGTAATTGTTGCGTTTTTCGGAGACGGCGCTGCAAACAGGGGCGATTTTCATGAGGGTATAAATATGGCTGCAGCGTTCAAGCTACCGGTGCTGTTCGTTCTTACCAACAATAAGTACTCGATTTCCGTGCCGGTTGAAGAAGCGACCGGCATGGAGCGATTGTCAACGCGAGCCGTAGGGTATGGAATTCCAGGGAAAACGCTGGACGGGTCTGATGTTCTCGGTATATACCATGAAGCTGAAAAGGCAATCAAACGGGCACGTGAGGGTAAGGGGCCGACATTGCTCGAGTGTATGTGGCACCGGTGGACCGGGCATTCGATAAGCGATGCCGACATATACAGAACAGACAGGGAGCGGAAAGAGGGCGAGAAACACTGCCCGGTCGCGACATTTAAAAAACAGATGATCACAGAAGGCCTGCTGACGGCGAAGGAGTATGAGGACATGGAGAGACAGGCAGCTGAAACAATCGAGGATGCGATTCAATACAGTGAACAGGAGTGTACCGATCCAGACCCTGCCGACATACTCAGAGGTGTCTATGATGACAGAGGGTAAAACCATAAAGTATATATAAAAACAAAATTTAAGGAAGAAATACAGAAAATGGAGATGGAAAAGAAATCGGAATATAATACCGAGGGCCTTTTAATGCTGAAGGACGTTTATAAGAATTACGGAGATGTGGAGGCATTGAAAGGGGTTAATTTCACCGCCCGTAAAGGTCAATGTCTTGTGATTCTCGGTCCTTCCGGTGCAGGAAAAACGACAACGTTGAAAGTTATTGCCGGATTGGAATCTGTTGAATCGGGTGAAATATACTTTAAAGGTCAGTTTATTAATAACCTGGAACCGAGAAATAGAAATATGGCAATGGTCTTTGAGACGTACGCCCTCTATCCTCACATATCGGTATTCGAGAATCTGGCAAGTCCCCTTCGTACTTTGAAAATGGATGAAGATACAATAAAAAAACGTGTTACTGAAATTGCAACAATGCTGGGTATAGATAAATTTCTTGAAAGAAGGCCGGGTTTTCTCTCTGGTGGGCAACGGCAGAGGGTCGCTCTCGGACGGGCGCTTATAAAACCGGTCGATCTCTATCTCATGGATGAGCCCATTGCGCATCTTGATGCAAAACTGCGATATCAGATGATCGGGGAATTCAAGCATCTGCAGGAAACGCTCAAGATTTCAATCTTATATGTTACTCATGACTGGCGTGAAGCGATGAGCCTGGGAAACGAGATTATTGTGCTCAATAAGGGAAGGGTTGAACAGTACGGCGAGAAGGATGAAATATTTAAACTTCCCGCAAATACGTTCGTTGCCCGAATGATCGGGGACCCTCCGATGAATCTGATGCACGGTTCTATTTCAGAAAGGGGTGGAAGTTCAATCTTTAAAGCTTCCCATGGTATGGAAATAGATCTGCATGAGTCGATTAGGCCCGGAAAGGCAATACTCGGCGTGCGATCATCAAAAATAGGTCTGGCACTTCCTTCGAATAAACGAGGCATTGATGCAGAAGTATACTCGTGCGGAAAGCATGGAATGAATACGGTGGTTTCTATGAAAGTCGGTGAGGAGATATTGAAAACCGAGTTTAAGGGTCATCAAAGCTTCAACATCGGTCAGATGATTAGAATCTATATAGACCTTGAAAATGCATGTATTTTTCATGAGAGCGGAAAACTTATCCGGGTGCTTGGAGAAAGAAATGGATAAACTGGTACTTGAGAATATATATAAAAATTACGGTGAAGTCAGAGCCGTAAAGAATCTCTCATTTTCCGTAAATGACAGGGAATTCCTCACCATTGTCGGTCCTTCAGGCTGTGGAAAATCTTCGACTCTTCGAATGATAGCGGGCCTTGAGGCTATAACAGAGGGCAGTCTCTATCTTGATGGTAAAAAAATTAATTACATACCCGCTCGAGACAGAGATATTGCACTGGCATTTGAGAGCTACGCCCTCTATCCACACCTCACCGTGTATAAAAACCTCGCCTTTCCGCTTCAAACAAAAAAAATGAGCAGGAAAGATATCAATGAAAGAGTTGGTTCAACGATGGATCTTCTGCACTTACGTGAGTACCGGAATGCGAAACCGGGTGAGTTGTCCGGTGGGCAGCAGCAGAGGATTGCCCTGGGTCGGGCTCTTATTAGACAGGCATCCATCTATCTTCTCGATGAACCGCTCTCACATCTTGATGCCCAGGAGAGAGTGGACCTGCGAGTGCAGCTGCAGCGAATACAGAAATTGAATCAACTTACTTTTATTCTGGTAACCCACGACCAGCTCGAGGCACTTGCGATGTCCGACAGGATTCTCGTGATGAATGAAGGGGTGATACAGCAGATCGGTACCCCGGAGGAGCTTTACGATGATCCGGTAAACCTCTTTGTTGCGGATTTCATCGGAGAGCCTCCCATGAACTTTACTCATGGAGTACTTGTTACGGTTGAGGAATGTAAGCCGGCAATCCGCTGCGAGAACAAAATATATACCCTTCCCGAAGATCTGATGAAAAAAGAAAATCTCATGGCATATTTGAACAGGAAAGTGGTTATGGGGGTTCGCCCGGAATACATGCGTCTCTGTAAAAAGAATAATCCCGGGGCAATTGAAGGGTATGTGTACTCATACGAAGATCTGGGAGAAACAGGCTACCTTATGGTTGCGAGTAACAGTGAAAAGTTCCTTATAGAAGTTAAGAGTGGAGTCTTATACAAAATACAGGACAGAGTTTATTTTTGTTTCGAGGAGAATCATATCTGCATTTTTTCAGATGAAAACGGGGAGAGAGTAGTGTGATTGCCTGCTGTTAACGGGAATGCAGAAATTATAGTCCAAGAAAGGGGGGATGTGTCAACTCTATTATTTAGCCAGTGCTGCAGTAAATGGAAAAAGCGGTTTAGCATGAAAAAACATATCTAAAATGTGAGGAGGAAGAAAAAATGCTCAAAAAGCTGATTATCTTGAGCGTGCTCGTTCTTTTTACCTTTTCCTTCGCGGTTGAATGTCTGGCAGGGGGAAAAGAGGAAAAAGGGGCGGCGCCGGTTACAAAGGGTGAGCTTGAAATAACACCGGGTACTACAATTAACGTTTTTGTCGACGGTGGAATCAACGTTTTTCCCTTTGAACTTTTTAAAGACCGCATCAAGGAAGAGTCGGGTATTGAACTCGTTTTAAACCCCGTGGCACAGGCCGATGTGTATACGAAATTAAAGAACGAGTTTGTAAGCGGAACAGGTGCATTTGATCTTGTTGTTTACTTCCCAGCGCTGCTTCCGGAGTTCGTCAACATGGGCAACCTTAGACCGATGGATGACTTTATTGGGGTGCGGGACCCCAAGTTGGACGATATCATCACCCCGTTCAGAAAACTCTACTGCACTTACAATGACAAGCTCTATGCGCTGCCCTATGACGGCGATCTCCATGTCTATTACTACCGTAAAGACCTTTTCGAGAATGCGGAAGAGAAGGCCAACTTCAAGAAAAAATACGGGTATGATCTCGCGGTTCCCGAAACCTGGGAAAAGGCTCGAGACGTGGCTGAATTTTTTACCCGGAAGAAAGGGCAGACTCTTGCCGGTAAGGTTTTACAGAACGACTTTTACGGTAACGGGATGCTTCTCGGGAGAGGGTGGTGCCATTTTGAGTGGATGGATCACTTTACCGCCTATGGCGGGATATACTTCGATGAAAACCTGGAGCCGATGATCAACAGCCAGGCCGGGGTAAAAGCCCTCGATGAGCTTAAAGAAATGTCTAAGTTTGCCCCTCCCGGAATTCTTTCATGGGGATTCACGGAAAACAGGGGAAGCTTTCTTGGAGGAAACCTTGCATCAATGATTCTATGGACAGGAACCTTTAAGTATAGTTATAACAAACAGGAATCAAAAATCGCAGGGAAGGTTGGAGTATCTCATATTCCAGGAGCGATGGTTAACGGGAAACTTCAGTATAAGGCAACTATGCCTTTTGGAAGAGTTATGTCGATTACTTCGACTTCAAAACATCCGGCGGAAGCTTTCTGGGTTGCCTCGTATATGAGCCAGAAGGCAAGTATAGACTTCTGCTTTGATCCACGCACAGGAGAGGACCCGTTCAGATACTCTCATGTAAATGCTCCCGACAAGCTTGCAAAATACCTTTCAGATTTTTCGAAGGGTGAAGTGCCTGTGAGTGACTGCAAAAACTATCTGGATGCCATTAAATCGAATCTCGAACACGGGTATCCGGATCTGAGCATTCCAGGGTCCAATGAGTATATGGATATTCTTGATCTGTATATTCATAAAGCTCTTTCCGGTGAAATGGGTTCTAAGGAAGCTCTGGATAAAGTTGCTGCTGAATGGAATAAAATTAGTAATTCCCTCGGTTTCGACAAACAAAAGGCAATTTGGCTTTCCCAGCTCAAAGCATGGAAAGATTTGGGGTACATTCAGTAGGGGAGTACTTCGTGTGAAGGGTATCGACCTCTATCGGCTGATACCCTTCCGTATTAAACTTGTAGATTCAAGGTGAAATAGCCGATTTAAAAGTACTATGGAAAAAATGATGAGGGAGCAATGAGAACAACTGTAAAGAATAAAACGGAGTACGATGCGAAGCCCCCGACCCATAAAAAAATATACTGGGACGGGAAGAGGAAACTGTCCTACGCTATGATTGCGCCCGCGTTTATTATTTTGCTTTTTCTTGCAATCGGGCCGATGTTTTTCATGTTTGTAAACGCCTTCAGGACATGGAACCTCGCTGTGCCTGCGCCCCCGAGATTCAGCGGTTTTAAAAATTTCCTTGGCCTTTTTATGGATGCTCGGTTTGGAAATGCATTTTTAAATACGGTTATTCTCATGGTGGCGGGAATTATCATCCAATCAATACTCGGACTCGGTATTGCACTACTGCTGAAAAAACCCTTCAAGCTCAGGTCAGTTGTAATGGCCCTTATACTGATACCGGTACTGATTGCTCCTGTTGTCGCCGGTTTGAACTGGAAACTCATTTTCAATGAAACATTCGGTCCGCTTAATTATATGCTGGGGATACTGGGCATGAAACAGCCGCTCTGGGTGAGCAGCAACCGGTTCTGGGGCCTGCTCTCGATCCTTATCGTTGATACCTGGCAGTGGACTCCCTTTGTTGCACTTGTACTTCTCGCGGGCCTTGAAGCAATTCCAGGCCAGGTGTATGAGGCGGCGGATGTTGATGGGGCCAAACCGTTTATGGTTTTTCTGAGAGTCACTCTCCCTCTGCTCCGGCCGATGTTCGTGCTCATCATTCTCCTTCGGACGATATTTATCTTTAAAATATTCGATCCTGTAATGATACTTACGCAGGGTGGTCCGGGCTCTGCCACAGAAACGCTCAGCCTGTTAACCTACTACACAGGTTTGAAATACATGAATATAGGGTATGCGATGGCAATGGGAGTTCTACAGATTATTTTTATGATTATACTTGCAAATATATTCCTGAAATTTACAACGAGCAGCAAGCTCAGCAAATAGGAGTGTCAGGGTATGAAAAGTGATGAAATAAGAATAGGCGAAAAAACAACAACGCGGATGATTTTAAAAATTATCCGTTGGATACTTATTATTCTGGTACTTCTTGTGTTTCTCTTTCCCGTGTACTGGATTATAAGCGGTTCTTTTAAGACGCTTGGAGAATTCTATACGCGGCCTCCCACAATGATTCCAAAACAATTGATGTTCGATAATTTCAAGAACGCCCTGTCCGCAAGAGGGCTGAAAGGTCTTATTGATAGTGCGATAATCAGCGTTACGGTGACTTTCATTACCATGATCATATCGGTGCCTGCAAGTTATTCAATAGCGCGGTACAGTCCGGGGGGACAGCAAATATCTTTTTTTATACTTTCGATTCTTTTTCTGCCGCCGGTTATCGGAGTTATCCCGCTGTTTTTTATATTCAAAACCCTGAAATTGCTCGATACGTATTCTGTTTTTTTCCTCAGCTATATGTTTTTCAACTTGCCCTTTTGCACGTGGATTATGAAGGGGTTTTTCGAGGACATACCCTTTGAGCTAGAACAGGCGGCAATGGTCGATGGGCACAGCAGGTTTACGGTGTTTTTTAAGATCGCAATTCCTCTTGCCAGGGCGGGCATCGCCGTTGCAAGCCTTTTCGCTTTTATATTTTCATGGAATGAGCTCATGTTCGCGTCTATATTTGCCAGGCATCATGTCCAGACACTGCCGCTTGTACTCCAGGATTATATAGGGAGCACAGGTGTCGCTTGGGGCGAATTGTCCGCGCTTGCAACCATCGCCGCAATTCCGGGGATTCTTCTTGCGATCTTTATGCAGCGCTATATAGTGCGCGGTCTCACATTCGGTGCGGTCAAGGGATGATAAAGGTAATTTTAGTTTTGCTGATTTAGGAGATATTCCTGTCTGATAAAAAGCGTTTGGATAAACAGAGATATATAATTTAGGTTGAGAGTAAAAAATTTGGCAGATTGAGAAGGAGCAATACATGGAGAACTTCGTTTATTATAATCCGACCAGGGTTATTTTCGGCAGAGATATGGAAAACACTGTTGGTGAAGAAATGAAAAAATACGGTTCGAAAGTTCTTATACATCATTACGGAGAGGAATTTGTAAAAAAATCCGGGCTTCTTGAGAGAGTGGTCTCCTCCCTTAAAAATAACGGGATGGAGGTGTATGAATTGACCGGGGTACAACCCAATCCCCGGCTCAGCCTGGTGCGTGAAGGGATTGAAATGGTCAGGGAAAAGGGTATTGATTGTATTCTTGCAATAGGAGGCGGTAGTGTTATTGATTCGTCAAAAGCGATAGGAATCGGAACCCCTTATGACGGAGATGTATGGGATTTTTTCAGTGGGAAGGCCGAGGTTCAAAAAACCTTACCGGTTGGTGTAATTCTCACTATTCCTGCAGCGGGGAGCGAATCGAGCGGGAGCGCGGTTATTACCAATGAGGATGGATGGTATAAACGTTCAATTGACGGAGTAGATATTATCAGACCGAAGTTTGCCATTATGAACCCGGAGATTACGTTTACACTGCCCCCATATCAGACATCGTCCGGAGGATGCGACATCATGACCCATATCACGGAGCGCTATTTTTCCGTCACCCATTACGTTGATCTAACGGATAAGCTCTGTGAAGGTGTTTTAAAAACAGTAATAAAGAACCTTCCCATTTTATTGGAGGAACCTGACAATTATAACGCGCGGGCTGAAATAATGTGGGCGGGATCTATCGCGCATAACGATTTAATTGGCACAGGCAGAGTCCCGGCATGGGAGTGTCATAAAATCGAACATGAGCTTGGAGGAATGTACGATGTCGCACACGGCGCGGGGTTGACGGCGATTATGCCTTCATGGATGAGATATGTGTATAAAGCGCGGCTGAATATGTTTATCAAGTTCGCGGTACGTGTGTGGGATATTGAATATAACTTCGATGAACCGGACAGAACCGCAGTAGAGGGCATCAACCGGCTTGAAAAATTCTTCAGGGACGTCAACATGCCTGTAAGCCTCCATGAGCTTGGTATTACGGATAACAGATTTGAAGAGCTTGCAGCAAAATGCGTGGAAAACGGTCCGGTGGGATGGTTTCGGCCTGTTGACAAACAGGATATAATAAAAATACTTGAAATGGCGCAATAGTGCTTGATTGAGCGCACAAAAATCATTCTATTAAATGCTATTCTATCGGATAGAAAGTGATAAAGATGAAAGACGAGTTTGTCATTGCACACGACCTCGGAACATCAGGAAACAAGGCAACGCTGTTTGATTCGGGAGGCGGGCTTGTTGCAAGCAGTTTTACCGGATACGATACAGTGTACCCGCATCCCGGGTGGGCGGAGCAGAAGCAAAGCGACTGGTGGGCTGCGGTAAAATTATCGACAGTTGATCTTTTAAAAAAAGTACCCAATGCCCACAAGCACATTGTAGCTATCAGCTTCAGCGGACATATGATGTGCTGTTCACCTGTTGACGAAGAAGGGTCTCCTCTCTGCAATGCAATTATCTGGAGTGATCAGAGGGCGGATAAACAGCGGGATAGATTATCGCAGACAGTAGGCGATGAAATAGCGTATAAAGTTACCGGGACAGTTTTTGTTGCAAACTATTTGGCTGCAAAAATATTGTGGCTGCAGGACAGCCATCCGGAGTTGTATAAAAAGGCGTACAAGTTCCTGCAGCCCAAGGATTATATCGCATATCATCTGACGGGGGAATTCGTTACAGACTACTCCGATGCATCCGGTACAAATCTTTTCGACATCCGGCAAAAGGCATGGAGTGGAGAAATAATTTCAAGCATCGGGATCGATTCATCAAAGCTCCCTGAGGCGATACCCTCGACTCAAATAGCAGGAAAACTCACAAAATCAGCAGCCGATGAGCTCGGCCTTCCTGCAGGAATACCGGTGGTCATTGGAGGCGGTGACGGTCCGTGCGCCACTGTCGGTGCCGGTGCCTCAAAACCGGGAGATTGCTACAACATATACGGTACCTCGGCCTGGACATCGGTGACAACCGACACGCCTCTGTACGATTCGTTACGAAGAACATTCATTTTAAACCATCTGGATGAAAATCTTTACATGGGTGTTGGTGCAATGCAATCAGCAGGCGGGAGCTTCGAGTGGCTGAACGGGTGGATCGGCAATATCGAGGGCTCGCTCGGAAAAGGCATAGGTTTGTCCCCCTATGATATTCTCTCATTGGAAGCGGAACAGTCGCAAGCGGGGTCGAATGGGGTGCTGTTTCTTCCCTATTTGATGGGGGAGAGGAGTCCGTACTGGGACAGCGAGGTCAAGGGGGCTTTTCTCGGATTGACACGCGTTGCTGGAAGATATCAAATAATACGATCGGTTCTTGAAGGGGCGGTGTATCATCTAAAAATCATTCTCGATATACTGGAGGAAAACGGGAGTCAGGTCAATGAGGTTCGATTGATCGGCGGCGGCGGGAGGAACAGGTTTCTCAGAAGGCTCATGGCGGATATCTGGGGGAAACCGGTCGTTGAGATGGAGTATATGGAGGAAGCAACCTCTCTCGGTGCCGCTATTGCCGGTTTTGTGGGTGTTGGTATAAAAGAAAATATTGTTGAAGCTGAATCAATGATACGGAAAAAAAGTGTCATGAATCCCGACGAGAAGAACACCGAGCGGTACAGTAAATTGTATGATATTTTTAAAGAGGCCTATACTGCGTTGAAACCAATTCATCATAAACTTGATAAGCTTATGAGAAAATATTAAAAATATTTGAAATATTTATGAGGTATGTACTTGACTCACTCTGATTTTTCATAAGTTTTGGTTTAACATAGAGTTACCTGTTGCTTGGCTAGTAGCACATTTCTATTACGGGGGATACATTTAAAATCTTTTTATAGAAATAGTATAAAATAGAAAGGAATTGCTAAAATAATTTTAATATTATGAAACACTACTGTCCAACTGTTTTCAGTAATAAATCGTGTAATTAATTAAATATTAATAAATTAAACGAGAAAATATTTTTTTCGACTTGAAATAAAGATTATATTGTAGCCACTCTAATAACTACAATACAAGGGAGTGGCTAATGTATACAGGACAAACTGTCTTTTCCCAAATTATGGATTTTATACCAAAATACGAGTTTCAAAAATGTGTATCGCGATATCACGGTAATTACAAGGTACAAAGTTTTTCCTGTTGGAATCAATTTTTATGTATGGCCTTTGCTCAGATGACCTATAGGGACAGCCTTCGAGATATTGAGTCATGCCTGAACTCCATGCAGAACAAATTGTATCACATGGGTTTTAGAGGTAAAATATCTCGGAGCACTCTTTCCTATGCAAATGAGACTCGAGAGTGGCGTATTTATGCCGATTTTGCTCAAGTACTTATTCATATAGCAAGAAACCTTTATAAAGACGATGAGTTGGGTGTCGAACTGGATCAAACAGTGTATGCACTTGATTCTACCACGATAGATTTATGCCTTTCTTTATTCCCTTGGGCTCGATTTCGAAGACGAAAAGGCGCCATAAAGCTGCATACACTGCTAGATCTACGTGGAAATGTGCCCTCATTCATCAAAATCACTGATGGAAAGGTCCATGATGTGAACATTTTGGATGATTTGATACCAGAGCCGGGCTCCTACTACATCATGGACCGGGCATACCTTGACTTTGCTCGGCTCTACACCCTGACACAATTTTGTGCCTTTTTTGTAACCCGTGCTAAAACCAACCTCCAGTTTCGCAGACTATATTCTCATCCAGTAGATAAATCCCTTGGGTTGAAAAGCGACCAAACCGTAATGCTTAATGGTATTAACTCCGCTAAAGAGTACCCGGATAAACTTCGCCGCACCAGCTATTATGATGCTGAGACGGATAAGGTTCTTATTTTCTTGTCGAACAACTTTATTATTCCAGCCCTCACTATCGCACAGCTTTACCGATGTCGCTGGCAGGTTGAGTTATTCTTCAGATGGATCAAGCAACATTTACGAATAAAAGCATTTTATGGCACCTCAATGAATGCAGTAAAGACTCAGGTCTGGATAGCAATCTCTGTGTATGTGCTTGTTGCCATCATAAAGAAAAGGCTTAATTTGGATTTTAGTCTCTACACAATTTTGCAAATATTGAGTGTTACAGTGTTTGAGCAATTGCTTGTGAGACAAGTACTTACGAATTTCGATTACAGATCACTTGATGGAGAATCTCATAACCAATTGCTATTATTCGATTTATAATTGGACACTATAGATTATGAAAAGGAAATTTTTATGACTTCGAGAGAACGTATTCTAAATGCTATATCGCATAAGGAATGTTTGCTTGCAATAGATTTTGGCTCATTACATTCATCTCTTCATATTGAGGCATATGAAAATGTTGTAAAATATTTGAGGTTAGAAGCTCATGAGTCGAGAATACAGGATTGGTTTCAAATGATAGTTTTTCCATGTGATGAACTACTTGAACGTTTTGGTGCGGATTGTATTCCAATATATACAAATCCAAGTAAAAATTGGAAATTTGAAATAATTAATAAGGGCGATTTTGAATATTTTACTACAGAGTGGGGTATTCTTTTAAGAAAACCAAAGGGTGGTTACTTTTTCGATCTTTATAGTACTCCTTTACAAAAGGCTGATTCAATAGAAAGAGTTAAAGAATATAAATTTCCAAATCCAGAAGACCCCTCACGTATTCATGGTTTGAGAAAAATGGCTATGGATTTGAAAAAAAATACAGAGAAAGCCCTTATTTTGTTTTGTCCTACAGCAGGAGTTTTTGAACATTCATATTTTCTTCGTGGATTAACAGAATTACTTATGGATCTAGTAATTAACCCGGAAATTGCTGACTATTTAGCAGGAAAGATATCAGAATGGCAACAAGCATATTTTACTTATGTACTTCAAGAAGTTGGAGACTTAATTGACATTGTACAAATAGGTGATGATCTTGGTACTGAAAATGGGCTTATTTTTTCAATAGACATGTATAAGAAATACTATAAAAAAAGGCACCAAGCTATAATTGATGCAATAAGAAGAGTATCAAACGCTGCAATTTATTTTCATTCCTGTGGTGCTATACGTGAGGTAATTCCTGAACTTATTGATGTTGGCATAGATATTCTTAATCCAGTTCAGGTAGGGGCAAAGGGTATGGATAGTAGTGGACTTAAAAGAGATTTTGGTAATGATATTACATTTTGGGGTGGTGGATGCGACCCAAATGTTTTAACTTCTGGATCCACGGATGATGTAAAAACAGAAGTTCAGATGCGTATAGAGCATTTAAGCCCGGGTGGAGGATTTGTATTTGCTCCTATTCATAATATACAGACGAACATTCCAGCAGAAAATATAGTTACAATGTTCGATACTGCTTTTAAATACCGCTGACGTTCTTTAAAAAAAGTTTATCCGGATATTGAGTACTTATAATTGAAAGAATTTGATAGAAGTATAATTTTTTTAGTAATAAAAATACTTTCTTATTGTCGGTAGGTTTGATTTTATATAATAGAATTTGTTTTAAAGTTTAGCATCGTTGTATGTGCGGTTTGAAAATCAATTTTTAAGGAGATAAAAATGCTTAAAAATATGCCGAAAGCAATGACACCTGAAATAATGACGTTTCTTATGGAGATGGGGCATAGTGACGAAATAGCACTTGTCGACGCTCATTACCCCGGCTATTCCAATGCGAAAAGATTTTACAGGGCGATCGGCGTTTCTATTCCGGAGCTTCTCGATGCAATTCTCTATTTTTTCCCGCTTGAAACAAAGCTATTTGCAGAAAAACCTGCATTTATGATGGAGGTGGTAAAGGGTGATTCAATGGATCCGGATTTAATGGGAGAGATTGAAGCTGTATTTAAAAAACATGCATCCGATTATGGCGGCATCCAGAAACTCGAACGCATGGATTTTGTGGAGAGGACCAGGAATGCCTTTGCAATACTATCAACCGGGGAGACGAGGAAATATTCCAATGTAATACTTACGAAGGGGCTCGCATTTCCCGAGTTCTAAAAGGTTGTATAGAAATTCCAAGTGATTGAGTTGTTTATAGATTTCAATGTCCAAAAAAAGAGATTGCAAATAAAAGTCTCCATTATTTGAGAGAAGATAATTTTTCCTGAGTGCATTAACCATCCCTTGTAAATGATTGAAAATCGAGTGGTCATAGTATAAGATTGATTTCAAATCGATAACAGCCATTTTTTGCTCTAATATATTGTGAATAATAAAGTTAGGCTGTATTAAAAAAACCAGTTAACCGGACAGCAGTGAAATTCAATAATAAATTTAAACTTTTATTATTATTGAGAGAAATATGGAGGCTGGAATCGGTAAATGTTGTATCAAGTAGTTAAAAAGAATTACGGCAACAGCCGGATATAAAAATCGGGCTCTGGATAAAAAATGAGGAAAATCCAATTATTTATTCCATGTGGTATTATAATAAACGGCACGACTCACTTGTTATCAAATTCGGGACTACTTACTTTATGGTTAAAGGAAACCCCGTAAATATGATAAATAATCACCTGTTTCAAATATACAAGATATACCCGTGATCTTGATGATGCAAATGAGAGCAAGACAATAAAAGCCCCAAATAGGGGCTTTTATTGTTGTTGAAAGGAGGGTTTATCGTGAGAAAGATCGAGGCCAGGACAAAATATTTGTTTTATTGTATCTTTTCAAAACCCCAGCCGGCCCCTTTTCTCCCGGTTAGTTTCTCCAGATCTAAATCAATTGAAACTTCATCATTTGGACCTGGAATCATTGACAGATCAAGATCTTTTGGAATTTCATCCCAAAGTATATCGACAACCCAGGTGGAAACTTTTGCACACACCACTGTGCAGCCGATGCTGTGCCCTCCCATTTTTTCGAATGTATCAAAATCCTCTTTATTGCTAAAATCAAATTTTCTGCCATAAATTTTATTATGAATTTCGGGGCAAATTGCAGACCCCCATTCATTTACAAATTTTTCGTATATTTTTTGTCCTAAAAATGAAGATTTAAGATTTTTTTCAGACCTAAGCCACTGTTCATAGGTTCTGCCAAAAAAATAACTTAGTATCATCATTGCACCCGACCAGGCTCCGCAGGCGACCTTTGCGGTACATGCACCGCCACCTTCAAGTGCAGAGCTTACTCTGAAAAGTAAATCACTTTTAATTCCTAAAACTTCGGAAACAGCATTTAATGTGGCCTGCGAACATGCCTGACGAAGACCTTCCCCTTCAAAAGCAATTTTATACGCTTTTTCAATAGCCTGAGCTTTTGTTAACCCATTTATAGTGTTCATATCAGCCTCCTATTATAAATAATGATGATTAGTATATAAACATAATAATGATTATACATGAATATTAGTTATAGTACGATTTAATAGAAAAAATGTAAAGGAAAAATAACAATAATTTTTTATTTTCATCTATAATAAGACTTTATAGATGAAAAAATATAAATATTTTTTTAAAAATAACTTGACAAAGGTAGTAATGAATGATACGATAAACATCATTATAAAGCTTTAAAAATAATTATGAGGAGGAAAAAAGTATGAACATCAAAAGGATTTTTTTATTTGCAGGGGTGTTATGCATCATAACGCCTTTAGTTCTTTTTGCCGGGGGGACAAAAAAGACAGGAAAAAAAGCTGAGGAAGTTACAGGAAAGGGAGAGTATGCAAATAAAATTCTTCATCCTTACACAACTCTTGAGAATGAATATTTTAAAATGTGGGGGCAAGGCGCAAAAGAGGCGACAGAGGCATTAGGTTATGAAGACTTGCCTGTGCTAAATGAGGGGGACACAGATAAGCAGGTTTCACAAATTGAAACGATGGTTTCTGCAGGAGTTAAAATTATCGACAATGTTTCCCCTGACAGCAGCAACATTGCAAGTATTGCAAAATTATGTCAAAAAAACCAGGTCTATCTTGTTAATAATCATGAAGACCCCGATTGGCTTACTCCACCTGCCATAGGGGATTATTTTGCTGTACAAACTTTTGCCGATAACTATGGATACGGTTATCAGATGGCGAAATTGCTTTTCGACAAAATCGGCGGCAAGGGAAAAGTTTTACATATTAGCGGCTGGCCAGGCAATCTTCCTGATAAGTTCAGGACTATGGGTTTAAAGAAAGCCCTAAAGGAATATCCCGGTATTGAGCTGCTGGCGAGCCAGCCAGGCAAGTGGAACAGGGTTGATGCGAGAAAGGTGATGGAAGATTTTATAGTTGCATATCCTGAATTTGATGCAGTGTTCGGGCAAAATGATGATGTTGCGATCGGTGCGATGACGGCTTGTGAGGAAGCAGGAATCCATGTTCCCATCACGGGAATTGACGGTAACAAGGAAACCATGGAGTATATAAAAGAAGGAAGAATTTATGCAGTGATGTCACAGCATCCGGGTTGGCATTCTGGGTGGAGTACAGTTATGGCATATGATGCAGCTCATGGCTGGAAGCCTTCAATAGCTGAGAGGATATTACAGTTTGATGGTACTATTATAACGAAAGACAATGTGGATTGGTATTACAATTTAATGTGGGGTAAGGATAAACTACCATTCGATTGGAAGAAAATGTCAAGGGTTTTACATCCGGATGACTGGGACGTTCAAAATCGTGTGAAACCACTTGATCCGAGAGATTTTTTTGCAGACATGCCTAAACCTGAAGGATTTACTCTTCCAAAGGGGTATGGGGAAGGGTATAAAGAGGATTATGACAGAGTAAAAAAAATGTATGAAGAACATTATAAGTCAAAAGCTCTTCAGCCTTCTTCATGAAAAATTATTACTGTTTAGGTTAAACACGGTATACAGAAAAAAAATATTTTTAATCTGTATACCGTGTATTTGCAAATATTCACACTTAATTATATTATGAGAGTGACTATATTAAGTAGTGAGAAATTCCAAACGGATGAAATCCAATAAAAAGATGTATATTAAAGAAATAATTGGCAATATATTGATCTTTTTACGAAGAAGAAGGGCAGTTGATATTCTCCCCTATATAATGCTGGTTATACTGATTTTATCATTTTATACAGTCACCCCTATCTTTTTATCTTATGATAATATTCTGGTGCTTCTTGCTCAGGGAATGGTTTTACTTCTGGTTGGCACGGCATCGACTTTTCCAATCTTGATGGGTTCCATTGACCTCTCAGTGGCTGCGAATACAACTCTCGCTGGCATTGTCGCTGCACTCTTTATTCCATACATTGGTGTATACGCTGCCTTTGTAGCAATTGTTGTAGGAATAGGTTTTGGATTATTGAACGGAGTTGTAAGTGTATATTTTAAATTACCGTCCTTTATAATCACACTGGGTACTATGTCAATAATGGATGGGACCGGCCTGCTGCTCAGCGGTGGAAGCCCGATTTGGTTTCAGAATGATTCTTTTGCATGGATTTCAAAAGGTTCTATTTTTGGAGGTTTACAGAATATAGTAATCTGGTCGGTGTTAGCATATATCTTCTTCTCTTTTATAGGCAGTTATACGAGGTTTGGGAGATACCTTGTTGCTATTGGTGGTGGTGAAAAAATCACAAAACTTACAGGTATTAATGTTGAAAAATACAGGATAATAGCATTTACTTGTGCAGGGCTTTTATGTGGCATTGCTGGTGTCTTGCAGATTTCTAGAGTCGAGTCTGCTTCTCCGCATTTTGGTGCCAACCTCCTCATGGATGCAATTGCTGCTGTAGTTATCGGAGGGACTCCAGTTTCAGGTGGGGTAGGCGGTATTCATAAAACTTTTATTGGAGTTTTTGTTATTACAGTGTTGAGTAATGGTTTGGATATTTCTTTAGTACATCCATACTATCAATTGATTATCAAAGGCGTGGTGGTTCTGTTATCAGTAGTACTAACTTTGGATCGCTCTAAAATATCTCTGGTTAAATGAAAAAGAGAGCAGCTAATACATAAAAATTATAGGTTTTAAAATTAATAGCGCATCAAAGAAGTATTTTGCATAAAGTCCCATGATCAGAAAAACATTTGCTAACATATGATATGGAACTGATAATATGATGAATCGTTTTTTATCACGTAAAACTATGGGTGCAATTATACCGGTCTTTTTTATTTTTATATTAGTTGCATTATTTGGATCTATCAACCCACGCTTTCTGTCAATGGTGAACCTGTATAATCTAATCCGTCAATCATCCGTGCTTATGATAATCTCGATAGGAGCAACTTTTGTCATACTTATGGGAAGCATTGATCTGTCTGTAGGATCGATTGTTACTATTTCCGGTATTGTATCCGCATTATTCGTTCCAAAAATCGGTCCTGCAGCAATCATTATTGGTGTTGCAATTGGGGGGGTTGCAGGTTCAATAAACGGTTTTGTTTTTGTGTACGGCAGGGTTCCATCATTTCTTGTAACTCTGGCAATGGGACCAATTTTGAATGGAGTGTCCCTCATAATTTGTAAAGGTTCTCCTGTCGTTGTTAAGAATATGAATTTTCTCAAAATTGCATCGGGTAAATTAATCGGTAATTTCCCCAATATAGGTATATGGGCAATTCTCATCTACTGTTTCTTTACCTTTGTGGTTTTCAGGTCCAGGTACGGCAGATATGTTTTTACCATTGGAGCCGGAGAAAAAGCCGCTCAGTTTTCCGGTGTTTCGGTAAAAATGATTAAAATATTAACATACTTTGTATCGGGTATACTTAGTGGACTGGCCGGAGTACTTTTCAGTGCACGGCTTCAGGCGGGTATGCCCAGAATGGGTGATCCATTTATTCTTGATTCCATCGCAGCTACTGTCGTGGGTGGAACTGCATTAACCGGTGGCTCTGGAGGACCCCACAGAACTATCCTTGGAGTTATTATTATGGCTATACTCAGTAATGGGATGAATTTACTAAACGTTCATCCTCATGTTCAGATTATTATCAAAGGAGTTGTTACTATACTGGCAGTCGCTGCAACACTTGATAGAACAAGATTGGAATTTGTAAAGTAAATGGTTAGAGAATACATTTAACTAGGATTGTTTAATAAAATGGTAGTCGTGATAAAAAAGAGTTAAAAGTTTGTAATCAATCTGGGAAAAATGAGGACAGTGGAGGCTTTAGAAATAAATGTATAAAGCCACGGAAGCGGCAAAACAAGTTAGTATTCTAAATGTTAAAAACATAACCAAAACCTTTCCTGGAGTTATTGCATTAGATAGTGTTTCTCTGGAAGTGAAAAGAGGAGAGATTGTCGGTGTTGCTGGAGAAAATGGAGCGGGGAAATCAACTCTGCTCAATATTATTGCAGGGATTTATCAACCTGATAGCGGCATATTAACTCTTCGGTCAAAACCATATTCTCCACTTAATTATCAGCATGCAAATAAACGAGGCGTTTTCATGGTGTTTCAGGAACAGGGACTTGTGCCAAGTTTATTTGTATATGAAAATCTTTTTCTGGCAAATGAAGATCGATATATTTCGAACGGCATATTAAATAAACGAAAGATGATAGAAGAAGCAAAAGAAGCAATGAAAAGTCTGAATCTTAATATTGATCCTACGAAACTGACCTGGAATTATTCTTTTCATGAAAGACAGATGATAGAAATATCTAAAGCATTCACTCTTGCAAAAATTTTGAATATTGAAATGCCTCTTATATTATTGGACGAACCGACATCCGGGTTAAGTGATGCGGAGATTGAAATTCTTTTCAATAAGGTCAAAGAGTACAGTAGTTGGGCGTCTTTTATTTTTATTTCACATCGACTTTCGGAATTAATAAACCTTTGTGATTTTTTATATATCTTTAAAGACGGTAAAAATATTAAATATTTAAATACTGAGAATACTTCTGAAGAAGACATCCATGAGTTTATGGTTGGAAGAAAGCGAGAAAGTGAATTTTATAAGGAAAATCTTCAAATACAAAATACCGGTGAAGAAGTTGTTAACGTTAAGGGGCTTTCAAAGGAAGGAACTTTTAAAAATATTAATTTTACATTAAAAAAAAGGGAGATATTAGGCATTGGTGGTGTGGTTGGGTGTGGAAAAACAGAGTTAGGTCTTTGCTTATCGGGGATTCAAAAATATGATATGGGCTATATCTCTATTGAAAGATGCAGTATTGGTAGAATAGGCTTGAAGAATATGATGAAAATGGGCATTGGCTATGTTCCTGGTGATAGAAAGAATGAAGGTATTATTGGTTATTTACCAGTAAATTGGAATATAACTCTTCCCAGCATACCGGACATTAAACTTTGGGGACTGCCACTTCTGAATGTTAAAAAAGAAAATGAGATTACACGAGCGTATATATTAAAATTTAGAATAAAAACTCCTCGTATTACAACTATGTGTTACAGTCTTAGTGGAGGCAATCAGCAGAAGGTCTTAATGGCGAAATGGGTTGCTAAAAATCTCAAAATATTAATTCTTGACAATCCAACGAGAGGCATTGATGTGGGTGCAAAGGAGGAGATATATACAATCCTTAGAGAGCTCGTTGAAAATGGCCTTTCAATTATTTTGATTACTGACGACCTATTGGAGTTAATTGGACTTAGCAATCGAATTATTATAATGAAAGATGGTATAATTACAAACGAATTTGAATCGCCACCTGAGAAAAAAACAACTGAAAATGAGCTGGTAAAATACATGGTGTAGTTAAAAATTATATATGTTTTTAGGGGTTCATAAATTATTAACCAATGGAAGATTGAGTTTATTTTAAAATATAAAAAGATATTCTACTAAGAGGAAGAGAACAGTTTTGGCAATGTCAAAGAAGGAACCTCTATACATTCGCGTGGTAAAACAATTAAGAGAGGAAATTAAAAAGGGCTTATATGCTGTTGGTGATTTGCTGCCAACTGAAGAGGAACTTATTAAGCGTTTCAATATGAGCAGAACAACTATTAGAAGTGCTATAAGTGTTCTCGAGAAAGAAGGGTATATTTTAAAAAAACAGGGGAAAGGCACAATAGTTAAAGAACAGAGAATAGCACAAAACTATAATTTTTTAAGCTCATTTACAGAAACATTTGCTGAAAAAGGTTTAATTATTGAAACTGATAACATTTCAGTTGCACTTCTAAGCCCTCCGCAAAGTGTTAAATCAGCACTTGAAATACAAAATAGTGAGAAAGTCTATTTAGTTCAGCGTATTAAGAAACTTGAGGGACAACCTATCTGTTTTATGAGGAATTACTTACTCGCAAAGTATGTTCCGAAACTGGAAAAAAATATTGACGAGCTAAAAAAAATTGGGTTGTATCAGCTGCTTGAGGAAGTATACAGGGTGAAGATCGATAGGGCAGTCGATACAATAACCACTTATCTTAGTGGCCCCCTTGAAACTGAAGTTCTACAGTTAAACGAAAATGTAGCACTTTTTCGAAATATGAGGACAACGTACCTTGTAAGCGGGGAAGCATTTGAAAACGTTATTTCTGTAATACGGGGTGATGTATACGAATATAAAATATACCTTCAGGGGAGGCCAAGGAAACATATTTGAATGTTTGGCTTCATTTATTATCTCTTATTTTTCTTACTCTAATAAAACTAATAAGGGTATTATCGTGGACTTTACATGTTATGATATTGCCAGATTAATTGATATCAGTGCTGTTCAAACACCACATGGTATTTCTGAAGTGAAAGAACTAGTAAGATATGCGAAAGAATACAGGTTTATAACTGTTCATGTGCTTCCATGTTGGGTCAAATTTTTAAGGAACATACTTATTGAGGATAACGATATCCTTATAGGTTCTCCAGTTGGATTCCCTTCGGGAGGCCATAAAACTAAGATCAAGATGTTGGAAGCAAAGGAGATGTTATCAGATGGAGTCCAAGAAATAGATATGATGATGAACGTGGGTATGTTACGATCAGGAAATTACAGGTATGTTGAAGACGACATTAAATCAGTTGTAGAAACAGCGGGGAAGGTGCCTGTTAAAGTCATTCTTGAAACATGCTACTTAACAAATGATGAGATAAAAAAATCGTGTGAATTATGCATAAACGCAGGTGCTGAATTTGTAAAAACCTCATCCGGGTGGGCACCAAAAGGTGCGACACTGGAAAATATAACTTTGATCACATCCTTTGTAGGCAATGCAATTAAAGTAAAAGCAGCAGGAGGCGTTCGGGATCTCGAAACAATGGTAAAGATGTACAGAATGGGAGTTTCTCGTTTTGGAATAAATGTACAGGCCTCTATAAAAATAATTCAAGAATGTGGGAAACAACCAGGTGGAGTGGTGAACATATCATAAATGTAAAATCAAAAATTCTTTATTCGATCATATGCTGTGCTGTCGTTTCACTAAAATAACCAAAGGAACTTTAACAAGGGAAAAGGAGTCAGGTTATGGAGAACTTCGAATTCTACAACCCGGTAAGGATTATTTTTGGGCCTGGTGAGATTGCTAAAGTTGGAGTCGAAGCGGCTAAGTTTGGAAAAAAAGCTCTTCTTGTTTCGTACAAAGAGCATGATTTTTTTAGTGATTTACTTGATAAAATTCAGTCAATGCTTGAAGAAGAACACCTTGAGGTAATTCCATTTTTTGAAGTGACGGCAAATCCGAGAATAGGTCAGGTTTCTAATGGAGTGAATGTATGTAAAGGAGAAGGTGTTGATATTATAATCGGCGTTGGTGGTGGGAGTGCTATGGATGCAGCAAAAATGATTGCTGCAGGTTTTTTTTATAAGGGTGATCTTTGGAATATGGTTGTTAGCAGGCATGACATTACGGCGGTTGTCCCGCCTGAAAAAGCACTACCTATATTAATGGTTCCAACACTTCCTGCTACTGGAAGTGAAATGAACTGTTGTGCAGTAGTAACAAATGAAAAAATTACAGAAAAATCCTACGTATATGCCCCATGTCTATTTCCAAAACTATCTATCGCAGATCCTTCTTTAACGTGCAGTTTACCTGCTTACCAAACCGCTTGCGGTGCAGCTGATACTATTTCTCATGTTCTTGAATTTTATTTAAATGGGCAGTATGATGCGCCTCTTCAAAACAGGATTCAAGAAGGCGTAATACTCACCGTTATGGAAAACGTCAAGAAAGTATTAGAGAACCCCAATGATGTTGCTGCAAGAGGGCACTTGCAGCTGGCGGCGATAATCGCCTTAAATGGATGGTCTCAACCGGGGGATGCCTGGACCCCAATGCATCAGCTAGGTCATGTTCTATCAGCTCATCATGATGTAACACACGGTGCAACATTGTCCATCATCATGCCGGCGTGGATGCAATGTCTCTATATAAAGCGCATTGAGAGTTATGTACAATTTGCACACAATATATTCGGCATTGATATCGAAAACAAGTCGCAAGAAGATATTGCTTTGGAAGGAATTGAACGGTTTGTAGATTTTTTAAAAAGTATTAATGTACCCACGCGTCTTTCAGAAGTTAATATTAATGTGGATGAAATTAATCTTTTTACAGAAGATGTAGTCCGTATTAGCTTTGATGCGGATGGCATGTTAAAGAGCAACCCTCCTGTAGACAGAAAAAGCGTGAAAAAAATATTTGAAACTGCTCTATAGGGATAATAGACAAAAAGCACAAGGTAGTTCCCGTCAGAAGAGTCTAAGTAAATGCAAAAGTATATAATTGCTTATGATATTGGGACAGGAGGAAACAAGGCCTCACTTTTCAATACTGATGGACTCTGTATTACGAGTACATTTATTCCCTACGATACGTTCTATCCTGATACAGGCTGGCATGAGCAGAGACCAGATGACTGGTGGATGGCAGTTGTTGAATCGACACATAAACTTTTATCAATAAGTGAAGTTAATAAGAAGGAGATCGAATGTCTCGCTCTATCAGGACAGAGCCTAGGTGTTGTTCCGGTTGATAAAAAAGGTAGGTTGCTGAGAGAATCAACACCAATATGGTCGGATACAAGGGCCACCAAGCAAACTGAACAGTTTTTTAAAAATATTGATCCTGATGAATGGTATTTGATAACAGGAAATGGTTTTTCTAAGGAGTGTTATTCAGTTTTTAAAATTATGTGGTATCGAGATAATGAACCAGAAATATTTTCTAATATCTATAAAATCCTCGGTTCTAAAGATTATATTAATTTTAAGCTTACTGGAAAATTTAAGACCGATTATTCATATGCATCGGGCAGTGGGGTGTACAACTTAGAAAAATGGTGTTATGATCGAAAGCTAATTGCTGCAAGTTATTTACCACCTGAGTTGTTTCCTGAAATAGTTTCATCAACAAGTGTGTTGGGTGGAATATCCAATGAATCGTCTGAAATACTTGGCCTTCCTAAAACTGTAAAGGTTGTATGTGGTGGTGTGGACAATTCATGCATGGCGTTAGGGGCAGGAAATATCGCGGAAGGAAGATTATACCTGTCTCTCGGATCTTCCGCCTGGATAGCTGTTTCCTCAAAAGACCCTATCCTGGATACAAAGGTAAAATCTTTTGTATTTGCTCATGTTATCCCGAAAATGTTCACATCAGCAACAGCAATTTTCTCCGCAGGTAACTCTCTTAAATGGACAAGAGACTCTTTATGTAAAAATATTAAAGATGAAGCAATGGAAAAAGGTAGAGATCCATACACTATGATGACCGAATTGGCACAAAAGTCTCTTGCTGGTTCAAAGAAAATTTTATTCAATCCGAGTCTATCAGGTGGATCTGCTGCTCATAAAAGTGCTGATATCAGGGGGGCATTTCTTGGTCTGGATTTGTCCCATACCCAAGCAGACATAATAAGAGCAGTTCTCGAAGGGATTGCTATGGACCTGCGGGTTATGCTGGATAAACTAGAAAAACTTTGTCAGCTCGGTGATGAAATACTTGTGGTAGGCGGTGGAAGTAAAAGTGACTTCTGGCGACAGATTTTTGCTGATGTTTTTAATCGTTCTATTGTTAAAGCAAATATTGATCAAGATACAGCGACTCTTGGAGCAGCAGCAGTTGCTGCAGTGGGTGTTGGTCTCTGGAAGGATTTCAACAAGATCGATAATATACTGGTAAAAGAAGATGTCAAGAAACCTGATCCAAACAGTGTAAAATTATTTAATAAGCTGCTTCCTATTTATTCATCGTTTTTTAGCTATCAGGCAGAGCTTGCTGCTATGATGAAAGGCGTTGAATTGTAAATTTTTGCTTATCTGAATTAATGAAAAATTAAGGTTTTGATATCGATTTTTTAATAATTACGATTTATTATTGAATACGTATTATTATACAAATATTTATTTCTGAAGAATAATTGTATTGTGGATAAAATTAAGGAAAAACTACAATAGGAGCATTGAAAATGAAAACAAAAAAACTTGGCTGGACGGACCTTGAGATTACCCGTGTTGGATTGGGAACCTTCGCAATCGGTGGACCTGAATGGCATGCCGGCTGGGGACCCCAGGACGACAATGATTCGATAAATACGATTCGACGGGCTATTGAGCTGGGAGTAAACTGGATAGATACTGCACCTGTATATGGTCTCGGGAAATCAGAAGAGATGGTAGGAGAGGCTCTGAAGGGGGTGACAAAAAAGCCGATAATAGCCACGAAATGTGGGCTGGTCTGGGATAAAGCTAGAAATGTCAGCGGCAGATTGAAGAAGAAGAGCGTCCGGCAGGAAGTTGAAGACAGCTTGAGAAGGTTGGGTATTGATGTTATCGATCTCTATCAGATTCACTGGCCGAATCCCGATGAAGATCTGGAAGAGGCATGGTCTACGATGTCCGACCTGGTGAAAGAGGGGAAACTGCGATATATCGGGGTAAGTAATTGCAGTGTGGCTCAGCTTGAAAGGCTCAAGGATATTCATCCGGTTGCATCTCTTCAGCCGCCGTACAGCATGATACTGCGGGAAGTTGAAAAGGAAATTTTGCCATACTGCGAATCCCACAATATCGGTGTTATTCCATACAGCCCAATGCAGAGAGGCCTCCTCACGGGAAAGTATACGAAAGAGAGTATTAAAAAACTTGATAATAAGGATCACCGGCTGCAGGAACCGTATTTTCAGGAGCCTGAATTGAGTATACACCTAAAATATATTGAACGCCTGCGGCCGATTGCTGAGAGAAACAACAGGACGCTCGCAGAACTGGCAATCGCCTGGGTGCTGAGAAGATCAGAAGTAACTGCTGCGATTGTCGGTGCGCGGCGGCCGTCACAGATTGAAGGTACAGTAGCAGCAGGAGGCTGGGAGATCGGTGAGAAAGATATTCTTGAAATTGACAAACTGTTGACTGAACGAGACAAAGAACTGAATGTTGTGAAATAGATTTGAAATAGTTTTAATGAGAAAAAAACCGTCGGCATTTATATGATGCCGACGGTTTTGTTTATTTGGGTAGTTGTTGTCGGATGGGCATTTCATAAAAAGCAGAATAATGAACCGAAGAGAACATGCCCATCGCAATGAACCACCCAAAGAAGGAGGGTGTTTATTAATCTTTGTTTATTACAATTTCGATATTTTTTCCTCGAGAGCTTTTTCTGCTTCACTGAGAGACGGGATATCTTTTAAGTCAATATCCTGATCCTTCGGCAGCTCGTCCCAGAGAATTTCGACGGCCCATGCTGACGCTCGCCCTACTACTGCAGGAGCTACCAATTCGTGTCCATCATGAGCCTCGAATTTGTCGAACGCCTTTTGATCGAGATCACCGTCCTTTACAAACTGAGTCGGAAAGCCAATGCAATGCATTTGTATATTTTTACATACTGCAGAGCCATAGGCTTCCTGGAATTTTTTCAGGAGTTTTTCGCCGAGAAATGATGCTTTTAAAGTCATTTCACCCTTTTCCCATTGAGGATAATCTCTCCCGAAGAAGAAACTGAAAAGTACAAGAGGGCCGCAGAAAGCGCCGCACGAGTTTTGCCCCGAATCGGCACCGCCGCCCTGAAGAGCAGCAATGCTTTTAAAAAGCTGCGGATTCTTATACCCGAGCACCGTTGTTACTGCATGAAACGATGATTGAGAGCAGGACATCCTGTTTTTTTCGCTTTCAAAGCCGAGTTGAAAAGCTTTTTCCATTGCTTCTCTTTTTGTGTACCCGTTAATTGTTTTTTCCATACGAACTTCCTCCAAGCAAAAAATAGTTTTAATTTACAATTGCAAAACCATCATTTTTTCTTGCTCTATTAACAAAAAATTGATACTAGGGATAGTGAAACAGCTTTGAGTTAGATAATCAGACTCTAGTCCTCTTTTCTGTGCTGCACCCTGTCGATCACCACCGTCACTATAATAAGCGCCCCTATAAATACCCTCTGCCAGTACGGCGTCACCCCTATCAAATTTAACCCGTTCCTCAGTATTCCAAGTATCAATGTCCCTATCAGCGTCTTCCCTACTCCTCCCCTCCCCCCAAATAAACTCGTTCCTCCTATTATCACCGATGCTATCGCATCCAGATTTTCCGACGCCGCAGCTATCGGTTGCCCGGAAGCTACCCTCCCCGCAAGTACCATCCCCGATATTCCCGCCATCGCAGAACATACCCCAAACATGATTATCTTGTACATGTCCACCGGTATCCCAGATAACCTCGACGCCTCCTTGTTCCCCCCAATCGAGTATATCCCCCTTCCAAACTTCGTTTGAGATAGAAAAAACCACGAAAACACCACTATCATCAGAAATAATATCGCAGGAAACGGTATTATCCCTATCCGCCCCTGCCCAATATACGTGAAACTACTCCTTAATCCAGTTATTGGATGCCCCTCGGATATTATCAGCGCAAACCCCCTCGCTATCGTCATCATCCCCAATGTTACCACAAATGAGTGCACCCCAAGCTTCGCTACCACCACCCCCATCACTATTCCTATACTAAAACAACACACTATTGTCAACACTATTGCCGGTAACGTCCTCCACCCGTGCATCACTTGTAACTTAGCGGCCACCACCCCTGCAAATGCCGCTACAGACCCCACCGATAAATCTATATCCGCCATTAAAATCAAAAATGTCATCCCACATGCCGTTATCCCTATCATTGAGCTCTGCAGAAATATGTTCAAAAGATTCCTCTTCGTCAAAAATACCGGAGAAGATATGCCCATCCCTATGATGACAAACACAAATACAATGAGTATCGTTTGCTCCTTCAGTATCGTTATAAAAAACTTCCCGATCACCTGCGAAATATTCTTGCTTTCCCCATTGCAATGCAGTATTGGCATATTGATAACCTTTTCTTATTGTCTTCAGTAATTTATGGCACAGGAAAAAAATTGAGCATCCACAGATAAAATGTCGGCATCGTTATTTAATATGATCGGGAATCTGTAAATAAGACTCATACTCAACAGGTTTAAAAATATTGATATTCTTCCAGTTTGCAAATTCCTTAAGCTCCTCGTATATATTACCCTGCGCGGTTGGATAGTGATGATTTACCCTGTTTGTCATAATAGTATTGATCAACTCATTTATGCTTGTGTTTTTTCTCCCTACTTTTAAATTATTAACCCAGCCGCTCGAGCCGTAGTAGGGCTTTTTGTTTTCCATAACTGTTCCTGTAAGGACAAAAAGGTTATTGAAATCATTTTGCAGTGTAGCGACGGTGATATCACCCGACTTGAAAGAGAGGTCTGCAACAACTCCCTTTCCGTCCCATGTGTCGTCTTTGTATTCACCGATATTGAAATGCTGGTCCCATGTAATACCGCAGCTGTTTGACCAATCTTTTGCCGCAACACCGCAGTGCCATAGATTGATGCTGTTGTCTTCAGGATCAAGAGAAACCATGTCATTAACTGTTGGTACCTTCCCGCTGAGTGCTTTTAACGCAATCATAATAACAGTGCTTGAGATATCAGCCTCGCATGGAGCAACGATACCTGCCTGATTGATCCTGCTCATGGCACCGCAAACGGCAAGATCGTAAATCTCCTGAAACTTTGTCCAGCAGCTAATCGCGAGTGCATTATAGTTATATTCCTTTGCAAAATCGACAAATGCCATATTTACTCGCGCCATCCTGTTCATTTCTTCTGCGGTTACATGTTCCTTATTCCACCTGCCGTCTTTTGAGATTTGATCGAGGGTGGCTTTCACGTCATTTTCCTTATAGGCTTTCGCCCTTCGAACGATATCTTCAACGGTATGTCTTGTCTGTATATAGGTGCCGAATTTTTTCTCGAGCATACGTTCATCAACGTACATATTTTCAAACCCGTCGGCCAGATCGCCAATCTGGCCAATCCTGGTGTTTTTTAAAGTCTTGATTGCGCCTATGGCTTTGATTGTGATTCGAAGCCGTTCTTTGAATAATTTCGTGTCGGCGTAGTCATAGAACCATTTAAAAGGAATATGGTATTCAGTGAAGTAGTTCGCGAGTATTGAACCCACCATATTGAGACCGCAAAATGAGTTGAGCTGCAGTACGCCGTTTTTTGTTGGTTCCGGAACAGCCCAAATCCCTATATAGTTTTTAACTTTTAAAAGTGGAAGTATGGACCTTCCATACGGCAGGCTGGGGCAGAAAATAAGTGTGAAATCAACGTTATTATCCTCAAAAAAGGACTTTACTTTTCGCCCACCACTTTCGGATCGTACAGGATTACTTTCAACAATAAGATCAAAGTCCATATCCTTTTTAAGTGGTTCCATCTGTTTCATAATTTTTTTGTAAACCCCTACATCATCACCAGGCATGCCCGGGTGAATTGCCCCACACAACCCAACGACGACCTTGTTGTTACACATTTTACTCCTCCATACTAACCTTTAATTGAGTATTAAAAAAAATTATAATAAAATGAGTAAGGGACTTTAATTTAAGCCCCTTACCCTTTTTAGATCATGCTTTCAGTATAATTTTATTGGACTGCATAGTCATTTTCACTTAATCATTTTTTATTAGAGAATAGAAATCTCCGGAATCGAGATTGTCCTTGGTGATAATCCACGGTGGCATCTCATAATCTTTCTCTGCAGGCTTTTCACCCTTTAGATAGGCAACCAGCCTTTTTAATACTTCAGGGGCCTGTCCAATGGGATACTGGCATGTGCAATCCGCCAGACCGTCGCGTATTGCCCTCAATCCATCAGGCACTCCGTCGTAGCCGGTTATTATCACGTCGTTTACATCAATGTTTGCGGCTTTAATCGCTTGGATCGCGCCTGTCATCATATCATCATCCTGGCACACAACAGCATCAAAATCACCGCCGGTCGCTGTAATGGCATCCTCCATGACCTCCATTCCCTTTTCTCTCCAGAACTCGCCTGTCTGATTAAATACAACTTTAAGTCCCGGATAGTTTTCCAATTGTTCAAAAAAACCTTTCGTACGGTCTTCGGCAGGAGATGATCCTGGAGTTCCAGTGATAAGAACAATCTTGCCCTTGCCTCCTAATTTATCTGCTACAAATTTGGCAATTAGTCTTCCACCCTCTACATCATCGCAGCCAACGTAGAATGAATAATTTGCACCAACCGCTGCTCTGTCAAATGTTGCAACTGGAACGCCTTGTTCAACAGCTTTATTAATCGCGGGATTTAATGATTTGATGTCAATAGGGTCAGTAACAATTCCATCTACACCTATAGAAACAAGGTCTTCCATATTAGATGCCTGTTTTGATACTTCATTTTCAGAATCAAGTACAATGAGTTTCACTCCCAATTTTTCTGCTTCTTTCATCATAGCATCATGTGCAAACTTCATCCACGTCATACTGACATTCATGGCATCAAAACCGATTACGACTTGCTCCTTTTCACCTTTGGCTGCCTTCTCCTTACTTCCTGCTGCAAGGACAAGCCCTGTACTGCAGATGAGCATTATAATGCTCAATATAGCAGTTGCAAAAAATAAGCTCTTTTTCATTTTAATAATACCTCCTGAGTTTTCATAAATAATTTTAAATCACATCCAGAATCTGTTTCCGGACCCACCTCCTCTCCCTATATATAGTAACCACCATTTCAATCTCAACCCCTATTTCATAAAAAAATGTACACAATCTCCCAAGTAGAATCTGGTGGTTATAAGCAGTTAATTTCTATATAAATGGGTTGAATACTGCTCTTTTCTATTGTATATTTTTTATAATCATATCATCTTATTAGCTTATAATCTTGTAATAATAAGTCATAATACAGTAATTTGGATTATTGTCAAGAAAAAAATTCAATATTTTTCAAAATTTGTCTGAAATCTAAAATAAATCTTCAAAACACGTGAAATCAGTACTATAATGGACAAAGTCTGTTTTTAAGTGGGTATCTAATGAATTGTATTGTCAGTATAAGCATGCAGATTAAAATTATTTAGGTGTGAGGGATATAGACATGTCAAACTCTACTAATACGCTTTTGATACTCAAGAGTGTTACCAAAACATTTCCTGGGGTGCTCGCTCTGAATAATGTTGATTTCAATCTCAGGCGGGGAGAGGTTCATGTTCTTTTAGGGGAAAACGGTGCAGGGAAATCGACTCTCATAAAAATCATCTCAGGTGCGTATAAAAAGGATGGAGGCACTATTTTCATCGATGGGAAAGAAATTGAAATACACAATCCCCGCCATGCCCAGGAGCTTGGCATTGCAACAGTGTATCAGGAGTTTATCCTCATTCCCTATCTGAGTGCGGCGGAAAATATTTTTCTGGGCAGGCAGCCGTTGAGAAGAGGGCCCTTACATACGATTGACAAGGCTCGTATGAATATGGAGGCTTCGAAACTTTTGAAAACCCTTGAAATTGATATCAACCCGAAAGAAGTTGTTCGAAAGCTCGGGATTGCGCAGAAGCAGATGGTCGAGATAGCGAAGGCGTTCTCCGTAAAATCGAAAATCTGCATATTCGATGAACCGACGGCGGCATTAACGCCAAATGAAATACAGGAGCTCTTTTTAATTATAAAAAGGCTCAAATCTGAAGGCGTTGGGATAATATACATCTCACATAGACTGGAGGAGGTTTTTGCCATTGGTGACAGGATCACTGTTTTGAGAAACGGCCAGTATGTGGATACAAGAGACGCCGATGAAGTTCAAACATCCGATCTAGTTGAGATGATGATAGGGCGGAAAGTAAAAGAAGCCCAAATAGAAATAAACAGAAAACTGGGTCCAGAAATATTACGGATTGAAAACCTTTCTGGAGAGAGATTTAAAAACATCAGCCTCTCTCTAAGAAGCGGTGAAATTGTCGGCCTGGCAGGACTTGTTGGAGCCGGAAGGACAGAGGTATTGCGGGCAATATTCGGGGCAGACCCCCTAACCGGCGGTATCATCTACTTGAAGGGGGAAGTGGTAAAAATCAAAGGACCGAAACAGGCATTAAAAATGAAGATTGCCCTCCTTCCGGAAGACCGCAAAGCGCATGGGCTCATTATGTGCCGTCCTGTTGATGAAAATATAATCCTATCCTCATTGGACTCTGTAACTTTCTTCGGCGTTCTTAAAAAAGGCAAAATCTTAAAAAGAGTTAAAAGTATTGTTAAAAAACTTGCAATCAAGACACCAAGTTTGAAGCAGCTCGTGATATATTTGAGCGGCGGCAACCAGCAGAAGGTAATAATAGCGAGATGGTTGAGTGCGGAATGCGATGTGCTTATGTTCGATGAACCAACTCGAGGAATAGATGTGGGTGCAAAACAGGAGGTCCATAATTTAATGAAAACTCTCGCTCAACAGGGGGCGGGCATTCTCGTTGTATCTTCCGAGATACCGGAGCTCATGAAGATATGTGACAGAATATACGTCATGCATGAGGGAGAGATATCAGCGGAATTTCCGGCAGAGAATGTGACATCCGATCTCATTCTCAATGCTGCATTCGGTCGTCAGCGTGAAGTGGTATAGTGCAGCCTGCAGGCGGTCTTATAGTGACGGTTGTGATCGACAGGGTGCAGCACAGAAAAGAGGAATAGAGAAAAGTTTTTAATAATATTTTAACGAAATAATTGATTTTTATTACTTTTTATCGCCTGAAAAGGTTATAGACTGTATATCTATATTGCATATTCGGGGGTATTTCATGTACACAGTGCTCTGCTACGGCGATTCGAACACCTACGGGAGAGACCCGGTCACGAAAAAGAGGCTTGCAAGAGATGTACGCTGGCCCGGGGTGCTTCAGCATGAGCTCGGCAATGAATACTACGTCATCGAAGAGGGGCTGAACGGCAGGACCACGGTGTGGGATGACCCGGTGCGGGGGCATGCCAAGAGAAACGGGAGTAAATACCTTGTTCCCTGTCTCGAATCGCACTCTCCGGTCGATCTCGTTGTCGTCATGCTCGGCACAAACGACCTTAAGATGCGGTATTCCGTTACGCCGTACGATATAGCGCAGAGCCTCGGATCACTGATAGAAATCATACTGAAAAGCGGGTGCGGGGTTGATGAGAGGGCCCCGCACATATTGATACTCGCTCCGCCGCCGCTCGGAACATTGAAGGAGTGGGCTGAAACATTTGCGGGTGGGGTGGAGAAATCCAAAAAACTCGCCGGTTACTACCGCTCGATTTCAGAACAGTACGGCTGCAGTTTTTTCGACACGTCCACTGTCATTCGATGCAGCACCATCGACGGGCTGCACTTTGATCCTGAAGAGCATCAAACCCTCGGGAAAGCGGTGGCAAAGGAAGTAACACGCATTTTGAACCATCCATAATAAGGTGTAAGGCCTCTGTAATGAAACTTTGGCTTATTGCCTTTTTCTCAGGAGTGTGTATATTGCGAGCGAGACGACGATGATGAGCCCGTAGATGAGCTGGGTCCAGAATCCGGTCAGGCCGATGGCGATAATTCCCGCCTCCAATGACCCGATGATGAGCGCACCGATAAAGGTACCGAATATGGTTCCTATGCCGCCGAACACCGAGGTGCCGCCCACAAAAACGGCGGCAAGCGTTCTCAGAAGATATCCCTCGCCGAGTGTGGGCCAGAAATAGGTCACCTCGAGGCTCGCTAAAATACCGGAGAGTGCTGAAAGAACACCCATAAGCATGAATACGGCCATTTTTACACGATTTACCCTGATGCCCATCATTCGGGAGCTCTCGACATTATCGCCGACAAAAAGAACATGAGCGCCGAACTTATGTCTTTTCAACAGAAATCCGAAAATAACGGCTAGAACGAGCCACCAGATGGCCTGCGCGGGCAGCTCTCCCCAGAGCCTGCCGACGAAGGCGTTGAAAAGGAATGTATCCTTAACCGGAACCAGCGTGATGCCTAATCCCTGTCCGGCCACGTTTACCAGTCCTCTGAAGAAGAACTGCGTGCCGATTGTTGCAACGAGTGAAGGGATCCCAACCTTGACGACGATAAATCCGTTGAGAGCGCCTGCAAGAATGCCTGTTGCAAGGCAGGCGAGTGTGGCAAGCACTATGTTTCCGTTTGTTAGTTCAACAATCTTTGAAAATACCCAGGCCGAAAATCCCAGAATCGACGGAAATGAAAGGTCGATCTCACCGGCAATGACGACAAAGGTCATGCCGAGTGCCATGATCCCGGAAAAAGGTATGGTCGACATGAAGGAGTAGTAAATATCGAATTTGGTGAATACCTGCGGGTTCCCGATAAAGAAGATTGCAAATATTCCCGCAAGGACACCCAGTATGCTGAGCTCGAGGCGAAGCTCTCTGGTCGCAACATTCTTAAACATGGTTAATCCCTCTGTAAAAGTATCGCACTCACCTGGCAGTAAGTCTTTTCATACCGGTAAAACGAAAAGAAACAGCACTTACAGGCTGCTATCAACTGCACAGCATATTTCACATGTGCTGTAAGGAGCGCCCTTCGATAAAGGGCGCTCCTTACAAGCGGCCAGATTACAGCTTTCCGGTTCGCGCGAGCTCGACCATCCTTTCCACGAGCTCGTCCTGGCTTATGTCCTTTTTCAGAAACTCGCCGGCAATCATACCGCGGTCGAGGATCACAAACCTGTCTGCAACCGGATACACGTAGTAAATGTTGTGACTTATGAAAATCGCCGATTTTCCCTGATTTTTGATATTGAGCACAAAATCGAGCACCTTCTTCGTTTCTGAGAGCGAAAGTCCCATTGTCGGCTCATCCAGTATGATGAGATCAGCATTGAAGTACAGTGCCCGTCCGATCGCAATCCCCTGTTTTTCACCGCCGGAAAGAGAAATCACCACCGAATCGGTGGTGATCGCCTTGGAGGTAAATCCCATCTGTTCACGGAGTATCCGGTTTGCTTCCGCCTTTTGTTCATCCACTTTGAGAAAACCGAAGGCATTGGTCATCTCCCGGCCCATAAAGATGTTGCGCCATAGTGTTTGCTGCTCGCCGAGAGCCCGTTCCTGGTACACGGTTTCGATACCGAGGTCCCGCGATTTATCCACGGAGTGTATGGTTATTTTTTTTCCTTTGAAGTAAATTTCTCCTCCGTCTGGCTGGTGCACACCGGTGATGAGCTTGATAAGCGTCGATTTTCCGGCCCCGTTGTCACCGACAAGGCCGACAATCTCGTTGTTTCCGACCCGGAAGTTGACATGTTTCAATACCTCGACCTCGCCGAAATGTTTGTATATGTCGACCATTGAAACGAGATCCTGGGAATTGCTATTGCTGCTCATGTTATCGAATTCCTTTCTGTGCGAGAGGTGCAACGAAATCGATGTTGTTTTTATCGATCAGTGCGGCGCCGGTGTCGATATGCAGGCCTGAAAAGCCGTACTTCTTTGCAAGACATGCCTGGAGAACGGGGAGGTATCCCTGAAGCCACGGCTGTTGATCGAGGACAACACCGACATAGCCCTTCCGTATGGCATCGACCGTTGCAGCGCTCAGGTCAAAGCCTGCAATGTATATATCGCCGGGCTTCTTGCGCGAAGCTTTCATATAGGTTTCGGCAGTTGCGGTAAGCGCGCCGTGATCGGTGATGATGAGCTTGACATCGGGATTGGCGGATACATAGCCGGTAAAAACGGGAGTACCGAGGGATGCGTCTGCATTTATAGAGTTGGAGATTTCGATGTAATCGACCTTAATACCCATTTTTTTCAGAGCATCAACACAGCCCTTTGAGCGGAGACCGCGCGTTTCCTGGGCTATAAGCCCCCATACCATTGCCTTGTCTCCTCTTTTAAGGCCAGCTCTCTGCGCGGCACCCTTCGCGAGCATGACGCCCGACGGGTACAGCTCCTGGCCCACATAGCCGAAACCGTCGGCTTTGTACTTATCCTCAATGGCCGGAAGGCTCGTATTCTGGCTTGTGACAATAATTCCCCGCGCTTCCGCCTGATCGACGAGCGGTGCAAAGGCAACCACACCCGGGTGGCCCATTATGCAGATCGCATCGGGCCTTAGTGCAATTGCATCCTTGAACTGCGCAACCATCTTGTCGGGATTCCATCCTGACCAGATGTACTGGACATTGCAGCCGAGATCCTCTTCAGCAGCTTTTGCCCCTCTGTACACAACCGAGGCAAACGGGCCGCCGGGATTACCGCCGGGGAAGAAGACAACCCTGATTCCAGCGAAGTGTTTTTTGTCCGCAGCAAAACCTGATGAAGTCAACCCCGCAACAATGGCGACAACTAAAAACAGAACCAACCATTTCTTTTTCATCGTGCTTCTCCTTTTACATTTAATAAGATTGAAATGCGTGAAAAAATCGGTGTAAATTACTCACCTCCCTTCATCTACCCAAAAGACAGTGTGAAATGATAATGGATATGCGATTAAACTGCTCTCCCATACTCATAAGTGGTGTATGTACCTATCGGGATATGTTACTCCGCGGCCGAGAATTAACAGATAACTGATTTTAAGTTACTCAGAAGCAATAACATTATTACAACACAGAAGATTTAAGCTGTCAAGCCGAATGTTGATAAAAAAATGGGGGGACACTGTAGAGAATAGTTTGATGCAACCGCTGCACGGAATACAATGATGTGCTTCGGATAAAAAGCCTGCACCGGCGATATTTTACGGACGCAGAGTGTCGGAATAACTACTGAAGGACCGGCCTTTTTACGGTATACTTGCCTCCCTCCTCGTAATCGAGAAGCAGGAAAGGCATGTCTTCTATATCGGTATCGTAGATAAGCGCAACTCTATTGTTGTTTATATCATCAAGCATTTTGCTCACCGGGACGAATTTTCTGATGATTAAATGATTTGCATCCAGGCCGGTAAACAGGAATCCGATAGATGTGCCAGCATCGTTTTCGGCTTCAGGATCGGTTGAATACAGGAGCAGTGTGGGGTTGCCGTTGATGTTTTTTCCCCACATATTAATAAACGGGTTATCCTTGTACGTCGGTATTCCGGTATTCAGGACTTTTACGAGTGCGCCGTTTGTGAGCTTCAGTACGGTGATACCTCCCCCGGATTCACGGCCGCCTATTTCACAAATGATTTCATCAGATCCGTCTCCGTCCAGGTCATAGGCGATCATCTTTTTTATTGGCAGGGGATTCTTGTACTCTATTCTCCCACGCATCCGTATCCTCCCCCGCATAGACTCGTAGGATGCGGCCTGAATTTCATAGGTGACGGTACCGTCACTGTCTGCAGTTCTGCTCTTTTTAAGGAAGACGAGGTAATCTTTATCTCCTTCAAGCTGACCGGCTGCAATAATCGGAGAATTGATCTTGGATGCGAGGAAAAAAGTCTTTTTTTCGGGATCAAAGGAGTAGATGTATGAAAAGAGAGCGCCGTTCAGCGTTATAAATGAAACACCTGGAGTCTCCTGTTTGAATACTCCGATGCTCAGAACGTCCGCGCTTCTTAATTTTCCGCTGTATACCTTGGCAAATGACGTGGCGGTATTCTCCTCTGCCGAGGGTGCTGGCGATTCTTCGTACCCGGATATATTCCAGTAACTCTTCCTGTTTTCTCTGTTGAGAAAAATGATTTCCGTTACACCGTTATTGTTCAGATCTCCGCTCGTTACAAGAGATTTCGTTTCCGAAATATTTCCTGAATCAAGAAACGACAGTTTCGGCTGAACTGTCTTTCTAATTACCGTTTCGGGCTGCTCTGCCGGAAGTTTTTCCGATTTTTGAGGAACAACTTCTATTTTTCGCAGGTACTGCCCCCATATCCACCCTTCGATACCGCTTTTATCAAGTTTAATATGGTACCAGTAATTTTTTATGCCGTTGATTTCTGCTATTGTTTTATCCCGGTCCAGAACGGTAACCGGCGTTCCTCTGTTCACCTTGGTGAGAATCTTGCTTTTGAGTGATGGGCCGGTTCTCACACGCACATAATCGCCCGTGACTTCAGCCTTATCGCTACTTTCGAGTACTCCGTTCGGCACCACCGTCATCTCCTGCGCATACAGGCAGGGTGTGAAGGCTGAAAAAAGCAGAAGAATAATGATTATAGTTGGAGCTCTCATTCTGTAATATCCTTGCAATAAATATGTACATCTAGTATGTTTATCGTATTAAATCGGGTTCTATATTAAGAGAAACGGTTCACAGGGTGATGGAATGAGTATTGCGGAGGTTTCTGTGGAGCGAGTTATCATCGACAGGGAGTGCTGTAAGGGGTGCGAGCTCTGCGTGGATGCATGTCCGCGTTCGGTGCTTGTGATGTCAGACGATTTCAACGGATCGGGATACCATTACAGCGTTTTTCATAACAAGGAAAACTGCAACAGCTGCACTTTTTGCGCAATTATGTGTCCGGATGTCTGTATTCAGGTCAATCGGTAACTGTGCACCTAAATGCATGCGGCAACATGTGCCCGGGTATTCGGATACCGGTATTCGGCGGTATTGATCACCGTGGGCGCGGGCATATAAAAAAATAGGCAAGTAAACTTTCAATCGTAAAAGGGCAAACCGATCGGGCTCGTTGATAAGTATTTTTTCGTTGCAACTGCAAAGGCGAACCCATTCTGACGGCCGAAGGTCGGAAGAACACTTGCCTGATGGTTTTTACCTATAGAATGTATACCTGTGCGGCATGTAATAATAGGTAATTGTAACGTAATAAGTCAGTTGAGCATAAAATTTCTGGTGCAAAAGGAAAAGATATCGCTTTGCTAGACCAGAATTCTAATGGATAAAACCATACATGCAGTAAACTGATCTAATGCTGCGGGCGAATACAATTCTTTGTGCGATTTGTTCATGCAGGGATATTTCCTCTTCGCGTTAAATAAATCAAAACACAGGAAGGGAACGCTGTTCGCCTTTAAAATGGCTTCAGCCAGCTGCAAATCGGATGAAGCCGTTCGCAGATCGGCTGAACAGATAAAAGATGTGTGAGGTGTCGTATGGGTGACCGTGTACTTATGAGGGGAAATGAAGCACTCTGTGAAGGTGCAATCATCGCCGGATGTCGCTATTACTTCGGATACCCGATTACACCGCAGAACGAAGTTCCGGCATACATGGCAATGCGGATGCCGCAGATCGGCGGCTGTTTTCTTCAGGCGGAGAGTGAGCTCGCTTCGATCAACATGGTGTGGGGTGCAAGCGCAGCCGGAAAGAGGGTAATGACTTCATCCTCTTCTCCCGGCATCAGTCTTATGCAGGAGGGGATTTCCTACCTCGCCGGTGCCGAGCTGCCCGCTGTGATTGTGAATATAATGAGAGGGGGGCCGGGGCTAGGAAATATTGCCCCGTCGCAGTCGGACTACTACCAGTCGACACGGGGCGGGGGGCACGGTGACTACCGAACACCGGTGTTGGCGCCTGCAACGGTTCAGGAAATTACGCATTTGATGATCGATGCGTTCGATCTTGCAGATCTCTACAGAACACCGGTAATTGTCGCCGGCGACGGAGTTCTCGGTCAGATGACAGAACCCCTTGTGCTCCCGGAACCGTCGCAGAAAAAACTGCCGGAAAAGGACTGGGTGGTCGACGGAGCGGAGGGGAGGGAAGCGAGGGTGCTCATGAGCCTCAGGCTTTCTCCTCAGCGGGCACTCGAAGAGCTCAATATAAAGCTGAAGAAGAAGTATGATGAAATCGAAAAAAGAGAAGCGCGCTGTGACGAGTATAAGATGGATGATGCAGAGTACGTTGTCGTCGCATTCGGGACTGCATCGCGTGTAGCAAAGGCCTCGATTGATATCGCGCGAACTAGAGGAATCAAAATAGGTCTGTTTCGGCCTATTACTCTGTGGCCGTTTCCGGAAAATAGGCTACGGGAACTGGCGGAAAACCGGAGGGTAAAGGCGTTTATCGATGTTGAGATGAACATGGGCCAGATGATCGATGATGTCCGGCTTGCCGTAAACGGTCGGAAAGAGGTCTATTTTTACGGCAGGACAGCGGGTATGCTGCCGGATGAGGATGAGCTCTTGCAGAAAATTTCGGAGGTGGTGCGGTGAAAACTGTATATAAAAAACCGGATTCTCTCAGGAAGGTGAAGATGCATTACTGTCCGGGCTGCGGGCACAGCATCATTCACAAGCTGCTGACGCAGGTAATAGACGAGCTCGGGATACGGGGTAAAACGGTCATTGTTGCGCCGGTCGGCTGTTCGGTTCTGCTCTATAACTATATAGATACCGATGCCAGTGAAGCAGCTCACGGGAGGGCTGCTGCTGTTGCGACGGGACTGAAGCGCGCAATGCCCGACAGGGTGATCATAAGCTATCAGGGAGACGGTGACCTGGCAGCAATCGGCACGGCCGAAACGCTGCATGCGGCGAACAGGGGGGAGAACTTCACCGTTATCTTTGTGAATAACGCCATTTACGGTATGACGGGGGGGCAGATGGCGCCGACAACCCTCGTAGGACAAAAAACAAAGACCACACCTTTCGGCAGGGATGAGAAGTTGTTCGGCACACCGCTTAGAATGTGCGAGATACTGAATGAGCTCGATGCTCCTCTATATATCGAACGTGTATCGGTGCATGACGTGAAGAATGTTCTAAAGACAAAAAAAGCAATAAAAAAGGGACTGCAGTACCAGATCGACGGTGAAGGATATTCGTTCATCGAGGTACTTTCAATGTGTCCCACAAACTGGGGAGTCAGCCCGCTTCAAGCTGCAGGCTGGGTAAAGGAGAGCATGGTTCCATACTATCGGCTCGGAGTATTCAGGGATAGAGCATCAGGCAGGGAGAAACAAAATGACTGAGAAGATGATAATCGCAGGATTCGGGGGGCAGGGAGTTATTCTTGCAGGCAAGCTCATTGCCCATGCGGGAATGACAGAGGGAAAGTACGTTTCGCATATACCGTCCTACGGCGCTGAGATGAGGGGCGGCACGGCTAACTGCTCGGTCATTGTTTCGGACGATGAGGTTGCGTCTCCGCTCGTAGGCCACCCAACGACGATCATCATAATGAACAGGCCTTCTCTCGATAAATTTGAGAAAATGGTTGTAAAAGGCGGAAACATTTTTATCAACAAATCGCTCATTGACCGGGAGGCCGGGAGAACGGATGTCAATACCTACTATATACCGGCCAACGATTTCGCTGAAAAGGCCGGGAGCGGCAGGGCGAGCAATATGGTCATGGTCGGCGCTTTTATTGCGGCAACCGATGCGGTATCACTTGATGATGTGAAAGAGTCCCTTTCCGAGGTAGTTTCAAAAAGAAATATTAAATTCAACGATATAAATAAAAAGGCGCTCGATATGGGGTATGATATTGTTATGCGTCAAAATGTGCAGCATGAAGTGTGAAGGTGTGATGCTTCCAAAATCCTCTGCATGGGAGATGCGCGATACTGGCATGAACGGTTATGTACTCTTTTTCGCCTCTTTCTCCTCGGCGGGAACCCTTTTTATTCTTTCCTCGAGCTCCTGAATTTCGTTTTCAAGCCCCCGTATTTTTAGCATATAATTGAGCGCCTCTTCGTCGTCCTTGAGTGTGTCCATACTCTTTTCTGTGAAAAGGGTGTACACTCTCCTGCCAAGTTCAGATTCCAATTTTTCCAGTTGTTTATTAAGGTTAAAACGGCTGACGGAGAGCTTGCTGTAGGTGCTGTACTCGCTGACTTTGCCTTTTAATGAGGAGGCTTTCTGCAGTACCACTTCTTTTGTCTTATACCAGAAACCGCTCATCTGAACCCATCCTTTTTGTGACATTCAGTCCGCACGGGGCCTCAATTGCTCTTTCAGGCGGGATTACGATGTCGGCACGAGGATCAGGAACATCATTCTGTATATTGTTTCCGCGCGGACCGTACTTCTTCACCTACTATGGTAATGCGTCATTAAGTATTGTCAAGTCAAGAATTTCGACAAAATGGCCGGTTTCATAGCGTAAATTCAGCGCCGCAATTGATGGAAAATATAGGGGTTGAACGTATTGAAAGGGAACCTAGGTCTTTTAACGGAAAGGTGAGTATATACATCCTGGCGCCGATGTCGAAATTACATTGTTTGACTGTGACTATTAGTGTCTCAGCGATATATAGTCCGATAAGCTTGTGGTAAAAATCCGAAGTTCTGTATCCGGCGATTTCAGACCCTAGGCTTGTGGAGGAGTTTACCGGGAAACCGGTTTGTTCAGTCCGAACGTTCAATTCGTACCTCTTTTTCCAGTTCTTTGCTGTGCCGCCGCCTGATATCTGCCGGATAAACTTAGTTTTTTCGTACAAGGAAGTAATTTTTGTGCTTCCGATGGGAAAGGCGGATGACAGGCCGAACAGGTTCTGATCGAACAGCGAGCCCGAGCTGCTTATTGAAAAAAAAGGTGTGAGGAAGAAGGATGTTTCCCCGTATGCTGAAAACTCCATCCTGTTTTTGAGCTCGAGAGTTATCTTTTCATGCAGTCCAGGAATGATATTGATTGGAAGTGTGTTTCGAAATCCCAAAATAAGTCCGCTTTCGAAGTAAAAGGAGTTCATACTGAAGCTGATATAGGAGAGACACTGCGATTCGAGAATTGAGCTGTATCGGTACCCGACCGAAAGGGTCGTGTCCCTTACGAAGGGTACGTGTACCATGTTCACGGTATCGATAAGAAGCCTGGAGTTGATGCCCGAATCATCCGCATCCCTGGTATTCGGGAAACCCCACACAGATGCATACAGCGATGTTTCAGCCTGAATATCTGCGTGCGCCGATGTGCAGAAGAATAAAAAAAGCCCCGCTGTCAGGAGTAGAGCGATATGAAACAGGTTGACTATGTGGCTGCGCGGTTTCATGGCTGTACGGCCACCCTTTGTGTAAAGACCCAGGTCAGAATGATGCTTTTACATTGAGATACGCCGTGATGAAGTCTCTATGTTCGCTTAAAAGGTTGAAATCAATCTTGACCTTCCATATGACTCCAGATGTAAAAATACGTATATAGGGAGAGAGGTATACGCCGAACGATTCCTCTTTGTTTGTTTGAATGTTCAGCTCACTTCCTCCTGAAAAGAAGCTTGTTTCCGGTTCATAGTTCAAATCGAAGTTGAAATCTATGTCGTTTTTCTCATCGGTTGCGAGATAATCTCTTTGCAGGTAGTTGTACTGCACCTCCGGTCTCGAAAACACGGACAGTATGAGGTTCCATTGGTTCATCTTAAACCATTCCTCCAGAAGGAAGTAGAAGTCATCGAAGGTCACCGTATTTCCGGATTCAATAGAAGGGTCGCCTGCCGTGAGGTACAGATCGGTAAATTCACCGAGGAACTGAAACTGAGCGGCTGCCCGCCACGCATTTTCAGACGCACCGGTTAGCAGCTTGAAATAGAGAGGATCGGAATTGAGTGAAAAGTTCAGGTCGAAGGAGTTGACTGTACTGCCGCCGTATCTTTGATAGATAAAAAATTGAGTCCCGAATTTTTCGTAGTAGTCAGTGGAAAACATGAGCCCCGTTCCCTGAACGGGAAAATACCCGTTGTACTCGAACCCGCTGTTTCTATGGTAGAGATGCCCCTTGTAGTGTTTACCCTCCCCCAGGATTCCGTAGTAGCCCGTCCAGTAGGTAAGATCGAGAAACTGAAATATATTTTTTACCGACGCCTGTGCCCCATAAAAACTGAGCGCGGGAAGCGTATTTCCTTCAATATCCGCATTGAGGTACTGCAGCATGAGCTTGCCCTGGTACTTGTGACCACCGTCATAGGATATTTCAAAGTCTCCCCGCGTTGTTATCGCCCCCTTCATATCTATATTTGAGGTAAGGTCCATGTTGGTGACGAACACATTTGCTGCAAACACAGACTGTATTCCAATAAGCAGGGCGATGATCAGACACAATACGGTTCTTTTCCATTGTTTCATAACAAACATCTCTCCTTTTACAGTATAAGCTAGAGTATGGATTTTTTCAAAACCGACAGCCGTACTTTTTAAATTTCGGCCGTATGTCGGCTAAAAAATAGGCTTTATTTGGAAAACATGGTTTTGAAGATGTTTCCTATGGATTCCTCGAGGCGGGAGGAAAAGGCAAAACGGCTGATCCTGTTGATAATTTTTATTCTCTGCGATGAATTGCTTTCCTGAGACTGCCTGAATTCCTCGAGGAGAAGCCTGTAGGAGTTGTTTTCAGGGTCGTAGGTTACCGCCTCTTCGAGGAAGAATTCGGCACGTGCGCTTTTTCCGATGTTGTAGTTACAGATTGCAATATAGATGCATGCCGCACCGAGCCTCTTACCCTCCTTGAGCAAGTCGTATGCGTCGAGAAAGTATTGAATGGCAGTATCCCAAATCTTTAAACGGTAAAAGGCATACCCGGCGTCGAAGTAGTATTTTCCATTTTCCTCATCGAGTCTGGTCGCAGATACAAGCGGATCAACCGCTTTTTTGAATTTCCCCTCCTCGAGATATGCCAATCCAAGAAGGTTGTAGAGCGACGGGGCTTTTGAGGATTTCAACGCCTTTTCAAAATTCAGGATGGCGTTGGCATAGTTTCCTTCATTGTAAAAAATAAGACCTTCATACAAAAACTCCTTTGCATCCCTTGTGATCTCATAGTCCCTTTTTTTCTCTTCAGACCTTCGGTTGAATTCAAGGGAGATCTCCCCTCCCGTAAGGGCATGGTACGCATCGTTGATCTCTTTGAACTTCTCCTCGGCCAGGTCGGCAAGGGGGTTTCCCTGATGCTTGTCAGGGTGATACTTCGCGGCGAGTCTGCGATATGCCCGTGTTATCTGCGCCCGTGAGGCTGTTCGATCAATGCCGAGAATGCTGTAGTAATCCTTTTCCAAAGAAACACCCTGATAGAATTCTATGATAATTTACGGTATATTTCAAGATTATTAAAGCGGCTTTGGCTTCCGAATAAAACCGTTAGAGACGTGATGATTAAGCCGATAAAAACAGTAGGCGGAAATATCCATGAAATATAGTGTGATACTGCTATTGCTTTTTATCATTTGCCCCTCACTTGTCTTTACCCAGGAAACAGGGTTTATGGGCCTGGATATCGGCATGACAAGAGATCAGATCATCGCTGCAGCCGAGAAGAACGATCTCATCACGGTCCCGAAGAATAGAGATGTTGAGTTTTTTCCGGTTGAACAGCGAAAGATACTCACTTTCTCCGTAAAACCGGAAGTTCCCTTTATCTACCTTCAGTTTTTCGATAACATTTTATATGCCTTGACAGTCATTTTCGACGAAAAATATGTCGATTACTTTACAATCGTTAAAAAACTGGAAGACAAGTACGGCGCATACACTGCACTCACGCCCCAGTGGAGAGAGTGGCGTCTCGATGGAGTAACGGTGAAAGCTGAAAAACCCGCTGTTGTGAAGTACATTGCCCTCGAGGAATTTTTAAAGGCAACATCGTTTGAAAAAAAAGAGCAGCAGGGGGAAGAACGTAAAGAAGTGCTTCTCAATGGTCTATAAAATTAAAAACAGGCTTTGATATCCATCCAGCCCCATATTACCTTACACATGTAATGAACCGCATAAATAAAACAGATAAAACCCTGAAAGCTTTTGGTGATTTTTACGCCCTTTCATTGAAAATATTGCGGCTTGCAAACCGTGGTGTATCCAGGCCTGAGTTTTTAAGAGAGCTTTTCAAAATGCTCATTCAATTTTCCGATTGTGATACTCTGGGATTCAGAATCGAGAGCGATGGCAACGTTTCACTCTGGGAAGTTGAAAGTGCGGCTGAAAAGGATTTACATTTCAAAAAACCTGAAAATGAGCTGGAAGGTAAACAATTTTACCTCGAACTGGTACAGGGCCATTTCGATCCATGTAAATCATTTTTTACGAGAAACGGGAGTTTTTGGACCGGTGATACGACCCGGCCGATAATTTTTACTTCGATAAAAGACAGGACAATTAAATCGTATCACCTCGCATTCGACGACTACAATTCTCTGATGCTTATCCCTTTTGAAATTGAGAGGGAGACAAAAGGTTTACTTGTGTTTAAGAGTAGAAAACCGGCCTTTTTCAAGAAAGAGGAAATAGAGTTATATGAATGGGTAGCTCAGACAGTTGGATTCGCCCTTATGGATCAACGTGCCCAATCGGCATTAAGAGAGCGTGTTAAGGAATTGAGTTGCCTGTATGGAATATCCCAGATTGTTCGCAAGCCGGGGAGTACCCTTAAGGAAGTTTTTGAACGGATTGTCGAGATTCTACCGCCGGCCTTTCAGTACCCGGAGTTTGCTGTGGCAAGAATACATTTTGATAACCTATCATATCAATCATCCGGGTTTAAGAAGAGCCGCTACTCACTGATATCGAATATAACAGCCAATGGTGTCTCGCGCGGTTTTGTTGAAGTTTTTTATCTGGCCCAGCGGTTCGATTTTGAGGGGAACCCGTTTCTTGAAGAGGAGCAGAACCTGATTGATGGCATTGCGAAACAGATCTCCTTGATAGTTGAAGGGAGAAAAGCCGAAGAGGATAAACAGAAGCTGGAGGTGCAGCTCAGACATGCCGACAGGCTTGCAACAATAGGTGAACTTGCCGCCGGCGTCGCCCATGAGCTGAATGAACCGCTCGGAAATATTTTAGGGTTCGCTCAACTGGCCAGAAAAAGCCCAGCGCTGCTTGAGGAAACCGGCAAAGATCTGGAAAGAATTATTCAGGCTTCTCTTCATGCCCGGGAGGTGGTGAAGAAGCTGCTCATATTCGCTCGCCAGGTGCCTGCGCGAAAAAGCAGGGTAAATCTGAATCGGATAGTAGAGGACGGGCTTTATTTTCTTGAATTCCGATTCGCGAAAGAGGGTATTGAGCTTGAACGACATCTTTATCCGGGCATTCCTGATATTACCGCAGATCAGGGACAGCTGAATCAGGTTCTTGTCAATCTGGTGGTAAACTCAATACAGGCGATGCCCGGAGGAGGCAAACTGGTCGTGCAAACCAGAGCGTATTCCGATCATGTTGCTCTGATAGTAGAAGATAACGGTATCGGTATGAATACGGAGGTGAAGACACAGATATTCCTGCCGTTCTTTACAACAAAGAGTATAGATCAGGGTACGGGGCTCGGGTTGGCTGTTGTACATGGTATTGTGACATCCCATGGGGGAAGTATCGAGGTGGACAGCAAAGAAGGGGAAGGATCCCGATTTACGATCAAGCTCCCTATTTCCGAGGAGCAAGATTAGGGCGAAACTTCAATAATAATATTTATAGTTTTACCTATTGAAATTCTGGTCTAGCAAAGCGGTATCTTTTCTTTTTGTACCAAGGGCACAGGTACCAAGGGCACAGGTACCAAGGGCACGGGTACCAAGGGCACGGGTACCAGAATTTTTTGTGCTCAAATGACTTGTTATATTACAATTACCTATGATTACATGCCACACAGGTATACATTCTATAGGTAAAAACCATTAGGCAAGTGATAATTAGATTTTTTAAGATTGATAAGTTCACTTGCCTATAGTTTTGAAGGTTGAAGATGGAAAAATATTCTCGTGAGGAGTCGGTACTGGTTGTTGATGATGTTGCGGATACATTGGAAGTACTTCAAAGGAACCTCTCTTCTGTAGGTTTTACGGTTTTCACAGCGTCGAGTGTAACAGAAGCCATTAGAGTTCTCGAGTCCACCCCGATTGATCTGGTAATTACGGATTTTAAAATGCCGAATATAAACGGCCTTGACCTCACCCGTCACGTGCGGGAGAACTTAAAAAATACAGAAGTTATGATGATAACGGGATATCCTTCACTGGAGGGTGCAGTCAAAGCGGTAAAGACGGGGGCGGAAGATTATCTCGCCAAGCCATTTACCGACGAGGAGCTGTTTGCCACTGTTGACCGGGTATTGAGTAAATTAAAAATGCGGAGAGCAGGTCGTATTAAACCGAGGGAAAAAGGTTTAAAGTTTGACGGTTTGATTGGTGAATCACAAATCATGCAGGATGTTTTCCGAGTCATTACAAAGGCCGCACAAACTACTGCAACGGTACTGATAACCGGTGAGAGCGGTACAGGCAAGGAGATAGCGGCGCGGGCTATCCATTACAGCAGCGACCGTGCCCAGGCGCCTTTCATAGCTGTAAACTGCAGCGCTATTCCGGAAAGCCTTCAGGAAAGCGAACTATTCGGATATGTAAAGGGGGCTTTTACTGGAGCTGACCAATCTAGAGCGGGCTTGTTTCAAACCGCAGACCGGGGCACCGTCTTTCTGGATGAAGTAAGTGAAACGAGCCTTTCCATGCAGGCCAAATTGCTCAGGGTGATCCAGGAAAAGGAAATATTCATGCTGGGTTCGAGCCGGCCTATAAAAGTTGATGTGCGCATTTTGGCTTCAACAAATAAAAACCTGACGAATGCCATTAAAAAAGGGACTTTCCGGGAGGATCTGTTTTATAGACTCAACGTCATTTCTCTTGAATTGCCTCCCCTTCGGGAAAGGAGAGAGGAAATCCTGATATTGGTAGACTATTTTGTTTCAAGATTTGCAAAAGAGTTAAAGAGGGAAGCCCCTCGTTTTTCCGATAAAGCCCTTTATACATTACAGAATTATGAATGGCCCGGAAACGTGCGTGAGCTCGAAAATTTGATTCAGCGGTTGATCATTATGATTGATGCAGATATCATTGATATCGCCGATTTACCCTCATACATGCGTTTTTCAGCTGTGCGTGAAAGCGGATTGAATCGTAGTCTTGCAGAGGTGGAGGCGGAATATATTCTCAATGTACTGAATAAGGTGCAGGGGAACAAAACGAAAGCAGCCGAGATATTGGGAATCGACCGAAAGACCCTGCGGGAAAAGTTGAAAAGGATAGAGCCCTTTCCCCCTGCGTAATGCTGCTCCATGGGCACCTGCGGTCTATTTGACCGGGGAAAAATACCCCGCTGGTTCAAACTTCCTCATACATTTCCTTTCTTTTTGCTATATCTATTTCAGCCTTTTTTTCCATATAAATGCGGGTGAATTTGTTTTGTTTAAACTAATTGATTTAATTATGGTTTTATCCGTTTAAATCCTGGTTTTTGTACCAAGGGCACGAGTACCAAGGGCACGAGTACCAGAATTCAAATGCTCAACCGATTTACTATGTTAATTACTTGTTATTACATTCTTTAGGTAAAAACCACTAGGCAAGTGCCGATTTGAACCTTTTAAGTTTGGAAGTTCACTTGCCTATAAACAATTAAAATAATTAATTGCGCCTTCCCGGATAGTGCGGTTGCCCGTTTCAAACAGACATAAAATCTGGCACGCCCTTTGCAGCTATTTATCTTGAGTGACGTTTAAGAAACACAGGAGGAAATACAATGATTACACAGCAAATGGCAGTAAAGCCGGTTCAAGAACAACCTGTACAGTTTGATAAAAAGTTTAAGAGAAAAAAACTGAAAGACCGTGAGGAGAACTACACTGGGCTCTGTTCGACATGCAGGCATTCGTCGACATGCATATTCACGGGAGATACCACTCGGCCGGTTAGTGAATGCAATGAATTCGAGGTGATTGAGATTCCAGATCCGAATCCGACGGAAGAAATCAAGGAACCTATAAACGCCATACCGGATAGACGTTATCAGGGACTCTGCATGAATTGCGAGAACCGCTCGAGTTGCATGTTTGCTTCAACGGAGGGCGGAGTCTGGCACTGCGAAGAATACAGGTAAACAGGAGGGCTGTATGAGTCTACGTAGAGACATTTTGGAAAATCCCGCTTTAGATGTATCCCCTAAAAACACAGTATCGATGAAAGTAAACCCCTATGAGAACGCACGCAGACAGTTTAATAAAGCTGCCGACTTGATGGAGCTGGACCAGGACATAAGAAAGATACTGTCGATGACCAATAACGAGATTATCGTCCACTTTCCCGTTAAAATGGATGACGGCCGAGTTGAGATGTTCACAGGTTACCGGGTACAGCATAACAATATACTGGGGCCATATAAGGGCGGCCTGCGATACCACCCCTCTATCAAAATCGATGAGGTAAAGGCACTTGCAACCTGGATGACCTGGAAGGCGGCAATTGTCCGTATTCCGTTCGGAGGTGCAAAGGGAGGGATACAGATTGATCCAGCCCGGTACTCTCCGGCCGAGCTCGAGCGTATTACAAGGCGTTTTACCTATGCGCTTGGTAATAATATCGGACCGGAATACGATATACCTGCACCGGATGTGAACACAAATTCTCAGATCATGGCCTGGCTGCTGGATACCTATTTGACCACTGTCTCCCCGAACGAGCGTCAGCGCTGTATCCATGTAGTAACCGGAAAGCCTCTGGAAGCGGGAGGAAGCGTCGGCCGGGACAAAGCAACGGGCCAGGGAATAGTCTTCATGATTGAGAAATGGGCAAAAGAACATCATTTCTCATTAAATGAAGCTACCTGTATTCTGCAGGGGTTCGGAAAGGTAGGATCCTGGGCTGCCAGGGTTTTGAAAGAGTACGGCGTAAAGCTCATATCGGTAGAGGACGACACAGGAGCAATCTACAGCTATACCGGGATAGACCCGGATATACTTGCCTGCTATGTTACGAGTCACGGCGGAGTTGCGGGTTATCCTGATGCAGCTGCAATTGATCATATAACATTTCTCTCCACAGAGGCTGATATTTTTATTCCGGCGGCTATGGAAAATCAGATAACTCTGGAAACTGCACCTCTTTTGAACGTTCAGCTCGTTGCCGAAGGCGCAAACGGTCCCACAGACGCACAGGGAGACCGTATTCTGGAAGAGAAGGGGATTGAAATAATTCCCGATGTACTCTGTAATGCCGGCGGCGTCGTGGTTAGCTATTTTGAATGGCTTCAGAACAAAAGAAGCGAGTTCTGGGACCTCTCGAAAGTTGATGCAAAGCTGCAGCAGATACTGATACAGGCATACGAGGCTGTACAGTTAAAAGTTGAGGAATATAAGACAGACTGGCGTACCGCCGCGTATATTGTTGCCCTGTCTCGTTTGGAGAAAGTCTACAAAGAACGGGGCATTTTCCCATGAAATAGGGCCAGCGGAACAGCGGTGCTATCCTCTGAGCTCAACAGTTTTTGATTTGAGCCGGGCTATTGTTCTCTTTGAAAAGTTTCGGTTTCCCAGTATATACACCGTATTGTTGTGAAAAAGAGGTTCTTCATCGATATCAAAGGGTATAAAGCGCCTGGCCTCATTCCATATGCTGGTCCCCGGAATCGGTGAAAAGTAGGAGAGATGGGGTGATCCGCCGCATTCGTGCACGAAATCGATCGTTTGTTCAACGCTTCCTGGTTTTTGCTCCGGAAATCCGATCATGATGTAGGTGCCGATCTGCTCCCGGCTATGCCCGGCCTCTCGCAGTAGTGAGAGCGCCCTCTGATAATCTTTATTTGATGTTTTGCCCCCCGTTTTCTGTTGAAGCGTCGGGTCGGCCGTTTCCAATCCGATTCGGATGGATTCCACACCCATCTTTTTAAGAAGAACGGCAATCTTTTTGGTTACAAGGGATGCGTGAATGCCGTTCGGCAGGTGAAATGTGACCCCCGGGTTTTGCTTAATGATTTCCTCCGCGAGCGGGATGAAGTGCTGTTCGGCCCTGGCAAGCAGGGCATCGTCGTAAAATGCCACGTTCTGTGCCTTGAAAAGTCTGGAGCATGTCGTTATCTCTTCAATGACCGAGGTGATATTCCTTTTTGAACCGGTATGGTGAAGAAGTGGGGTGGCGCAATAGCTGCAGTTGAACGGGCATCCGGTACGCGTGAGAACGCAGAAGAAGTGCAATTTCCCCTGAAGTCTCTCCTGGGGAATGCTGTTTTGCCGTTCAATACGGGTTTTTTTGTCTTGCTGATTGATGTTATCTGATGCACGCTGCTGTTCATACCCACTGTATGTGGACACCTGCAGCTCATGAAGGGGTATCGGAAATTGAGATAGGGAAAAAGCCTCCGGCACTCGTCTGAATTTCTTGCCGGTAAGATCTTCAAGTGCGGTGAACAGGGGAAAGAGGCTCTGTTCTGTATATACCAGGTTAGCCCCTGAAGTCCGGGCATGCTGTGTGCAGATCTGTGCGTATAATCCGCCCAGGACAATCGGCATGGTTTTTCCGTACACACTCCGCACATCATCTATCGCTTTAAATACTCCTGGGTACCAGTAGGTCATCATCGATGTAACGAGCACCGCATCAGGGTGTTGAAATGCCTGGATACGGTTAAAAAACTCTTCCTCGTCGATTCCGTAGAACGCGTAGTCTCTATTGACGAAATCGAGCTGCTTTGGCTTTGCAATGACTGTCCGCATGTATTTTGAACAGCCGTTTATTTTCTGACCGGGGTTTTTCCGTATCCTGCTTGTGAGGCAGTCGATATAGTTGATTTGCGCTCCGGCTTCTCGTAAGACAGCGGCAACAAACAGGAGGCCGAGAGGTTCGGCCCAGAAATTATACGCAGCGAAGTCAGCAATCCACGGGTTAATGAGTAAAAGAGAGATGTCATTTTTCATTGTTCTCTCTGTAATGTACAAAAAGCGGGTGGAATTGACACCGGTTTATTCTCGCCGCTTTCAATGAAATAATAGTATCTTTGTCGTGATTATTTACGTAGATAGGTAAAAAGGAGTAACTGTGAAATACGCAAAAAAGAACTTCATTATGGATATGGACGGTGTGATCTATTCGGGCAATGTCCTCATAGATGGGGCTGGCCAGTTCATCGAAACATTGAAAAAGAACGGAAATAAATTTCTGTTTCTGACCAATAACTCAAAGCAGACACCGCTTGATCTCAGTAAAAAATTATTCCAGCTCGGCATCGAGGTGTCGAAGGAGCGGATATTTACGTCGGCAATCGCCACGGCAATGTTTCTCAGGCGGCAGAACAAAAACGGGACCGCGTATGTAATCGGCGACGCCGGGCTGTACGATGCCCTGCACGGCATCGGGTATCCCATCACGGAAATAAATCCCGATTATGTCATAGTGGGAGAAACCCGTTCATATTCGTTTGAGATGATAGAAAAGGCCGTCAATTTTGTGCGTAACGGCGCGCGGTTTATCGGGACCAATCCCGATACTACAGGACCTCAGGAGCTCGGGATTACTCCTGCAGCCGGGGCCCTGGCAGCGCCGATTGAGGCGGCCACCGGCGTCAAGCCGTACTTCATCGGAAAACCGAACCCGCTTATGATGCGTACCGCGCTTCGAAAGTTAGGGTCACACTCCGAGAATACCGTCATGATCGGCGACAGGATGGATACTGATATCGTGTCCGGAATTGAAACCGGGCTCGAGACGATACTGGTGCTTACCGGCGTAACGAAACAGGAGGATGTGGCGCGCTATCCTTACCAGCCTAGCCGGGTTTGCCGATCGATCAAAGAGGTGCGGGATTGAGTGTACCGTCTGACGGATGCGGGTTTTCAAGGATGCATCCTTACCAGCCTAGCCGGGTTTGCCGATCGATCAAAGAGGTGCGGGATTGAGTGTACCGTCTGACGGATGCGGGTTTTCAAGGATGCATCCTTACCAGCCTAGCCGGGTTTGCCGATCGATCAAGAACGTGCGGGATTGAAAATCTGTTCAGCCCGACGGAGATCCTCGGGTGTGTCTATCTCGACCCAGTCGCTGTGAGAAATCTCGTACACGAAAAGCGGATGCTCATCGATATGCGAGCTGATGACATCATCGAAAAGAATACGCACATCGCCGTCCTCAACAGACCGCGTCAGCCAGCCGGATAGACGCCTGCCGTAATTTTCACGGATAACGAGTATGCCGCTTGACATGTAGCGGTCCGGCCCTGGCTGTGCACTCCGGTTTTTGAGTATATCGAGTGAGAGTATACGCTTCTGCTCATCTGTTTCAATCAGTATCTCGTCACTTCGTCCATCGTATCTGCCCGCAATATAGAACGACTTCTTTCCTATATATGTGATCGCATTGGGGAGAAGATCGGCCCTGAAGAAGATATCGCCTTCTATGATAGCAGAGCCTTTTTCGAGAACGTCTCGCGCTAGCCACAGGGAGTACATATCGTTTGTCTGCTTGTATCTCTCGTTTTTGATATATTCAATGGTTAGGCCGTCAAATGTACTGCCGACCGTATCCATGATACTATGGGCAAAATGGCCCACAACGATGGTGCACGCACGTATTCCCGCTGCATACAGGTTTTTGAGTGTATTCAGCAGTATCGGGACCCCGTTTACCTCGGTCAGGCATTTCGGCGCATTGTCGGTTATCGGTTTAAGCCTTGTTCCCATTCCTGCGGCGAGTACGACAGCGCGGTTGAGCATTCAGCCTCCTCCTGTAAGAAGTTACTGCAAGATAACCCAAATCTCCGTATGGCGCAATAAAAATTGACCGGCTGGAGGCTTTTGTGCAGAGGTCCCCCCTATACTGTAACGCAATCGCGGGTAACCCTAACTTGTTGCATATAACGTGTGATTTGGTTATCATTACAGTTAAGAAAAGACAGGCGGGTGAATGTGATCACCGTCGGCCGGTGTGCTTTGCTCAGTACCGGGAATAAAAAGCGGCGCAAGTCGCTTTGCGGCCGATCCTTGGCAGGACTGGTTATCAAAACGTAAATTAATCGAAGTTACTTAAAAGCATATCATCGGAAGTACGTCTCTCGTGAAAACACTCAAGCTCTACATTATAAGGGAGTTTATACCGCCCTATCTGGGGAGCATGTCATTTTTTACCATGCTTCTCCTTCTCGAAAGAGTCATGAGTTTCGTTCGGCTCGTTGCACGGGGGTATGCCACGATATTCGACCTCTGTGTGCTCGTGTTCTATTCGATTCCGCCGACTCTTGCCATCACCATGCCCATGTCCACGCTCATGGGCGCCCTGATATCCGTAAGCCGCCTCTCCCATGACAGCGAAATTACGGCAATGCGGGCAAGCGGCATACGTCTCTCCTCGATCTTTGTCTCCCTCTACATTGCCGGAATACTTATAGGGGGAGCGAGCTTCTACCTGACAGACCGGCTCGTTCCCATCGGAAACATTAAATTCCGAACCCTCTACCAGCGGCTTACCATAGCCCGTCCCGATATACAGATCGACGATCTCAGCATCAATAAAATCAACGACAGTATTACGCTGATCGTCGATCAAGTGGACGACAAAACGGGGGACTTGATGGATGTAACGATTTTCGAACGCAAGGAGGGGGAAGCGGAAAGCACCATTACCGCACGCCGCGGAGAGTTCATCACATCCGGAGTTTCTTCGTCCTACCTCATACTGAAGCTTACAAACGGGGCTATTCATGAGCCGGAGGATAGAACTGACGAATTGTTTGACAGCACCGTTTTTGAAACACTCAGATTGAATATTCCGGTTGCAAGCAAGCAGCTCCAGCAGGTGGTGAAATCTGCCCGGGATATGAGCCTGCAGGAACTGAAGCTGACCATGTCCGATCTGAAAAAAGGCTCACGGCCGTACAACAGCTTTCTCATGGAGTACCACAAAAAAATCGCAATTCCATCCGCCTGTCTGCTCTTCGTACTGCTCGGCACCCCGTTTGCCATAACGAGAGGCAGGAGCGGACGGGGCCTCGGCCTTGGTGTCGGTGTCCTGATCATTTTTTTCTACTATATATTCCTTCTCACCCTGGAACGGGTCGGTAAAACGGGTGTCGTCAACCCGGTTTTAGCGGTATGGCTGCCGAACATAATTTTTCTGTGCGCAGGTTCGGTGAACCTGATACTGAAGGGGCGGACATGAAACTGTTGCCGGGCAAAACATACACCCGTTTTCTGGTTCGTGAATTCCTCAAGGTATTCTTTGTTTGTATTATTTTTATCATGGGCCTCTCATTCATCGTCCGGACCCTGCAGAGAATGGATTCATCAAAAACATACACATTTATCCAGACTCTGACTTTCCGCATCATCGAAGCCCCTGAAATTATATCCCGCGAATGCCTGCTTGCGTCGAGCATGTTTGCAGCGGTGTATACCATGAGCATTCTCTCAAAGAACAGGGAGATCCTTGCGCTGCGAAGCTGCGGTGTGAGCATGTACAGGATAATCACGCCGCTTATTCTGCTTGGTTTTCTCATATCCGTTCTTTCCCTCGTGTTCGAGGATTTCGTTGTCGTGAAGAGTTATGAGTTGAAAAAGAGGTACAATGCCAGAATAGCGGGCGAACAGTTTGTTTCCTACTATACCGACCGCTATAATCTGATTGTATTCGGTAAGAACAATGTGGTGTACAAAATTGGACGCTACGTTTCGTCTGAAAAGGCGATGAACGACGTGACGGTGATAAAAAAAGATGAACAGGGCACTGTCGAGTACCGTATCGATGCGCAGAAGGCGGCGTGGAACGGCAGCAGCTGGGTATTTTACAGCGGCGTGATGCTTCGTTTCATGGAAGATGGAGAGCTCTCCAAAATAGTTGATTTTTCCGAACTTCCGACGAGCATAAACGATGAGCCTCGCTACTTTGCCCGTGATGTGCGGAAAATTGAAAACATGACGCTTTCACACGGCTATGACTATATTATGATGAAGAAGAGGATGGGCTTCGGATACAAGGGGGAGCTTACACGCTATCACCGAAAGATAGCAAACGCCTTCACGTACTTTCTCGTCATAATCATCGGGCTGTCACTGGGGAGCATGTCGTTTAAAAATGCGCTGGTAATGAGCTTCAGTATGACACTCGGCATCGTTCTCGTGTTTTTCTTTGTCATTGAAATCGGGTATACCTTCGGCAGCAGCGGCAGACTACCGCCGGTGATCGGCGGCTGGCTTGGAAATATACTTTTTTCAACAGTCGGTATCTTTATGCTGAGAATAATTCGTAAGTGAGGCTTGCCTGGTCAATACTCAACAACAGGTTGCAGGGTATATGGGACAAAACAGTATTAATATTAAAGGCGCACGAGCGCATAACCTCAAATCGATAGATGTAGAGCTTCCGAGAGATCGGCTCATCGTGATAACCGGACTTTCCGGCTCAGGGAAATCTTCTCTCGCCTTTGATACGATCTATGCGGAGGGGCAGCGTAGATACGTGGAGTCTCTTTCAGCGTATGCACGCCAGTTTCTCGGTCTCATGGAAAAACCCGATGTCGATTATATAGAGGGGCTTTCGCCTGCGATCAGTATAGAGCAGAGGACCACGCAGAGAAACCCCCGTTCGACGGTTGGAACCATCACGGAAACATACGACTATCTCAGGCTTCTCTACGCCCGGGTTGGGACACCCTACTGCTACAACTGTGGAAGAAAAATTCAGAGTCAGACCGTCGACCAGATAGTCGACAGAGTTATGAGCTTCAAAGAGAGTGAAAAACTCATCGTTTTCGCGCCGGTAGTCAGGGGAAGAAAAGGAGAGTTTAAAAAGGTACTCGAGGATATCTCGCGAAGCGGGTTTGTCAGGGTTCGTGTGGATGGAGAAATTATCCGTGTCGAGGAGGCCAACACGATTCTCGACAAACAGAAACGGCATAGTATAGACGTCATAGTCGACAGGGTCGTGCTGAAGAGGGAGAACCGCAGCCGTATTGCGGAATCGATTGAAACAGCGGAGAGCCTGACCGAGGACCTGGTGGGCATCATGCGGGAAAACGGGGAAGAGGAGCTCTTCTCGAAGAAGCTGGCCTGCGTGTACTGCGGCATAAGCTACCCGGAAATACAGCCCCGGTTGTTCTCTTTCAACAGCCCCTACGGCGCCTGCCCGGAGTGCATGGGCCTGGGGCTAAAACTCGAGTTCAATCCCGATCTCATTATACCCGATAAATCTCTCTCCTTCGAAGAGGGCGCCATACTGACTTTTCAGCCGAGATCGAGCTGGGCGCGTACCTCTTTCAATGCGTTTGCCAGACGCTTCGGCCTGAAAACCGACACTCCTTTCGAGAAGATGCCGCAAGACATATATAAAAAACTCCTCTACGGCACCAGCGAGGAGCTTCATTTCGTCCACAACCACCTGGACGGCAGGGGCAGATGGGAATATACCGGGAAGTTTGAGGGTATTGTTCGGAATCTGGAACGACGCTACAGGGAAACCAAGTCTGAGGGAATCAGGGAGTGGATGGAAGGGTTTATGACCGAAATTCCCTGCCCCCTGTGCGGAGGCAAGCGTCTCAGGAAAGAGAGCCTTGCCGTCAAGATAATGGACAAATCGATTATCGATATTACCGGGATGACTATTGACAGGGAACTCGAGTTTTTCGAATCGCTTTCTTTTTCGGAACGGGATGAGATAATCTCCCGACCGATAATCAAGGAGATACGGGCACGGTTAGGATTTCTGAAGAATGTGGGCGTGGGATACCTTTCGCTCGACCGGAAGGCGGAGACCCTATCCGGCGGTGAATCTCAGAGGATACGTCTTGCAACACAAATCGGCTCCGGTCTCGTCGGGGTGCTGTATATACTCGATGAGCCGACAATCGGTCTTCATCAGCGGGACAACGGGCGGCTTCTGGACACCCTGTTTCACCTGCGGGATATAGGCAACACACTCATCGTGGTTGAGCATGATGAGCAGACAATATTGAGCGCCGATTTCGTACTCGACCTCGGGCCCGGGGCAGGAGAGCACGGCGGGAAGGTGGTTGCCCAGGGCACGCCGGATGATATCCGAAAAAACCCCGACTCTCTGACCGGGCAATATCTCAATCGAGAGATTATTATTCCCTATCCGTCCGGGCGTCGGATGGGAAACGGCAACTTCCTCACCCTGCGCGGGGCAAGGGAGCACAACCTGAAAGACCTCGATGTCGCGTTTCCCCTCGGCACATTCATTGCTGTAACCGGTGTGTCCGGGTCGGGAAAGTCGAGTCTGGTGAACGATCTACTTTACCCGGTGCTCGCGAACAGGCTGAATAAAACAGCGCGGCAGGAGGGTGATTACGACGGCATCGAAGGTGTGGAGCATCTGGACAAGGTGATTGATATCGACCAGTCGCCCATCGGTAGAACTCCCCGGAGCAATCCCGCCACATACACTGGCGTCTTCACACCGATACGGGAGCTTTTTTCCTCCCTCCCCGAATCGAAGATGCGGGGGTATCAGCCGGGACGGTTTTCATTCAATGTGGAAGGCGGAAGGTGCGAACACTGCCAGGGCCAGGGGGCGATTCGGATCGAGATGAATTTCCTTCCAGATATCTACGTAACTTGCGATGTGTGCAAGGGCAGGCGGTACAACAGGGAGACACTCGAGGTTAAGTACAGGCGAAAAAACATCAACGATATACTCAATATGTCGGTTGAAGAGGCATATGAATTCTTTAAAAGTATCCCCCAGATCAAGCGGAAGCTCAAAACCCTCCGTGAAGTAGGGCTCGGGTATATTCGCCTGGGCCAGCCGGCGACCACACTCTCCGGTGGAGAGGCCCAGCGCGTGAAGCTTTCATCAGAGCTTTCCAAACGCAGCACCGGCAGAACGTTCTACATTCTCGACGAGCCGACATCCGGCCTTCACTTTGATGACGTAAAGAAACTGCTTTCAGTGCTGCAGAGATTCGTCGACGGTGGAAACACTGTGGTGGTTATCGAGCACAATCTTGATGTCGTTAAAAACGCAGACTATATCATCGACCTCGGACCGGAGGGCGGGGACGAAGGAGGGCGGATCGTTGCGCAGGGAAGTCCTGAGGAGATAAGGGATAACCAGCACTCCTATACAGGGAAATATCTTCGTTCTCATCTGTCAGTTGTCGAACGGGCAGGCTAGTACGACAGCGGGAAGTCAGTTGGTTATCCATTCCTTTTCCAGCTGCTCGACAGCGGGAATGGTTATTGTCGCGATGTCTTCAGACTCATTTTGTGTGCAATCTATTTTTCCGTTGAACTGCTTGAGCAGATGGCCCAGGCCGAAACTTTCTTCAAAATGAGAAAAATGCTGCATCTCTTCTTCCCCTGCGATAGGCTCCTTTCTCACAGCCCTGACACATACCCTTGCGTGATCATCGGCCCGTTCCGGTTCTATGGATATTGTTTCATGGTGAAAATCGAGAAATGAAAGGCAGGTATTGATAAGGATATAAAAAAATTGGTTTTCAACCGTAATAGTCCATTCATGTTCTTCGAGGCAATGAGAGTAAATATGCGTGTTCTGTTCTCTGGCTATCGGGCTGATAAAGGATATGGCTTTTTTGATGATTTCGTCGAGATACCCGACACTCGTCGGATTTGTGTCGATTCTGTACAGCTCTATGAGCTGCTGTACGACTCCCTGTATTCTTTCAATGCCTCTTTCCATAAGCGCCAGATCTTCGAACAGTTCCTCAGCATTGTGCAGGGCGGAAACCTTGTTCTTGAGCAGCTCTATTATGAGAACCATACTCTGGAGTGGATTGTTTATTTCGTGCGCAATGCCCGTGGCGAGCTTTCCGGCGGTTACGATCTTCTCCGATGTAATAAGCTCTTTGATGTAGTCCCGTTCGTTGAGCCTGAAGTTCCTGAGCTGCAGCGCACTGTCAATGATCTTGAGAAGGTCTGCAGGATGGAAGTAGCCTTTTTTCAGGTAAAAGAAGATGTTCTCTTCAGTCGCCTCCACCGGAGACCAGTCATCCTCATATCCGGTTATTACGATATTGACGATATCCGGATCAATTTCGGTTTTTACGAAATGAATGAGGTCTTTTCCCGATAATCCGGGCAGACGAAGGTCGTAGAGTACGACATCGTAGCTGTTTGTGCTGAGAAGTGTTTTGGCTTCCTCACCGTGTTTCGCGGTGTCGCATGGGTGTCTGTTTGATACGATTTTCTGAAGAAAATCACGATAAAGATCTTCATCCTCTATTATAAGTATATTTGCCATGCCTATGCGCTCCTGTCCGGAAAAATAATCTCAAAGATGGTTCCGCCGCCTTTTCTCTGCAGGGCTTTGATTGACCCTCCGTGCAGGATAACCATTCTCCGCGTTACGCTGAGCCCCAGGCCTGTTCCGTTTGCCTTTCCGGATGTCGAGAAAAAAGGTTCGAACACTTTCTCCAGATGCTCCTCCTTTATACCGCGCCCGTTGTCGATGAAATGGATGATTACTTTCCTATTCTCACGCATGCATTTCGCTTCGATGCTGCCCTTGTTTCCCACAGCATCGAGCGCATTGTTGAAGAGATTGACGAATATCTGGATGAGCATGTTCTTATTGCCGAAGACGATGCAGTTATATGTATTGTTTTTAAAAGAAATATCTTTTCCGTGCAGCCTGTGTTCAAGCAGCAGGAATACATCGTCAAGCACGTGGGAGATTCGCACTTCCTCGAACTGGGTAGTTTCTGTTTTCGCAAACTCCATGATACTATCTATGATGGCAAAGGTTTTCTCCATGCTCTTTTGAACGAGGCGCATGTTTTCAGAAAGTTGGGTATCTTCAGTTTCTTTTTTGCCCGCCACTCTCACGGGTTTCAGGTTTCCGTCCTCTATCTCTGAAAGAACGAGCTCCGGGATTCCCTTGATTACTGCGAGCGGACTTCTGAGGTTGTGGGCGATTCCTGCTGCGAGCTCGCCCAGTGTGGCCATTTTTTCGCTCTGCAGCTGGCGTTTTTCATTTTCCTTTCTTTCCGTTGTGTCGGTAATTAAAATGAGCGTGTGCCCGGTATTTTCAATCGGAACGGATTGGACGAAAAGGTATGTCTGCCGGTCATCTGATACGGTTGTCAGTTCAGCATTTCCTGTTTTTCCGATGAGCGCTGTAAGTTTTCCCCCTCCTTTTTTATCGTTGAAAATTTTAAGAGAAGCGATGTTTTTTCCCGAAAGAGCTTCGTCGAGTATATGTTCTGACTCACGATTGGCATGAATGATAGTGCCGCCGGTTTCAACAATGGCGATGCCGATTGGAGATGTGTCGAGAATCAGCTCATTAAGTTTTGACAGCTGTTCCCTTTTTTCATACTCATCATGCAGCTGCTGGAGTGCAATATTCAGCTTTTCGGTTTTAATTCTATTCAGGGTGTGAAGCCGGGTGTTTGTCAGCCCGAGTGCAACCTGGTCGATAAACGGCTTCAGCTCGTCCTCATCGATAGGGTCGCTGTTCTTGATGATAATTTTCCCGATTTCTTTTTTATCGCCGTCATATATGGGGCGGATGAGCGAGTCCCTGTCATACGCAACACCACCGCGGCTGATGATGCAGTCGTTCAGTTCTATGTCGTCTGTTTGGATGGGTTTTCCTTTCTTCTTTATCATTTCAGGTAAAAACCCGGTACAGAGAATAGATTTTTCACCGCTCAGATATGCTTCCATGAGCATTGAATCGAGGCGGAATTGTTTAACAAAGAATACAACCGTATCTCTTGTCGCGGTCTCGATTTTTTTCTCACCTAAAAAGAGGTTCGACAGGTTATGAAGGCCCCTGCATTCCTCCCTCTTTCTGGTGATTTCTTCCATCATCTGCTGATTGCTGATGAACATTCTTCCGAGCTCTTCATTTGCCGAGGCGAGCACCTGAAAATAACCCTTTATGTCTGTTCTGGGGATATTCAGGGCATCGGAGATCGTTTCAAGGTAGACTTTCAGTTCCGAGAGGATCCTGTCAAGGTCCTCTTTTTCAAGTCCCAGCCGCTTAATGAGGAGCGTGCTTGTTTTGTACGGCGGCTCTCCGGGATGGCTGGTAAAGCCGCTCAAATGGGCGAGCTCGTTTGCTATCTTTATGATAAACGAAGGCTGGTTGTTTTTTGAGATAAGGTATTCTGTGCTCAGGTGATGATTGTTGACAGGCTCGATGAGTGATGCCGGGAGTTCCCAGTAGCGGAACAGAAAGGCTGATACATCGGCATGATCAAAATCAAAGATTTCCCGTTCGGCTTTTATGAAGGGGTAGTTCTTTTTTTCGACGAGTGATACCGCTTCCTTATAGTCCCTGGCATCAGAGGTGAGGAAGACTGCTTTTCCTATATCGTGCAGCAGGCCGGCCGAATAAATTTCCTCTTCGGATTTTATGGAGAGGGTCTTTGCGATTTCCTGTGCGATGAATGCCGTTGCAATGGAGTGAAGCCAGTACGATTTATAGTGGAACCATTTTGATTGTTTTTCGTTGAAAATATCCTTAATCGCAATACTCAGTACCAGGCTTTTAACCGTTTTATAGCCCAGGAGAACGACCGCTTCCTTTATTTGTGTCAGCTTCGCCCCCCCCGAGTAGTACGATGAATTGGCGAGTTTCAGAATCTTGAGGGCAAGGGATGGGCTCTGTTTGATGATTTCCGCAATATCGTCTGCTGACTTGTTGATAGAAAGGGTCTTAGAGATAGCGATCTTCGCGGCTTCCGGCAATGACGGGATGCCGCTTATATTGATGAGCTCTTCGAGACGCCCCCTGGTATGCGTATTGTCCCCGTTCAAAACTGAATATGCCCTTTTCCCACCGGTCCTGCTGGATTGTCCAGCTGGATAAATGAGGATTTCTTTACTTTTTATCTCTTTGATTATCGGGTGATTTAAAAGGTACTTTACATCTACGGCTGGAGTTATTCTGTGTCAGAAAGCCGGAGATGTCGGCCCTTTGCCAGGCCTCCAACAGTACCGGCCCTTCGGTCCGGAAATTTTATTGACATTCATGAAGCAGGTTGCTATTCTAAATGTATCAGGCGGCATAGCCAAGCGGTAAGGCGACGGTCTGCAAAACCGTTATACGTCGGTTCGAGTCCGACTGCCGCCTCATTTTTTTGTCCTCTTCATCCAATGATTTTCCCCTGATATTGCGAAGAACTCGAGTAGGTGGAAATGACATATCCCGCGGCCATAGCATCCCTTGTCGCTGCCTCGGTGTTGTGGAGCAGTGGCGGACTCCTCATCAAATTTGTTGCCTTGAACCCTCTCGCAATTGCGGGGATGAGAAGTGCGATTGCAGCGGTTGTATTAACGGCGGTTATCAGGAAGCCGCATTTTCACTTCTCTTTTCCACAGATCGGCGGGGCGGTCAGCTATGCAGCAACGGTGATTCTCTTCATCTCCGCAACAAAACTCACCACAGCAGCCAATGCCATAATTCTGCAGTACACCGCCCCCATATACGTTGCGCTGTTCAGCAGTCGTTTTTTAAAGGAGAAGATCCACTGGTTCGATGCGGCGGCTGTTGCAGTTGTGCTCTGCGGAATATTCCTCTTCTTCCTTGATGACCTTACACCGGGAGGATACTTCGGCAATGTCCTTGCCCTTTGCGCGGGTTTTTCCATGGCCTGGCTCGGTCTCTTTTTACGAAAACAGAAGGATGCATCCCCTATTGAAACGGTATTATTGGGTAACCTGATTACTATTTTTGTGACATTCCCGTTTATGCTGTCGGGCAGGCCGGGACTTTTCGACTGGCTGGGTCTCGGTGCGCTCGGTGTATTTCAGATCGGCTTTTCATATGTGCTCTACTCGCATGCCATAAAGAAGGTGAAGGCCATTGACGCGATGCTTATATTTACCATTGAGCCTGTACTAAACCCGGTGTGGGTATATTTGTTCATTGGTGAGACGCCGGGGCGCTGGGCCCTTGTCGGCGGTGTGCTTGTCATCACTGCTGTTGTTTCACGCGGGGTGTATATAGCACGGGTGAGAAATGCGGGTACAGACAGGTAAAAGTGGCATTTTGAGTATCGACAGGAGACTTCGTTTCAAGTTACTTATGAATGCGACACACCATAACATGCTATTTGTCGAGCAGTTTCGTTACCGTGCCGCCGAGGCTCTTCTGAATTTTTTCCTTTTCGGGATCTCCCTTATAACGGAGGACACCTTTAGTGCTGACATCTGCATCAATCAGTTGTTTCGCGCGGACATTGCCGACAGCCGTTGTATTGATTTTAATATAAACGCTGTCGCAGTTCAGATCAAAGGCGTTCAACCGGGCGCCGGTATTGATGGTGGCCTCCTGTGAGGCAGCCTTCCCGGAGATATCGAGCTCTCCGGTGCTGGTCATTTTTATATCGAGGATATTTGCATTTACCTCGAGTTTCGCCTTTGCGTTTGTATTGATGTTGATTTCGATTTTATCACCCTGAATAACACTTCTGCCTATTACTTCAGCGCCACCGCCTGCACGTATTCCACGAAGCTCCCGGTATGATACGGTAACCTTTGCGCCTGCGTCTTCACTGAAGATTCCGGACTGCGGGCGTATCCGCAGGGTAAGGCCGTCTGTTCCCGTGACGATTTTTTCAAGACCGATATTTTCAACTGCAACGGTTACGCCCTCCCTGTTTCCCTTCTCGAGATAGAGGGTTATGGGCCCTGTCACGTGTATAGAATCGAATGAGGATACTGCTCTTTTTTCGGATTCACCCGCCCATAGAATACCCGCACTGAATGTGAGAATTACCAGATAAAGAATGAAAACAACAAATGGGGAAGTATATCTGGCAATACGCACTGTTTATTCCTCTTTTTCTTATAATAAATTTTGTATCGAGATATGTCAAACAAAAAGGCACACCCTTTATGTAATCGCGGTAATAATGGAACAACTGGTAGAAATAATAATATTTATGGTGGTGAGGAGATCGGTGACACAATTGGCGGAACAGGAACAACCCAATCTGAAGGTGTTATTTGCAGTTGAGAGGATAATTACAGCCATATAAGGAATAATACAATCGATGGTGGAACTGGAAATGAATCAATTGGAATACATATCTCGCCCTGTGGTTTTATGGCTTGACGGGCGGTTTTCGCTTCACTATTATATCCCTTGTTCAGCTGACGGCTTTATGGGTTCATCCTCCATTGGTGAACTTCAATTGCCGGAGTGGTGGAATTGGCAGACACAAGGGACTTAAAATCCCTCGGGGCTTACACCCCGTGCCGGTTCAAGTCCGGCCTCCGGCATATAGATATTCCATACAAATCATGTAATTACTGTAAACAGGCCGTATTATAACCTGCGATTACGGTTCGCCTGTTCATTGGGCCGGCCGGGAATGGCACTCGTTCGACTGCATAGGGTTGAACAATAAATGTTATTAAGCACGCTCGCCTCCTCCACCATTGATCAGTGACCCTCTTTATCTGTTGTATTTCGTCCTGCTTTCGGTGTATATTTTTCAATGAAGAGCATATAGGGAAAAAACACTGCAGGGCATATTCGGCGCATGAAGCAACACAGGCAAAGAATCATAGTGCATGTCGACATGGATGCCTTCTACGCATCCGTGGAACAGTTAGACAACCCCGAGTACAGGGGCAGGCCGGTGGTAGTGGGCGCAGACCCTGAAGGGGGAAAGGGACGGGGTGTCGTAGCTGCGGCAAGCTACGAGGCGAGAAAATACGGCATACACTCCGCTCTTCCTATTTCCACAGCCTACAGGCGCTGCCCCGATGCGGTTTTTGTCAGGCCGCATTTCAGACGCTACGAAGAGCTGTCCAAAAAGGTGATGAACATCCTCGGGGAGTTTTCTCCCGCTGTCGAGCAGATCAGCATCGACGAGGCCTTTTTAGACTGCACGGGTACAGAACGTCTTCACGGTTCAGGGCAAACGCTTGCAGCAGGAATAGAGAGACGTATAAAAGAGGGAACTGGTCTTACCGCAAGCATCGGCATTGCATCCAATAAATCTGTTGCCAAGATAGCATCAGAATTAGGCAAACCGAACGGGCTTACCATATGCCCGCAGGGTAAAGAACAGGAATTTCTTGCAGGCCTTCCCCTGAAGTATCTCTGGGGCGCCGGACCTAAAACGAGGGAGAAACTTGAATCCCTCGGATTTCATACAATCGGCCAGGTTGCATCAGCAGTACAGTTACAGCTCGTGCAGCCCTTCGGCAAGTACGGCATCAAGCTCCATGAGCTTGCTAACGGCATCGATGACCGGCCGGTTCATACGGGAGCGAGGAGAAAATCGATCAGCGAAGAAATAACCTTCAGGCAGGATGTGGATGAGGACGGTCTTATCGAACAGGTGCTCTTCGAGATCGCAGACCGTCTTACGAGACATATGCGGCAAAAGTGGTTTGCCGGAAGAACGGTCACCCTGAAGATCAGGCTCTCCGGTTTTGAAACCCATACGCGAAGCCGCAGTCTGCCTGACCACGTAAACGACCTCGCTACGGTTCGGTCCACTGCAGTGCAGCTCTACCGGGAGTTTAAGAGGCAGGGAAGGAGGGTCAGACTTATCGGTATAGGAGTGTCAAACCTCCGGTTCCACAACGCATCCCAGCCAGACCTCTTTCAGGACGAGGATCACGAAGCTTCAGGCAGGCGCAGCGCGGACAGGGTTCTTGACATGATGAAGGACAGGTACGGCGAAAAGGTAACGAGAGGGTCGTTTCTCCCGGTAACAGGTACGTCTACAGGCAGTTCAGCGAATGGATTTTCACGAAAGTGAAGGTCAGGGTATTGCTTTCCACGAAAGTGAATGCTCATGTCGGGGAGGGTTTCTTTGAACCTGTCTTGATACCGTAACTGCGGTAAACCTGTGGAAAGACGTTTTCGAGTATTTTTGAAGGAAGTGTACCAGAATGCAGATTTTCAGCGTCGGCAAAAATTATAAAAATGTAACGCGCCTTATAAAAATCGTTTCGATTATAGGCCGGTACGGCTTTTCCGCCTTTTTGTCACGGCTCAGAAGCGGACTAGGCACAGTACCGGTACACATTTTCCACATACGGCAGGAACAGTCGACAAAAACGCTGTCGGAGCCGGAGCGTATGCGCCTTGCCGTCGAGGAGCTCGGCCCTGCCTTTATAAAGATGGGCCAGATACTGAGCCTTCGGCCGGACATCATCCCGCCTGAATATGCAGCTGCGCTCGAAAAACTGCAGGACAAAAATCCGCACGTCCCTTTTGAGCAGATCAAGCAGGTTGTCGAAAATGAAATGGGATTGCCGCTGTCGGACATGTTCGACGACTTCGAACATATACCGGTTGCAAGCGGTTCGATCGCGCAGGTGCACTCGGCTGTATTGAGGGAAAGCGGCGAGCATGTTGCAGTCAAGGTGCTCAAACCGAAGACCCGTGAAATCATCGAAAAAGACCTCGCCATAATGCGGCTTTTTACACGCCTGGCCATCCACTACATACCGGAGCTTCGGCAGTATCATCCCGAAGAGGTGCTGCACGAGTTTTCGGAGATACTGCTCGGCGAGCTGAATTTCATGCATGAGGCCCATGTTATGGAGAGGTTTTCCCGGTTTTTCAGCGGGAAGGAGTATGTGCACATCCCTGCCGTATATCAGGAGCATACAACAGCTCGTATGATCGTGATGGAGTTTATCGACGGAATAAAAATATCGGATATCCGGGCTCTTGAAGAGGCGGGAATGGATAAAAAATCTATCGTGGAGAACGGCGGGTATATGGCGCTGAGCGAGGTGTTCGAGTTCGGATTTTTTCATGCAGACCCGCACCCGGGGAACCTGTTCGTCCTTCCCGGAAATATCATCGCGCCTGTTGATTTCGGCATCACCGGGTACATAGATAAAGAAGGGGTTCTTTTAATCGGGAACATCCTCTCTGCATTCATCGAGCAGGATGTGGACAGGGTGATACGTTATCTCAGGCGGTACAACTTCCTTCCTGAGGATACCGATATTAGAAGATTGAAGATAGACCTGTACGAGATAATGGATGTGGCCCGCGACCGGTCTATATCGAAGCTCGATGTTCCCTCCTCGCTGCACGGTCTTTTTTATTTGATGCGAAAATACCGTATCAACCTGCCGGGTGAGTACCTGCTCATTTTTCGTACTTTTCTCGAAGTCGACGGACTCGGGCGAAAACTCTATCCGGATTTCAACATCACCGAGTTTTCGAAGCCCTATGTAAAGAAATGGCTCGTTTCCCAGTACAGCCCAGGAAAGTATATGAAGGATATGCTCAGTGTGCTGGATGATCTGAATTTCTTCATACGATCTCTCCCGGCGGAGCTCGGCCAGGTCCTTCGAAAGTTTACGGTTGGACGCCTGAGGCTGCCCATTTTTCATGAAAACCTGGACAGGGCGGTGAGTGAGATCGACAGGGCGGGCAACAGGCTTTCGTTTGCGGTTATAATTTCAGCCCTTTTGCTTTCATCCTCGATTCTCGTGCAGGCGGGTATAGGGCCGTTTATAAAGGGCTACCCGGTGCCCGGCCTAGCCGGCTTCTTTGCCGCCGCCGTCATGGGCATATGGCTCCTGATAGGGATAATACGCTCAGGCAGGCTGCATTGACGTAATATTGAACCGGAGGTACAGGAGAGTGAATAAAAAACCGGAAAATGTCCGCATGAAGGATGGGATGCTGTTTGTGCCCGATTATGTAATCATACCCTTCATCAGGGGGGACGGCATCGGACCGGATATCTGGCGGGCAGCAGTACGGGTATTCGATGCCGCGGTTCAGACCGCCTACGGTGAGACGAGGAAGATAGAATGGATGGAACTTCTTGCCGGCGGCAGGGCACATGGAGAAACGGGTGAATGGCTCCCGAAGAAAACAGTCGATACCCTTCGGGAGTATCTCATCGGTATAAAGGGCCCCCTTACCACGCCGGTCGGGGGCGGTATACGAAGCCTCAATGTCGCAATCAGGCAGCTCCTTGACCTCTACGTGTGCCTGCGACCGATTCGCTACTTCAAGGGGGTTCCCTCTCCGGTCAAAAGGCCGGAACTCGTCGATATGGTGGTGTTCCGTGAGAACACTGAGGACGTTTATGCGGGATTCGAGCTCGAAGAGGGCGATGAAAAGACGAAAGCGCTTATCAAATACCTGGAGGTTGAGTGCGGCTGGAATATACCGGAAGATTCCGGTATCGGTATAAAGCCGGTGAGTATCAGAAAGAGCAGGCGGCTCGTCGATGCGGCGATACAGTACGCAATAAAGTACAACAGGAAGAGCGTTACACTCATACACAAGGGAAATATTCAGAAATTTACGGAAGGGGCGTTCAGAAAATGGGGGTATGAGCTTGCAGAGGAGAAATACGGGGACAGTGTCATTACGTGGGAGGACTACACAAAAAGTGAGAATAAAGAAGGGACAGCAGGAAAGATACTGATCAAGGATGTGATTGCCGATATCTTTTTTCAGCAGTCTTTGACGCGGGCCGCAGAATTCGATGTGCTCGCAACGACGAACCTGAACGGAGATTACATATCGGACGCGCTCGCCGCACAGGTGGGAGGCATCGGCATTGCGCCGGGCGGTAATATCAACTACGAAACAGGCCACGCAGTCTTCGAGGCGACGCACGGCACAGCCCCCAAGTACGCTGGGCTCGACAAGGTAAACCCCACATCTCTCATCCTCTCGGGTGAGCTCATGCTCAGGTATATGGAATGGGACGATGCAGCGGACTGCATTATCCGTGGGATTGAGAAAACGATCGGCGAGAAGATCGTCACCTATGATTTTGCACGCCTCATGGATGGGGCGAAAGAGGTGAAGTGCTCCGGGTTCGCCGATGCGGTTATTCAGAGGATGGGCTAACGGTAAACAATTTCCTGCCAGAAGATAAAGAAAAAAATGACAATCGATACAATACGAACATTCATCAACAGTGAGGTGATATTCAAACGGGGGGTCGACTACTACAGGCAGGACCGTGTTTCCATATTCGACAGAGGTGGAAATGTTATCAATGCCCTTGTAAATGGAAACGCGTATAAACCCTATACTGTGCAGGTCAGGCTTAACGAGGCGGGCAATCCTAAAACAGCCTTCTGCAACTGTCCCCATGCCGGAGGGATTCGAAACTGCAAGCATATCGCGGCCGTGCTCATGGAGGAGTATGCGGAAAAAACTCCACCTTCCAATCCCATTGAACCCGAAGGAGATAGATCCCCGGGCTCCGACATAAATGAAGAGATCGTTATCAATCTGAGGGATGGGCAGAAAAAGTCGAGGCAGGGGTTTGATTTTGTCAATCATCTGGTGCGGGCTACAGGCCTGCCGAAAGACAGCAGTGTTTCAAAGAGGTATAAACTCGTTTTTATCATCGAGAATATCGACAACTACCCTTCGAGCGGCTGGATGATATACCCGTCGGCCCGGTATATAAAGGCGAGCGGCGAGCCGGGGAGGTTCGACCGGTACAGGGAGGAGTGGATTACTGAAGCATTCGGAAAAGTTGAAAAAATGCTCCTGTACAGGCTTTCAAGACGGGAAGGCCATATGGACATTCTGAACAGCCATATGGATTTCCTGATCGATCATATGCCCTCGCCACTGTTTGTAAAGCACAACCGGTCCATTATGCCAGCATCGTTTATTGAAATCAGTTCAATCCATGTCAGTTTTGCAGTACACTCGATAAAAAAAGAGCAGGTGTACTTTGTTCCCGAAATTGTCTTTACAGGAGAGAAACAGCGGTTTGTACTGCAAAAAGATTCGGGAAACCGTTTTGTAAGCAGCGGTTTTTCTGTCTTCATTATCGGTGATGACGGCGGGATCTTTTTCAGCCGGGACAACGAGCCGGCGGTTGACCTTCTGGACCTTCTGCTTTACAAGAAACGGAGCTACATCTACGGGGAAATAAAACGTCTGAGCAGTTTTTTCACCGGTGGAAGGGGCGGCATCCGGATAGAAAAAATACCCGGCGAGTTGCGGATAAAGCCTTTTGTGCCCAAGCCTTTTATTGAGATTGCCCAGAAACATAATTGGGTATTTATAGAATTGTGGTTTCAGTACGGCAGTGTAGACCTTCCCGAACTATCCGACATGGAGTTTATTCCGGCCGAAGATGAGGGCACTGAATACGCTGTGTACAGAAGAAATTATGAGTTCGAGAAGGAGGTGTACCAGTTTTTCACAAAAAAGTTTAAAACACACTTCCAGCAGGATTACTACTTCAGAGTGTTTCGAGTCCCTGTCGACCAGACTACGTTTCTTCTGACCTACGGAAAAGCGTTGCTTGATGAAGGAATAGAGATCCGGCTCAAGGGAAAGAAAAAAAAGATAACCACGTTGACGGGCGCCATCGCATTGCGGGTAAGCCCGGAATTAGACTGGTTTGATGTAAAGGTTGGATACCAGGATTCAGCCGGGAACATGAAAGACATCGAGTTTGACCCGTCTCTCCTGTCGGAAGGTCTGGTGAAGGCCGGCGACCAGTATATAATCGTAACGGAAAAAGATATAGCAAAACTGGAGGTGCTTTTTAATGAAGGGATGAACAAAACCGGGGAGCTGAAAGTATCGAAGTTTCGTTTTCATTTTATCGATGATTTCTATAATGACATCGTTAATAACCACGATGCCGGGATCGAGCGCATACGGAAGATCAGCGCGCAGCTTAAGAGCTTTAAGAAGATGAAGAAGCATGCACTCCCACGCGGTTTTCACGGTATACTTCGGGATTACCAGAATGGCGGGTATAACTGGCTTTTTTTTCTCAATGAGTATGGACTTGGAGGATGCCTTGCTGACGATATGGGGCTTGGAAAAACAGTACAGGCGCTCGCCTTTTTTCAGAAGCTGAAGGAGGAAGGCAGGCTTAAAACATCCCTTGTTGTTGTGCCGGTAAACACCATCGCGAACTGGGAGAGTGAGATATACAGATTCACCCCTGAACTCGACTATCTTCTGTACTACGGACCGGCGCGCGCGGAAATGCTTGAAGATATAGATGCAAATGATTTTATTCTCACGAGTTATCAGACCCTGCGTAACGATATTGCCCTGTTGAAGGAGATAACGTTCAACTATGTCCTCCTCGACGAGTCACAGAACATAAAAAACTTCAACTCCCTCCTTTTCAAGGCGGTTCGCGTCCTGCAGTCCGAACACAGGATGTCTCTTACCGGTACACCGATCGAAAACAGCATCTTTGAGCTCTGGTCTCAGATGGAGTTTCTGAACCCGGGTATGCTTGGCGGCAGAAGGGCGTTTATGCGTTCATTCGTACGGCCAATTGAAAAACAGAAAAACAGCGAAGCGGCAGAGCACCTGCGGAAGATAATCTACCCATTTATTCTGCGGAGGAAAAAAGAGGACGTTGTAAAGGAGCTGCCGGACAAGTCTGAGGCCGTACTCTACTCGCAGATGGAGGAGAGGCAGTCCGAAATTTACGAGCAGCACAAGGAGTTTTACCGAAAGGCGATCGCAGGCAAGATTGAGCGTGACGGAATCGAAAAATCGGCAATCGAGATACTTGCTGCGCTTTTAAAGCTCAGGCAGATTGCTCTTTTCCCCGTTCTTGCCGACAGGAAATTCAGGCATGTGCGGTCGTGCAAGTTCCGGCAGATGAAGGACATCGTTGAGGAAATACTTCAGGAGAATCACAAGATCGTGATATTCTCCCAGTTCGTTCAATGCCTTGGTATAATCAGGGAGTATGTGGATAAAAGCGGGTTCAAGCACTCGTATATTGACGGTTCCGTAAAATCGGGGCAGAGGAAGAAGGAGATACAGAAGTTTCAGGAACGCGAAGAGTACAGGCTGTTTCTTCTGAGCCTCAAGGCGGGCGGAGTCGGAATCAATCTCACGGCTGCCGATTACGTGATCCTCTTCGATCCCTGGTGGAACCCTGCGGTAGAAAGCCAGGCCGTGGACAGGGTACACCGTATCGGGCAAACGAAAAAGGTGATTGCTTACAAAATGGTGACAAAAGGCACGGTGGAGGAGAAAATGCTCATTCTCCAGGAGCGGAAGAAGGAGCTCGCGAATGAGCTTATTACAACGGAGACGGGCTTTTTCAAATCGCTTACAAAGGAGGATGTCATCGGGATGTTTGAAGGCTAATATAAGCCTCCACATTTCCTGTATATTACGATTTAAATACTCATAATTTATTAGCAATTGACTATGTATCTGTTCTCATTTCGACTAGGAATTAGCCAAATCTAATCCATGCATTGATTTTTACAGAAAAATTTCCTTGACAATAGAATGCTGTATGGTACTATCCACGGTAATCGTTCCCGACAACGTTTACCGTGGCCATGCGGCAGGAATAATCAATAGTTTGGAGGACATAGCCGGATAATTGGGTCATTCTATCAAGATTGTTTCAAGGACAATCAACAATCATCCGGATGCTCATGAAAATACAAGACAAAAACAGTTAAATTGGAGGAAACAATTTGTATCTTGCCACGGAGGACAAGTATAAAAGCATAATCAGAGCTTTTTTAAGTAATATAGTGTGGATCATTTTCTTAATTTTACTATTTGCTTTTTCAGTGGGGGTAGAGGGCTTTTTTTCTATAGATAATTATATAAATATAATCTATCACTCAGTCTTTATTGGAATACTCGCTATTGCCGAGACGTATGTTCTAATAAGCGGCAATTTAGATTTATCTATTGAGTCTGTTGCTGCATGCTCTGCGATTATGAGCGTTTGGCTTTGTTCAACATCACAATATGCGTCGGGATTATTGCTTCAGACATGGATCGGTTTCATAGTTGTTGTTGCAATAGGAGCTTCAGTCGGTCTCTTTAATGCATTCTTTGTAGTCAAGCTGAAGATTAATGCATTTTTGGTCACGCTTTCCAGCTACATATTTGTGCGGGCTATTGCTATATGGGTAACCGGCGGATACGGAATGAGTGGGCTGCCCGAAACTTTCAGGATTATCGACAAGACCAAATTTCTGGATATTCCGCTGATGGTATTTTTAATGATAATATTATACATATTTTTCGAATTTGTTCTGAAAAGAAGCAGGTTCGGCAGACACATCTATATTCTTGGTGGAAATGAAAGTGCCGCACGGAATTTTGGCATAAATATTAACAAGCTGCTTTATAAAGTATTCGTACTGTCGGGAGTTGTAGCTGCATTGGCCGGATGGCTTATGGCTGCAAGGGCTAATGGTGCTGTTGCAAGCATGGGAAGAAATTATTTATTTGAAGCATTGACCGCAGTGGTAATAGGTGGAGTCAGTCTTACCGGAGGTGAGGGGTCACTGGTAGGTGTATTTGCGGGTGCCTTGATATTAAGCAGTATACATAGTGCTCTGAATATTACTGCTATGTCTCCATTTATTACTAATGCAATACAGGGCTTTTTGATCATTATTGCAGTTTCATTGGATTCATTGAAGAAAATGTTTAAATAATTGCATAGAGGTGCCGGATGGGTGTTGACGATAAAAGAATTTTATTGAAAGTAGATAAAGTAAGTAAATACTTCGGAAGCGTCACGGCCCTACAGGATGCCAGTTTTACAGTATATGAAAATGAGATAGTCGGTCTGGTCGGTGATAATGGAGCCGGTAAATCGACGTTAATAAAAATACTTTCTGGAAATTTTCCCTCTGATTCTGGAAATATCTATTTCAATGGTAAAAGCATCAAATTTAGCGACCCTTTGGATGCTAGAAAAGTTGGGATAGAAACGGTGTATCAGGATCTTTCGATATGCGACAATCTTGACGCCTCTTCAAATCTATTTATCGGCAGGGAGATCTATAAAAAAGTACTCGGTCTGGGTGTGTTGAACATTGCGGAAATGAAAAAGCGAACCCAGAAAATATTGTCGGACGTAGGTATTAAAATACCATCGGTTGATGAAAAAGTTCAATATTTATCAGGAGGACAAAGGCAGGCTATTAGTCTGGGGCGATTCCTGGCATGGGGGAAAAGGCTTATCCTCCTGGATGAACCGACAGCTGCTCTGGGTGTAAGAGAGACCAGAAAAGTACTTGACCTGATTAAAAGGACAAAGGAGGAAAGGAAAGAGGCTTCGATAATATTGATAAGTCATAATTTACAACAGGTATTCGAAATAGTTGACAGGATAATAGTATTACGGCATGGCGAGGTTATTGGTATAAGAAAGAAAGTAAAAACAAATACAGATGAAATTGTCAGCCTGATAACAGGGGCTATTTTTGTAAATCAGAGTAAGGGAAACAAATAAAAACCGGAAAGGAGGCGATATTTATGTATTGAACTCTAATATCGTGCTGCTTCAGGTTGTATGTCACCCCTGGTTGAATGTATTGAACAATGGTGAAGGGGCGGTAATCCAGAATTTCTACAAAATGATACCCCGATGTTGGAGGATGAACGTACGGATTTCGTCAACATTTTTAGTGTGGGGCTACCCCAATAATGTGTAACAGCTGATAAAAAAATACAGGAGGATAAAATGATCAAAAAGATACTTATAGGGTGTGTGATTCTGGCATTGCTCCCGGTTACATTTGCATGGTCAGGGAGCGGTAAAGAAAAAGAGTCAGAGGGTAAAAAGGGAACACTGTATTATCTGGCTACCGATATGGTCAATGGATTCAATATCGGTTCCGCGGAATACGCTGAAAAGTTCGGAACAGAACTTGGCTATGAGGTGAAGGTCCTGGATGCCAAGAATTCGCCTGATACTCAGATCAATCAGGTTGAGACTGCAATTACGCTTAGTCCTTTAGCGATTATGATTAAGGCAGTTGATAACCAGACCATCGTTGAGAGCGTAAAAAAGGCCAGGGAAAAGGGGATCAAGGTAATTGCCTACGATAATACCATTACCGGTACTAAAATTGATTTAGCCTCTGTTCTGGGTACTGTAAAGGTCGGTGAATTGGCCGGTGCTGAATGTGTAAAGATGCTTGAAGAAAAGTACGGTGAGCCGAAAGGTAAAATACTGCAGGTTATGGGTGATCTCGGCGATATGTATTCTGTGTTGATCGGAGAGGGTTTTAAGAACATCATGAATCAGAATCCGGGTATTGAAGTAATAACAAAAGACAGCCCGGGATGGGAAGGACAGGCCAACACCGTTGCAGATCAATTAGTCGCAAATAAAGATATAGATATTATCCTTGTTCATGCTGACTCTATGATTCCATCGATAATCCCAGTCCTTGAAGCAAGAGGATATAGCCCGGGAGATATCAAATTGATCGGCACGGATGGAGACCCATCCGCTCTTGAAAAAATCAGAGAAGGATGGATACAGGTGACCATCGGCGTTCCCATGATCCAGCAAGTCTATGGCATGTATGAATTCCTGGATAAGATCCTTGCCGGAGAAAGCCTCAAACCCGGGACATACGACATAAAGGGTGTGAAGGCAGATCTGGTCATTGAAGACTGGGGACCAACACTATATCTGCCGGGTAAAATAATTACTCCTGAAAATGTCGATGATAAGGGTTTGTGGGGAAACATCAAATAGAATAAAAACTTGAGTTCAAGATTGACTTTCAGCGCTCCCTTTTTTGGGAGTGCTGAAGATATATTTTATTACAATTTCCACAAGAAAAGAGATTTTCCCTTTTTACCAACCCAAACAACGTTTGCCATGCGGGGTGATTAATGAAAAAAGCCGTTAATCTCAAGGATATTGCATGGAAAACAGGCTACTCTATTAAAACCGTTTCCAGGGCCATCAACAATCATCCCGATGTCAATGAAAATACAAGGCAGAAGATTTTGTCTGTTGCACAGGAATATTCATATTACCCGAATCTTCTCGCGAAGAGCCTTCGATTAAAAAAGACTTTTACAATCGGGTACATCGTGCCAGATATTACAAACGAGTTTTACGGAAAGGTCGGAATTGTAATTGAAAAAGAGTTCCGGCGGCACGGTTACAGCCTGCTTGTCAGTTTTACGGAGGAATCCAAAGAAAACGAAATCAATTCACTGAAACTCCTGCTTGCGAAGAGAGTCGACGGTATTATTCTTGCGACAGTCGGAACGACGGCTGATTTTTTACAGGAGATGATAAATCGGCATCATATCCCTGTTGTCGTGATAGACAACAAGGCTGAAGGAATCAAAACAAATACCGTGCTCCACGACAACATCGACGGTGCGTATGTGTTGACGAGGCATCTTATTGAGCACGGGCATAGAAAAATCGCCTGTGTAACTGGCCCTCTGGTGGAGACTTCGGGAAAAGAACGGCTGGAGGGATATAAAAAGGCATTGATGGAATACGGAATACCGATTGAAGTGCAATTCATCATGGTATCGAATTGGAGGGTAAATGGGGGATTCGATGCGACGATGGAATTGATCCAAGGTAGAACACAAACACCATCAGCGATTTTTTACGCGAACTCCCAGATGGCCCTGGGAGCATACAAGGCCTTTAAAAAAATGAACAGACGAATACCGGATGATGTGGCTGTTGTATCGTTCGATAATCTGGACTTCGCCGATTCCATTGATCCCCCGCTTACCACTCTGGGTAGTGTCGAGGACGAGGTCGGGCGACTGGCTTCGGAACTGTTACGTGAAATAATATTGAACAGGGATGGAGACAGGATCAGAGAACATCTTGTCAAAGCCGGTTTATGTATTAGAAAATCATGCGGATGTAACTGAAAAATCAACATGGAGGAAGATTGAAATGATGCACAAACTGCCTGATAGTGAATTTCAAGACCGTATTCAAAGGATCCAGCAAAAACTGGCGGAGAACGATTTTGACGCATATCTCGTTCACTGCAATGAGGCCGACCAGGCGAGCGTTCGGTACCTCAGCGATCATTGGCCGATTTTTGAAACTGCAGGTGTGATCGTTCCCAGAGAGGGTGAGCCGATACTCCTTATCGGCCCGGAGGCGGAGCCGTTTGCGGAGGATCGAAGCAGGATTAAGAAAATAAGAAAGATGATCGAGTACAGAGAATCGGCCGAACCGGACTATCCTGACATACCGGTTTCTTCTTTTAGTGAAGTATTCGACGAGGTCTCCGGCGGCAGGGGTATAAAGAAGCTGGCGCTTGGTGATTATTCGATTCTTCCGATGCCTGTGTACAACGGGGTGACAGAAGCATTAGGCACGGAAGGCGAAATCGTCCGGGCGGAATGGATCATCTCTGATATGCGGACGATCAAATCGGAAAATGAAATAGCCATGATAAAAGAAGCCCACAGAATAAGTGAACTGGCACTCGAAGATACCCTCAATAAAATACAGCCCGGGATGACTGAAAAACAAGCCCTCGGTATTGTGTATGAATCGCTGTATCGCCACGGGGCAGAGGCGGAGGGGTTTCCAAACTATGTATTCGGCGGGAGGAAAACAAGAAACGCAATTGCAAGAGCGACGTACGATGAACTGAAGGTAGGGGAGCTGATAACGCTCGGTATTGGTGCACGGTACGGGGGGTATTCGCCTTCGGTTGGACGCCCGGTCATCTTCGGAAAAATGCCTGATGATATGAAAAAGCATGTGCAGTTCGGCCTTGATGTGCATATGAAAACTTATGACTGGGTTAGAGAGGGTGTTGTCGCTAAAGAGGTAGCACTGAAATACATTGAGTACTTCAAAAAGCATGGCTACGGTGATTATTACCTGTACGGACCATGCCACGGTACGGGGATCATAGAGGTTGAAAAGCCCTGGCTTGAAACAACATCGGAGTATCGCTTGAAGGAAAATATGACCTTCATGGCCGATACTTTTTTCACCTGTAACGATTACGGGTTCCGCTGGGAGGATGGGTTCAGAGTTACAAAGGACGGCTGTGAGCCGTTTTCAGGTGCTCGAAGCGAGATCATCGAGCTGTAGGTTTACGGTTTCGGAATATAAAGAAGTGGATGCCTCCCGTATTCTTGTACGGCGTAATGCCTGGCCGGTCACGTTGCTGAATCAATTTACCGCTTGTGCAACAACCCGGCCAATAGGAGCCGGGGGTTAGTTATTGGATAAGATCCATGCGAGTGGATTTTATAAAAACTTTATTGGCAAAGGAGGAAAGCCATGCATCATAAGAAGAAATTTCTCATCGTTTTTCATGCCGTTCTTCTTGCTATGACTCTTGCTTTTTCTTCCATGGCCTTTTGTGCCGGGACGAAAGAAGAAGAACAGGTCGTGCTGAGAACGGTCGTCTTTAAGGGGTTCGCCCGTGTTCCTGCTCTGGAGAAGCAGATTCCGGAGTATGAAAAGCTTACGGGGGTCAAGGTGGAGTTTGAAGAGGTACCTTTTGCCCAGCTCCACGAGAAGATGGTACTTGATTTTGCCAGTCAGGCCGGTACGTATGATTTTGTTTCGCCTCTGACGGACTGGGTATCGGAGTTTGTGCGAGGCGGCTATCTGGAACCTCTTGACGATTATATCAAGAATGATCCACCTGAAGACTGGCCGAACGCCTTTCCAAAGGGTCTGTTGCGTTTCCAGACGGTTAACGGTAAGCTTTACGGTTTCCCAAATCATGATGGCCCGATAATGCTGTACTACAGAAAGGACCTATTCGGGGACCCGAAAGAAAAAGCGGCATTCAAGGCCGAATACGGGTATGAGCTCGCTCCACCGAAAACCTGGGACCAGTTCCTTGATATGGCTCGGTTTTTTACAAGACCGGATCAGGACCTGTGGGGCACATGCATCGCAGCGAAACAGGGTGGGCAGCAGTTGGCCTATGATTTTTTCTTGATGCTCTGGTCGTACGGTGGAGATGTGTTCGATGCTTCCATGCGTCCTACATTCAACTCCCAGGCGGGAATCGACGGCCTTCAGTACTATGTTGACCTTCGAAACAAATGGGGTGTGACACCGAAAGCTTCCACAACCTACGACGAAACCGAAAACGGCCCCTTCTATCTCAACGGCCATGCCGCTCTCATGTGGCACTGGAGCCATATCGCTTCATGGGCGGAACTTCCCGATCGTTCGAAGATAATAGGGAAAAACGGCTACACGGTGTTTCCTGTGGCGCGGGAGGGTTTGACCCCGACAACCCTGAGTATCTACTGGTTTTTCGGCATCTCCAGTGCGAGCAAACATAAGGAAGAGACATACAAACTGATTAAATGGCTCACCAATAAGGAGAACGACAAGCTGGATGCCCAGTTGGGGACTGTTGCCTGCAGGTTGTCGACCTATCATGACCCGGAAATACTCGCAAAGTTCCCGTTCTATGCGAATATCGAGAAATTGCTTTCCGGGGGAGTGAAAACAACACCGCAGATTCCGGAATACGCACAGGTCGATGATATTATCGGTGTTGCGTGCTCCAAGGTCATCGCGGGTGAGATGAGTGCAAAAGAAGCTCTCGACGGTGCGGCGAAGAAGGTTGAAGCGTTGATGAAAAAAGCGGGATACTACGATTAAATTGTTGTGCGGAGCGGCTCCTGGATTTTGCTACCGGCGTTCAAATCTTTGATGGAGCCGCTTCTCTGTATGGAGGTATCGATGCCGTTAATCTCTCAAAGAACAAAGTATCGCTCGGTTCCCTGGTTAATGGCCATCCCGACGGTTTTGTTCCTGCTTGCTATATGCATCTATCCTCTTTTGAACTCTCTGTACCTCACATTCAATGAATGGAGTCTCACTTCCAACAAGCCGCCGAAATGGATCTGGCTCGGTAATTTCTGGGAGCTTATCAGGGATGACCGGTTCTGGAGCTCTCTAAAGACTACTGCGGTATTTACTGCGGGTGTGGTTTCTATAGAGATGTGCATTGGAATGCTTCTCGCGCTTTCGGCAAGCAGGAACACGAAGTTCAGGCAGGTTTGCAGATCGATCATCCTGATTCCCATGATGATTACACCCGTGGTGTTAGGGTTGATCTGGAAATACATGTTCAATCCTGAAAATGGAATAATCAACTATCTGCTTGGGTTGATCGGTATCAATGGACCAATCTGGCTGGGAGAACCTGCGCCTGCCCTACCCGCCGTGATGATTGTCGATATCTGGCAGTGGACACCCTTTGTTTTTCTCCTACTTTTATCGGGGATTGCGAGCCTCCCGCCAGAGGTATTTGAAGCGGCCAGGGTCGACGGCGCAAGTCCTCGCCAGATGTTTCGCTATATTACACTGCCGCTTCTCATGCCGTTTATGCTCGTTGCTCTTCTAATACGTTTTATCGATTCATTCAAGATATTCGATACCATTTTCGTAATGACGCGGGGTGGCCCGGCGAATGCTACCGAATCCCTCAGTATCTATACGTATAAGGTGGGGCTTAACTTTTTTAGAATGGGATATGCTGCAACACTATCATATGTGATACTTATAATCATTACCTTCGCGAGCCAGCAATTCCTTAAATTGGAGAAAAGGTAATGGGTGAGAGAAAAAAAGGCAGAGGTCACATCTGGATCGATATCGTGCTGGTACTGGTCGTGTTGATTGTCCTTTTCCCTCTTGTCTGGATTCTTTTAACGTCATTCAAGGACAGGTTCCTCATCGCGGCAACTCCACCGAAGATATTTTTCAGGCCTGTCCTTGATAACTACTACACGGTATTTTTTCGAGACGCTTTTTATAAATTCTTCAAGGATTCGTTGATAATTGCCGTATGTTCGACGGGTATTGCACTTTTTTTAGGGTCGATGACCGCCTACAGTATGACCAGGTACAGGGTCGGTGGCGATTTTCTTCCCTTCTGGATTCTATCAATTCGGATGTTTCCACCAATCGCCATCATTCTTCCGATCTATATAATTATGCGAAAACTACACCTATTGGATACGTATTATGCCGTTATCATAATGCACACCCTGGTCAATCTTCCATTTGTCGTATGGCTGATGAGTGGATTTTTCAGAGAGGTGCCGAATGAGATCGATGAAGCGGCCAAGATAGACGGCTGTTCCGTCTTCAGCGCATTCCTTCGGGTTATACTCCCTATTGTGTTACCAGGGCTGCTTGCCACCACCATTTTCTGCTTCATAACTTCCTGGAACGAGTTCCTCTTCGCCCTTGTGCTTTCCGGCAGGAGGGTAACAACGCTTCCTGTTGCCGCTGCGTTTTACGTGACCGACAGGGACATACTCTGGGGTCCGATGGCAGCTGTGGGAGTTACGGCATCCATACCGATAATTATTTTTACTATTTTAATCCAGAAGCATCTGGTCAGAGGTCTCACCTATGGCGCTGTCAAATAGAGAAAATTTTTTGCGTTTGTTTCGGGGGGAGCCTGCGGACAGGGTGCTCTGGGTATCGGATCTTACCTACTGGAGGGATTCGCAGCTCGTACAGGGCACACTTCCTGCAGAGTATATGGGAAACGATGGATTTTTAAAGCTTCATCTTGATCTGGGGATAATGCCCTATTACATTTACGCAATTGATAGTGAATCGCCTGAAGATGCTAAACGTGACGGGGTTTCCGTACATCAAATTGGCGGTACAGGAAGACCGTATAACGGGGTCTTCGGCTTAAAGTATGACGGTGTTAAAGTTGTCAACTCTGAAAAAGACGGGATAATTGAAACCCGGTTTATTGTCGGACAGAAAGAACTTGTTCAGAAAAAAAGGTGGCTCCCCGGGTCTTTCTGTTACGGTTTCATCGAATATCCTGTGACATCAGTGGAAGATCTGAAATTTCTTCATGAAATAGTAGAAAGTTACAATTTCTATTCAACCATTGATGATTATGAATATCTGAATGAAAAATGGGGAGAACTCGGTGTGCCTATTGCAGCGCTTCCACGGTCGCCGATGAGCGCCCTTATTACGGATTGGATGGGCCTAGAAAATTTTATTTTTGCAAGCTTCGATTATCCTGATGAAATCCACAAAATTCTTGAACATATCGATAGGGCTAACGACGCCGCGTTTGATATCATACTTGATTCACCTGCGGAGGTTTTCCATTTTTGTGATAATCTTTCCGCGTCCAATTGCGCGTCGTTCTTTCATGAATACGCTGATGAGTACTATAAAAAAAGGTTCCACCAGTTGCATCGGCATGGCAAGAAGGCGGCGGTGCACATAGACGGGACAGTTCGCGGAATACTGGGGCAGGTAGCGGCGACAGGGGCTGATGCAGCTGAGGCTCTCACACCGAAGCCGGTCGGAGACCTGGGAATTGACGAATTGCGCCGTGAGGCCAGTAATAGTAAGATAATTTTATGGGGCGGCTTTCCCGGCGGCATGTTTACACATCAGTTCAGCTATGAGGATCTCGATCGACAGGTCGATGCTTTTCTCGGATGCTTTCACAATGAAGGACCGTTTATTGCCGGGTCGGCAGACCAGATACCACCCGATACCGATCTGGAATATATGAAGTATGTTTCAAAAAAACTTTCTAATCCGGAGGTGAAGGGTCATGAAGCTTTATAATATGCGCCCGGAACAGTGCAGAAAGGCCCAGCAGGAGGAATGGCCTCTTTTTATACCTGCAGGGACTGTGGAATACCACGGGGAGCATCTCCCGCTTGGTGTTGATACGACCGCCGTTCTCTATGCCCTGGATGAATTGGAGAAAAGGATCGATTGCGTTATGGCGCCGACGATCTGGTATGGACCATCCAGTTATGCTGTCGCCGGACCTGAGAAAGGGACAATCGATGTAGACAACGATCGGTTTGAAAAGCATGTTTCCGATATACTGCAGGCATTTCTTGAAAACGGATACAGAAGAATCTTCGTCGTCATACATCACCAGTTCGAGATGGGCCAGCTCATGCCGGAAGCACTTGCATTCAAGAACACTGCTGCTTCACTGGTTTTCCAGTTCCTGGAGAAAGAGCGTGGCAGGGGCTGGTGGGGATCGGAAGAAATGAAAACCTACTATGAGAAGCTGGAAGGCACTGAAAACCCGTTTAACTGGATCCAGGTAATACCCCTTATGAATCCGGAAATTCAGCAGAAAATGGGCTACGACCATGCAGGTATGCTCGAGACCTCGCTTATGCTCGCTGCGTCTCCTGATTCTGTGGATCTTTCAGCGCTCGAAAACGACGGCCTGTGGTTTACCGGGGATGCTGTAAAAGCTACAGTGGAGCATGGTGAAAAAACATTTGAGATGATTGTGCAGTATCTCATTGAGATTATTTCTATCTGAGTATCGAGTATAATACTATAGGATATAGAAGCAATACTGCCGATCACGAGGTATTTTACCTCATTTCTTTCTAAGGACAATACCTTTTTTAGCCTGTTTAGCATATCTTTTTTCGACTATTCCGGGGTTTATTGATAGGGCAAGATCTGTAAAGGTACAGAGCATCTCCATTCTTTCCGATAAACTGAGCGAGCGAAACCACCTGGTTTTCGCTTCAATAGTTTCCTCTTCTCTAATATGTGAAACCTCCTTATCCATAGTCAAACTTTAGTAAAAAATTGAAAGGATTTCAATATACAAAACAGGTATAAACAAATGTGATGTACTGCCCCGTCCGTCCCTGCCGGCGCGGCAGCCACCCCAATCAAATGTCGAGTATGTAAAGGCCTTTGTTCCTTTCTGCCAGATAAGTGTATGAACTGCCGTCTGCAGGCAAATGGTATTTTTTAATGTAATAAGTACTGCTTTATAGTATAAAGAGAAGTATCCGATAATCCCAGCTCCTATTTCAAGGAATAAAACAGGGTATAGATACACCGGAGGAGTGTGCTGATGGTCGAAGATAAAGACGAAAATGTCGGAAGCCTCGTGAAGGCCTCGCTTCGTATGTGGGGCAAATCGAGCCCGCGCCGGTTTTTATTTTTTGTGCATGTGGTATGGCGCATGTGGCGGGGTGAGCGCCGCAGGGTGCGTCAGAGCCGTATTCTCGGCAGCAGTGTGTGCAGGATCATTGCGCTGAGCCCGACTATGGCCTGCAACTACTACTGCATCGGCTGCTACTCCCGGGGGCGCCCCGATGAAGATGAGTTCAGCACGGAAGAGCTCGAGACCCTTTTTGGTGAGGCTGAATTTTACGGCGTGCTTGCGATGATTATTACCGGGGGCGAGCCGCTTCTTCGGGACGACATCCTCCCCCTGATGAAACGGCACAGGAAGATACTGTTCGTCTTTATAACAAACGGTTCGCTGATGACACCTGAGATCGCTCGCCGTCTGGCTGAAAGCGGTAATGTCGTTACACTTGTGAGCATGGAGGGCTTTTACCGGCACACGGAAAAACGCCGCGGAGACGGGACACATGAAACAGCCCTGCAGGCCATACGACTTTTAAAGGCCTCCCGTGCCTGCTACGGCTTTGCTGCAACAGTAACAAAAGACAATTCATCGCACATAATAACGGAAGATTTCATAGATACGATGACAGGCCTAGGCTGTGCTGTCGGGTATTTTGTCGAGTATATTCCGTGCGGAGAAAATCCGTCCTACGACCTCCTGATGAACGGAGAGCAGAGGGAGATGTTTCGCAGGCATGTGCTCGAACTTCGCCGCGGAAAACCGATCGTTCTCATTCACTTCCCGGATGACGAATACGGCAAGGACGGCCGCTGTTCGGCAGCGGGAAAAACATCCATCCATATCAATTCGCAGGGAGGTGTCGAACCATGCCCCTTTGTAGACATTGCGGTGGACAATGTGCGGCGGGGAGGGCTTGTTTCGGCCTTCAGATCGTCGTTTCTTCAAAAAATACGGGAGCGTCCGGAGCTTCTCACCAGGAATGGATACGCATGTGCTTTGTTCGACCACCGGGTGCAGGTCGAAGATATTGCCGGGCAGTGTCAACCTCGAACTGCAGACAGGGAATAACCAACTGATACAAATATGGATTTAATACCGTATTAACGTTCTGTGCTCTGGGAAGGAATTACTAAACAGCACGAACGACCGGGTATCAGCCCTGTGCCGCTTTCAACGCTTGTGGAACCGTATCAAGGGGCTTTACACTGTACCACCGGTCCAGGATTTTACCCGCTTCATCGATCAGAAAGGATGAGCGGATAATACCCCTTTTTATCTTTCCGTACATCGATTTTTCTCCCCACACGCCGAATGCCTCTGCGACCCGGTGATCGGTATCGGCTAGAAGCGGAAAATACAACCTATACTTTTCGTCGAATTTTTTTTGTTTATCGGGCATATCCGGGCTAATCCCTATAAAGGCGATGCCCGCTTCATGCAGGTCTGCCCGCGAATCCCGTATACTGCAGGCCTGTTTCGTGCATCCGGGTGTGTCCGCCCTGGGGTAAAAGTAAACCAGAAGTTTTTTCCCCCTGAAGTCTTTAAGCCGCACGCTGTTTCCATCCTGATCCTCAAGCTCGAAATCGGGCGCATCCGCTCCTTTTTCCAGTCTTGGCATGATAATTACCTCCTGCAGGAATTAAATGCTTCTTTCGTGGTTCATACAAATACAATAATGCAATCGTGAACAGTTTCAATACAAATTCTTTCACGTATATACTCCGATGCCGGTTCCCCCGGAATTCGTGAACCCCGTCCCAATTTATGAAAATTGTAATAAATTCCGGCCATATGTATTGATTTTCGCTATCTCGTGTATCGTCGGGCTGGTATCATATTTTCCCCTGAAAAACTACTATCATGCCAACTGGACATTCGCTATTTACCTGAGCGGTGATAATGATCTTGAGCGTGAAGAATCGAAAAACTTCATCGAGATTATCCGGGGCAAAAAATATGCTGAAAATGCAAATCTTATAGTGTTTCTTGATAAAGATGATACGCTTTCCAATGATCACCCGATGACCGTGTGAACCGGAGCCAGAGTTTTCGAGGTGAATTCGAATTATGAAACCACGATTAATAATCCCCTTTCAGTCGGGATGCCCGGCTTAGGCGGAGCTGATTCAAACCTGGACAGCACCTCGAGCGATACGATGAAGAAATTCTTTTCCTTTGTTTTGGAGCAGTATCCTGCAGACAGGTACGCATTTTTTATCAGCGGCCACGGCAACGGATGGTTTTTTGATAACAAAGAAGGACGTCCGGAAAACGCACCTGGTGACTGTTCACGTGCGGGTTTTAAGGATGTGAATCCTGTGGACATGGGTTCTGGGGATATGTGTCCAGTCGATATCGATCCAACAGATATCGCTACGGCCCTGCAGCACAACAGACCCGATGTGCTCGTGCTCGACATGTGCCTGATGGCGGATGTCGAGAACCTGTACCAGTTGCGGTCGAGTACAGAATTTCTGGTGGCGAATCAGACGATGATTCCCTAGGGAAAGGCTGGAGGGCATGGAAAAATCAGCCCTCCGAATGCCCCGCTGGAACGATACAAGTGGAGATATGATTGATTTTGTGCAGTTTATCAACAGCAGCAGGGAGCGGAGGCTCATATCGTATATGCCGGGAAAAAAACACAGTTTCATAGCAGGAAAATTTTCAAACCATAGTCCGTACGGTGGTATTTCGATTTATTTACCTGCAAACAAAAACAATTACCTGAACCATAAAAACGAGTACAACATGCTGGATATTTCAAAAGATTATCCGGAAGGGTGGAAACAGCAACTGGAACGAAACTTTACGGGTAATTAATTAGGGTTTCCTGAAAAAGTCATATCAGACTAAATTGTACAAAAAGGGCCTC
>CAYSRJ010000010.1:57400-100718 GCA_964433545.1 uncultured Spirochaetota bacterium | reverse complement strand
CACAGGTACCAAGGGCACAGGTACCAAGGGCACAGGTACCAGAATTTTTATGCTCAACTGACTTATTATGTTACAATTTCATACCATCGCGTACCGCAGGTATACATACTATAGGTAAAAATCATCAGGATAGTGCACCATCAGGCATTTACCGGTTTGAAACTTTTACGTTTGAAAGTTCACATGACTATTTTTAATAAAAAACATGCAATCTCTATTCATCGGGGGTCACGGATCAGCTGTTGAGAAGGCGAATTATCTTGACAAAATATGAACATAATTACATACTATGAAAAATTGTAACAGCGAAAAACAGTTATGTAAAAAAACTGGATTCTTTTTGAACAATCAGGTCTTTTCAACAAACCCTCTGCTCGAAAGTTTTCCGGAGTCTAAACTATGAAAACCCGTTCCGATCAGCATACCGGCATAAAGATCCTTCGGGTCAATATGAATACACTATCCGCGAGATTCGAACCACTCCCGGAAAACTGGCTTCTCATCGGGGGAAGAGGGCTTATCGCACGGATTATGAACCACGAAGTCCCTCCCGAAACAGATCCTCTCGGTCCTGAAAACAGGCTCATATTTGCATGCGGACCGCTCGCAGGCACAATCGCGCCACAGCTCGGTAGGATCTCAGTCGGCGCAAAGAGCCCGCTCACACTCGGAATTAAAGAGGCAAATGCCGGAGGCCCTGCGGCGCAAAAGTTAGACAGGCTCGGTATCCGCGCAGTAATCATCGAGAACGTCCCGGAAGACGGCAGCCAATATATCCTGAAAATCTCCAACAAGAATGTTAAGCTCCTGCCGGCAGAGCCGTACCGGGGAATGAAAGTATTCGGCCTTGTAGACCGGCTTACCAAAGAGTTCGGCAAAAATACAGTAATTATCGGCATAGGCCCGGCAGGTGAACGGCGGTACAGGGGTTCATCCGTGTTTCTCACGGACATGTACGGTGACCCGTCCCGCAGCGCAGGAAGAGGCGGCCTCGGCGCGGTCATGGGATCCAAAGGCTTGAAGGCGTTAATCATTGACGATACCGGCTCATCTCCCCCTCCTCTTGCAGACGGCCGGCTATTCACTAAAACGGTCCGCAGTTGGATAAACCAGATAAAGAAGGATGTGGTATGCGGTCTTTTTGCCACCGAGGGTACGCCATTCACCATTGCATCCAACAGTTATCAGGGGACTATGCCTGGAGACAACTACCGCACCGGCAGGCCGCGTGAGTTCGAGAAAGTCACAGGTGAAGAGACCAGGCGCACGGTATGGGAGCGCCATGGCAAGATGCACGCCTGCATGCCGGGGTGTGTGGTACAGTGTTCTATCATATACTTCGATGAAGACGGCAACCGTACATCCGCCTACGAATACGAGGCGGTGAGTATGATCGGCACCAATCTCGGCATCGCGGACACCGACAGGATCGCGCAGTTCAAGCACATATGCGACGACCTCGGTGTAGACTTCATAGAAATCGGCTCTGCCCTCGCTATATCGGGGGAAGCGGGGAAGATGAAGCCGGGTGACCCTGACTCGGTGCTCAACCTGCTGAAGGAGATCGAGCGGGATACCGGGCTCGGGAGAATAATCGGAAGCGGCGTTGTGGAAACAGCCAAAGCTTTTAATATTTCAAGGATTCCCGCATTCAGGGGTCAGGCTTTGCCTGCACACGACCCCCGTGCCGTAAAGGCGATGGGAGTTACCTATGCCACCAGCCCCCAGGGGGCAGACCATACAGCGGGGCTGACCTACCGGCACCCCCTCGCGAAAAATGGACAGGTGGAAAATTCCCTGCGTTTCCAGCTCCGTGCCGCTGCCTGCGACACCTTCGGGTACTGTCTCAACTCAGTACCCGGAAGACAGGCGTCAATCTACAGTTTCATATCCGACCTCCTGAATGCCCGGTTCGGTGTCCATACCACACCTGATGATATACTGGAGGCGGCAAAACAGAATTTGAGAGATGAGCTCACGTTCAATAAAAAGGCGGAGTTCAGCAGGGTGCACGATCCGTTTCCCGCGTTTCTGAGAGACGAACCACTGCCTCCAACCGGACACGTATTCGACGTTGAACAGTCTGAAATAGAAAAGATATGGGACCTGATGGAGGTGTATAAAGAACCTGAAAAAATCTGGGAGATACGGTTTCCAAAGCTTCCACAGTTTCTCATCGGGGCAGGGGTTTATAAAAAAATCGGAGGACATGCAGCGCGACTCGGCATTAAAAAAGCGCAGGTCATCGCAGACCCCGCAATGGAGAAACTGGGAAAAACAGCAGAAATTCAGAAAATACTGTCTGACAGCGGTGTACGGTCCGTGATTTATACCGGGGTCGAGCCCGACCCGCCGGTGAACTCGATCGAACGGGCAGCCCGGTTCTACAAAGACAACAAATGCGACGGGCTGATTGCCGTTGGCGGGGGAAGTTCTATAGACACCACCAAGGCAACGGCAGTACGGGTTTCACAGACGGGGCTCCTCAGAGAGTTCGAAAATATGGTCGGCGGCAAGGCGAAGATCAAACCGCCGCTTCCGCCGGTCATAGCAATACCCACCACCTCAGGGACGGGATCTGAAACCAACCAATACGCAATCATCACCGACCCGGACAGAGACGTCAAGTTTACCATGATGAGCGACTACATGGTTCCCCGGCTCGCCGTAATTGATCCACAGGTGTGCAAAACCATGCCGCCTGCGGTTACGGCGCAGACTGGCATCGATGCTCTCTCGCACTGTATCGAGGGATATACGGGGATGAACGACGAATATCACCCCCTGTATGAAGCGCTTGCGCTGTACGGTGTGAAGCTCATCGGAAGAAGCCTGCTCCGCGCCTACACAAGCGGAGATGATATCGAAGCCAGGAAGGATATGTGCATGGCGGCAGCCTTCGGAGGTATCTCATTTACCAAGGGACTCGGGCTGGGACATGCAATATCCCATGTTCTCGGCGCATTCTACCACATCCCGCACGGGTCCGGATGCGCACTTGGCCTGCTCTGCCATGTACGGTCCAATGCAAAGGTCTGTAAAAATCAGTTCGAGGACCTGGCCTGGGCGCTCGACCGGTCGAACGATCTCGAATCCAGTCTCCTCAAGCTGTACGGGAATCTCAATATACGGTCACGAATCAGGGATGCAGGTGTAAAGGAGGAGGACCTTGCGAGGATTGCGTTCGAGGTATCCGCAAACGCGGTAAACCTTGCGGCGAATCCACAGCCTGTTACAAAAAAGAAGATACACGCACTTTTACAGGAATTCTATTGAGTACCGCCGTCCATTAGCGGCATTATTCGAATGCAAAGTGATCAGGTTATAATCCGCCTATTATTAAACATATGAGATCATATAAAACAAATAGAAAGGAAGAAAGAAATGAAAGAGATTGATGTTATGCCCTGTACCGATGAACCATCGACATTGAAACTGCCGGAGATACTGCTTTTTCAGTACCGTCCCAGCTTAAAGGAAGAGCTCGAAAAGGGAATCATAACAAAAGAGAAGGCTCATTTACTCTACAGGGCGATGATCATTCAGCGCGCCTTTGAGTATACGATCAGGGACCTCGACAGCAAGCGATTCGTGCCGTATGATGGGTTCGAATTCAGGGGCTCTACACATCTGAGCGTCGGCCAGGAGGCAGCCCAGACCGGAGCAGTGAGCGCTCTGTCAAAGAACGACTACATCGCCGTGCACCACAGGGCCCACGGCCATTCACTTGCAAAGGGCCTGTTTGCATACCATGCGATGAACGAGGATGAGCTGAAAGAGGTGCTCAGCAGTGCGGAAGAGAATCAGTTCGATACAGGCGGATATGATAATTTGCTTGAGGCAGTTATCGACTATAATCTGTACCGAATGATGGCAGAGGCACTCGGCATGCAGGCCGGATACTGTATGGGAAGAGGCGGCGCGATGCATCTCGCCGATTTTTCCGTCGGTCATCTCGGCGCAAACGCAATCGTCGGGGGCGGGTTTCCCATCGCGACGGGAGCAGCCCTTGCCGTTTCCAGGCTCGGTGGGGAGCGTGTCGTGCTTGCCGCAGTCGGAGACGGGGCCATGAACAACGGAGTCGCCCATGAATCAATGAACTTCGCCACCATGGCCCAGTTCAAAAGGGGACTTCCCGTTATCTTCTTCGTCGAAAACAACCAGTACGGCATGACCGGCCAGCAGAAGGGAGAGGTTACGAATGTCGAGTACCTGTCCCAGAGGGGCGCAGGGTACAACAATGTTGCAATGCACGCAGAGACTATCTGCGGTATGAATATACTCACTGTTCGGAATGCGGTAAAAAGGGCGAAGGATCTCTGCCTGAAGGGTGAAGGGCCTGTATTGATCGAAGCGAACACATACCGGTTCTGGGGACATAACTTCAAGGACAAGGGCACCGCATACCGTACAAACAAGGAAACCGAGGCCTGGCGGAAGCACGATCCGGTTGACTGGTTTACGGGCCAGATTGTTGAGAACAACATCATGTCTGCCGACGAGGCCGAAAAGATGTGGGAGGATACCCGGCAGAAGCTCAAAGATCTCACACTTCTCGCGACAAAGGGGCGCATGCCCGAGGTGGAACATATTGGATGGGGCCTGTACGCAGATACAACCTCGGACAGTATCGGCGAGGAGTATAAAACAAAAAATATACTAAAACCTTTTCGCCGGATTAAGCGGGACAGCGACGGCATGCTGCTCGGCAGGCACGCGGTTTTAGAGGCTCTCTATGAAGAGATACTTCGCGATCGGCGCGTTGTGCTGTGGGGCGAGGATGTCGCCGCGTACGGTGGGGCATACAATGCGACTCTCGGCCTCTACGACACCTTCGGCCCGGACCGAATCTTCAATACACCGATTTCCGAAGCTACCATTGTCGGCACGGGCGTCGGAGCAGCTCTTGCAGGCCTTCGTCCGGTTGTCGAGCTCATGTACATAGACTTCATTCTGATGGCTATGGACCACGTGGGCAATCAGGCCGCGAAGACACGCTACATGTTCGGCGGGCAGTCGGATATCCCTCTGGTTATTCGAACGACTATCGGGGGAGGCAAGGGTTACGCAGGCCAGCACGCACAGAGCCTCGAATCGATAGTCACACAGTTTCCGGGCCTGAAGGTTGCCATTCCCTCCAATCCCTACGACCTGAAGGGCCTGCTCAAAACGGCGATTCGGGACGACAACCCTGTGTGTTTTATCGAGCACCAGTGGGTGTACCTGGAAAAGTCGGTGGTTCCGGAAAACGAGGAGTACACTATTCCTTTCGGGCAGGCGAACATTGTTCGTGAGGGTAAGGATATTACGGTTGTGGCCTATTCCCAGATGGTGAATATTACAAAGGAGGCGGTAAATCTTCTTGCAGGTGAAGGAATAGAGATCGAGATCGTCGACCCGAGAACCCTCGTGCCTCTCGATATCGAAACGATCGCACAATCGGTGCGGAAAACCGGCAGAGCGGTTATTGTTACCCAAGCACCGTACACAGGGAGCTTTGCGAGCCATATCTCCCACGAGATAACGAAAAACTGCTTTAAAGAACTGAAGTGCCCGGTACGGATTGTATCGGGGTATGACGTGCCACCGCCCATGTCGCATCCGCTTGAAGTTGAAAATATGCCGGATGCCCAAAGAATAGCTCGCGGGGTTCGGGAAACGCTTGCTGAATAGCACACTCTGCCGCCATCAACATCAGGGAATTAAAAATGGCTGGATCCGGGAAAAATATGGACATTGAACCGCTGTACGAGGAAACTGCTGCCTCACCGATTAGAAAGGTTATCGCAGCCAGGCTGCTCGAAAGTAAGCGCACTATTCCCCATTTCTACCTCTTTGATGAAGTTGACATGAGAGAAACCTCTATCCTTAAAGAGGAACTGAACGGCGGAAACACTGAAAAAATCAGCTTCAACGATATTATTATAAAAGCTGTTGCGACTGCGCTCGAGAATCATCCGGAGTGCAATGTATCCTATCACGACGGCATGATACGAACCTACCGGGACATCAATATCAATATTGCTGTCTCCGTTGAAGGTGGGCTACTCGTGCCGGTTCTGAGAAAATGCGGGAAAAAAAGCCTCTTCGAGATACACAGGGAGGCCCGTACGCTTGTTGAAAAAGCACGCAGTAAAAAACTTCGGCCAGGAGATCAATCGGGTGGTACATTTACCATTTCCAATCTCGGTGTGTTCGGGCTTGAAGGCTCGATTTCGATCATCAATCCGCCGCAGGCAATGATATTCACAACCGGAACTGTCAGAGAGGTGCCGGTCGTTGAAAACAGGAGGCTTGCGGTGGGACAGAGAATGAAGGTCACCCTTTCATGTGATCACAGGGCTGTGGACGGCGCAGCCGGTGCCCTTTTTCTTGCGGATGTCAAAAAGGTCCTCGAGCATCCCCGCGAATATATCGTGCAGCCTTTGAATGGGGTCTGATCGATGAATGAAACGGACATGGAAAAACTACTTCCGAAGATTGCTCATCTCTACTACCTGGAGGATATGAACCAGGACAAGATTGCAGAGAAATTCAATATCAACAGAGTGCGGGTCTCCCGATACCTCAAAAAAGCACGTGAAAAAAATATCGTTGAAATCAAGGTGCACTATGCGAGGGAACGCTTTCAGGAGATGGAGCGGGTCATTGAAAAGCGTTACGATCTCAAGGAGTGTATAATTATTCCGAGTCACGATGATCCGCAGGAGATTCTTCGGGATATAGCGGTGAGCCTAATCGATGCACTATGCCGTATTTTGAAAGATGGCGACAGCATGGGAGTGAACTGGGGGCTTACCCTCAAGAGCGTGGTGGCTCTGATGGAATCTCCAAGGCGGATTAACGTTGAGGTCGTGCCGATATGCGGCGGGCTGGGAAAGATCGAGCGAGGGATTCATACCAATTCCATCGCCAGATCGTTTGCGGATGTTTTCGGCGGTATCAGCTACGTAATCAACGCTCCGGCGATCCTGGACAGCAGAAAGACAAAAGTGGTGCTGATGCGGGACAGCAATACGAGGGAGATTTTTGAACTGCTAAAAGGATTGAGCTGCGCCGTATTCAGCTTCAGCGATCTGGGTCCTGAATCCTCCTATGTAAAATACGGTTTCGTAAGTACGGATGAAATCACGTACCTGAAAAGCCTCGGCGCTGTCGGAGATGTAAACCTCGACTTCATCGATAAAGACGGCAATCATGTGCCGAATAAAGTTTACGACAGGATTATCACACTTCCTATTTCAGATATACGGAAAATACGAAACATTGTCGGTATAGCCTGCGGAAAGAGAAAGGGCGCGATAACCAGGGCAGTACTTGCAGGCGGTATCGTGAATGTGCTGATAATCGACAGAGAGCTAGCCGAGACCGTGCTTTACTATGATGAATTATCCAGCCGCTGATCTGAATGTTGAACTCCCCGCTGTTTAAAAGCGACGTGAATCCCCCGAGGGAATGTCCCTGGCGGGATATGTCGCTTCGCGGCCGAGAATCAAACAGTAACTTGCGCGAAGTTACTTAGAAGATCAACAGCCGATATAATGAGGAGCAGGCAATGGATATGGAAAGTAATGCCTATAAAATTATCGCAGCTAACAGGTTGCAGAGGGTGACGGATCTCATCGAAATCGCGGGAACCCTTCAATCATCAACCGTGCTCATTGCGGGCGGGCATCGCGCCCCTGATTTACAGCTCGTTGAATCCGCGCGGGACCATGGAATAATCGATCGTATTATACTTGTAGGCAACAGAGAAATGATATACCAGGCGGTGGAAGAAGTCGGCATCGATATCGCCGTGAACGACATCGTCGCTGCTGCCGACGATGAAAGTATCGCAGCACAGACCGTGGAGCTCATTAAAGAAGGCGGTATAGATATCGTTTTGAAAGGCGGTATTTCGACCCCCATCATCAACCGTTACATCATCCGGCTGGCCGTCCGTCCCACAGTGAGTGTTGCCACAATTATCGAGGCATCTCCTGTAGAAAACGGCAGACCTTTTGTTATGACCGATGCAGGCGTCACAACAGTATGTAATTTCGGCAGGATGGTCAACCTGATTGACAATGCCGTGGAGGTTGCGCGGGTTGTCGTCGGCATAGAGCGTCCCCGTGTGGCTGTTCTGTCCGCAAACGAAAAGCAGATACCATCCCTGCCCTCTACCTGGATAGGCAGGCGTCTCGCTGAACGCCAGTGGCCTCATGCATTTGTGAGCGGGCCGCTATCCTTCGACCTTGCCGTGGATCCGGAATCGGTGAGCATAAAAGGAATGCCCGACCTTCCCAATGCCAGGGAGGTCGCAGGCAGAGCCGATGTCCTCGTCTGCCCGGGAATCGACGCAGCCAATATTCTCTACAAGACCTTTACCGCAATGTCAAAGTTCGGACAGGCATCAATGGCCTGCATTACGATAGGTTTCCCCATTCCCTATATCATTCTTTCCAGAGCGGATACACTGGAAACAAGGCTCCTCTCGATCGCGCTCTGCAGTATATATGCCCAGCGCACAACCGGCGAAAGAAAAAAAACCCGTACAAAAAAGGCATCTGCAGGAGAAAAAAAGTACAGAACACTTGTCATCAACCCGGGCTCGACTTCCATAAAGCTCGCCCTCTTTGAAAATGAAAACCCCCTGCATGAACTGGAGATCCCCCACACTGTCGGGGCGCCTCGCTCCCCTGAAATAACCAGGAGGCAGGTTAAAACCGTGCTCGAGCTCATCTCCGATGCACTCGTGCAATGGAAAGAAAAAAAGATCGATGCCATTGCCGCACGGGGAGGGTTTGTACCGCGCCCTCCTGGAAAACTCAACGGCGGCACCTATACTATCGCCGAAGTTTCAAGAGTGAAGACCAGACAGGTACAGATCGACGAAGGCATCGTCTCCGGTATCATCGAGCATCCGGAAATGGTACATGCAAGCAACTTAGGCATTCCTGCTGCGGCCGAGCTGGCCGTGCGTCTCAAAATACCCGCATATGTCGTGGATCCGGTTGTCGTGGATGAGTTCATCCCTGAAGCAGAGATTTCCGGATTCAAACCGATTCGCCGTCTGAGCACCTCACATGCGCTCAGTGTTCATGCCGCTTCACGGAAGGCCGCAGATCTGATCGGCCGGCCCGTTGAAGATGTAAATCTCGTGGTCGCGCATCTCGGCGGAGGAATAACCGTTGCCGCCGTCAAAGGAGGTAAAATGATAGACGGGAATATTGCGCTTTTAGGAGACGGCCCTTTCACTCCCAATCGCGCCGGGACTCTTCCTCTAAGAGGTATCATAGACCTCTGTTTTTCGGGAAAGTACACAAGAGAGGCGCTCATGGAAGAACTATCAAAAAAAGCGGGACTATACTCATACCTGGGCACCTTCCGCATGGAAGAGATCGAAAAACGTATCGAAAAGGGCGATGAAGAGGCCCGTCTCGTCGTCGGTGCGCTCGTTCACCGAATTGTGAAGGAGATAGGTTCAATGTACGCTGCCCTGGGAGCGGAAATAGAGGCGGTTGTGTTTACCGGTGGGCTTATCAGGAGCGCGCTCATAAGAGATGCGCTCCGTAAGAAAGTTTCGAGGATGGCACCGATCTTCATATTTGAAGGGTCTCTCGAGATGGAAGCGCTCGCTGTTGAAACCTTCCGTGTGCTGTCAGGCCGTATAAAACCGTTTTGCTTTCCCGACGTTTCAGACAATAAAGATGGGAGGGTTTTACAATGAGTGGATCTGATAAATACCACTGGGTGTTTCGTGTTCACGTCGTGGATCGCGCAGGAGCGCTGACGAGTATTGCCTCCGCCTTCAGCAATGAGGGAATCAACATCGGCACTGTTGTGGGACACGGCCTTGAAGAGCCTGCCGTGGTGGAGGGCAGCGTTGTACTCACCTTTTTCAGCAGCGAGAAAAAAAAGGATATCATGGTACGTAAGATAACGCGGCTCAGCAAGGTCATACGCCTCGAGGAGCGTCCCTACGATTCGCACAGCCTGAGAAAATCCGCAATACTGCATACCACCGGAAAATTAAAACCCCGCGACGTTGCCGGAGAAAACAGCTTTCTTACCTGCGAGCTCGTCGGAAGCGAGGTTGAGGGGTTTATTTATTTTCTTGCGGGCTCACCGGGTGAGCTTGACCCCGTACTCCATTCATTAGAGAAAACCGGTATGGTAAAGGATATTGTCTACTCCATACTCGGCCTGTAAGAGGAAACCTGTGCCTCTGTACCTCCATTCGATGCGGGCATCTTGATTTAAAATGACTTTAAAACCATCCCTTGCTATACTAATAGCATGAATTGAGTACGTGCAGGATAATTAGGTTTCATCAATTCTCACCATCCAGGGAGGAGCTCATGGAACAGAGTATCTTCATCGCAGCAACAGAGCAGCGAAGCGGTAAGAGCTTCATAACGATCGGATTAATCAACGCTCTGCGCGGACTCGTTCCCAGTGTCGGGTATATGAAGCCGATAGGACAGCGTTACAAACCCGGGGAAAAGATAGATTCAGATGCCGAACTGATCAAAAGTATCTTTGCGCTTGATGACGATCCGATCGATATAAACCCCGTTTCCATGGAAGATGCGATCCGCAATACCGATACCGTTTTCGAAAGGATATTCAGCGCCTTCGGAAAGATCGAAAAAGGCAGAAACGCTGTTATAATAGAAGGCACGGACTACATGAGCGCGACCGCAGCTCTCGAGTTCGATATCAATGCCGAGCTTGCAAAAAACCTCAATGCAGATGTTATTCTCATCGCAAGCGCCGCGAGTAAGACATTCGAGGGGCTTACCGGCAGTATCATCGAGTGTGCGGATTCGTTCAGGGAAATGGGCTGCAACCTGCTCGGTACAATTATCAACAGGATCAAATCTGCGCATATCGAAGATGAAGGCCGGAAGCTGAAAGCATTCCTGGAAGAGAGGCATATTCCGTTATTCGGGATCGTTCCCGATAACCCGAAGATTGCAGGTCCCCGTCTGAGAGAAATAATCGAAAAACTCGGCGCAACGCTCATTGACTGCGCCTCAGATCTCTCTGAAATAGTGACCGATATCCGCGTTTTAGCCATGACACCTGAAAACGCCCTGATGTATATAAAGGATAAAGACGGATGCCTGCTCATCACACCCGGAGACAGGATCGACATCATTTTTACCGCACTGGCGGCCCAGGAATCCCGTCGTTTTCCGCACTACTCGGGCATCGTGCTCACTGGGGGGCTTGTTCCCGGAGAAAACGTCCGTACCCTGATCACAGGGATACCGGATATCTGCCTTACCATGATTTCTGTCAAAGAGGATACCTACAGCACTGCGCTCAATATAAACAACATCAAGGGAGAGCTCGCTGACGACGATTGGGAAAAAATTTCGATGGTGAACCGCCTCGTAGAAAACAGTGTCGATATCGACAGGATACATACAATGCTCGGCAGGGTGAGAACGAATATTATCACGCCGAAGATGTTTCAGTACAGAATTCTCCAGAAGGCAAAAGAAAAACAGAAACATATCGTGCTGCCAGAAGGCACTGAAAAGCGGGTAATCATTGCTGCTGCCGAGGTTCTGGAGCGGGGCATCTGCAGGCTGACGCTCATCGGAAATGAGGAGAAAATAAAAGAAACGGCACGAAACAACAGGGTCGATATATCAGGGTTAAAAATCGTGGATAACACACTCTGCGATGCGAAAACAATCGACCGGTATGCATCCAGGCTGTATAAGCTTCGCAAACACAAAGGCATGACGCAGGAGATGGCACGCGATCTCATGTTGGACCCGGTTCATTTCGCTGCACTCATGGTTAAATGCGGAGATGCCGACGGGTACGTTTCGGGGGCCGTGCATTCAACCGCAGATACCCTGAGACCCGCCCTTCAGATAATCAAGACGAAACACGGGGCTTCACTGGCATCGAGCATATTTTTCATGTGCATGCCTGACAACGTACTCGTATACGGCGACTGCGCTCTCGTCGAGAACCCTGATGCCAACCAGCTTGCCGATATTGCGGTAACAAGCGCTGACACTGCAAAGTCATTCGGTATCGAACCTGTTGTAGCTATACTGTCCTATTCTACGGGCGAGTCCGGAAAGGGAAAAGATGTAGACAAGGTCAGAAAAGCGACGGAGATCGCCCGTAAAAAACGGCCTGATCTACCCATCGAGGGTCCGATACAGTACGATGCTGCAACTTCCGAGGAGGTTGCACGGGTTAAACTGAAGGACAGCAAAGTCGGGGGAAAGGCAACGGTATACATCTTTCCCGACCTGGATGCGGGAAACACCGCATACAAGGCTGTGCAGCGTTCTGCGAAAGTACCGGCTATTGGGCCTGTTATACAGGGCCTCAACAAGCCGGCAAACGACCTGAGCAGGGGCGCGGAAGTCATCGATATCGTATACACCATCGCGGTAACTGCAATACAGGCACAGTCCATCCGACCTGCTACCAGATGAATGAGGCTCATGGACTTCCATCCGTGTGTCGCTACGCAGGCGGTCAAAAACTGACGTGCGTCAGCGACTAAGCTCACCTACTTCGCCGCTAATCCGCGAGCTTCGCATTCCTGAAAAAAAAGGACTGAAAACAAAACATACGGGCTCCCGGCGGGAATCTGCAGATGTTTGTTTATGTCGAACCTGTGCCCTGCCTCCGGGGCATAGCGATACTTCTGTTGCATTACGGCTGAAGATTTCAAATTGCTTTCCTGCCTGACAAGACGCCGTCCCAAGGGGAAGAGGCTTTCAGGTTAATGTTTTAAACGAAGGCTATACACGCCTTAAATATTTTCCTGTAATATCAATTTTTTCCATTATATTCCAATGCAAGCATTGTAATATCATCAGATTGGGGCTCTTCTTTTACAAAAGATCTCACTTCTTCCCTTACACCCTCTATGCATTTTTGGACTTTTTTCCCTTTTAAACTCGACAGGGTCTGCAGCAATCTGCTACTGGAAAATTGTTTTTGATCAGTGTTCATCGCCTCTGTAACACCGTCGGTGTATAAAAAAATGAGATCGCCTGATTTAAGATACATTTTTTCCGTTACAAACTTTGTGTTATCCATTGCAGCCAGGACAAACCCTTTATTTACATCAATAAATGTAAAATCAGCCTTATTAGTGTATAATAATGGTGGATTATGCCCCGCGTTTGCGTATTGCAATTCTCCGGTCTTTAAATCCAGTATCGAGCAGAATACGGTGACAAACATGCACTCCTCATTATCCGGACAAAGTAAATTATTAACTCGGTATAATACCTCCCCTGGCTCCAGATCACGCAATGCTTCCGTTTTTAATAATGTTTTTGAAATAACCATAAAGAGAGCAGCGGTAACACCTTTCCCGGAAACATCGCCGATAATCAGACATATTTTATTATCATCAATAAAAAAGAAATCATAAAAATCTCCTCCAACCTCCCAGGCAGGTTCCATAATAGCAAAAATATCAATATCATTTCTTTCCGGAAATCGCGTTGGAAGCATACTGGCCTGTATTGAACGCGCAATTTTCAATTCGCTCTCAATTTGTTCTTTTTCTGCGATTGTTTCTTTCAGGTTCACGGAAAAACGCCTAATGCTTAATTGAAGAAGACCCAATAAAAGCGAGGGGCTTTGATACAGGACCTTAAATATTTTTTCCTGGTCAATAGCTAATACTTCTAAATCCGTTTCACATACGGCTGTTAAAGTTCTTTTATGATAAGGTGAAAAAATACCCGTTTCTCCAATAATTGCACCCTCTCCAACGATCTTATTAATTTCCACCAATTTCATCAGGCCCTTTTGAATATAAAATATCTTATCCGCTTTATCATCTTTATTAAAAAGGACAATACCTTTTTTATAAATTTCTCTGGCCATAAATGGAATAAGCTCGTCAAAAGAAAAATCCAATTCAGGTTCTTCTTTCATTTCATACGATATGCCTGGAAGAATATTGGTCTGCAGTAAATTAACAACTTCTAATTCATTTTCAGTCTTTTTTTTCGCCGCTTCTATTTTTTGCTTTTTACTATAGTTTTGAATTATTAAGGAAAAGAGGCCTAAACCAAAAGCATTGGCAACAATCATCGGCAGTATGGCATACTTAACAGCTTCGAGGGCCTGATTAAAAGGCCTGCTTAGAATAAGAACCAGCAACATATGAAATGATTCAAAGATTATACCCAAAATCACAGCATAAAGCGGGGAAAGAAATTTACCTTTATTCAGTTTATAAATAATACCCCCTGTTAAACCTGCAATGATTGTAGCTGTGCCACAGGCAGTGCTTGTAAATCCTCCATATAAATAGCGGTGAACACCTCCAATGAGTCCTGCGCCAAGACCGGCTATGGGCCCCCCCAACATTCCTGCAATTAGAGGCGCTAAATCACGGGTGTTTGCAATAACACCGAGAAATCTTACCCCGTTTAATGTTGCAAAAATTGAAAGCCCTCCGAAGAATAAAATTAACAATACCATCCTGAGGATTTTCTTTTTTTGGGAACCTTGTCCAAGTTCTATATCAATCGTTGAGAAAAGCTTTGTGGGGAATAATAAATAAAAAATCACAAGCAGCAGAGCTACATATTGTACTAAATTAAGCAGATTTGATACAGTCTCACCTATAAACCTGTACATATATCAACCTTATTTTCTTATATAAAATTTCAGGATGCAGGCTCTTTGATCTCAATATTTTTTAATGATGCGTATACTGCTCAGGAAAAATATTTGAAAAGGGTGAGGATATTATTATTTCCTTCTCTTATGTAGTCGAATTTATCTATTACTTTACGAACCAGGAAAATACCCAGCCCTCCGATCTCCCTTTCATCAGCGGGAGCATTTATATCCGGCTCGGGTTTGGACAGTGGATTAAACGGAGCCCCCCAATCAATAATTTTTATGAAGAATCCACTGCCGTTTTTGTTAGAATTGCACTTTATCTCAATATCCCCTTCTTTATCAGGGTATGCGTAATTAATTACATTTATAATGATCTCCTCACATGCAAGACGTATTTTATTTACCAGCTTTTTATCGAATCCAACATTTTCCGCTTCAATCTGAATAAAATCCATCAATCTGTCGAAATTTTCCATATTTGCTGGCATAATAATATCAGCCATTAAATCATTCCTTATAAGGGATATATTATTCCTCGTATATATCTGTGATCTCCATAATATTGTCTATACCGCTCATCCTTATGACATCCAGAACATCTGCCGTTGCCCCGACCATGTACAGTTTTATATCTGTTCCGATTTTTTGTTTTGAAAAAATAATAACACGCAAACCCGCGCTTGAAATATATTCTAGATCTTTAGCGAAAAAAACGATCTTTTCTATGTCTTTACCTATCAATTTTTTTATTTCATCCGCCAGCGCTGGTGCCCGTTTCGCGTCCAGGCTTCCGGCGAGTGTAACTTTGACAACCTTATTCTTATAGTTTACGCTGAAATTCGTCTCCATGACTTGGTTTCTCCTTCTGTAGTGTATTAAACTATTTTAATTTCTTCCCTATCAAAACCATGACCGACCTTGGACCGACCAATACTTCAAATTGATTTTCGATTGCTTTTTCCTCGCCGGCACACCAGATATCCTCAGGCGGCTCAACATCTGTATTTACTACTACGTACCATTTCAACTGTTCCGGGATTGCAGGCAATTCAAAACTGTGCATGTTCCAGTCCATATTTATCGCGGTGTAGATAAAATCGTCATTGCTCTTTCCCTGTTTCGCCTTTTTACCGCAAAACATGAACGCTATTGTCCTGCTGCTATCAGACCAATCCGCGTCCCAGGCCTTTATTCCATGCCAGGATATTTCCGGATAACCGCAATCCTCCGGATCTCTATCCTGAAAATATGTCTTGTTCCGTAATACCGAATGTGACTTGCGAAAAGCGATCATACCTTTTACAAAATTAAATATTTCTTTATTTTTCTTTTGATTATCCCAATCCAGCCATGATATTTCGTTGTCCTGACAATAGGCGTTGTTATTACCAAACTGTGTATTACCCATTTCATCACCCGACAGCAGCATCGGGACACCGCGACTGACTAATAATATACTAATAGCATTTTTCATCTGTTTTCTGCGCAGTCTGTTTATCTCGACATCCTCGGTCTCACCCTCCCAGCCGCAGTTCCAGCTGTCGTTGTCATTGTTACCGTCCCTGTTATCCTCACCGTTAGCTTCATTATGCTTTCCGTTATAGGAAACAAGGTCTTTCAATGTAAAACCATCATGGCATGTTATAAAATTTACTGAGGTGCATGCTCCGCTTTCGTGCCACCTGTAAAGGTCGGGTGACCCCTGGATTCTCTGCCCCATTGCCCCTAGTAAACCGACCTCACCTTTTAGAAATTTTCTGATATCATCCCGGTATTTACCGTTCCATTCTGCCCATCTCCCCCAACCCGGAAATGAGCCTACCTGGTAAAGCCCCCCCGCGTCCCATGCCTCCGCGATCAATTTGCACTTTCCGAGAATTGGATCGAATGCAAGCGATTCTATTAGCGGCGGGCTGTTCATCGGCGCACCATTCTGATCACGCCCCAGAATGGAGGCCAGGTCAAAACGAAAACCATCAATATGATACGCCGAGGCCCAGTAACGCAGACAATCCAGGATCATACCCCGAACGATCGGGTTGTTACAGTTCAGGGTATTGCCGCAGCCGCTGAAATTGTAAAAATATCCATCAGGTGTTAGAATGTAATATGTTTTGTTATCAACTCCTCTATAAGAAATATAGGGCCCGTCTTCATTCCCTTCAGCTGTATGATTAAAAACCACATCCAGAATAACCTCAATACCATTCCTGTGTAAATCTTTTATAGTCGCCTTGAGCTCGTCCACCTGCATCCCGAATCGGCCTGTCGCAGCGTATCCGGCCTTCGGGGCAAAAAACCCAACGTTGCTGTATCCCCAGTAATTCATGAGTTTTTCCCCGGAAACAGGAGAGGGCCTTGAATTTTCGAACTCATCAAACTCATGAACCGGCATGATCTCAATACAGTTGACACCCAGCTTTTTTAGATAGGGTATTTTTTCCCTTATGCCTGCGAAAGTACCGGGATGCTTGACCCCTGAAGATCTATGACATGTAAAGCCCCTGACATGCATTTCATATATGATCAGGTCCTCCATCGGCACTTCCAGCGGCTTGTCGCCCTGCCAGTCAAAATCATCAAAGACAATTCTCGCGCGGTGCTGGTAAATATCATCCCAATCCGGCTCCTCTCCCCAGACATCTCTTCCGCCGATCACCTTCGCATAAGGGTCCATCAACACTTTGTGTTTATCGAACCGGTGCCCCTGCTGAAGATCAAAAGGCCCGTCCATGTGATAGCCATACTCGATGTTTTCATAATCCAGGTCAAACACTATCATCGTAAAAACATTTCCAATTCTGAATGCATCCGGGAACGGGATTGTTGCAAAGGGCCTTGGCTCCCGTTTTTTAAAAAGCACCAACTCACAACCGGTCGCATGGCTTGAAAATATGGAAAAATTTATACCGCCCGGTACGATCGTTGCTCCGAAAGGAATGGGCCTGCCCGGGCGCAGATTAAATCCCTTGTATTTCTGTGTGGGGTAAGTGTCAATTCTTTCCATTTATTTCTCTTTCTTTATTGCATCAATAGCCTTTGATAGGCTGTCGTAATTATTAAAAATATGATCAAATCCTGTCATTTCCATTACATCTTTTATGTCACTGGAAAGCCCTGACAATGCTCCTTTGCCGTTTTCTCTTTTAATATGCTTGGCGGACATTAAAAGAACACGAAGCCCGGCACTGGAAATGAAGGTGCACTTTTCCATATTAAAAACCAGAGAGCAGTCGGAAATAATGTGTTTCGATATCTCGTTCTGCGCAGTTTCGGCAGACGCTCCGTCAAGATCCCCTGCTATTTCAATCACTGTAACATTGTTTTGTTTATCAACTTTTAATTCCATTACTGTTTCCTTTGACTTTATCCTTACTGTAATTTAATGCCGCTCACCGGCGGAATTATCCGAACGCGAAGCGTCTGGTTAACAAGCGCAATCATTAAAACCTCACAACACTAACCGGCCGGGGCCAATCTAACTTTTATCTTAGGTCTGTAATTAAGGTTTGGCAAACTAACCGTTAAACTATCTGAATCATAATTTTCCCACTGCCTGTTGCCGACCCATACACCGGAAATTTTAATACTTTTAGGGGGAAGAATATCCGGCTCCACTCTTAAAACACCATCAGGAAATCCACCCATAACAGGCTTAAAATAGAGATCGAGAGGCTGTTTGGTAGCTAAAAGGTTTGTATAAATTGCTGCCAAATAGGCTAACTCTATTGAGTGGTATCCACTCATTGAGTGACTCCCTTTCAGTCTCTCAGTTCCCAGCAAATACGGCAGCCCGTTCGCAAGCACATTGAAATATATACCGCCGTCATCATGATCCAGAAAAAATGAATTATAAAATGCCGCCGCCTCTCTGGCGTATTTAAGGTATTTCTTGTCCTTTAACACCCCGTATAGAATTTGATACGCCAGTATCGCCTGCTCCTGCTGCCACCATGCCTTTCTATCATGCCATGCAAATCGGTGGAACTCCTCTCCTTTTTCCAGCTCTCTCTCCATTACATCATACCAGCCGGACCTCTGCTTGTCCATACCAACGCCCGGCATTATTTGAGCAATTTTTTTTGCCAGCTCTACATATTCTTTTTTAGGTATGAGATTGTAAAACCTCATCATGTTCCACGCAATCTTGAGATTATGCCCGACAACACCCCGGTTTTGCTGCCAGCCCCAATTTTTATCATGGCTCCAATCCTCATGAAATTTTTCCTGAACAAAAGGACTGTTGTCATAATCAGGGAAATATTTTTCGATACAATCGGCAGTATATTCCAAAAAATCTTTGTACTTCTTTTCACCTGTCGCAAGCCACAGGTTAATAAGGTAAGCGGGGGCATGGTCACCGACAGAGTTCCAATTCTTTCTTGCCCTGTTCGGCCCAAGGCTTTCGGCCCTCGCATCCAGAGTTACCGGGTCAATATGCGAAAAATATCCCTGCTTCTCGGTATCAAGGAAAAATTTATCAAACAGATCAACCGTCATTCTTATATCCTTCATAATAGCGGGGTCCCCATTAGCTCGATATGTCTGGGTAGGGCCGGCCAGGGCATATATCTGCTCATACATGGGGATGGCGTCATAGTCATCACCGAACTCCGAGGCAAATATCTTATGCTCTTTCTCTCCTTCAACATTGATCCCATGATACCAGTAAATTATATTCTCATCTACATCGTAAAATTTCATGTGGTCCTGCAGATACTGGGTCCCTTTCTCCGCAGCTTCAAGAAAGACATCCTCACCGGAAAGGAGAAATGCCGAGGCAAAACCGAAAATAAGCCGGGAGATAGTATCCGTTTCCTGTCTAAAACCTGCTTTATGTTCACCCGATATTGACAATGAAGTCCTGTAGTTCCGGTAATCGATGTTGTCCCCGCCGCCGAACTGAGACTTTAAAAAGAAATTCGCGACGCTTTCTGCCTGGTTCACCCACCAGTTCGCTTCTTCAAACCTGTATTTATCAGGCTTTTTTTCCGGAAAATCAATGGCTTTTGCTTCAAATACGTGGCCCCCTGCCTGTGGGTAAAAAATACCGTAAGCGAACAAGTACTGCCCCTGAACAAGCAGGCTGTCGATCTGCCCTGTACAATCCATATACGGCTCATCCAGGTTATAAAGGAGCCGGCCATAAGTCGTGGGTGTTAATTTAACCGAAAATTCACGCTCATCCGTTGTTTTTATCTTAAATTGCTTTTTTCCAGGGTCACTCGATGTTACATACCCGGCGATTGTATCAGAAAACTCAAAAAGCATCGTATCCATAACTGTTACCTCATCATTTATTTTGGTAAAATTTAGCCCTGGAGTACATTGTAGAAAAATTATACACATTCTGCATATAAACTCCACATCTTTCTGTTAATATTTTCAGGCACTGCGAATAATTTCGTTGATACCATACAGCTCGTCAATATATCTTTTTGCCGATTTGTCCCAATAATAGACAGCCCGTTTTGCGTTTACACGGGCTCGAAATATTTGAACCTGATCCTGCTGGTTGAAAAAAGACGCACACCGGTCCATGGCATCATAAAAAGACCAGGAATTGAAATCTGAGAACAGAAATCCATTTCCAATGACCCTTTGACCTTTAACGCGCAGTGGGGTGACTGTATCCCTCAGGCCTCCTGTTGCCCGTGCAACAACAAGACATCCGCATGCAAGAGCTTCCAGCTGTGATATACCTCCTGGTTCATGCATCGAAGGCATAAGTAAAACATCAGAAGAAAGCAGAGAAACGCTGACGTCCTGAAATCCTATATTGACTGAAATGTTATCAGGATAATAGTCTCTCAACTGAATTAATCCATGCATGAGCTCTTCAGCCCGCAGATCACCAGGTGCTACCTGCCCGCCGATTATGCCCTGAAAACCTAAGTTTTTGATTATGCCTTCCGAAGCCTCCAGAAGCAACTGAAAACCTTTTTGCTCGGTAATCCTGTGTATCATTGTAAAAAGAATCTTATCAGGATCGACTTTAAGTCCATACTGAATTTGCAGAAGCAGCTTGTTCCTCATACGTATAAGGATTTCCTTTCTCATTTTATCTTTAATTGATTCACAAAAACGAGCCCCCTTCAATAGCTCGGGAAACCTTATCTCGATTTTCTTTTGTAATACTTTATCTCCCCTGATAATTTCCTTTAACCTGGGATAAAAGGTTTCTAAAAATCCGGACGCCTTAACCTGCCTCTTCACCCTTGAATAAAAATCACTGCCGATAGCGTTGTTGATTCCTATTACATTATGGAAAAGCTGTTCCAGACCATCACAGGCCAACTGGATCTGTTTGGCGTATGAGGGGCTGACCGTAATAACTCGATCGGCGAACCTCACTCCTGCCGCCATACAATTAATGGTAGACATATCATTTGGAGCTGTAAAATCGGCTGCCTTTTTATCGGGAAGATTAAAGAGACGAAAGTAATCGAAGTCATGATTATAACGATAGAAAGAGTCAAAGTACATCCAGCCTCCGTTGTGAATGATGTGCAGAAACGTTGTTTCCTTAAAATTCGGATTTTCAGCATAGTAAGGGTCTGCACGTACTATTCCGTTGAAAATACCGGTATAAGCATCATTTGTTATGGTGAAGTTAGGCCTCAATCCGAAATGGACTATTATCTCACAGGTAGACCGGGCCAGAGCAATTCTACGGCGTAACTTTTCTTCAGTTGTATATCCCCAGTAAAGTCCGTCGAATAATTCATGGTGATCAAGTAGAAAATATTTTACACCGTCCACAACGCCGGTGTGAACTCCCGCTTCATACTCTGTATTCTGAATCATGAAGCGCACATTTGTACCTGAATATTCAATACTGTATTTTTTTACCGAACGGTTCATCTTTTCTACAGCTTTTAGATCACCATGCCGGTAATAGGGAGTGATTACATACACATCTTCTCCAAGGCGCACTAATTCACGGGGCAACTCGTAAAGGACATTGGCAAGCCCCCCGCTCTTTGAAAAAGGCTCTGCTTCCGCCGATATAAAAACTATCGGTTTTCGCTTGATGCGCTGCTGCAGTTGCAGGCCTATTTCACTCAATTCTTTGCTCTTGTGGCGTGCAAGTTTATCTATGTATTCCAAAAAACTTTTACTTGGCTGGACCCTATTTCTAGCCATGTGATAGAACGCGCGATTTAAACCAAGTTTTAAATAATCTCTGTGGTTTTTCCAGAACAGTGGAATAAAATTATCATTAAAAAAGGAGGTGAAATGATCAAACGTATCGGAATGATCAGTAATTTCATTATAGGAGAAATTCGAAGTAATGTGTGATTGATCACTGAGTCTGCAGAAACGGAAAAATGAGTCTTTTAAGAATTCCCGATAAAACGAACGGGCATCATCTACCTTTTCGAGCTTCAATATTTTTACACGATCGGTATACGGTACGGTAGTATATATCTTCGAGGTGCGAAGCTCCTTCCCTGTAAAATAATTGTGCTGTCCTGTAACGGGCGAATACATCGGGTCTACTACCCTGTAAAACCCGTTATCATCTATCGGCAACGCGGGATTATCAAACTGGAGAGAGATGTGCTGGTTTGCGTCGGAGAAATTAAAGGCGCCTAGCCAGATTCCATTATCCGCACATTTCATGGCTCCCGCCACCATGTAGTTGTTGGTCCAGATCATATAGCTTTTTCCCTTGTTCTCTCTAAAAAAACCGTACATTTCCTTATAAAATCCTTCAAGGCCCCGGTTAGATGCCCGTTCAAACTGGTTCCAGTTTACATAGATGTTATCCAGGTAGACCTTCCACCCCTCACCCTCCGCGCTTCCTTCATAATCCATTATAATGTTGCTCATAAAGCAGGTGAGCGCAACTGCCGCTCTTACCCCTCTGTGTCCAAAGGTAGTTATGGCACGATGCTCGTCATGGTTCCCCAGGATACCCAGGAGCACTGTTCCGAGTGGCAGGCTTGAAGGAAAATAATTATCATAGAGATGATATATCTCCCGAACATCAGATTCCCCTCGAATGATCTTCTCACATATTTTAAAGAGCGCGGAATTATATGTTACTATACCTGTACGGGTTAAAAACCGTTCCCTTCCCCAGTAGCACTCGGCCAAGTGAATAAAAAAGTTCTTTTTTTTTGTCCTGAGTTTTTTCTCAATTGATTGCATAAGAAAATAATGAAAGGGGTTTGAAATTATATCACTGCAGGACGAATCATAGTAACCGGTAGTGATAAAGTGGTCGTCCTCCCTGTCATTTACAATAATATTACCCTCCACACTGTCTTCGTGGCTCCTTATTTCATCAAAAAAATAGGGAAAGTTATTCTTCTTCATCATTATTGGAACAGCATGGGCTGAATCGAACCGTATTCCGTCTATGTCGAACTTATCTATAAGGGTGTTGATTGAATCTGCAATCCACTTCCACACTCCAAATTTTCTAAAATTAAGAAGCTTGCCGTCATTCCAGGACCCGTATCTTCCGTCTGTAGAGGCCCTGCTCACCAGTCTGCCGGCATCGTCATAACACTTGACCACCCAATCATCCGGCACGGCTTCCGATTTTCTATTGACATGCGGGACTACATCTACAATTACTTTTATATCCAGATTGTGAGCCTGTTTTATAAGCTTTTGGAGTTCTTTTTCGCCGCCCAGTGAAGGCTCAATCTCGGTTAAACTCATAGGAGAAAAGGGTGTAGGAGATGTAGCTTCGGGCGCCCAATCCTCACGGTTGTCTCCCCGTTTCTGCACTCCGAGCAGATACAGAGCGGTCATCCGGTACCGTTCTTTAAGATCTTCCAGATGAGCTGTGATATCCGAGAACCTTCCTAATCGAATAACTTCTCCATTTTCATTGTAAACCAGACCCGGATGAGCTTTATTATCTCCCCAATAGATCCTTGTATGCCCATGGATATCCGGAAATATCTCTAAAATAAGCTCACCACGAATATCTGGAATGACATTGATTCTACCGCTGGCCTTATTGTCCAGGCACCATCTACACCCACTTTTATATTTCCGGTACACCAGATAATCGAAATGGCCCAGCCTGCTAAACAGATGGTTCACGGAATATTGACCAATTTGCTCGTTGTAGGTAAGATCCAGATCGATAAAAGAAAGGTCCTTATCCAGTACAAAATTGTGTTCCGGGTTAATGCTATAAATTCGTAAAAAACATGCGGTTTTTCCCTTTGGAATATCGAACTCAAAGCTATAATTTGTTCCCTGCCGGAGTGTGATAAACTGGGTGGCCAGAGGAGCATCGAATTCCTTCGGTGCAAGAACTCTTTCCAGATAAATATTGGCATAATTCCTGATTTCTTTGATATCATGCCCGGAAGCGGCAACCAGCAATCGCACTACTTCCTGAAGCGAATCGTAATCTTTGCTCTTTTTGTACCGGCGGGCCATGCGCTCAAGAGATCTAATGGCCCTTAGATTTTCATAATAATCATAATTAAGCTCATCATCGGGCAGGCGTTTATCCAGCATCTTGAGATAGATCTGCCTATTTTGCTTTGAAAACCATCTTATTGCTCTGCTTTCGGGCACTTTGACATATTCAATCTCGGCCAGAGTTGATAATCTTATAACCTCATCTATAAAATGGTTCAGAGCAGCTGACACGTCAGATGGAATATGCTCAATATGGGAATATCCTGTTTCTATGGCCCGCTCTTCAATTAGAAGCAGTGACTTGAATGCTTCAAAGAGGGGCTTCTGTTTTATCTTCTGGTCCCATAAAAGGGCGTCAAAAATATTAAAACCCAGATATATGGTTGGGATTTCGATACCCGTGGGTCCCTGCCCAACATGGGAAATTACAGTGGCACCATCGAAAGTATAGTAAAGAGTGGGGCTTTGAGGTTTCTCTTTTATTAATACAAACCTTCGTTTCATTAAATCTGCTTTGCCAGTTTCTGACAGACCTTTATGGATAAAAGATATGGCATTGACTATCCTGGAGGAGAGATGAGTGTCATTTAATAATCGGGTTTTTAATGTTGTGTTATTTGAAACAATTGTGTTAATAATATCATTTTTGATTTTAATAAACTGGGAAACGTGCGATTCAATAGATGTGCCTGTTTGCAGGCTTGTTACTATGCCAGCGTCCGCAATGAAAGGAAAAGAACGATTTTCTTTAAATGCCAGAGTGATTTCATTCTGTACTATCTCATCGGATACACTCCCTTCGCTGCCGGGCACGAACCGGCACAGACTTGTCTGAAGAGTGAGCTTTGTATCAATAATCATATATTACCTTTTTTTTCAGCTTCTATCATAGGTTTCTGTCAATTTCTTGAGTTTTTTAACAATATTCTCTTTAATCCTGGGACCCGGAAGCCGCCATTTCCAGTTACCCTCGGCTGTCCCCGGTGTATTCATACGGGCTTTCCCCCCAAGACCCAGAATATCCTGCACAGGGAAGATAACATAGGATGCGGGAGAGGCCATCAGCACCCTCAAAAATTCCCAGTGTGCTTCCTTTAATTCTGTATACTTAACACCGACATACTCTAAAGCGAGCCTCCTTTCCCTGTCAACGACACCGGTTAATTTCTTTTTTGTAAGTTTCGCTTTGTCAATTCCCTCCTCAAGCCAGCCTGTAATTGTGTTATTATCATGTGTTCCCGTATACGCAACACAATTACTAATATAGTTGTGCGGTTTATGTACAAGCGAAGATTTATCACCTCCAAAAGCGAATTGAAGAATTCGCATGCCCGGAAATCCGAATTGATCACGAAGCTCTCGTACCCCCGGGTCGATATCCCCCAGGTCCTCTGTAATAATTGGCAGTTGAGGGAAATAATCAATCAGCGCATTAAACAGGTCATCACCCGGGCCTATCTTCCACGCACCGTTTCTGGCAGTAGGCTCCCCCGTGGGAACCTCCCAGTAATCGGAAAAACCCCGGAAATGGTCCAGCCTGACCCAGTCAAAAAGCTTAAAATTGTGTCTTATGCGTTGAACCCACCATTTATAACCTGTCTTCTTTAAAGTATCCCAACTGTAGATTGGGTTGTTCCAGAGCTGTCCGTCTTCACTAAAATAATCCGGTGGAACACCGGCAACAACCAGGGGCCTTTTATGTTTATCCAGTTTAAAAATCTCAGGATGCGCCCACACATCAGCACTGTGATAGTTAATGTAAAGGGGTAGATCTCCAATTATCTGGATCTTTTTTTGATTACAATATCGCCTCAGCCGGAACCACTGCTTGAAAAATAGATATTGGAGATATTTAATTTCCAGTATTTTCTCTTTATATTTATTTTTGAAACCCTGCATGGCCTCTTTTTTCCTGTCTCTAATAACCTGGGGCCACTCGTTCCATATTTTATCTTTGAAATGTTCATTTAAAACTACGAATAGTGAATAATCATCAAGCCAGAATTCATTATCTTCACAAAAGAAGTTAAAGTGATAATCCTCATCCGATTTGTTGATTATTCTTTTAAATAGTTTATTCTTGTAATCCCTCACCTGCGAATAATCCACGGATCCGGCGGGAAAGACAGGTGGGGGGGTGATATTTTCTTCCTCTAATAATTTCTCCTTTGCGAGTAAGGAAGGCGAAATAAAGAGGGTATTCCCGGCGAAAGCCGAGATACTGCTGTACGGTGAATCGCCAAACGCGCCCTGAGTGGGGTTTAATGGAAGTATCTGCCACAGATGCTGACTGCTGCTATTCAAAAAGTCTGCAAATTCATATGCAACCGGCCCAAGATCACCTATTCCAAAAGGAGACGCCAATGATGAAATATGAAACAGCACTCCGCTCTTTCTCTTTACAAGCATCAATCGAACACTCCCGGGGACAGTCAGGGTTCAAATAATTTTCTATACCGGGACCTTATTTTTCCGACAGAATTTCGATTATTTTTTTCGCGAATAAATTACAATGGCCGCCCGTTCTCGCGGTTACGAGATCGTCGTCAACTACTATATCCTCATCAATATAATCCGCCCCCATATTTTTACAATCACCTAAAAGATTATTATGTACGACAACTTTTCTTCCCTTTATTATTTCCGGGACAGGGGATAAAAGCCACATACCGTGACAGATTATTCCTTTAATAATACTCTTTTGAGCAAATGCTCTTTTTATGAATTCGCAGGCTGGAGGAAGTTTGTTTATATCCTCAGTATATCTCAGTCTGTCAGCTACCATTCCCGCGGGAATTATTATTGCGGAATAACTTTTTAATGTATTATCATCCATATTTTCAAAACTTTCGTTACAATCAAATGGCACCTGGTATTCATGCCCATAAAATGTAATTTTTTCCTGCCCCCATAATCTTGTTAAAAGATGCAGGTCAGCCCCCTCCTCTGGGAAGCGGAGCATGTAATAAAATATTTCATTTTCATAATAATCACCTTCAAACAAAATACCGATTCTTTTACCTTCTAACTTCATCATTCCTCCTATAATTTACGAGGTATAAAATTTTGCTATTTCAGCATAAAAAGCTCCCGGCTTGTTGAATCCAGTATAGACTGTTAAAAATAATAGTAATTCTTCTAATTCTTCACGGGTAATACCCTGTTTTTTAGCCATCATTAAATGATTTTCAAAAGGTTTTCCATGTATCTGCTCCACAATATCAACAGTGATTGCCATTAATATCTTTGTTCTTTGATCAATGAGAGGTGTTCCATACGCCCTGCCTGAAGTATCGATGCAAAGCCGGGCAAAAGCCGGGTTCATTTTTTTTAAGCCATTTACCAGTTCAGTATCTCCTAAAACAGCATTTTCTGACAGAGATATATTTTCAGGTTGATCACCCCGGGCAGCCTCACTTGCCATTTCAAAAATAATCGGCTCCCTCGTCTCTTCCAGATCTTCAAAATAAAACGGCATTTCTGTTAATATGTATTTAATAGCATTTTCAAGACTTTTTTGGTTTTTCCATGTCTGGTCTGAAATAAAAACAGAAGTATCATAAAGTCCTTTAAGTCCCTGATAGATATCACATTGAATAAACCCATGTAATTTGGACAGCCTTGTTTTCATCTCAAGGATACCTCTTTTAATTACATCAATTTTATCTGTTTTGGCCTTCATTTTAACAACAAGTTTTACATTACTTTCGCTTATTTCCGCTGAATTTCTAGACGGCCCGCTTATCTTGGCGGTGACTTCAAATCCCCCATCAAAAAGCTTTTCAGAGTTTTTCATAAATTTCCCAAAAAACGGCATGGATAGATGTTCATTAATAGCTTTCTGATCTTTCCATTTTTCCTGCAGGATAAAATATGAAGAAGTCCTTTCATTTTTATAAATATTTTTTTTACTTCTGAAAAGGTCATAACTCAGGCATCCGGGCTCTCTGCGGGTCTCCTCAAGAAATTTCAATGTTACTTTTTCGGCTTCCTCCTCTTTGCCGCGCTTTGCTTTCATTCTTGTTAAAACAGTTATTGTTTCCGGTTTTTCAAGATGTTTGCTGTATTTAATATTAAAATTTTTTAAGACTGAATCAGGCAGATCTGAATTCAATACGCCTCCAGCAGCAATACCGCTTAATGGATAACCACTGAAAAAAATATAAATGTTCCCTTCCGGAACATTGGTTATTCGGGAGAGAATTCTTGTATATTCTCTTGCAACAATTTTTTTCTGTTTTTCTTCCAATTCTAATGCGTTTATGGTTACAACCGGCATTTTTTCCTCCCAAATTTTTTATATCTAATCAGGATCAACCAGTATATGGAGAACAAATCATTATTTCAAACAAATCGTCTTTCCCGGCTTGGAGAGGGATAAGTAAATCTGGTGCTGATTTCATGAAGTTATTGAAATGCTCTGTTTTCATATGCTCCTGAATGGCCCCGAATCCTTTCCATTGCTCATATAGAATGAAAAGGCTCTTTTCTTCATTATTTTGATATAGATCATAACCAGTACACCCGAGTTCTTTATTTGAAGGAGTAACAACAAGGTTCAATGTACCATCTCTTGTTTTTTCTATAGCGGAATTTGAGGATTTCATTCTTGTTGCGACAATAACCTTTTCAGATTTTGGCGGATTTGATGGATCAAATAATTTCGCAATAGAAACTTGAAAAGGGGTTTCTGACTCATTATCAATTTTATCAAGGAAATTTGAAGACTTTCCCATAAAATCCGAAAAGTGTGAACTATTTATGTGTTTATTTATAGCTTCCTGATCTTTCCATGCCTCATGGAAAATACAAAATTTGCCGTCTTTACAATTGACATATAGATCATAGAGAACGCATCCTGATTCTTTTCGAGTTTCTTTAAAAAAATGATTACACTCAGTTAAAAATTCATCTTCTTTTCCTGACTTAACTTTCATTCTGGTTATGACTGATATGGGTTCACTCATAATCTTCACCTCACTTTTTTTTATCAATCTTTTTCAATTCTTCTGAGTATTTAATATTGAACTGTTTCAATATTTCCGGTGGAAGTTCAGAATTTAAAACTCCTCCTGCCGCGATATCTTCAATAGAATACCCGGAAAAAAAAGTATAGATACGTTCTTCAGGCACATTTGTCTCCTCAGAAAGAATTTTTGTATACTTTTTCGCGATTCTTTTTTTCTGTTCTTCCATCAGCTCAAGAGTGTGAATCATAATAACTGGCATTATTTTCCTCCATTAATGTTTATTTTATCCTTTATAAGCAGCATCAATCACAATCTCACATATGTTTAGCTCTTTTTCCCCAGTTACTTTTAAAGAATGAACTACACCGGGCAGCAATACTGATATATCTCCCGGATTTAATTGAGTTTTCCTGCCCTCAGATTTTAAAAATCCTTTTCCCGAACGTACGAAAGTTATACGTACTTCTTCATGAGAGTGGGGCTTACGATTTTCACCGGGAGGATAGCTGATGTATGTTACCAATATATTTTTATTAATGACGGTAAACGCATTATCCCGGCTTTCCTTTGATATATAACAGTTTTTTAAATCCGATTCAGTAAAACGAAAAGATTTTAATGTATTAAATAACTTCTCATCAATCATTATACTTTGCCCAATCCAAAAGGAGGATAGACTTCTGATTCTACAACAACATCAATAAGCGCCGGCTTATTGGATCTAAGTGCTTTTTTGAACACTTTCTCAAAATCTCCCAATTTTTCTACTCTAGACCCCTGAGCCCCACAGGATTTTGCGTACAGAACATAATCCGGATTGTCAAACTGCATGTACGCGTGCTTGCCGTATAAATTTATCAGGAACTTCTTGATTACATTGAACTCCCCATTATTAAAAATTATCCATATTACCGGAATATTGTATTGAACAGCAGTCATTAACTCAAAACCGGCCATTAAATAGGCGCCATCACCACACCCGCAGATAACATGTTTGTCAGGATTGGCGCATTTTACACCAATTGAGCCGTTTACATGGCTTGCCATGGGTCCAAAGCTGCCTGGATTTTGGTATCTCTGATTTTTATCAAGGCTCAAATAACAGTTTAACCAGAGCATGTGTGAACCTGCATCACCCATTACTATCGAATTTTCCGGTAGATTTTTTGATATTAATTGAACCATCTGACCGGGATGAATTTTATCACCTTTATGATCTATTTTTTCATCATAATATTTTTCTCTTTCAATCTTTCTGGGCTTAACATCTCCTATCTTTTTGGATAATCCATCCGTTATACCGACAATTGCAGATTTTACATTGCTCACCATTGAATGGGCTGCTTTATACACTTTATTTATTTCATTTTTATCTATATTTATGTGCAATAATACCTTGCTTTTATATAAGTCGCTTTTAAAACCGAAGGTGGCGTTCTGGGCAAATGAGTTTCCCATTGCTAAAACAACTTTTGATTTATCGAAATATTTATTAGCTCCATGGTCCCCGGATGTTCCATACACGCCTAGAGAAAGCGGATGATTTTCAGGCAGGGCACCCTTGGCGTCCATTGTAGTAGCGAAAGGAAACTGGAATTTTTCAATAAAATTAAGAATATCCTTTTCCGCATGACTTCTTATTGAGCCGTATCCGATTAAAACCATAATCTGTTCATTTTGATTTACTGCTTTCTCAAGAACATTTACAAATTTCTTTACATCATTAGATTTTGCCGAAACCGGCTTTATGTTCAGGTTTATCTCTTTAAAATTATTTACAGCAGCTGAGGTGATATTTTTTGGAACATGAATATGAACAGGACCCGGCCTTCCTTCAAAAGCCGTATTTAGTGCTTCTTCGAGAATATCACACGCTTTATCCGGATCCTCGATAATGAATGATTTTTTTGTTGTGGCAGAAAACATTTTTTGTGAATCAGGAGTTCTGTTTAATCCTGATGACTCATTCAATGCCCCCTTTCCCCTATTTGGCGCAGAAGCATATCCTGTTATTCCTAAAATCGGCAGGGAATCATATAATGCTACAGCCATCCCGGAAAATAAATTAAAAGCTCCGGGACCTCCGGTCGCAAAACAAACGCCCAATTTATCAGAAAACATGGAATAACCACATGCCATAAATGAAGCTGCCTGTTCGTTCCGGATGATAACTGTTTTTATTTTTTTCGATTCTTTTAATGCTAAAAGCATACTTGCGTTTACCTGACCGGATCCACCAAAAACATGATCCACACCGATATTTTCAAGAGTTTTAACAATACATTCATTTACATCCACTATCAAACTCCGTATTATTTATTTTTATCTTCATTAAATTTGGCGATTAAATGTTTTGGTGGATTCTTAGAGAATAAAACACAATTTGTAGCCGCGTTATCAAGAGTATACCCATCAAAAAATACATAGATTCGGTCCCTGGGAACATTTGTAAGCTCAGAAAAAATTGCTATATACTTATCTGCCATAATTTCTTTCTGTTTATCGGTAAGCTCTAAACTCTGCACTGTAATTGCCGGCATTTTTTACTCCTTACTTTTGTATTTGTAAAAGCTGTTAAATTTAAATAGCAGAAAACGCAGGATTCGTAGAATAAAAAATTCGGAATTAAAAATCAATTTATGATTTTTGACTGAATACTCAGCTTTCCCTGCGACTTTTATACCGGGATGCGCCCTTGCTGGTTTTAATTCTTTTTAACAGAATTTCCTTCTACAGCCTTATGCAGGATAAAAGCATAAATAGAAATAAAAAACATTATTTACAGACTGTTCAATACTTCTACAAGCTTTTCTCCATACGCAATTGATGATTCTACAGAACAACCCGTGATAAATGGATGATCATATACGACACTCGGGTTTTCACGATTTGCATTATCCGCAAAAGCGCAGTCTCCATCAGGACCAACTGCATCTGTTACAATATCTTGAAGCGGATATATAAAACCCGGAGTAACAACATTGGTAGGTTGATTATCGGGTGTTATTCCATAGAGGCCGCTGTGATCCAAATCATCATGAAAGTCCCACGCTCGAGGATGCGCTGTAACTTTTTTTCCGTAGATAATACTCTTATAATCATTTTTTGGATCACGCGTAAAAACAAGCGCCGCTACAGAGTAACAAAGGGCAGCTATGATTTTATCATCATAAAAAGCTTCTAACATCATGTCATGGAGATGTTTTCTTCCATTAACATCTAAAATTGCTCCGGGGCCACACGTAAGTGCTATCGCGTCATAATCGGACATCTTTGCGTCGTCGATTTTTATAGCACTTTCCCATTCAGTACCGTCTACCAGCTCTTTCACCCTTTTACAGACTTCAGGCGGGTTTGTATGATAATTTTGAATTGGATCAACAAAATCCGGATCAACGCTGATTTCAAAAGGTAGAGGTTTTTTACCTCTTGGCGTCGCAAGCGTAACTTCAAAACCCGCTTTTCTCAGAATGTCCCACGGGGCCTGTTGTTCTTCACCCCACCCTCCATAATTCGGCGCCACAAGTAACACCTTTTTGGCCATTTTAAATCCTCCTAAATTTGGGTTTATACATGATTCTATATTCAAATACAAATTTCATTCTGTCCATGGAAAATCAGTTTTTACAGGACTGAATACATCAATAGCCTCAGTTTCACCGATTGCAACAAAAGAATGCAAAATGTCCGGCGGAATAAAATAAGAATCTCCCGCTTTGAGTATTGTTTTTTCATCACCAACAATCATTTTAAAACCGCCTTTTATAACGTACCCGAACTGTTCCTGCGGATGCTGATGGAGCTTAACCTCGCCTCCATCAGCAATGTTCCAGTGCAGCACGTTCATTCTTTCGCCGGGCCCGATATCCTGACGTATTACTCCTTTCCCCATATCTATTTTTTGTATTTTTTCATGATAACAAAACATTTTATTCTCCCAATTTAAAATTATTCATGTTTAGGTAAAATTTTGTATACCCAAAGAAGCTATAAAACTCCATGTAAAACCAAATGCACATAGTAATGCATCGCCAAATGAGCTTCAATACGAACTCAGTTTTAGCTAATTTGAAAAATACTGAGAGTAATGATATAACAAAATTTAAATAAGTAAAGTTATTATTTTTAATAGTCTTTGATCATTTTCTGTGATTAATAATGACAATAATAAACTTTCAGATTTTAGTTGGAAATCACAAAAAAACAAATCAGGTTAACCGATATATTTCACCGCCAGCATTGTGATGTCATCCGATTGAGGGGCTTTTTTAACAAACTCCCTGACATCCTCTCTTAAACCATTGAGGATCTCGTTTACATTTTTTCCTGTCAGTAGATTCAGAGTATTTTCAAACCTGTGGTTGGAATACTGCTTCGATTCAGGGTTCATAGCTTCATTCACACCGTCGGTATACAAAAGGATCGTATCATCTTTTTCCATTGTAATTTTTTCGGTAGTATACTGTGATCCGGGAAAAGCCCCGAGAACAACACTCTTCTCTAAACTCATAAACCGGAAAGGCCGGCCCCTGGCTGCAATCAACGGCGGGTTATGACCCGCGTTCGAGTATTGCAGCTCGCCCGTTTTTATGTTCAGAACAGCGCAAAAGACCGTAACAAACATACATTCCTCATTGTCCGGTATAAGCATTTCATTTACACGACAAAGAACTTCGTGAGGCTGCATTCCGTGCATCGCTTCGATCCTCAAAAGTGTTTTCGATACGACCATAAAAAGCGCGGCAGGCACTCCTTTTCCGGAAACATCACCGATAATAAAGCAAAGCCTTTCTTTATCAATAAAAAAGAAATCATAAAAATCGCCCCCGACTTCCCGTGCCGGCTCCATATTTGCGCAAATATCAAACTCATTCCTCTTTGGAAAATTTTTCGGCAGCATGCTGGATTGAATTGCCTGCGCGACTTTGAGCTCGTGCTCTATTTTTTGCTTTTCATCAACAGTTTTTATCAGGTTAGTTGTAAATCTTTTTATGCTCAATTTGATGAGGTCGAATAGAAATGAGGGTTTTTTATACAGCAGGCTGATCATCTTATCCTGATCCAGGGTAAAAGCATACAGATCGGTTTCACAAATTGCCGAAACCGTTCTTGTATGAAACGGCGAGAATATCCCGGTTTCCCCGATAAGCTCTCCCCTCCCGGCAGTGACGTTTATTTCCTTTAACCTCAGTGTGCCTTTGTCCAGATAATATATCTTGTCCGCTATGTCGCCCTTGTTGAACAGGATATCTCCCTTTCTAAACTTTTCTCTGGCCATGTAAGGGGTCAGCCATTGGAAAGAATCGCCCTTTTCTTCCTTTTCCGGTTTCTCCTGAATGTCCGTTTTAAGGTAGGAAAATATATCCATCTGCAGGGAGTCGAGGACCCGGGTCTCCTGCCAAGTTTCACCTTTCTGCCCGCTTAACTTTTGCTGCCTCTTATAATCAGATATCAGGAACGAAAAGTCTTCCCTTCTTGACAGGTGATACATTTCACAGGGCTGCAGGCCCTCGGAAAGGTCATGGACCCCGACGTATTCATATCGATACAAGTCACCTGTTTCTACCACCAGAAGAGCGGTGAACTCTTCACTCGCATATATACAACCCGGGACTGCTATCGATCTCATACATGCCGCCCGATCGACCTGCGTACCATAGGCATTGCGTCTTTCTGTGATCGGATCTATACTGATAAATACCGGGCCCGCGTGCAGGGCAGCGCGGATATTTATACTTTTTTTAGAGTCATCAAATCCCCACTTTGTTCCCAAAATGACATCTATCAGCATCGATGCAAACTCAAGTGCGTCCTTTGCTCCGTTAAAAACGGCATGTATGATATCTCCCCATAAGGAAAATATCTTTGGCTTTCCATCAAGTTCCTTTAATCGTTCCGAAACTACCTGAAGTATGTCGTGCATAAAATAAGGCGTGCGCTCTTCTGCGGCCTTTCCGGGCCCAATTATTTCTGCGAACAGGATGCACTGCATAGAATGGATGACCCCTGGTGGAATACCTGCACCGGGAAGCTCCGCATACTTTGTTTTTCCTTTCTGCTTTCCTGAGCCGGTGGCCGGAGGATTGAGCCCGGTGGGATCTATTATCCGAATTTTTTCTTTGTGCGGCCATCGGCTGAAAAGTTCGTTGATGCTTCCCGGTTTTGGATGCTTTGCTGTAGAGCCTAAAACCACAAGAAGCTCAGGTTCTGTAAGAAGGAGGCGGGCACGGAGTATACTCATTCCCATGATCACAATGTTTAAAAAAGAAAAAAGTGAATCATTCCCAAAATATCCTTCTTCGGTTATGTATTTTATGGAGATTTTTTCAAGGATCGCGAGAAATCTTTCCTCCCACTCATTGCCCGCGTACGAAACGCTCGTCTTCAGGAAATCCTCGGCGCAGAACGGCAGATAAACATTCACTTCAGCACCCCGCTCGATCATCGCCTCAATAAACAGTATATCCGCACCGCACGCGGCAGAACAATAACCTATCCCGGCATCCAGCTCATCAAGAACGTTTGTTATCTCTTTCTTAACAGATCCGGCTGCAAAATCGGGAAATCTCGGTACTTTTCGTTCGGCGTGGTCTATCATGTGCCCTGAAAAGGTAATAATGCCGGGAGGTTTGAAAATGGCCAAAAGCTCAACCGGCACATGGGTATACTTTTGTATAAAGCAGATCTGCTGATAAGTACTATTCAGATCCCCGTAATTACCATAAGCCTCCTCACGGGCTTTTTTATAAAATTGGATCGATGCGCTGAGATCATTGAGGATCAAGTAAGCCTCTCCGAGTGAGGCTAAACACCAGTAATCTTTTTCACTCTGACGATCGATAATATCGATGGTCTGCCGCGCAATTTTCTCAGCTATTTTTCTCTCTCCGAGGATATATGACATGGTCGCGGCATTGATTCCAAGATAGTACTCTTTCAAGCTCTCGAAAGACCTCAGGTAGGTGTCTCTCGACAAATAAGCGTATTTGATATCTCCGCTCTTTTTCAGAGCATCTTTGTAAACCCTGCCCAGAATACCTGTGGTTTCAGAATCGTGATGGCCCTTGTTATAAATATCTTCAAGGCAGTCCTTTGCTTTTTCAGTAGAGCCCAGCCGTGCGAGGGAGAGAGCATATAACTGTGCTATTCTCAGGTTATCGGGAAAAGTCTTTCGTGCTGTACTGGCCAGGTTGTATGCATTGAAAATCCTGCCCTGTGACAGGCAGGATTCAATGTTATGTATCTTTTCTTCCGGATGTTTTTTCATCGCATCGCTCTATTATCGGGAAGCCCTATTTTCTGAGAGCCAAACGCAGTTTTTTGAAAAATTCTTCTCCTTTCAGGTCATATTTATTTATAAAATGAACGGACCCGAGCTGAAGTTACAATCCGCTTGAGAGGCGTGTATTACCGCTGGTGAGCGGCACGTTCTTCGCGACACGTAAGCGGGAGTTTTTTTCGGAGCTGCTTTTTTCTTCCCTGCAGTTGTTTTTTTCTTTGAGATTACCGCATTACCGGCAGCAGATTTCTTGATTCCGGATGCCGGTGTTTACCTGCCTGTTTTCTTCACAGGGCAGGCCTTTACTCTTTTCGTCACTTTTTTTCGGGATTAATTTTGCGAAACGGCCATATATTTAATCCCGATTATTTTAACAGTGTACTCTAATCATATTGTACTATGCTTCGAACTAAGTCAAGAAATATTCAACCGTTTTTTACAAGTACGCTTCAAAGTCTGCCCTTGTATTCTTTTACGAAGAGATGCCTGAAGAATAATTTTCAGGTGCTCTGCATTCTCTTGGTAGATGTAATCTTCACTACCATAGCCTCTTTTACTATCTCCAGAATAGCTCCCAATTTAAAAACTCCCTCCACCGCCCCGATTTAGGGGCCCACATATATCCCTGGGATATCACCTAGATACGATAGTACTCCTGACACAGAGGATTATTTTGTTGATGACGGCGACAGTGCTGTGTTATCTTTGAAATAGAAGATCACCAGGTAAAAGGGAAATGATTATACCTCATATATAGTACAGTTTCGGTAAAGGAGGAATCTCATGAGTTTTCGCGATCGGATGGAAAAGTTCCTGCAGAAGAGCGTCGAAACCTCGAAGGAAGTTCTGGGAAGGGCGAAGGAAAAAACAAAGGAGGCGGGAGAAAAAGGGGCACTGAAAATCAAAATCAAGAGGCTTGAGAACCAGGCCGAAAAAAAGTGTACGATGCTTGGATCCAGAGTGTACGAACTTCTCGTTGAAAAAGGGCAGACTACCATATCGAAGGGAACGGCCGATATAAAACCTCTGCTCGGTGAAATAAAAGATCTCGAAAAAGAGATCGAAGATAACGAGGAACAGCTCAAGAAGCTGTAGCAGGTTCAGAGATTGCCGACGGTTTTAGAAATGGTCTCATTTTCGAGTTTCTCAACTTCCTGCTTGTAGTAATCCAGGTAGGCTGATGAACGGTCGAGCTGTTTGAATGAAAGACGTGCTACGCCTGACCCGGGTGGATACAGGAATATTTCATATATATTTTGATATACCCGATAGTAGGGAACATTATTATTTTCGTTTTCTCCGTATTTCTCCACGAGCTTTTGTGCAAGCGATTCATCAAGCTTCTGTATAACCCGAGACGATTGATTCTCACTGAGTGCGAATAGAATGCTGAAAAAAATGAGTTTCTTCTCCGCATCGAAAAAAAGGGCTATCTTCTCACTGTAGAACTCCTGCGATTTCTCCAGGAGCAGGTAATATTTACCGAAAAACGAGGTAATTTCCTGCTCTTTAACCTGATATCCGTTCGACCCTGCCGAGCTCACAATGCTGTCATAGCTTTTATTAAAATCAATAAATGTGTAGGACGGAGATTCCTGCGCATATACCGACAGGGCTGGTAAAAAAGCCGCCAGCACGACCACGATGCAGATAACCCCTCTCAACAGGCCGGGTATACCGGAGTATCCCTGTTTGTTTTCCGTTTTAATATTATTGATACACATAGCTTTATCCGTTTTTTTATCTTTACAGAGTTCTCATACCTATTTATCGGTGCACAGGTACTAAAAATACAGTGCAGGAAATGACTTTTACGAAATGTCGTACCATTTAATACGTTCAGGATGAATCGACCGCACCTCATCGTCTGCAGGCACGAGCCGCACGCCGATGCTCTGAATACCGGAGTATTTCAGGGTGATTTCACCCTCATATTTTGCCGTACTGTCAGGATATTTTTCAATGAATTCAAGTGTAACAGTCTCGTATGCCCCGTCTTTTTCAAAAAAATAGAAAAATTCCACATTGAAAAGACCGGGATCAGCATCATCCAAAAAGACATAACACTGTGTTTTTATCGTATCGTCGGTAAAAAGGATTTCCTGTTTGTCAATATCCATGAATACATCCTTGATATACACCTTGTTCCACACCGACTGCATCTCCGCCGTATTTTTCAGAATACCTGACAGATACTTTTTATCTTCGGTGATTTTCCGCCTCGCCTCTACAGCAGGCAGGTAAAACTTTTCGGAGTACTCCCGGAGCATTCTGGTTATGTTGAAATCCTTTACGATGGTATATATCGATTCCTTCATCATCTTCAGCCACTCACGGGGAATATCACTTTCATCCCTGTCGTAGTACAGGCGGGTAATCTCCTTTTCCAGCAAGGTGTAAATCTGCTGTGATTCTATCGTATTCCGTGCTTCGAGGCTGTCGTCGAGGCGTCCGGATCGGATTGCCCACCCGTTTTTTTCATTGTAGCTTTCCGGCCACCAGCCATCGAGAATACTTAGATTGAGCACGCCGTTCATACCTGCTTTCATACCCGATGTTCCTGACGCTTCATAGGGCCGAAGCGGTGTATTGAGCCAAATATCCACGCCCTGCACAAGAGTCCGTGCTACATTCATGTTGTAATTCTCCACGAACACAATACGGTTTTCGAGCCCCTGATCTCTTGCAAAATCAACGACCTCTTTGATCATATTTTTTCCGTTCGAATCAGCCGGATGCGCTTTCCCTGTGAAGATAATTTGAACCGGCCGTTTTTCATCCAGGAGTATCTTTTTCAACCGTTCCTTGTCCTGCATTATAAGTGTTGGGCGCTTATATGCCGCAAACCGCCGTGCAAACCCGATGGTCAAATACCGCTCATCTAAAAGAGCGGATGCATCCCCGCTTCCGAAAATTGCAAAGCCCTTTTGCGAATAATTCTCATCCACAATCATCCGTACAGTGCTGATGAGTTTCCTCTTCGAACTGAGGTGAGCTTCCCAAACCTCCTCGTCAGGGATGTCCATCAGCTTTTGAAGCGCTGTGTCATCTTCAAAGAGAGCGTAATTTTCTCGAGCGATATATCGATTGAAAAGCTCCATAAGTGCAGGAGAAACCCAGGAGTAATGCACACCGTTTGTAATATAAGTAATGGGAACTTCACATTCAACCAAACCGGGAAACAGGTCGCACCACATCCCTCTCGACACCTTGCCGTGCAGCCTTGAAACCGCGTTAATATACCTGGAGAAACGCATGGCAAAAGCCGGAAGCCAGAATGTTTTTTTGTCGTGAAGTGTGCCGTACTGTATGATGCGTTCGAGCGGTACACCGATCTCCTCGACCTTTTTACTGAGATACTTCTGGACCATTTCAACCGGAAAGTTTTCATTCCCAGCTTCAACCGGAGTATGGGTAGTAAAAATCGTTGTATTTTTTATAAGCGTATACGCCTCGTCGAATGACAGCCCTTCATCGACGACAAGTTTTTTAAGGCGCTGAACGATGAGAAATGCCGAATGCCCCTCGTTGAGATGGTACACATCGGGTTTGATGTTCATTGCATCGAGCGCCTCCATACCGCCCAGACCAAGCACGAGCTCCTGCTGCATACGTACATCCCTGCCCGCGTCGTACAGATGGTCGGTAATCCGTCGAAAATCAGGCTCGTTTGCCTCAATATTCGTATCGAGCAGAATAAGGTGCGCCCTGCCCACGCGAATGAACCACACTTTGATCAGTACGGGTGTGCCGAGTATTTCCACCGTTACATACACCGGCTCTCCATCGATTGATTTGAGCTCTTTGAGAGGAAGGTTGAAAACACTGTTTTCAATATACTCCTCCTCCTGCATACCGTGGATGTTTATGCGCTGGGTAAAATATCCGTACCTGTACAATAGTCCGATACCCGTTATCGGGATGCCCAGGTCAGACGCTCCTTTCAGATGATCGCCGGAGAGTATCCCCAGCCCGCCGGCGTAAATCGGAATGGATGAATGAAGACCGTACTCCATGGAAAAATATGCGATCTTTTTGTCTTTGAAGCGTTCATCGTAGGCTGTCTTTTTCTGAGCGTATGCATCGTACCTCTTCCATGCCTCTTCCACGTCTTCCAGAAAAGCGCTGTCTTTCGAAAGCTCTATGAGCCGCTTTTCAGGCACGGAATAGAGGAACTGAACGGGGTTGAGGTCACTTTTTCTGAAAAGTGTGCCGTCGATCCTGTCGAAAAGCTGAACCGTTTCTTCATCCCAGAGTGTCCACACGTTGAATGCGAGTTGAAACAACTTTTTAAGAGATTCCGGATATCTCGGATATACGTATATATTTTTTATATGCATGACCGTTCCTTAGACTGTATTGAATCGGCTGAATATACCCTTTTCTTCAATGCCGGACAATATGAAAAGGTAACAACGGTAGGCTTCTTCAGGCAAACGAAAAGGCCAAAAGTCACCCCGCATTCCCTCCGCTCCCATTCGTATACATACTACGTATGCACCTGAAAGTGGCGTAAGCCCCCTTGGGGAAGTCCTTGACAGGATATGCCACTTCGCAGCCGATCCTTGTCAGGATACATCCCCCCGGGACCAGGCATCAAACAGTAACTTGCTCGAATTTACTTAGAAGTACAGGACTATGTTCAGCATAGAATCTCCTCGAATATCCTATACTCCTTTCGGGCGGGTTCTCGCCATGTTATCTTTTTGACCTCACGTCTGCCCGATTTTCCGATTTTTCTTAACATATGCGGCTTTTTTAATAATTTTTCAACAATGGAGGCCATCATTTCAATATCGCGGTTGTCGACTGGGATTGCATTCCGAACAATCTCGACCACACCGGATTGTGATGAGACAAGAACCGGAATCCCAAAGCGCATTGCTTCGAGGGCAGCTATGCCGAAGGGTTCGGCTTCTGACGGCATGATGAGCAGGTCCGACATTGCAAGGATACGTAAAACCTCTTTTCTATTGAGAAAACCGGTAAAATGCAATCTGGTGCCCGTGTTGTGCAGGGCCGACTCCCGTATCAGTAATCCTTCCATGTCGCCTGTACCGGCCAGAATAAAGCGCACATCAGGGTATTTTTTCAACACTTCGAGAGCAACTTCAACAAATATATCAGGCCCCTTTTGTGCGGTCAGCCTGCCTAAAAATAAGACCACCGGTTCCTTGAAAAAGCGTTTACCGCTGAACAGCGGTTTTTTAATGGCACTGGCGTTGTGCACGGTTCGTATCCTGCTTTTTTGAATTCCGTAGCACTGTTCAATCTCACCAGCAGTTCTGTGCGACACCGCGATAATACGATCTGCGCACTGCAGACCCCGACGCTCGATATCATGCACCCTGCTGTTGCCTTCTTCGGGAGAACGGTCATACTCTGTAGAATGCACATGACAGACCAGCGGCTTTTCAAATCTATTCTTCAATGCGACGGCTGCGGGAAATGTAAGCCAATCATGGGCGTGTATGATGTCGAAATCGACATACCCGGCAGCCCGGGCAACCATCTTCGCATAGTGAAAAACGGTTTTTTGAATATCTTCCCACGAAATATTTTTCAACACGCCCGTATATCCACCAGCTGCCCCGGCAACAGGCATGTATTCAAAGCTGTTTCTTTCAGGTTTGTTGTACCCGGGAGCGCCACCGCCTGAAATTTCTTTGAGGCTGTAACCCGGTAGTGAATCGGCATCTCGTGGCTTTCTCAGATGAAAGAAAAAGGGCTTTTGCGAGGGAAGCATCATGTAGATTTCAACACCATGCCTGAGAAGGGCTTTCGCCAGGCCGTAACAGGCTATACCGAGACCGCCCGATATATAGGGAGGAAACTCCCATGTCAATTCCAGCACTTTCATATTTTCTTTATGGGATTGCGCGTGATCTTTATCTGGTACTGATGATATAGCGAATGGTCCCACGCACGTTTTTGTTGTCCGCGATTGGATTGAACTGGAGTTTTCTTACCGCTTCGAGAACTACGGAATCAACGTCGGAGTAGCCGGAAGACTGTTCAACATTTAGGCCTGTAGCATGTCCTTGCGGTGTCACCTCAAAAGTAACTGCAACAGTCAGATTGAGCCCTTCTCTCTTAACCCACTCAGGAATTACTGGCAGTGTTGGAGACGACAGAAGCGTTCTGCCGCGGCGGGCGTCCTCCCACTCAATCTTCGGTGCACCGGTAGATGGTGTACCCGTTACTGCAGTCTTCTGCCTTGTTTCCTCAGTGGAACCGGTTGCTGTTTTTTCAAGTGCCTGCTCCAGCCGCTCCATATCCAGGGAAAGAGGTTTTTCCTCTGCTTCAACAGGAGGAAAAGAAAACTTCTCCTTTCTTGAAACCTGCTCTTCACCTGCGGCCTCAGGTGTCGTGCCGGCTACCGCCTTGCCGGCTACCGCCCTGCCGGCTACCGCTGTGCCCGATACCGCCCCGGTGGTTTCCTGGGTTGAAGGCGCAGTCTGCGGTGAGGGTCTCGCCTCCTGCGTCGCCATGCCCCGGGTGGGCGCCTGTATCCTGCCGGAGGGCACGTTCACGGCCTCTTCAACCGGTCCCTCAGTGCCGAGCGGTCGCTCCTGCACGGGTACTGGGAGAGGCCCGGCTGTCTCCTGAGGCTTCGGCAGCAGGTTCTCAGGAGCCTTTGCAGCCTGCGATTCATACGTTTTCGTGGACTTCTGTATGGCCTCAGCTTGTCCTCTTGTTTTCTGCACGACATCTGTCGTTCTTTGAGCGACTTCCGGCGTCTTTTGCACGGACTCAGGTCTTATCGTCTCAGGCTTTTTTGTTTCAGGTCGTTTTTCAGGCTGCAGGGCAGCCCTTTGGGCGGCAGCGGCCTGTGCCTCAGTCGCACGCATCTGTTCGTTGGATTCGTAGAGGGTTACGGTTATTGGGCCGCTGTATTCGGGCAGTTCCTCCGGATGAGGCAGGTACTGAAAGGTGACGAATATACCCGCATGTATAAAAAGTGCGATGGCGATGCTGAGTGCCATCCTTCTCTGATTCTGCCCGTGCGCTGTATGTATCCGTTCAGTCATCACATATACCCTGAAACAACTAT
>CAYSRJ010000010.1:0-57300 GCA_964433545.1 uncultured Spirochaetota bacterium | reverse complement strand
ATGCCCCCGGTGCCCGTGCCCTTAGTACCGGTACCTGTGGTACTGGTGCCCTTGGTACAAGCCACCGGTATTGTCTAAAAAACAGTTGAGTGGACATAACCCACTTATTAGTCGCGTAGAAAATGCTATTAGTGCCCTTGATACCGCCTGACGATATTTAAAATTACTACATGCTGCAGCCCCTGACCACTACCTGCCGTCCCCTTCACTCTCCTTTGTCCTCAGATTCACCCCTTTGAACCCGTTCTTCCTGAGCAGATCCAGCACTTCTACCATCAGCTTATAGGAAACATGCTCATCACCTTCGATGACGACGGTCCGAACATCCTCCCGCTGCTTCTCCGTAAGACCGGCAAGCTGCGCATCGAGACCTTTCAGGTCATACCTCTCCTTGTTGAGATAGAGCTCGTCTTCCGAGACAACGGTTACCACAAGACGCGACATCACCACAGGCTCTGATGTTTCAGAGCGCGGCAGTATGAGGCTGATGCCCGGTGTGAGTATGAAGGTCGTTGACACCATGAAATACACGACAAGCTGGAATACGACATCTATAAGAGGTATAAGCTCAACATTGGTTCTGGTGGTTAATAGTCGCCTGAATCTCATGACGATATACCTCCGAGAAGAAGCACAAGCTCGTTTACACGGTTTTCGAGCCGTATAATGGAGTGGTTGACCTTGCTCACAAGGTAGTTGTAGAAAATAACTGCAGGGATCGCGACGATTATGCCGGCAGCGGTTGTCAGCAGGGCTTCTGCAATTCCTTTTGCTAGCAGTCCCGGGTCCCCGACGGCGCCGAATTTCCCCAGAACACCGAATGCCCGTATATTACCGGTAACAGTGCCAAGCAGACCGAGCAATGGCGCGATATGGGAAATCGTCCCCAGAGCGGGGAGATGCCTCTCCATTTCCGGGACTTCCAGATTCGCTGCATCCATTATCGCCTCCCTGATGGTTTCACGCGGGTAGGCACGGTGCTCGATTCCAACCTTCATAAGATTCGTTACCGGGGAGGGGTTGTTCTCACAGATCGCGAGTGCTTCATCAAAGTGCTTTTTCTGCAGTGTCGCCTTCAGCCTGCTGATCATCTTCTCCTCATCGATACGTATCTTTCTGAAATAGAGAAGACGCTCTATGATTATCACCGCTGCAATGATCGAAAGTAGCATAATGAGCCACATGACAATGCCGCCTTTTTCGAGTATATCGACCATATCGAATCTCCTTAAAAAGTAATATGTGCTTTCACCACTATCCCCAGGCCTTTATCTATAAAGGGATACCAGCTGTACCTCGGACCGCCAAGCGCAGGATACAGTAAATCATCCGCCTCCGCACTGAACATGAGCGAATCGTTAACCCTGTAAAATCCTTCGATGTTTACGATCGGCGCCTGAACAAAGTCATTTATACCGGTACTGAAGACAGAAGAAACAATACCTCCCAGTCTGCCTGAGCTATTGTTGATACTCGCCTCGAGGCTGAAGGAGTTGCCCGGATAAAAGTTCGGTCTATCCATAATTTCCGAAGTCCAGCTCACATAGGCGGAAAAGGTTGCCGAAGGGATCCATCGAACCCCTAACTCCGAGGTGAGCCGACGCATCTTTTCCTGTGTAACGGGGAAAAGTCCGGTCAACGGGTCGGCAGCTTCCAGAACGGAGAGCATGGCAGCATTGTTCATGAATTTGAGCCCTCCGTACGCAACCCAGCCCTGAAGGAAGTTCAAATGCGAGTTGACGGTGAAGTACCATCCGTTGTTGTCGCGAATGCTTCCCGGGGCATCGGCAAACATGAAATCATCGAGCACATCCGAAAGATTGAACTCCTGAATCCTGTAGCCCCCTCCCGCGCTCAACGAAAAAAGATCCGTCGGATACGTCGTAATGCTCAAATTAAACGGCACCTGATGTTTGAGGTCTTCGCTCCAGAACCAGCTAATATCTCCCCGCAGACGGGTCGTGTCGCTCAGGTCGTATCCGAACAGCCCCTTAACCTGCGCCCTGTTGAGCTGATAGGCATTCTGCACGCCGCCGTCCCGGTACGAGTAACGAGGCGAAAGTCCGACATACCCTCTGCTCAGTGCGTAGGTCCCCTCCAGTGAAGTGGTAACCGCATACTCCGTCGATTTTTCAGACCCGGGTTCGGTGGATCCCGACAGGAGCCGGGTCGTAACGGATGTATCCAGATGACCGTTTAATGCAATCTTATCATTCAGAGCATAAACGACCGTCGCACTGCCCCTCGTCAAACGGTCGATTTTCGAATAGAACGAACCGCTGTTCTGAAGCCCCTGCTCAACATCATTGAATTCGCCCGACGTTTCGGTTTTCAGGCGCTTTTTTCCGAACTTGACCGTACCGGAAAGCCTGTCCTCCCGCATGTTGTACCCTGACCCAATGGGTTTTCCTGAAAATCCGTCGAGCACTTCATGCCGGAAGAGAAGTTTTCCGCCCGGAGTTTTGTCAAACTGAAACAGTGAAAATGAGCTCAGCAGATGGTTGAGTGTACCGGCGCCGATAACCCCCTCGGCGATGAACGTCCCGCCCTTTTTTCCGGAAACCGGGGCCGGGCCCATCTTCGGAAGCTGAAAAGAGGACGGCGGCTCCTCTATCTGCAGTTCCTTGGCCTCCGGAAGCGGCACTTCGATCTCCGGAGGAACGAGCTCATTCTCCGGTAGTTTGGTTCTGACATTTTCAACGCTCAGATCCTCTATTTCAAGAACCACACTCGGCAGAACAATTTCCGGCTCCGATGGTTCGATCTCCTGCGCCGTCAAATAAATCACGGGGAACAGGAGAAAAGCAATAAAAAAACCCACCGTGAAGAGTACTATTGTTTTTTTCATCTTACTTACTCTTTTCCTCGAGAAGCTTTCTGCCCTCCTGGGCCCAGGTCGATGCCGGAAAGCTCTGGTTGAGCCTTTCTACAAGCTCTTTAAACTCTCTTGTTTTACCCGCGAGTTTCATCATCTGTGCGGCTCTGTAAATTGCGTACGCCATCAAATCACGGTTCTCAGGATATATGAGAGACGCATTGAAAAACTCCCTGCCGGCACGTTCGATATCACCCGTTTTGTAGTAGTATTCACCAAGCAATACACCGGCCTCCTGTCTTGTCTGAGGACTTCCCTTTTCCATAACCCTGCTCAAAAGCTGGAACGCACGCTCGATTTTGTCCGTTTTTTCATTAAGATAAAGCCTGGCAAGCTCAACCATGGCCTTTCTTCCTTCAGCAGTATTCGCACCGCCCTTTTTACTAATGACAGCAGTAAGCTCAGCTTCCCGTTTGCTCAAACCGAATACCAGGTACCGGATCTCCTCCAGACGCAGGGATGCATTTACACTTTTCGCATACGTCGGGTACTCATCCTCCAATTCTGTATAGTATTGCAGTGCTCTTTGATACTCGCCGAATTGAACGTACACCTCCGCAGCCTCCTTGAGGGCATCCGGCTTAAAGGAACTGTTGCCAAACCCGGCAATCAATTTTTCCCAGAGAAGAGCCGCTTCACGGTCCTGCCCGAGCTTCTGCGCGGAATACGCCTCCCAGTACAATGAGTCATCAACAAGGTCGCCTTTCGGAAATTGATTTCTGTAATCGTGAAATGCATTCTTCGCATCGGAATAATACCCGCCGGAAAAAAGTGCTTCGCCACGCCTGTAAAAGGCCTCCTCTGCAAGTGGACTTTCCGGATACTGTTTCCACAATGTGAAATATTCCCCTGCTCCGGCCTTCGTTTGACCCTGTTTCAGGAGAATACCTGCATTTTCAAACAGGGCGTCGTCTGCGTAGCCGGACTTCGGGTGTTTCTCATAGAGTTCGGTATACACTTCCGATGCACGACTAAGCCTGCCAAGATTAGCAAGGCTTTTACCACTCAAAAAAAGTGCCTTCTGCGCAAGATCACTCCCGTTTGCGGGAGCTTTCCCGTTTAAGGGATTTTCCTCAGCTTCTTCAGCGAGCCTTGAAAAAAGGCGTGCAGAGGTGCTGTAGTCGTTCATGCTGAAGGAGCACCACGCCGCAAGATACAGGGCGCTGAAGTAGAAATCAGAATCTCTGAATCGGGCGATGAATTCTTCTGCAAGCCGACGGGCATCGGCGAACTTGTCCATTCTGTACAGCCCCCACGCACGGTAGTAGAGCACAGATGGATAAATGGCTGAAAGCCCAGCCTCTACCGTATTGTCAGGTGTAATAACGGAGAGTGTTTTCACTGCATACGCGTATTTTTTCATCAATATAAATGAAAGACCCCGCAGATACTGTGCATTGAGATAGTAGTTCGTGTGTGAATGCTCGAGGTCCGGAAAGTCCCTGAACAAGCTTTCAGTTTCTTCAGTGAGAGCTTCATAGTTCTTGGTAAAATAGAGGAGCTTGATTTTTTCGAGCCTCGCTTCGAGGTCACGGGGAGCAGTAGTACTGTAGGCTGCCAGGGCTTTCAGGGCTTCATCGTATTTCTTGAGCTCCATGAGACTGCGAGCCTTCAGCATTGCAACACTACCGTTAAGAGACCCACCGCTCGTGGTACTGCCTCCAGTTGACCTTTCATACAGCAGACACTGTGAAACCGCATCTTCATATTTTTTTTGTCTGTAAAGGGCATATGCGAGCAGGTACCGGGCTTCCGGGACATACTTCGACTGCGGGTATCCTTTAATATATCTGTTAAAATAGTCTGCAGACCCCTCATAATTGCCGGATTTCAGATATAAATGCGCGAGTTTGAAGTATAGAAGACCGGTCGTGCCTGCATTCTCTTTTACATACTCCTCGAGAATTGCGAGGGCATCATTTTTTTTGCCCTGTGCTTCATCGACCTCAGACAGGTAGAGCGGCACAGCTTCAGGCATCCCGGAATAATCATCGAGATTCCATACCTTTCGCAAAAAATAGGACGCCAGATCGAGTTCAGACCGGTCGTAGCTCGCAACACCCATCCTCAACCAGAAATCTTTCAATACATCCGGATCTCCCGCGAACCTCTGCTCCGCCTGCTGTACGATACGCTCCATCTGCTGAAAATCCCCCCGCTTCTGCGCAGCCGAATAGAGCCTCCTGTATGCAGTGGAGGTGGTGGACAGGTGCCTGTCAACGAGCATACGGTAGATATCCTCTGCTTTATCCGTATCACCGCTCTTCCAGTACGCCTCGGCAGTATAGAGATAAATTTTTTCCCTCCATTCAGGCGCGAATGCCTCCGGATCTATACGGGAATAAAACCTAATGAGCTGATCGTAGTTCCCGGCGGCGAGCAGCGTATAGCTGTACAGTACTGATTCATAGGCAGATACTTTATCATACCCGCGTGCATTGACAATGCGCTCCATAGCCTTCATGCCGTCCTGTACCCTGCCGAGGGATATATCAGATAGGGCCTTGTAGAGAAGTGCTTCGAATGTAAGCTCGTGCTGATCACCCTTTTTAAGAAAAGCGTTGAGATTTTCCACTGCTTTCGGGTAGTCGGCCGTATAGTAGTAGGAAACCCCCTTCCACAGCGGCACGAAGTCCACATACCTGGTCGTTCGGTACCGCTTTTCAACAAGGTCGAACTGCTGAATCGCCTCCCGGTATTTTTCAAGCCGGTACAGGCAGAGTGCCTTCCTGTACTGCGCGTCAGGAGTCAATTCGGAGAGGGGATAGGTACGGACGAATTCATCGTATGTTTCGTAGGCCGGCAGATAGTTGCCGCTCAAATACCTGCTCTCGGCTTCGGAAAAAAGTTCTTTTTCCTGCGTGAACGCGAAGAGAGGCCATGGGAGAAAAAGCAGGAGTATAAGGATAAATTTCTTCATTATATAATAAAATATACAGCAGTCCTGCCCTTTATTCAATTTCTATAGTAGAGAATTATGGCAACCGTATGTATTACAGAATCCCGGAGTATGTCAATACATATATGAGAATAAGCGTGAACAGGCCTACTCCAAGTTCCGTCGTAATCCCCACAACAAAGGGCTTGAACCCGGTACCCTTCATATCCTTGATCTTTGTAGAAAGTCCGACTCCTGCAAAGGTAAGCTTGAACGCGCATTTTTAGAGATTGCTGAATCCCTTGACCTGGTCTTTGGCCAGAAAGATACAGCCGTTCTCAAAACGAATCGAGGCGAGGATTGTGAAGTCGTACGGACCAGCTGAGCTCCATTGAAGAATGCAACTGCACAGCTGCTTCTATACTGCTGCGAGCATATTTTGAATCTTTTTCATTATTTCATCACTGTGTATTTCACGGTTTGTAAAACGGGCAAAAGGTTCGAGCTGGTAAACATCATAGTCATTCTTAACCTTCTTCTCCCCGCCGCCCGTAATATTCAGAGCGATGATATCATCCTTCTCGATAATTCCTCCACGCACCGCCTGTATCAGTGAACCGAGAGCAGTTGCGCCCGCGGGGTGTATATCCACACCCTCGAGCCGATCGAACAGCCGTGTTCCCTCCTCGATTTCATGATTCGTTACCGAGTACATGCACCCGGATGAAGCCTCGAGCACGTCCCAGACCCCGCCTGTGATGTTGTACGGTGGTTTACGATTCGAAAGCACCTTTGCCTTGATCCGGCGGATCTGCTCTTTTGCCTCTTTCTCAGAGACGACGGGCAGGTTTTTCTGCCTGCTGTTCCACGCGTCAGTCATCGGTGTAAAGGGAGCATTTTGCGAGAGGTGCAGTTTCATGCGGTTTTCACCGAACGATCCATCCTCGCCAAGCCGTAAAGCCGACTCCCATGCAGCAATACCCCCGGTCCCTGAACCGACCGCCTGAAAGTAGTGATCCGGTATCCTCCCTATCGAACACGCCGCATCGAGCACAGTTGTGCCCATGCCGTCCCTCCGTGCAATATTCGCCGCGCCTCCCTCCGGGAAGAATCCATCTATTTCAACGATTCTGTTTGCAAGGGTTATCGCATCGAAGTAGTCACTGTCACCCGCAGCAAGAATGACCTTGACGCCCGGTTGGTATGGAACAGTAGACCAGATTTCCCCCTCGCTCTCCTCGGGAACAACAAGAAAGAGGGGCACGTCGTTCTGCGAGCAAACATGCGCGAATGCCCGACCCGTGTTGCCTGCAGAGGCTACAACGATGGTACCGTCATGATTTTGCGGTATCCGTGCCAGCACGGACGGTGCTTCGAGCTCCTTGAAAGAGGCGGTATACATATATGCATTTTTTTCCGGCCAGTACCCGTTGAAGATGATGTACAGGTTCTGTAAATCAAGGTATTTGGCAAGCGCCTCACTCCTGTATGTTACAGGCGCACCGCTCACATCAAGGGTGCGTTCAACGGGCAGAAAATCATAAAACCTGAACATACCGGGCTTATCGTTGTGAAGTGAAAACCCGTTTTTATGATACTTCGACCTGAGCAGTGCGGGGCTGTGGTTCCCGTCGCATTTCAAACGGAAGTGATTATCCTCGTACTCAGCACCGCATTCCGTACATTTCATACTATATTTTTTCATTCTTCCCCTCTCTCTTCTTCGTTGCAGCAGAAGCGGGCAAACTGTTCTGTTTCTTTCTATCTTTCTAATTGTAGGTATTTACACTGAAAAATGGTATGAAAATAACAGAAGGTACAATAAATTGTCGTTATAGGTTTTAAAACGCTATAATAAAAACTTATGGATCGTTCACTCTGAATGTCTGTATTGGCAGGAAATACAATCTACCTATTGGACAGAGGGTCACTTCTGCTTGATATACACGTCTCTCTGCGGAAATGGGATGGTTATTCCCCGTTCCCTGAACTTTTTTATGACGGCGAAATGCAGGTCACTCTCGGCTTCAAACCTCATCTTCGGGCTTTCGATCCATGCCAAGAGCTGAAAATCAAGTGAGGATTCACCAAAACCGATAAAAAGAACGCTCGGCTCTGGATTTTTCAGTATGTGTTCTGTGGAGTACGCGGCGTCGAGCAGAGCCGCCTTAACGGCAAATGGGTCGGAAGAGTACGACACACCCACATCGACCCTGAGGCGCAGTTTCAAATCACTAAAGGACATGTTTTCAACCGTAGCATTGATAAACTCCGAGTTCGGCACAATGAGATGCTCGTTGAGTATGGTGCGTACCACCGTTGCCCGAAGGTTTATTTTCTGCACGATGCCGATCGTATCCTTGAGACGCACCATGTCTCCTTCTTTTATGGGCCGCTCGAAAAGTATGACGATACCCGAAACCATATTCGCCGTGATGTTCTGCATACCGAAACCGATCCCGACACCAAGTACACCTGCAAACACGGTAAGCGCCGACAGCTTAATACCCATACCCTGCAGCGCAATGATTATACCAATTGCGATTATTGTATACCCGATAAGCTTCGACAGCGAGCTCTGCAGGCCAAACTCAATTTTGAACCTGGGAAATACCGTGTTGTTGAAATATGTCCTGGCAAGCGCCGCAAGCTTTGTGGAAACATATACAACGACCGCCATGATCAGTATGGTCAAAAGGCTTACATCGGTACCGCCGAGCGTGAACAACCGGAAGCTCAAAACAGCTTTTATGAAATCAAAGATGTTGCCCAGACGCACACCCAGAACACGCATTATTCCGAGGAATACGAGGAATACTATCAGGACCCTGAATATCCGGGTAATTGTTTTGATTATTTTCTTGCCCGTCAGATTCCTCTTTTTCATTATTTTTGTGAAGATTCGAAGTACGATAACCGCAGCAATAACAATCGGTACAATGAGAATGGCATCCTGTATAGTGACACTGTACTTCTCAAAGGCGAGAATCTGGATCGATAGGATTTGGTGGAAATCTGCCGACAATGGATGTCCCCCTGTTTATGTTGTGCAGTACGAATCTTTTTTTAAAACTGTACCGGTCTTACCGACAAAGATACCGATGCACTCCTAGTATCGGCAAATAAACAAACAGGAAAATAGTCCTTTACATACAATTTGACCAAGATTTAATTTGACAAATTATATAATTGTTGTATTATCAAAAATATGAATTATTCTTTTTTTATATTTTTTATCAAGAGCTAATGACATGTCTAAAATAAATAATAAAAAAAAATCCGGAACAGAGTCGGTTTTTTATTACCCCAATCAATATGTTATAGAACAGGCCCGCATAAAGGAGTATGAGACACTGTACAAAAAATCTATTGAAAACAGGCAGGAGTTCTGGGAACAGGAGGCTGAACAGCTCGAATGGTTTGAAAAATGGGACAGGGTGCTCGACGACAGCAATCCTCCTTTCTATAAATGGTTTACCGGCGGTAAATTAAATATTGTACACAACGCGATCGATAGACATTTGAAAACCTGGAAGAGAAACAAGCTCGCAATTATCTGGGAGGGTGAGCCGGGGGATATACGTTCCTTCTCATACCATGCCCTGAACAGGGAAGTCTCGAAGTTTTCCAATATTTTAAAGAGTATGGGAATCAAAAAGGGGGACATCATAACTATCTACATGCCCCAGATTCCGGAACTGGTCTTTGCGATGCTGGCCTGCGCAAAAATTGGGGCTGTACACAGCGTTGTATACGGCGGGTTCAGCGTCGAGGCTCTGGCAGAACGAATCAAGGATGCGGACAGCCGGGTACTTATTACAGCAGACGGGGGGTGGCGGCGGGGAAACATTACAAATCTGAAAGAAATTGCAAATGAAGCCATGCGTCGTTCACCAACGATTGAGGTCTGTATAACGGTAAAACGAACCGGGCAGGATGTCTATATGGAGAGCGGCAGGGATTTCTGGTATCATGACTTGATGGCTCTGCCGATAGCCAATACACGATGTCCGACTGAACAGATGGATTCAGAAGACATCCTTTTCATCCTGTACTCTTCAGGCACAACAGGGCAGCCGAAAGGCCTTGTACATACCCATGGAGGATATGCAGTTTATACAGCAACGACTCACCGATACGTTTTTGATGTCAAGGATGAAGACCGCTGGTGGTGCGCCGCTGATCCCGGCTGGATAACGGGGCATAGCTATATCGTTTACGCGCCGCTTATAAACGGAAGCACGATACTCATGTACGAAGGAGCTCCCAACCACCCATACCCGAACCGATGGTGGCAGATGGTCGAGAATCACGGCATAACGATTCTTTACACAAGCCCTACAGCAATCCGAGGGCTTATGCGTTTCGGTGAAGCGTGGCCGAACCGGCACGATTTAAGCAGTCTGCGGCTGCTCGGGTCGGTAGGAGAACCGATAAATCCTGAAGCCTGGCGCTGGTACTATCGGGTGATCGGAAAAGAATCATGCCCTATAATGGACACATGGTGGCAGACTGAAACCGGGGGTTTCATGATTACTCCCCTCCCCATAACTCCATTGAAACCGGGATCCGCCACCAGGCCTTTTTTCGGAAATGAAATTGCTGTAGTCGATGAAAAGGGGAAACTGATGTCTGCCGGAGAGGAAGGGATGCTGGTAATAAAATCCCCATGGCCTGGTCTTGCCCGCACGATTTTCAGAGACCCGGAAAGATACAAGGAGGTGTACTGGAAGACTTTTGAAAAACAGGGCTGGTATAAAACGGGAGACTCGGCGCGTATCGACAGTGACGGCTACGTATGGATTATTGGAAGGATTGATGATGTTATAAAGGTGAGCGGTTACCGGCTCGGGACTGCAGAGATTGAAAGTGCACTGGTCAGTCACCCAGATGTAACCGAAGCTGCAGCTATTACTCTACCTCATGAAATAAAAGGAAATGCAATTCATACGTACGTCATACTAAGGGAAGGAATCGGCGGAAGTCCTGAACTTGAAGAGGTATTAAAAAACCATGTGAGCCACGAGATAGGTCCGATAGCGAAACCTGAATCGGTTACATTTGCTGATTCATTGCCAAAAACAAGAAGCGGTAAAATCATGAGGCGAGTTTTGAAGGCGCGTGCGCTTGGACAGGACGAGGGAGATCTGACAACCCTCGAGGAATGAGATTCGTTTTATTGCGCATTGTATGCAGCTTCGAATCGAGTTTCACGAATAAGGCAACATAAGGCAACTCCCGCTACTGGATCTCCCGGTTGATTTCCTGCTCAGTCTTTTTCAATGCCTCGATTGGATCGGCATTGTTCAGAGTGATCTGCTCAAGCATATCCGCAATTTTTGTATTTATCTTGAAAAATTCCGGATGCGTCGGAAGCGGTCTGGCAAACGAAAGACTTTCGATCGGCACCTTGAAGTTCGGATTATCCTTCAGAAAAGCCTTCAGGCTCAATGAATCGAGCGCCGATTTTCGCACAGGAATATATCCGACGCTCTCATGGATCCGCAGGGTATTCTCTTTATTGACAAGCCAGAAAATAAAGTCGTTTACCACCTTTCTTTTCTTGCGGTTTTTTGTAAAATTGAAAAGGCCGGATCCGGCAAGCATCGTATACCGTTTCCCGTTTACCTCAGGCATAGGCGCAATGCGAAGCTTCCACGGAAGATTCTGCTCGCCGTAAGATATGGCGGCGCTCGTAAAAAATCCAAAGGCCAGCTTACCCGTGAGAAAAGCCTGGCCCCCTTCCCAGTCCGTCCATGTCCGCGGCATGATTTTATATTTGAAGACAAGATCCCTGAGCATGTTGATTGTCCTAATCATCTCAGGCGATGTCAGTACAACCGATTTCCCGTCCTTTGAGAGCAGACTTCCCCCATTATCCCACAGAAAGGGGGCTATGCCGTAAAAACCATTCGTCCAGAACATCATGGCGTACTGGTCATACACACCGTCCCCATCAGTGTCCCTGGTGAGCTTTTTCCCCATCTCTATCATTTCTTCCCATGTATCGGGGGCATGGTCGGGGTCAAGCCCGGCTTTTTTAAAGGCGTCCTCGTTATAGAACATCACCGTTGTGCTCACGCAGAAGGGCACCCCGTAAATCTTTCCGTTTCTCGTAACGAGCTGCCACATGACATCAAGTATGTCGCTCTTCTCCTCCGGAGGAATTTCATCATCGATGGGGTTGAGAAGATTGTTATCGACATAGGAATCGAGATATTCGAACTGCACCTGTGCAACATCCGGAAGCTGGCGGGTAACAGCGGCAGCAACCATCTTGACTTGCATATCCTGATAGAGGCCCTGAAAAACAGGGTTGATCTTGATGCCGCGATGCTCTCTGTTGTACTCATCAGCCATTTCATCGATGATCTCCTTCACATGGAAACCGAGGCTGTGCCAGAAGGATATCTCCATTTCTTTTTTGGCAAAAAGGGTTGAACAGACCATAAAAAAGAGCATAATAAAAAGTAGTTTTTTCATGCTCAGCCCTCCTAATATACGATTGTCATCTAATCAATACTATAATATACTATGTTGTCGATAAAAAAACCGGTAATTTCTGCATTGGATCAGTAACAGATTTCTAAACGGAATTCAAACATAGGCAGGTGAACTTCCAAACTTTTAAGATTAAAACCGGCACTTGCCTAATGGTTTTTACCTTTAGAATGTAATTACAAGTAATTGTAACAGTACAGACAGTCAGTTTTACATGAAATTCTGGCACAAAAAACTTAATTTTAATGGATAAAACCACATATGAAACTTATCAGATATCTTTCAGGTAAAGCGCCCCTGTACGGTGTTCTTGAAAAAGGGGAAATTACAGGAATTGAAGGTGACATCTTTAACGGGTTTAAGCCGTTCGGTGGAGATGCGGTACGCATCGATCGTGTGCAGGTTCTGCCTCCGGTCCAGCCGTCCAAAGTAATTGCTGTTGGCCTGAACTACAGAGACCATGCCGAAGAGCTGGGACAGGCGGTCCCGGATGAACCGGTTCTATTCATGAAACCTGCAACCTCCGTCATCGGTCACAATAATAAAATCGTGTATCCGCCCTCGGCAGCACGCGTTGACTACGAGGCGGAGCTCGCCGCTGTTGTCAGGAAAAAAGCGAGGCACGTAAAGGAAGAAGATGCAGCGGAATACATCCTCGGGTATACCTGCCTGAATGATGTAACCGCACGGGATCTGCAGCAGAAGGATGGGCAGTGGACGAGGGCGAAGTCTTTTGATACATTCTGCCCGATAGGTCCGGTGATCGAAACCGACATGAACCCCGATACGGCGAATATTTATGCAAGAGTAAACGGAACGCTGCGTCAATCCTCCAACACGAAAAACTTCATCTTCTCCATGTTCAGGCTCTTTTCGTTTGTTTCTCATATAATGACCCTTCTCCCCGGCGATATTGTGACAACCGGAACACCCTCGGGTATCGGGGCTTTGCAACCGGGAGACACGGTTGAGATTGAGGTGGAAGGCATAGGTGTTCTTAAAAACAGCGTGGTAGCGGAAGGATAAAAAGTATACCATCATCGATGCTCATAACTGCAAGGCTCCTCTTTATTTCGAACGGTTACGGCGAAGACATAATAGCTGCACGCATCGCCCAAAAAATACATACCCTGTATCCTTCCCTGACCGTTGCTGCATTTCCAACCGTCGGCCAGGGCGCTTTTTATGAAAAAATTGGTATAAGACTGGCCGGGGCAGGGGCAAAACTCCCATCCGAAGGTTTTGTAAGAAGCCCGAAGGAATTCATTAAAGATGTAAAAAATGGATTTTTTTCAAAGACACTCCATATGGGGGTTTCTCTACGCAATATCTCAAAAAAGTTCGATTTTCTCATCATTGTCGGCGACCCATATCTATTACTCTTTACTTCTCTTTTTACCGGCATGAAAAAAGGCAGAAGGATATTTATCGGCGTACAGCAGTCGGAGTGGTACGGTTCACGAAAACCCTTCAAGCAGCATTACAGCACAGTGGAGAGGGTATGGCTGAGGCTCTGCGCAGGACTTATATATGTTCGGGACAATAAAACGATGGAGTTTCTCAGAAGAAAGGGACTCCTCTCTGTTCGCTGCACCGGCAACCCTATGATGGACTGTTTCAGTACCCATGAAAGGCCTGTCCTTCCCGACGAACAGAGAATCATCGGTATACTCCCCGGCAGCAAACAGGAGGCGTATGAAAATCTTTCACTGATATTCGACATAATCACAGCACTTTCCCGAAGGGATGAGGAATTCATATACGCAATCGCGCTTTCACTGCAGCTTGAACCGGAGAAAGTCCAGCACAAGTTCGGGCTTTTGCCACAGAGTACGGAAGACATGAACGGAGAGAAGCTGTATACTGCATATATCCATGAAAAAAGCGGAAACAGGATAATCATCTCACAGAAAGCCTTCGGCGACATCATCAATGAATCCATCGCCGTTATCGGTTTGTCGGGTACCGGCAACGAGCAGGCTGCCGGGCTGGGCAAACCTGTTTTTGCAAGCTGGGGGAAAGGGCCGCAAATAACAAGGAAATTTATGACCGCACAGAAAAAGCTTCTCGGGCCTTCACTTTTTTTGTACCCGCCCGACCCCGAGGCAATTGCGCAGGGGATAGTCGACACACTGGGCAGCAAAGTACTGTTGAAAAATGCCGCTGAAAATGGTAGGATACGTATGAGAGGCAGAGGCAGTATAGAAATAATGACCCGGGAAATCGCCGAGTATATTCAGTCCGCTGAATAACATGTGTGATGCACACTGTCCGACGCGTATGGGAAAGTTGTTAGCGCCAAACAGACGACATCTTTTAAAACACGGGTTTGATGCCGTGGATTTATTTAGAGGAAACGGATCACAGTGAAAAAAAAGAAACGCTGTTCGCACTATTTAATGATACTCTGCATTATTATTATTCTTACTCTAGTTGTGTCTTGCGGCAAGAAGACATCACCGAAAAACTCGGTTAACAGGCTTATTACAATAGACGGCCTGAAAACAATGGTGATTGGACTCGATCTCTATAAAAAGGAATTTGGTGATTACCCGGACTCTCTCGAGGAATTTCTGCGGAATAAAAATATCGCCGACAGAAATGTTATCGAGGACGGTTGGGGCAGGAAGTACCACTACACGAAAGCAGGTGACCATTACGTGCTTTTTTCGAACGGGAGTGACGGCAAGCCGTTTACCGATGACGACATCTATCCCCAATAAATTTACCATGCCCGATTGCAAATACGAAAGCATCAGGCATTGAAACCGCACACAGGACATGCGGGGTCCCTGCTGACGTTGATCTCATCAAATGTGGCGAGCTCACCTTCAAAGATCAGCAGCCTTCCTTTAAGAAGGGTAAACCCGCCGACAATCCACTTCAGCGTCTCAATGGCTTCAACTGCACCGAGAACACCGGCTGCTGCGCCAACAATCGGAAAGACCCCGGAAGGCGGCGACTGGGCGGGGAAGAGACATCGGATGCAGGGAGTTTCCGGTGAATGAATAAACGTTATCTGACCGGTAAGGCCGTACACCCCCGCATGAACCATAGGAATACGTCTTTGTACCGCATACTCATTCAGCACATACCTGGTTTCAAAGTTGTCGAGGCAGTCGACAATGATACAGGCATCTGCGATAAGCTCATCAGCCGTTTCGTCTACTATCCTTTTATAGAGCGGTACAATCGTTATATGGGGATTTAATGCCGACAAACTCTCGACCGCTGAATCGACCTTCCTCTTTCCGATATCGTTACTGTTATGAATAATCTGTCGGTTAAGATTTGAAATATCAACCTCTCCGGAATCGCATATACGCAACCGCCCCACTCCGGCTGCGGCAAGATAATACCCGGCAGCGCTCCCGAGCCCTCCGGCACCGGCAATAAATACAGTCGCCTCCTTTACCCTTTTCTGACCATCCTCACCCCATCCCGGTACAATTATCTGTCTGTTGTACCTCTGTTTTTCCTTTTCTGAAAGCATTTGCTACCTCACTTTAACACGCAATAAACAGCCTGCAGTTGATCCTCAATAACAGCATTAATTTTCTGAGCTCTATCATCGGCGTCCTAACAATAATAATACAGTACAGTGAGTTATTATAAAGAAATGCCGGATTTTTGTGTAAAAAATATGCTCATCTATGGGCGAAACGAAGCTTTCATTTCCCATCTTGATTTATTATCATTCCCATTGTACAATGACTTTTTCGTCATAATATTTGCAGGAGGATAATCATGGATCTGGGCTTGAAAGATAAGGTTGCCGTTATAACCGGTGCCACAAAAGGGATCGGCCGTGCTGTAGCCCGTGGCCTCGCAAAAGAAGGTGTGAATATAGCCCTTTGCTCACGAGGTAAAGAGGAAGCTGTGAAAACGGCAGAAGAAATCGGGAAGGAGTTCGGTGTCAAAACGCTCGGCGTGCAGGCAGATGTCGTGAAAAAGCAGGAGATAGAGAAATTCATTAAAGAAGTCGAAAGCACATTCGACGGAGCAGATATCATGATAAGCAACGCAGGTATAGGGAGCGAAGAAACGGTGATGAACTCGCAAGATGAGCAGTGGCAGTATTTCTGGGACCTGCAGGTGATGGCGGCCATTCGCCTTGCGAGAGGAGTCGTGCCGCTCATGAAAAAGAGAAGCGGCGGAGTAATCATCAACAATGCGTCGATATGCGCCAGACAGCCGCTTTCCCACGAACCGATCTACAACACCGTGAAGGCAGCCCTGGTCATGCTCTCCAAATGTCTCGCAAGCGAGCTGATAAAAGACGGTATACGGGTAAACTGCGTCAACCCCGGACTAATCCTTACCCCTGCATGGCGCAAAGGTGCTGAATCGCTCTCGAAGAAGGAGGGACTCACCGTTGACGAATACTTCGATAAAATTGCAAAAGCATACACCCCGATCGGCCGTTTTGCCACACCTGAGGAGCTTGCCAATTTTTTCGTTTTTCTCTGCTCCGACAGGGCAAGCTACTGTGTGGGATCGTCGTACTACGTTGACGGCGGCTGGCTGAATGTTACGGTATAGCGCCTAATAAATATTCCCACCTGACTTTTTCCGCTGCTTTAATCAGGAAAGACACAGGTGATTGCTAACGTTATCCGAAGGCTTAGCAATCGGAAAATGACGCACACTAGCGGCAGTAAACAGCGTCCGTCCAAATGAATAACAGCATGGAGAAAATAAATGAAAAGAATAGTCATAGATCATTCGAATAGCACGTTTGTCGAAGAGGTCGATATACCGACCCCCGGGCCGGGGGAAGTCTGCATTGAGATAGCGTACTGTGGAATATGCGGTTCTGATGCACATGCATATAAGGGGGAGCACCCCTTCATCCCGCTGCCGGCGACACCGGGGCACGAGTTTTCAGGGAAAGTGCATTCCATTGGCGAGGGTGTAGAGGGATTCAGGAAAGGCAACAGGGTCGTGTGCGAACCCAACCTTGTGTGCGGGAAGTGCTACAACTGCAGAATCGGACGCTACAACATCTGCGAGAACCTGCGGGTTATGGGATGTCAGGGCGACGGCGCAATGGCACAGTACTTCATCGCGCCTGCCGAAAAAACCCTGCACATTCCGGACACCCTTCCACTCAGGGATGCGGTCCTGGTTGAACCGCTCGCGGTGGGCGTTCATGCAGTGCGGAAGGCGGGCGACCTGTTCAACAAGAATGTCGTCATAATAGGAGCCGGGACTATTGGACTTATGGTGCTCGCCTGCGTAAAAGCGGCAGGTGCTCGAATCATTACGGTAAGCGATTTAACCGATCAGCGGCTGTCTCTGGCAGAAAAAATGGGCGCAGACCGGATAATAAAGGCAGGAGCTGCAGATCTTGTCAAGACAGTGCAGGCCGAGCAACCCTATGAAGGTATCGATGTTGTATTTGAATGTGTGGGGGTCGAAAAGAGCATACGCGATGCGATGGCAATCGTGCGCAAGGGCGGGAGGATCATCGTGTGTGGCGTATTCGGAAGTGAAGTCAAAGTCAGAATGGCGGATGTTCAGGATCGGGAGCTCGAGCTCATCGGAACGATCATGTACACAAGACGGGATGTAACGGATGCGATACACATGGTCGATTTCGGCGTGGTGGATCCCGACCTGTTTATAACGAAGGAGTTTTCACTGGACGAACCGCAGGAGGCATTCGAAGCAGCCCTTGACGCAAAAAACCACGTGAAGGTTGTATTTGCCATCAACCCCGAATAAGCGTCGTACTGCTTCCAATGAGCTTCATTGGTGCATATCGTGGAAAATCCACATACTCGAAGATTAACGAATACGTATTCAAAATGGTCATCAATGCGGTGCTCTCAGAAACAGGAGTACTGCTCACGCCGGGAAAATGATGAATTGTCTGGACCGGCCCACATTTTAATACCCACTTATATGTAAAGATGCAGGTCCGGCAAACTGAAACAAACCTCCTCCTTTTCATACTAATTGGTTCAATATTTATAGGTCAGCCCTTATTCTCGTGCCAGTCATACCTTTAAGGGCACGTTCGATGTTTTCGGGGTTTGTAATCAGCGCTTCTTGTCCACCATCTCCTAAAAAATTCACAATAGCCTGTATTTTCGGTTCCATACTTCCTTTACCGAATTGACCTTCATCAAGATACTGGATTGCTTCGGACATAGTCATTTCATCAAGCCATTGCTGATTGGGCTGATTGAAGTTCAGGGCAACTTTCTCAACGGCAGTCGATATCAACAATATGTCGGCATTAAGCTCCGAAGCCAGCAGTGCTGAAGCAAAATCCTTGTCAATTACCGCCTCCACACCCTTCAGTTCACCGTCCTCGTCATCAACAACAGGTATTCCCCCACCCCCGACTCCGATCACAACAAGCCCTTCCTTTAGAAGTAAATCAATGGCAGGTCGCTGAATAATTTTTTTCGGTAATGGTGAAGGAACTACACGTCTCCAGCCTCTTCCCGCATCCTCCATAACAGTCCAATTGTACTCTTTAGCCCGTTCCTGGGCCGTACCCTCATCCATGAACGAGCCAATTGGCTTTGTAGGATTGGTAAAGGCCGGGTCATCCTTGTCTACCAGAACCTGAGACACTACTGTTGCAGCGTGCCTGTCAATCTCTCTCGTTTTAAACTCATTATATAAAGCAAGCTGAAACATATACCCGATAGAGCCCTGTGTATTCGAACCGCATATGTCGAGCGGTACAGCGTGCAATTCGTGTATTGCTAACTCTGACCGCCTCAGGATGTAACCAACCTGTGGTCCATTACCATGTGTAATCACCACGTCCCAACCTGCTTCGATCATCCCTGCAATATGGTGCATAGACTCAGAAGCGGCAGCGTATTGATCGGGGATTGATTTGTGTTCTTTATCCTTGATCAAGGAATTTCCACCTACAGCAATGACTGCAACTTTCCTCTCGCTCATAGACATACCTCTCTATTCATCTTATAGCCGGCGTCATGTCAGCTGTTTCGATCTGCAGGCGGTTCTCCCGCCTTATTCATATTCTTTTATTCATACCCGTTTACGATTACTTCCACTTTGCCCGATAAGAGATCATATACCAGGCCGTGAACAATCAGACTATCAGGTACAAAATCAAGTTTTTTAATAGCATTCACCTCCTGTACCACAGCATCCTTTGGGTCCTTAAACGCATGAAGCCATTCCCTTAAATTCTCTACGAGGGGTTCACCTATACTTTTCTTAAATTTTTCCCAATGTGCAGGACTCAAATTTTCCTGCATATTCTCTATGATTTGATCTATCTTCGAGTAAGCAAGGCTGCAACCACAATCTGTATGCATGAGAATTGCAATTTCTTTGAATCCAGCCAGAAAAATGCCCACTACAAGAGATCTGTTTTCGGCAATTCCGCCCAAAGTCCTTATTATTCGAACCTGGGATCCAATTTCTCCGTTTTTGAAAAAGGGCAAAACCCCCACCGATTCCAAATTTACCCGGGGATCCATACAGGTTATGACCGCATAGGGGCAGGGTTCTCTATTAGCAGGAAGATGTTGTTCATCAATACGCTTTCTGAAATCCTCGTTTTTTTTCAAGATACTGTCCAACAATTTCACGTTATCATTGCTATACTTCATAATTCACCCCAATCTATAAAATTAAGGCTGATTACATAAATATTGACTTTTAGTAACCATCTCCTGAAAGCAATTGCATCTTACATATTTTTTTAATTTTAACCGCTTCCCTGCTTCTTACCTTACCTTTATACGTGGTTGATCCATACTGCTCTTTCTCTCTGTCGAATGCTAAACACTCAATGCTCCATTCGGACGCATAAAATCTCTAAACTTAAAAAAACCGCTGATCCCAATGAGTATCCCTTCCAGCATATCCCTTCCTGAGGTGCTGCCGATCCCTATCATTACATCGGCAAAGGAAAAAAGATTCTCCCCTTTCGGACTGCAAAGTATTTCTCCGATCAGCTCCTTCGCCGGACGATAAATCTCTCCTCTCGAGGCATCCACAAGAAAATTTAAGCTGATAAGGTTTGTTCTCCCCTTCAGCCTTTTTACAATGGTCGCATTCATCTCCATGACATACGGCCAAAGTTCTGTAAACGCAAGCCCCAGATAAACACCGGAGGCCATTATTCCTGAAAGAATATCATCCCCGGAAGGAGTTAGACCGGGACCTAGGCCGATGAGCTTATCGGCAAGCAATCGAACCTCTGAGAATCTGCCGCTTTCAATAGCAGTGAACAGCTCATACGATGCTTCCGACAAACGATTTCTCAACAGACGTTCAACTTCACCACTGTTAAAATCTGAATATTCTCTTTCTGCCAGAAAAGATGCAAATTTTTCAAGATTTTCTTCGAGCTGATGAAAAGGCAGCAATTTTCCCGGGATGGAAGGGGATGCGTCCCAGATTTCCGCTTCTTCGAAAGCGATACTCAATTGACGTGAGGGAATGGTAAGTCCCGATTTTTTTAACTCTACAGCTATACCCACAGTGTCGATGATGGAGCGGATATCCAACCATGATTCGATCGGTAAAACAGCACTTCTCGGATTTACAGGTATTCCTTCTCTCTGAAGGGTGAAAATAAAATCATCATCTCCTTCGATATTCAAAGTGTTTTTGAAAATAGAGTGTATGCATCCCTGTAGACTCCCCGGCTTTAAAACGCGCAGTAGCCTGTCACTCACAAGTGACGCATTATACATTCATTTTTTCCCCAAACGCTCCCAAAGCCTTTTTGAAGCATTCAAGAGGTGCTCTCGTCATACCAGCACCAACCTGGCCCACACCCGCATCTTTATGAGAGATACTTGTGTTTATTATAGGTTGAATACCTGTTCTTACAACCTTCATGATATCAATCCCTGTTGGAGTTCCTGCGAAATCAAGGTAGGCGATCGTGAAGTTTTGATTTTTTGTTACTGTTATCTCGAACATTTCTTTTGTATATGATATCGAATCCGAAACGGTTCCTCCCACAAATTCGACCATACTTGGTGCAGCTGCCATTGCGAAAGCGCCGATTCCTGCGGTTTCTGTGACGCAGCTGTCTCCCATATCTAACCCCGCATCCTCCGGTCCGAATCCTGGAAAATAGAGAGCCTCGACCCGTGGGGAAGGTGCGGTAAACCACGCATCACCAAGCGCACCCACTCGAATACCAAAATCAGTGCCATTCCTACACATTACAGTAACCACGCTTGAGTTCGGAATTCCTTCTGCAGCTTTGCACATGGACTTACATGCAGCCATTACTGCAGTTGAAATAAAACGGTCATCCACATTCATCCATGTCGCAACCTCGCTGAGCTCATCCGAGCTAAAATTGGTCTTGACCAGAAAAGGCATTATTTTAAGTGCAAAGAGGGCATTTTCAGCTGTGTTCTTGTTATGCCCGTCATCCCCCATATGCAATGACTGCGCGATAATATTTATCAAGTCAATACCACCACTTATTTTAAGTGCTTCAGCAATCACCGGTCCAAGGGTTTTCGCGTTCCATTCGAGTTTCCTCTGTACATTTTCATCATAAAACCCGTAACGGAGTGCTTTTACCGTTTCTTCTCTGATATTTGCATAAATGGTATTCCCATTGACCTTGTCTTCTACCACAAATACCGGCATGGACGCACTTGTAATACCTGCCATCGTCCCAATAGCATTGTGATGGTGGCAAGGCGAAAAAACGACCTCCCCGCTTTTTATCAAGCTCTCCGCCTCCTTGAAATCTTTGGCAAGCTTTTCATATACGACGGCACCCAGTATACCCCCCTTCATTGGACTGCAAACCCTGTCCCATGTAATTGGGGGACCTGCATGGAGAATAGTGTTTTTTGTCATGTTGGGAATTACATCTTCCGCCGGCCTCACATCCTTCAACACCGGTCGTGCACTGATCATCTTTTCAGCGGCTTTCTTGTTCGCTTCTTCTATGATACTCTTTTTTTCTGCCATATTTCTCCCCCTGAGCTATAAAGATTCTAATCTATCAAGTAAATCAAGAGCCTTGTCGTCCCCTCCCGCAGGAGGCTGCCAGTCTACATGAATGACTTCAACACTTTGTGCCTTTAAGCTCTCAACAAACGAATCAAGGCCGATGTTTACCGCCTTTATAGGCCGAGAGATTAAATCAAGGGCCTTTTTTTTCTCTGCCATTTTATTTTCCTCCATATAAGCGATCTTTAATCTTTCCCCTTGATACAATCAGCGCTGCCATTCTAGCTGCCTGAGCGTTGCTCGGCATCACTACAACACCGTAATCGGTGAGCTTTTTCTCCTGTTCCTTCAAACTCTGTGGGTCTTCATCTGTTCCTATTACAGAGGCCACCACGCACAAATAGCCACCCTTTTCCTGTCGTATGGATTTTGCCTTTACAATGGTTTCTTTCAGTGCCCCGGCCATATCGAGGTGAGACCCATAGCCTAAAACAATATCAAGTAAAATTACTGCGGTTTTTGGGTCTTTTGCTTCCTGGATCAACCTTTGCTGCCGGACAAAAGGATCTATCATGGGATGTGCACGACCGACAGTAAACTCTTCATCACCCAGATCAATACATACATGCCCTTCACTTTTTGCCGTATCGTTCATTTTCAATTCCGGACGGGGCGGAATATTCGAGCTTACAGAAGAGAGATAATCGGCCAATACTAAAGTTGCTTCACTGCAAAGCGTTCCTCCCGAGAAAAGCCCCCTTACATATCTCTGTTCATCCTGCATCTTCTCCCATTCGGTTTCAGCTCTGTTGCTCACTTCTTCCGGGTTCCGGGTGAAAACAGTCCTGTATGGAACCACTTTGCCCTTTATCAACTCATATGCAGTAAATGCTGCATCTTCCAAGGTATCGACAATGACAGCGTTGGACCCGAGCGGCAATTGCTCACTCATACCTATAAAATTCACAACAACCGGTTTGCCCATTTGCTTGACGGCATCCGAAAGCGCCAGTACAGTCTTTTTTCCGGGTGGTTTGGATATTAGTATAACGACTTTGGTCTTCTCGTCTTCATTTAAAATTTGAAGTCCCTGCCTCGCGGTAATTCCCCCTATCTTGTCCGAAAGGTCCCTTCCACCGGTCCCGATCGCGTGAGAGATGCCAACTCCGGCGTTACTCAGTAGGGAAACCGCTTCCTGTATACCCGTACCTGCTGCAGCTACTATACCGACAGGGCCGTTTTTCACCACATTCGCGAATCCTAAAGCCACTCCATTAATGTGAGCTGTTCCGCACCCTGGGCCCATAACAAGCAGCCCCTGCGTTTCTGCATAATTTTTTAATTCGATCTCTTCCTCAATTGACACATTATCGCTGAACAGAAAAACATGAAGGCCTTTCTTCAAGGCCTTCATCGCTTCATGTTTGGCGTAGTTTCCCGGAACGGAAATGAGTGCCAGGTTGACATCGGGCAAATTTTGAATGGCCAATTCCAGGCTTTTGGGTGCGTAACCGGCAGTTTCCTGCACTTTGCTCTTGACCCTGTTCATTTCCTCTTCAATAAAATCCAGTACCGATTGAACCTGACTCTCTTCATTCAGAGATAGAGCCACAAGCATATCTTCCGGTTTCGCCTTTTCTCCTTCTTCTGTATAGAGACCCACTTCCTTCAAGATCTGTTTATTTAAGGGGGTGGCCATCACCACCGATACCTTTTCCACTCCTTGAAGGGCAGCGGTCGTGTTTGAAATACGCATAAGTTTGAGTGAATCAAGGTAACGGTTTTTCCAGACAACATTTTTGACGATCATTTTACCCCTCCTCCTATTTCGATTATGTCAGTATCGGTTCGCAATTTGATTTTTGACTATCAAATATGCCCCGCGTCTATTATGCAACACGCTTCAGTTTTGATCGGCCCAGCTCTTTGTTTTCAACCTCAATATAATATCGCCGGTAAGCGGCATCTTCTCTGCATCAAGCCGAAGGCTTGTAAGCGGGGGTTATGTCCGCCCAACTGGATTTGTTATACGGCGTGAAGTGACGTATAACAAATTCTGGTGCTTGCATCGGTGGAATTATCCGGACGCTCAGCGTACGTATAACTTCCGGTTATGACCCAATTCTCAGAACATTTTATGAGATAGCCGATTACAAGCCGCACACATGCCTATTATTTAAAAATAAAACTTTCCCATTTATATTATTACTTGAATAGACATTTAGATGTTTATAAAAGTCATTTTACAATAACTGGCGTGATCTGTCAAGAAAAAATCCATATATTTTTTAATTTTTTTATAATCATAAAATTCTATTAACAAATGTAAAAGGTCTCTAAATTTCAGGGGTGGTTGTGTAATATTGTTACGGGGCATACGTTTGACAAAATAAAAAGCAGGTAGATTTTAAATAATCATTTATATTTTTCATTTTGTATTGAAATGAAAATACCGGGATTTGTAAAATGTATATCTTTTCGGTGTACAGATATCTTTTTATATCTCTTGAGGTTCCTATTACATTGTAAAAATCGAAGCAGGCTCATACCCTCTGTTGTTTTACCGACAGAAAGATCTTGTTTTGGCAATGAATGAATATCGATTTTTTTTGATAGTAAAAGGGGTAAATAATTCTTCAATAAAATTAGGCATCGTTCATGAGCTTTAACTCTTAATGAAGCAAATGTATCGTTTTCCTTGATCGGTACGACGTCTGTCGCAATAATGGGTCCCGTATCTACATCAGCATCCATTACATGAAGAGTAGCAGCAGGATTTATACCGAAGTAGAGACTCCATTTTTCAGCGTGCATTCCTCGCATGTATGGAAGTAATCCTGGATGCATATTAAGGAATGTTGAGTTCGTATTATTAAATACATGTTTTTGTAAAACTTGTGCTGCTCCTGCAAGAACAAACTCAATATTATTACGATTAAGATAGGTAATCATTTTATCCGAATTATTTCCACAATAGATTATTTCTATCCCCAGCTTTTTGAGATTAAAATCATCAAGTTGCAATGTTTGCCATTCACTACTCCTTTTACCACAGGTATAGTAGTAGGGATAGTTCGCTCTTTTTAGCGATTCTTCCCTGCCGGGGTTTTCAATAATACCAATTTTTTCAAAATTATCAAGTATATCTATTTTAATTCTATATATAAGTCTTTTGATTCCCTTTGTCTTTAATATTTTAATATAAGTTTTTAATCTTCTTTTTACATATGGCTGATGGGGTTCTATTAAAACAGCTTTTGGGGCCATTCCCATTTCAAAAAGCAGATTCAGCTGCTGAATAAAATACGGCCATCTTTTGTCACACGCTATTAAAACAAGATTATTTTGGATTTTTATTTTTTTATCCATTTTTGTATTTATATTCCGCTCACTTGTATTTTCTAAAAACCGGCGCCTGCATGCTAAATTTACGAATCCCGGCCTTTACCGGTTTTTTCATCAACAGAAATCACATATTCAATAAAAGAGAGAGTTCGACCACATAAAGTACTTTGATATAAACACATTGCGCGGCCAATTCTCTGCTCTAACTAGGGGGATCCCGAGAAAATATAGAATGAAGAAGAAAAAATGCACTATTAAAGTTAAAATAAATTTCAAAGCTGCACTTAATACTTTGTTGTATGTAAAAACGACTATTTAGCCAGCGATTTTTTAAAAATCTTATTTAAATAATTCTTTTGCCTTATCTATGGATATTTCCTTTTTTGACATTAAAAGTTTATATATTTTTTTAGCTTCTTCCTCCATACTTTTATACGCTATGGATAAGCATCTGCCGAATTCTTCAGAAGACTGTTGCTTGACATTGCGAGGTCTTGATAAATTGACAGTTATCTTTTCTTTAATCCTTCCAGGTAATGCGGATAATAGATATACAGTATCCCCCAGATAAATGGCTTCTTCCAATTGATCAGTTATTAAAAACATTGTGGTTTTAGTTTCATCAAACACTTTCATAAAATGTTCCTGCATCATTCCTCGTGTCATTGCATCTAAACCTCTGAAAGGGGCATCCAGTAACAGTATTTTCGGCTCATTAATAAGAGCTCTTATTAGCTCTGCCCTTCGCTGCATACCTCCTGAAAGATGACCCGGATACTTATTTTCAAACCCCTGCAACCCACTTAGTGTGATTAGTTCTTTTGCCTTTTCAGCGGCCTGTTTAAGATCTTTTCCCTGATGTCTTGGCCCAAAAAGGGTATTTTCCCATAAAGTCTTCCAGGGAAACAACCCCGATTCCTGGAATACAACCAGTCTTTCTATACTCGGTTTGGTAACCGGTGCTCCATTGAATAAACATTTACCTTTATCAGGCATTTGGTATCCAGCCATAATAGACATAATTGTTGTTTTACCACATCCTGTAGGCCCACAAATACAAGTCAAAGAGCCACTGGCAACTTCTAACGATACTCCATCCAATACTTTTTTTGTTTCAATATCCTTGTGCACATCAATTAATACCATTTCACCCTTTTTTTGTATTTTTGTATTTTCTTTTGGATATATTTCGCCCATACTTTTACCTCTTTAATAATTCAAAGTTTGGATAATTAGATCTCAATTTCTGTATACCGAAAACCAATTCGCTTTTTGTAAATTATCGACATCCCCGATTTCATGCGGATGAACAACGACCCTGCATTTCGGAAAAAAGAGAAATGCCAAAAAATGTTGGTAAAATGATTCGTCCATGCTTCCCATTGAATATTATCCCGTTTTTATTCCTCAGAGCAGACATCGGTGGAATTTGATCATTGAACATTTTATCAACACCGTGAAGAAGGCCCTTATTAAACCGAATGTATGATTTATTATAATGTAATAATGTCCGAGATATGGTGTATAATTTCTATTAATAAATTCTTCCAGCCCTTTAAAATGTGGTTTGCAATGTGGTGCCATCCGTAATAATTAAGCCATCTCCCTTTCGCCTCTTTCAAACGATTTGACCGCTTCCTCATGAACAGCTTCTACCACCTCTTTTTTCATATCCAAAAAAGGTTTAGAGCTTTTTACTTCATCGTAACGCGGCCTTGGAATATCTACCTCAATCCACTTCTTGAATCTACCCGGTCTAGTCGTCATTATGCCAACATTATCACCTAAATATATTGCTTCATCCAGATCATGAGTAATAAACATTATGGATTTACCCACAACTTCATACATGTCCAGAAGAAACCTGTGCATAATCGATTTTGTCAGGGCATCCAAAGCTCTGAAAGGTTCATCCAGCAGAAGAATTTTAGGCTCATTTATCAATGCACGCAGTATTTCAACTCTCCGCAACATTCCGGAGGAAATCTTTACAGGGTATTCATTTTCAAAACCTTTCAGCCCCGCAATCTCAATCAAGCTTATTGCTTTTTCTATTGCCTCTTCTTTCTTCATAAGTCCACTGGCTAGCGGTCCAAAAATTATATTATCCAAAACAGTTTCCCACGGAAACAATGCACCTTGCTGAAATACCACTACCCGATCAGGACCAGGCAACAGCTTTTTATTAGGTGCAGCTAAAAGCGAGTCATCCATATATATCTTGCCTTTTGTAACTGTATCAAACCCGGCGACCATGTTAAGCATGGTAGTTTTACCGCACCCAGAAGGTCCGACTATTGCCAAAAATGCGCCTGGTTTAATCTCAAAACTACAATTTTCCACAGCAAGAACATTGACGCCTTCCGGATCGTAAATCTTGGTAACCTCTTCTATTCTTATGTGTCCCTGCTTTGCAGTTGTTTCTCTTCTCTTGGCCATTTTTTCCCTTTTAGATTTATGGTTTTATCTATCAACATTCCGGTATACTATACGGACGCTTCATATCGGGATAATGCCGGAATATTGATTAAAATGACTTAAAAATATATGTCTGTTGGTGAATGGACATTTATTTATCTTTGTCTCTGCCATGGAAAAAGCTTATTAATAAAACTCGCAAATCCTCTATCAAATCCGGCTCCTAGTATTCCTAACCATATAATTGCAGAAATCATCTGATCAATTCTGAATATCTGATGTGAATATTCAACTCTAAAACCCAGACCCTTTGATGCTCCAGCCATTTCTGCCGCTACCAAATTTAAAAAAGCGAGGGCGATCCCGACTCGCATACCGGCAACAATTATCGGAAGTGCTGAAGGCAGTACCACCTTTCTCATAATTGTTTTGTAATCAGCTCCTAAACATTGCGCCGCCCTGATATAATTTATATCCACAGAGCTTACTCCAATGTAGGCATTAATCCATGTTGGGAAATATACGCCCCATGTTACGAGGATTATCTTTGGAGTTTCCCCCAGCCCAAACCATGCAATTACCAATGGAACGAGCGCAACAGAAGGAATGGCTCGAAGGACCTGCATCAGTGGAGTAACTGTTACATCGAAAATTTTCGTTCTTCCTGTAAGAACTCCAATTACAATACCCAAAGCAGAACCTATCACAAATCCTGCAATAGCACGAAACGAGCTCCAAAAAATATCTACAATGAGCGCACCTGTTTTTAACAATTGAAACATGCCCACGAATACTTCAGACATGGGAGGGAAAAGCTCCGGGCTAAATAATCTCAATCTGGCAAACCCTTCCCAGAGAAGCAAAAAGCCTAAAACCGGTAATACAAATTTAGTAAATTTCCACAATCTTTCCATTATTCTTTCTCATTTTTCATTATTGTTTTTAATGTGCTTACCAATTCCTTCTTCACTCTGTATCAAACACCAAATACAGATACCGTATTCATCTCAACATTATGCTAATATTCGTTTCTTTACGAATAATTACCGAGCATGCTAAATAACAGCAACTAACGATTTACACCATTAAGAATGTTTTTATTCACCTGCTGATATCACGAAAAACGAGATTAACATATATATGAAACACAGCATGGCATCCACCTGTAACTTTTTGTTTTAGTTGAACTATAACGGTACCCCGATGTTGTATTTTATCTTTGTTTTCGCCATGGGAACAGCTTGCTTACCAGACCTACAAATGCTCTGTCAGCTCCAGCTCCTAGTATTCCCAACCATATAATTGCTACGACCATCATATCAAGTCGAAATACCAAATGTGCAAATTGTTCTCTAAAACCAAGCCCCACCCTTGCACCAGCCATTTCTGCTGCTACTAAATTCAAGAATGCCATTGCCACCCCGACTCGCATACCAGCAACTATAAATGGAAGAGCTGAAGGTATTACAACATCTTTCAATATAGCCCGGTCATCAGCCCCCAGGCTTTTTGCCGCCCAAATATACGTTTGCTCTACAGTGCTGACACCTATATATGTATTAACCCAAACACGGAAAAATACAGCCCATGTAACAAGAAATATTTTTGACATTTCCCCTAATCCGAACCATACAATTGCTAATGGTACAAGGGCAAGTGGTGGAATGGATCTAAACACCTGCATCAGGGGAGTAATTGACACGTCGAACGCATTGAACCTGCCGGTAAGGACTCCAACTACAATTCCCAGTGCAGAACCGGCTGCAAATCCTATTATAGCACGCATTGTGCTCCACAAGATATCGTTAAGCAGTGCGCCGGTCTTGAATAAATTAAACATGGTAATAAATACTGTGCTCATACGAGGGAAAAGCTCATTATTCACAAATGGCAACCTGGCGATTTCCTCCCAGACAAGCATAGCAACAATCACCGGTAAAACAAATTTGATAAATCCCCACACCCTTTTCATTATATCTTCCTAGTTTTTCCGAAATTCCTAATGTGTTAGTAAATCAGCCCTCCCGCTAATATTACCGTTCTGAAGGGTTGATTCCAAGAAAATTATTGGGATATCGAAAAGCCGTAAGCACCTGTTGATACTTATAGCGTCAACAAGAGTTTATATTTGTTAAATATATAACAAACAAATTTTCGACGATATCTATGGATGATATTAAACACCCATAGATATCATCTTTATAACAAGCTACATATTTACTCTCTCCGGTGCAACTTCTTCCATAGGCTTTGTAAAAAACATTTTTCTAAAATCGGGTAATGTTGCACCCTTTGGTGCTATTCCTGATTCAATGGCCCATTTACCTTCAGCGTTGAACAGGTCTACATAAACCTTTTCAAAAGCAATCTTCCAATCAAAATATTTCCATATTTTGCCCAACAGCTCAGTATCCATATTAACCTTTGGAGCGACAATCTTAATCGACTCTTCCGGATTATCATTAATGAATTTTTCCGCCTTTATTAAAGCCCTGAGAACCGCTTTTATTGCTTCCTGGTTATTCTTTGCATAATCCTCTAAAGAAGCAAGGCAAAACATCTCTCTATACACATCGCTGGTAAACCAAATCTCGGCTTTATCTCCGAGTGCTGATTTTGCATTCGTGATATGAGGTTCCCATGTAAAAATTGCTTTAACGGCGCCTTTTTGGATTGCACTCACCATATCAGCAGGACTTAAATTAATAATGGTTAATTGGTCTCTCTTTATATTATTTGCTTCAAGCCATTTAACCATCATAAATTCCGCATTTGTGCCGATTGAAGTGGCAATCTTCTGCCCGATCAGATCGGACGGTTTAGAAATTCCCAAGTCTTTTCTTACCAGGATCTTAGCATTCTTGTCCGATTGTTCTAACCCGGTTATAATCACAAGGGGTTGTTTCTTAATGCCTGCCAACATGGGAGGTGTTTCCGCCATTGTTGCCATATCAACCCTTTCTCCTAATACCGAATCAAGTGCCACGCGACCACTGGGAACAGATGAAAATTCAACCTGCAGTCCTTCTTCTTCAAAATAACCTTTTGCCGCTGCAACATAAACTGGTGCAAATGGGGGCTGCATTGCTTCCATCAAGGTTACCTTAATTGCCCCCTTTCCAGCTTTTTCACTTCCGGAAAAACCCATTTGCGTACTAAAAAATCCAAATACAAGCACCAATGAAAATGCTGCAGATAGAAACCTAACCAATTTCGTCAACTTCATGTTTCCGCCTCCTTACATTTAATTAAGTTTTGACACCTTCCACGACATACACGAATTTTGCCAACCTGTGTTAAAGTTGACTAAACATCTAAATGTACATAAAAGTTATTCTACATTAATTCATATATCCTGTCAAGTAAATATTTATTAAATTTTCAAATTTTTTTAAAACGGCTGTACGTTTTGATTTCGAAATCAGATTATTTTCATAATATCAATATATTGGGACGTTGATTGACTGTTATTGATGAGTTTGCAATCCTGTCTCTTTATCCCAACCCCAAAGCTCATAAAATTCATTGAGCATTTCATTATATTTAACTTCATCAACTTTGAATCCTTTATAGGGACCAGATTTTACCTCTTCGTCTCTAAATCTTTTCGGAGGAAGATCATTTTCACGCGACAGGTTTGTATGCATTGCATTAAAAACTTTTTCAAGATTTCGCCCCAGCACTGCGTAATGATTCATAATTTCTTCTTCTGTCAAATTAATTCCCATTCCCGTATTTACAAGACCAACATAATTTGAAGGCACAAGAAAATGTGCTCCTGAGAAAGTTCCCACATAACTGCAAATTCCAAGATTGTCTTCCAATTCTTTTGTTTTACCCAACCATACAACAGCTTTTGCTTGATTATTATAATCTGTTACACTGAAATCGACTTCTTTTGGCCCAGCAAACTCCGGTCCCCTTGTTGCTCCTCGTAAATGCCTTCCTGCAACCGGTGATGTTGAAATACCTAATCCCCAACCCTTAGGTATACGAAAAGATTCAACTGAAGGTTGTCCTTTGACATGAATAAGATAATATTCCGAACCATGTCCGATTTTTTTTGCAGCTTCCAGCATACCATCGGCCAGTAGATCTCCAATTCCTTCTCTATAAGCTAGCATTTTGGTTAATTCGATTAGTGAATCACCGTTCCCCCATGTTAATGCTAATCCGTTTGTATCCTTTTTCGATATAAACCCTTTCTCATAACATTCAAAAAGCCAACTCAATCCAGCAGTTGTATAATCTGTATCTAGACCCAACTCATTCGCAGTAAGCCAATATGCAACCATTGAAGCTGGATCACAAATATCAAATCGACATGCGGCCATTATTGTATTAACCCAAAAACCTTCTCCTTTCATACCTTTGTATTTACCTTTGGAAATTTCCATATATGGCATACATCCAGCAGGGCATGAAAAACAAGCTTTTACTCCTTTTCTCATACTGGGAACACCTGTATCAACATTCATCAATTTAATCCTTTTTTCTCTCTCCCAAAAATCGTCTTGACCATTTCTCTTGACCATAACTGTATACCACGCTTCAAAATCTGGATCAATCGCGCGATTAAATAAGGATTTACGCATTGACATTACTTTCTTTTTATTAGCCTCACATTGTTTATAACATTTTTCTATTTCTTTCATGAATTTTTCCGGGTAACAGACCTGAACTTTGCCATGACCTCGTACTACAATAGCTTTAAGCTTCTTATCTCCCATTACACATCCTACACCTGATCCACCGGCAGCTTTTGCTGTATCTATCATTATTGCCGATCCTCTAACACAATTTTCCCCCGCTGGGCCAATTGTGGCAATCTCTATATTTTCATCGCCTATTTCCATTCGTAGGATATTTTCCGTTTCAAATGTAGTTTTTCCCCAAATAGATTGTGCATCTCTAATCAGAACCTGGCCATCATTAATAAATAAATACACTGGCTTCTCTGCTTTGCCAGTAATAATTATGTTGTCATAACCTGCATATTTTAACTCAGGCCCCCAAAATCCACCAACATTGGCTGAACCCTTTCCCCCACTAAAAACATTAATTGTTGAAATATCAACTCTACAGGCCCCGGGCGCTATTGTACCTACCAAAGACCCGACTCCAAAACAAAGTAAATTATCAGGATCATACCATTTTGTTTTTATGGATATTTCATTAACCATTATTAGAGAGTTTATTCCCCTCCCACCCAATATTGTTTTAGCATACTTATACGTATCTTCATTCCATATTTCTTCAGTAGTTAAATTTACCCGCAGAATTTTACCTGCTAAACAGCCTTTAATACTTTTGATTGGCATCATTCTTTCTTCTCTTTCTTATTTTCTACATGGTTCTTACGACATCTTATTGCACCATAGGGACAGTATTTTTCGCATAGAGGTTCTCCCTCACCAATACAACCATCACATGTTTTATAATCAATACTCCATTTCACTGTATTATTTTGTGGATTTCGATATACATAGATACTGCTATGATCCGGCCAAAAACATTTTGTATGATGAAAAGAGCACATTAGTTGACAAGTCTTACACCCATAGCATAAATAAGGATTTCTTAATATTTCTATATTCTTCTTCATTAAGGGTCCAATTATGAATCGAATAAAAGTAAAAGGGATATAAAAACAATTTCTTTTAACCTGGAGACCAGCTAAACCACCTTCCAGCGAGAAGGTGAAAATGAAGATGGAATACTGAATGACCTGCATCCGGCCCGGAGTTAACAACAATACGGCAACCGGATTCAAGGTTTTGTTCCTTTACGATTTTCTTCGCTATCATATATACCTTTGCTATAAGGCCGGCATCCACCTGTGTGAGTTCTCCTATGCTGGTAATATGCTTTCTCGGAATCAAGACGATGTGAACAGGCGTATACGATGAACCGCAGAAAGTAAAAACATGCTCATACCCATATTATAGTATAATTGGCTTGATAATAGAGAAAATTAATTCTAATACCAGAATCAAGAGCAATATTTTATAAATCTTCTTTGCATGGGGGATTATAAATAGAACACTCACAAGGGGTGCCAGTGAGAGAAAAAAGATTCCTATCATACTTAAAGAGTCCATCTTGCCAAGATGAGATAAAAACCAGGAATAATTATTGACTTCATTTCCCTTGATGTCATGCCAGAATTTGTACGCAGGTTTCCCCCAATGCTTCACCACGGAGTTGATATCCATGTAAGGATTCAAACCAAAAAGATAGAGCAGTCCGAACAGTATCATAATCAAAAGACCGACCAGTGTACAAATTCTGATCACTGTCGAAAATGTTGCGCCCATTGAATCGACAGGCTCCTCGTGTTTCATGAACAGTTATCCTTATTACTTATGGTTTTATTCATTGAAATTCTGGTCTAGCGAAGCGATATCTTTTTCTTTTGTACCAGAATTTACAAAAGACAATGGTTTTTACTTTTCCATGGCCTTTTAAGCATTGGGAAATTAAGATAAAAACCATTAGGCACGTGTTGGTTTGAACCTTTTAGGATTGAAAGTTCACTTGCCTATAGTATACGCAATCCAAGAATGCCTTTTACAATATCTAAAACAGCTGCAAGCAACATAATAAACATAACCAGGTATTTAATGATCAGAGGTTTTGCAGCGGCTGCCAATTTTGCCCCTAGCCGCGATCCAATACTCATTCCCATGATCGATGGAATACAAATAAGCGGAAGTATTGCTCCTTTAGCAAGGTATACCCAGGATGCAGACGATGTATTCACGGTAATTATCGCCATGCTTGTGGCAACAGCCACTTTGATGGGAGCTCCCATAACAAGATTGAGCACAGGGACACTTGCCCATCCAGCACCCAGACCGAACATACCGGCGATGAATCCCACACAGCTGAACATTAAAAGACCTAACGGTAAATGAGTAGTTGCATATGCATAAATCTCTTTACGGGAAGGCTCGTACCACCTCCCATCGAGCTCAAGTCTTTGTGATAAGGTGTCTATCTTTTTTATCTGTGGAAACTCAATTTGTTTCGATGCGAGCATAAAAACAAAGATAACAAGAAGAATTCCCCCCAGTGCTATGATTATATAAGATTCACCAGTGGGAAAAGTATTGGTAACCCAGAGCCCCGCTATGCTCCCGATTATGGCGGTTATATTTGATACGACAACAGCAGGGATCATTATTTTTAAGTTTGACAGACCTTTTCGGACCAGGTAAGGTGTCGATGAAAGGGAGCTTGTTAAAGCCATAATTAATCCGGCTCCCCTCACAAAATCGATACTGAATGGGAAAAAAGCAGCGGCGAGTGGAACAAAAAGCACCCCACCCCCGACACCACCAATCGGTGCCAGTATCCCAATTACAAAAGTAAATACAAACAATACTACAACCCATTGTACGACAGATAATTCCATAGTACCGAACCCGTATATATCCAAATTTTAAAGAGAGGAGGCCTGTGCTATTATTATCGAACTCCCGATAGAAAATCTTCTACAACTTCCAGACTTTTCTTCTCTATGACCAGCTTAAACATTTTATTCTTTACATCCGGCGGAAGAAGCTCGATACTTTGAGTGGTTGCGGAATCAAACTTTGCCATAGGATAAATTTTTAATAGATCGTCCTTTTGATCTTCAGTACACTGTAACTTCAGCACTTTCATACCTGCCAGCACATCTTCAGCTATGCCGGCAAGACCGGCAGCCTCCAGCTGTTTGTATCTTTCTTCATTAATCCAGATATTTATCGGATATTTTCCTCCCATGACAGCGCCCCTTCTATATTCCTGTTAAATAATGAAAATAACTCCCGTCTGTTAACTTAGATGCTATACTGATAGGGGAAGGCTTTTAAGCCTTCCCCCGCTTATTCAGTAAAACCTTGCTTGCACGAGTTTCAATACACAATAATTCAACTCCATACGACTTTCTACATATATCCAAGTTTCCGTAATCTTTCCATCGTCTTTTCTTTGTCCTGGCGCCTTCCCGCTCTCTCTTCGGTATTTTCCAGATCCTGTTCCCATGCAGGAATATCAGTGGTTTTTATACTGGTTGTTTTTGCACCCAGAGATCTGTACCCCTGTTTGTACAGAGGACAATAAGGAATATTGAAATGCAGGGTGGTGTCCCAAATATCCCTTTCTGTAAAATGAAGAATCGGTCGAACCCTCGTGTGTGCAGGTTGCAGTTCACCGGCTGGAACATCTTCGAAGTACGGGTCATTTTTCCTGGCAGGCTGTTCATCCCATCTTAAACCCTGAAAAACAGCTTTCACGTTATTTTCTTCAATATACGAGTTAAACACAACCGTCTTCATAAGATGGTTGCCGACATATGATTCAGCTTCAAAGGGAAACCTTTCCAGGTCAAAACCAATACGCTTTATCTCTGCCCGGTTTCTTTCATTTAAATCCTTTACATTCACATCTGCATTCAATTTGTGCCCGGCAGCCTTGAGAACATCATCATTTCTCCCCCAATCGAGTTCAATGTTCCACTCCTTGCTCAACCTGTGGAGTATTTCGTCGATTTCTTCGAAGGCATCACCTTCATCAATGGTGAATGCTTTCGGTATCTTGATATTGTTTTCCTTACAGAAATCCTTGCATATCCATGTTGTCAGGGAGCTGTCTTTCCCGCCGGACCAGATAAGCCGCGTATCTTCCGGTTTGAACCTGTCAAAAGCCTGTTCAAATATTTCTTTTGATTTTTTAATTTTTTCCTTGAGTTCTTCTTCTCTCATTTTGTCAATCATTTATTCTCCTCCATATCCTTTAATAAGATTCTTTTCAAATAGCACCACATCACTTTATGCCTGCAATTGCGCCCTGCAGCTTTTCTTTCATCCCTTTCGCTTCCAGGGAAGTATCGATTATATTGTCTAATTCTTCAGGATCCGAACCAAGATCATAGAGTTCCCATTTATCGCCCGCTTCACTGTATATGATCTTTAGGTTTTTCTCCTGATAATAATATACAGGTTTGTCAGTTTCCTTTTCATGTGCGCTTTTTTTCCCGATTGCTTCACCAAAACACCCTTTTTCAGGATACTCTGCATATGGAAGAGCCGAAATACCTCTAAAATTATCAACAGGATCGAGGCCAAAAAGGTGTACTATGGTGGGAGGGATGTCAATATTACTCATCAATGTGTCACATTTCTCACCCTTATCTCTTGTATAGTCATAGATCAGGAAGGGTACATTTATAAGCTCCGAATACATCTTGCCGTCGTGAGAGAGACCGCCATGTTCGCCAAACTCGTCGCCATGATCGGCAGTCATAATAACTACAGTATTCTGCAAAAGATCATGCTTTTTCAATATTTCAAAGAACTCCTCAACATACCCATCTACTTCCCTGACGTGAGCCCTGTAGAGTTTTTTGAGAAGTTCCACTTTTCCCTTATCAGAAACATCTCTCTTCAATAGGGGGTCTTTAAATAAAGCGAACATCTCCGCCTGGCTCAGGGTGATAGAAGGATCGATCATGTCAACATATTTCTTTTCAGGAACGTAGGGTTCATGCACATCCATGTAGTGAGCCCACAAAAAATAGCGATTATACTCCTTATCTTTTATGTATGTCGATAACCAGTTATCAACATTCTGGTTGATTACATCACCTTTGACATAGGGCACCTCATCCGTTACGTCCTCTTCCATTGAATCGTAAAAAATATCCCAGCCGCGATTCCAGCCAAAGTAGCCGCTCAAATATGGATTGGAATGGAACGCCGCAGTTGTGATTCCGGCTTTGTTGAGGACCTCGGAGATCAAGGTTCTTTTCATCGAGAGCATCTTTTGTTTTCCGTACTCGAGGTAGTACGAAGAGGTCAATATTCCCGGAAAGGAAGCCTGCGTATACGGCCCAATAGCCTGCAGGTTCGTAAACCTGATGCATTTATCCTGAATAGAATCGATAAACGGCGTATCTTCCAAGCTTCCATAACATCCAAGCGCATCTTTCCTCAATGTGTCTATTGTAAACAGAATAATATTTTTCATCTTTCATCTCTTCCTTAAATTAACAATAATAAGTTATGGTTTTATCAATTAAAATACCGGTTCATCCGACATTCGGTCGACTGAATGAAACTCATCATGCAGCATGCGTCTTAACAACGTGCACAACTCGGCGAACACCATATTTTATACCAGCATCCGCGCTGACCAACGTTTGCTCGGTCTTACCGAACTACTTTCTTACAGTCCATTGAGTGTAAAAACAGGCTGCCGGTCTGCCAGATACTTCTCCGTACAAAAAGGTGATCCAAAACCATACATATCCGCGCATTCCATTACCTTGTCATACACTTCCGGTCTGAAGATAAGCCTGGTTGGCTTCACTTTATCCTTTAACATACTCCTGATCAGTGTGCCGCTGAAGTTTTGCCGCTGTTCAATATGTCCGCAGAGACCGGAGTAGGTTACTTCTCCGCATACCGGACAGTACCACCACTCCAGCACCCGTACCGGTTTGATATTTAATTTATTTTCAGGAATTTGATCGAATATTCTGTGGGCGTCATAAGGGTCGTAGTAACTCCCCACACCTGCATGATCCCTGCCGAACATCTGGTGGGTACATCCAAGATTCGTTCTCAATATTGCGTGAAATATCGCTTCTTTCGGCCCTGCGTACCGCATATCCCACAGAGCAAAAGAAACCATATGCACATCCTTTTTAAAATATCCGTGCTCATTAAGCTGCTCATGGCACAGAACTATAGCTTCATCAATATAGTCTCCCGTTCGCTTTGGTCCGATTATACAGTTTACCAGTATTCCTGTTTCAAGCTTTTCCACCGGCAGCTCTCCGTTTGCTGAAAACCATGCGCCCTTCATCAGCCATTCATGCCCGCTATGGGGAACATTTCTTGTCTGGTGGGCTACTATCCTTTTCCAGCCCTTTTCTGCAAATATTTTCCGAAGTTTTCTGGGTGTATACCAGAATAGGTCGAAGGGCGATTGAAATTTCGGGTGACTGACCAAAGTAACCTTTCCCCCCAGAAAGGTATTTTCCAGCCCGATCATCATCCGTACGCCAGGATGTTTTTCATCGGTTGTGCCCAGCACAGCCTCAGCTATTTTCATCTTATCGTAACGGAATACTTCGTCTACCTCGAGAGTTGCCAAAGGGTTGCCGGAATAGGTGAGAAGGATAGTGTCGCCTTCCTGTATACCTTTTTTATGAACTTCCTCTTCGTTTATATCAAGAATAATCGGAATAGGCCATAACGTGCCGTCTGACAGCATCATTTTATTGCATATCGATTCAACATCCTTACGCCCCACGAAGCCTTCTAAAGGGGTAAAAAACCCGTACGCAATATCAATACACTCTCGTGCAACTCTTCCGCTTACCTCTATCCGTTTCAAGCCATTGATTTTTCTCTTTGCTTCGGATTGCTGCATTACCCTTTCAATAATTTCTTTATCACCATGGCCTTTGAATAACATCCTTTACCCCTTCTTAAATATGTGTTATGACCATTTAATGGTGCTCGTTTCCTGCCATAAATTCATCGTTCTCAGTGTTACGATACAGAGTTGTTCCCTTCTTAATGGATATAGAAGGGAACAACTCTTTCATCAGCTGCCGGAGCCTACGCCCCTGTGAAAAAAAGCACAGAAGTCATTCAGTTACATAACCCAATCTCCGCAGGCGTTCCTCAATTGCTTTTTTCTCATCTTCCGGCATCTCGGCACGGATAATACCTTTGGGCTCAGCCCGTAGATTATCGTTAAGCTCTTCACGAAGCTCCCTCAGCCATTTTGGTGCATGGTGTATCAACCTCTCCATTAAATTTATCTGCTCCCTGGGGTCTTTCTGGAGATCGAAAAATTCCTCGAACATTGAAGAGTGATATCGAATATATTTCCAGTTTTCCTCTCTGAGGCACTGTCGCGCCCCCATGCCGTATTGGGCCCATACAGTTTCGGCATAGGCTCTTTTTCCGTGGCCTCTTTCATTTTTCAGACTTTCAACCAGGCTCACTCCATCCATAGCGGGATTTATATCTTCTTTCGGAAAACCTACAAGGTCGAGAACCGTCGGGGTAATATCTATCGACCTCACCTGGCCGTCGAGCACCTTGCCGATTGCATTCGCCGGAAGATTTGGTGCTTTTATGATAAACGGTACCCTGAGATCTACATCGTACAGGCTGGAATGTGTATTGGCTAAATCGCCTACATCGACAGGATCATAAATATAATCGCCTAGAGGCCAGCATTCCTGTCTCAAGGTTGTTCCGTGATCTGATGTGACAATGATCAACGCATTATCGTATAAACCGTATGTCTTTAATGCTTCAATAACACTTCCGATTACTTCTTCATCCGCAAGCTTAATCTTTGCATCATAGTAGGCATTTTCAGGCATTACCCCTTCTTTTATCCTTCCTGACTCTACAAGATAATGCTCTGAACCGGTGTGAGTTTCATAAAATTGGTTGTACAGGTAGAATTTTTTATCTTTGTTTTTTTTGATATATTCAAGATTATCGTCAACATACCGTTTCCCAACAGGTTTTGCCCGAAAACGGTCGTCTACGTTGACTCCCAGCTCTCTCCAATGTTCAACGCCGTCACCCCATGTATCGGGTGCATTCGGATCGGTTGGTTCAATAAAAGTATCGAAGCCGACATTCATGCCTATTCCCGACCCCGCAACACTCTGGCTCATACAACCCTGTGTAACGAAGCCTGCTTTTTTTAAATATTCCTGAAGCCTGGGGACAGTCATAACATGGAATGGGTCACGAACACCTGTATGAGGACCGATCATTCCGGAATGAATAACCGGTGTTGCAGCCCCAGTATAAGAGCTCCCTGCTATGAGCTGTTTAAAAGCGGTTCCGTCTTTTGCGATACTTTCGATATTCTTCTGTTTTCTGTGATATCCGTACACGGATATGTGGTCGTATCTCACTTCGTCCAATTGCATCAAATAAATACATCTTACTTCACCTTGTTTTGCCATTTTTTTCTCCTTCGAGTTTTATTTTTTAAAGACCTAAAGTAATATAGACGAGCTTTTTCTAATCTTCCCAGATTAACCTTGTCGTCTGATGGAACAGAGGAACACCAATCAACGATTGTACCGCTTCAACGAATTCTCTTGTATCATTTTGCACGCAACTTAAAAAAAGCTGCGAGTTGATGCCCGGCCGACCTGGTGGCGCACCCGGCTTTTTAGCATTGATAGTAAGTACGGTTTCTAGGTTGCCTTTTGGTGCTCTTACTCTGTTTCCCGGACTACATACCCTTGATTTGGAGCACCTTGTTGATTATACTAACCTTCGCTGCTCAGCAGCCTCCCCCGCTTTTTAAGCACATATGCGAGAATTTAGTTCAAAATATAGATATATATAATTTAATATGTCTATACAAGTTAATAATAAATCAATTAAACATATCTCAACTATGAAGTCAAGCATTATTTTGAATAGTTATGTCTTTTTTATAGAGCGTCGCAGAACCGGGGATGTTTAAACATCACAATATGTAAATAGAGTGACTACAGGTACTATTCTTTATTGGAACTCGATCATTGCCGGTAAAAAATGTTTTTTCACATAACCAATATACTGTTCATGATGTGCCACTTTTCAAAACGGAAATATCAATAAAAAACAATCTTGAAGTGTGTTGCATTTTTCTCTAATATGCTATATTATTTATGTAATACACTTCGTATAGATGTTAAGATTTTTAATCAAGTTTCGTAATCTTACCAGGGGTAAAAGTTGCATATACATAAAGGAAGAATATAATAAATATTATGAATATGATGATACAATTGGTTAATAAAAATATGGGCTAATAAAAATAAATGAATAATTCTACAGATATGTTATTAGACGAAAATTCCATCATTCCACTTTACCACCAGCTTGCTGAGGAAGTAAAAAACAATATCGACAGCGGGGTATGGGGTCCCCATTCTATTATTCCTTCTGAATCAGAGCTGTGTAAAAAGTATAGTGTAAGCCGCGGCACGGTCAGACAGGCACTATCCCAATTGGTACAACAGGGTTTTTTGAATAGAAAACAGGGTAAGGGAACTTTCGTTTCCGAACCGAAAACGACTGAACGCTTAAACATATTTCACAGTACCGACCAGGATATCACCGGAAAAGGGTTAAAGCCTTTTTCAAAAATCCTGCAGAATGAGATAATCGAACCAAACCCCAGTATTACAAATATACTGAGGCTGAAAATAGGTGAAAAAGTATATAAAATAATCGGCGTGAAAATATATGAAAGTATACCCATGACACTGGAAACGACCTATTTAACAGAGAGATTTTTTCCGGATTTAAACAAAATTGAAAAAAATAAGTTGGAAAGGATTCCACTCTATGACATTATGAGTGAAATGTACCATTTGAAAATAACAGGGCTTGAAGAGACCTTCGAACCTACCCGGGTCGACGAGTTTGAAGCATTAAGACTTAAGGTGCCGATAAATACAACCACCCTTATTATAAATCGAACAACCTATACAAACGAAAATGTTCCCTTTGAATATCGAAAAATACTGGTCAGCAGCGTGAATTGCAAGTACCTGGTGAAATTTAACGCTGAGCATGGAACTATGGATCTGCAAATTTGACAGTTTTGTAAATATCGATATATTCAGCTCATGAAATGAAAAAATCGAGGAAATTCTTTGCAACGTCCGTCAGGGCGCCTTCATTTTTCGATACCGCGTAGTAGTTTCGCGATGCATCGAAATTCTTTATCTTAATGACCTTCAAATCTTCCCTGTTATCAATGTTTTGAAACATAATTGATGGAATAAACGCGCCGCCAATTCCGGCCCGCACAACATTCAGCGACGCCTCGGGAAGCCCAATCTCTGAAATGATGTTTAAATCAGAAAAAGAAATATTGTAGTTTTTCAGCCGGTTCTCTAAAAACTTTCGGACTCCAGCCTCTTTCTGGTTGAGAACAAGGGGTATCTTTTTCAACCCGGCCAGAGTAAGGGTAGCCGGAACGTCGAAATCCTTCTGCACCACAAGCAGCAGCTCATCCCCGAGAAAGCTTCTATACTCCAATCTATCTTCCAATTTAGCTCCCACAAATCCGATGTCGATTATGCCGTTTTCAACCATGTCGATTATATTTTCCGTGTCGTTCAGCTCATAAATGATGTAGGAGTTCGGGTATTTGATTTTAAATTCTGCTATCTTCTGGTGAAGAATATTTGACACCGGGATGTGACTCGACCCGATCCGTAAAATACTTGCATCATCGGTATCCATCACCTTGAGTTCTTTTTCGACGTTGTCCATCATTTTGAGCACATTCTGGGCAAATTTTTGAAAGAGCTTCCCCTTTGCCGTCAATTCAATGCGCTTTCGTTTCCTTCTAAAAAGTAGTGTGCCCACTTCCCGTTCCAACCTCGATATCTGCTGGGTTACTGCCGGCTGCGTAAGAGCTTCAAGCTCGGCGGCCTTCGAAAAACCCTTCAAATCGGCAACCAGTAAAAATAATTTGAGCTGTTTTGTATTCATCAGTTTCCCGTCCTATGATGATCCTCTTTTGATCATGATTCTTAAAATCCATGCCGTAATCGTAACGAGCAGTGCGAGTGCAGCCAGGAATATAAAACTTTTTATATAAGAACCGGTAGAGTCTCTTATTATCCCTGCAGCAGATGGGCCAAGAAACATACCGAGACTGGCAACCATGTTAAGCACACCAAAACCCAATCCCAGACTCCTTTGATTCAGTATTCTGGATGGAAAGGAAAAAACCGGGGCCGGAACCAGCGCAACCGCCACTGCCATGAGAACCATTGGAAAGAGAACATGATCTACCCCTGCAACGAGTAAAATTGCTATTGAAATCAATAATCCACCTGCCCCGATGAAAAATTCACTTCTGTCAATCCTGTCGATCAGGCGGCCGATTATCGGGCTTATTCCCAGAGACCCCCACATGAGCAGGCTTACAAGAAAGCCGGCAACACCCAGGCCATAGCCCTTTGTTACAAAAAAGTCCGGAGCAAATGTTGAAAATGATATGACTGCTATATTAAACCACATCCAGCAAAGGCCAACCAGCCACATCGTTACGTTGAGCTGCAAAATCCCTGAAAAAATACCGCCTGCGTTTTTTCCGTTTTCTATTGATGTTTTTTCAGGCGGTTGAGGATTAGGCTGCTCGGGGGCAGATTTATAAAGAAAAACAAAAACCGCCAAGCCTGCCACATTAACAGCAATTGTAATAAAAATCGGAGCTCGCCAGCCCAGAGTTTCACCCAGCCTGCCGAAGACGGTAAAACAAATTATCGTTCCGACGGGCATCGCAGTGTTGAAAATGCCCATTGCTGTTCCTATTCCATGCCGCCCGTACCACTGTGAGAGCATGTGCGCAGCTATAATTACAATAATTGCAGCACCCAGGCCTGCAACAGCTCTTCCGACACAGGCGAGCAGAAATGTATTACTCGCGGCAAAAACCGCATTCCCCACAATAATGAGGAACAAAGATGCAATGCCAATTTTATAAGGTCCCAGACTGTCGGACAGCATTCCGGCAGGAATCGACAAAAATATTGCAGGAAGCGCATAAATGCCCATAAGAAATCCTGCCTGCGTGTGGGACAATTTCAATCCCTTAATGATCAGGGGAAGAACAGGCGGTACGGATTGCAGCGTAAACGCAAAACCGAGCATGCAGAGGTAGGATAAAAGCAGCATGACCCGTCTATATTCTTTTATCAATTTACCCATACACCCTCTGAAGCGCTTTCTGCCAGTACTCAACGCTCGCCTTCAGATTGTCCAATGCACCCTCATCAGGTATTGCATGAGCCGAATAGAAGAACTCGAACACAATGATTGCCTTTTTAGAGCCCGCTTTTTCGATGGATTCAAAAACTTTTTCAGGTACCACAATACCTATCCTGTTGTACTCTTCGGTAAAGGGCCAGTGTCTGCTTCCCTTGCCGTCCGTCTGCTGCATATGGATTGTGGGAGAGAGATGGGCGAGCTCGCGAAGCCACGAATAGCAATCGCTGTCACGCGGGTCACCCGAGCGGATGTATCCATGGCCGACATCGAGGCACAGTCCTACCGGAACATGTGAATTGCGGTTGGCGCGTTCCAGTATCTCTTTTGTCCCGTCTATTGTGCAGGGAAACTCACGCGGAATCGACATCGGTTCCCAGAGAAAGTACTTCTGCCCGACTTCTTCGGATACTGAGGTAAGATGCACGATCTCCTCAATCAGAACATCGGTGATATACTCCCGTCTTTCGAGGTTTTTCTGATCTTTTCGGCTCAACGTCCCCATGTACACCCCGGAACCCTCGACACCGAGCAGGCTGCCTGCCCGTATCATCTTCTCATACCAGCGGACATAGCAGCGCCGCAGCGCAGGATCAGGGTCCATGAGAAAGTTGAATTTGTGAACGACTTCGCCGGTTGTCCCGGTATCGATAGAAACGCCCATCTCATCCGCGAGCTTTTTAATATACCGGCACTTGCTCGTAAAAATCTCATCCTCGATAATTACTGGATCAAGAAGATCGAATGAAAACTGTACGTGCTCCAGTCCAAGCTCATCTTTTACAACCCGAAGCCACTCCTCAGGTTCCGGAAACCGTCCTATCGCAAAGCAGTTGTTTACTCCAAGATGTATCTCCGCCATATATTCCATCCTCCGCTTGATCCATGATGTCCGCTCAGGTGCATACCGGCAACCCTGCAAAAATTAATCAGCAGGACGTTTTGCGTCCGAAGAATGCCGCTTCACAGCAGCAGTATTAACCGATCCTCACCCGAGAGGGTTTTCTAAATACTCCATGCTTTCCACCACTTCATCAATTGTTCGCAGATGAGAGATGTCGTTCATTAAAAAAAGCTTCGAGCCGTGTTCGGTATATTTAAAAATATTGATTGCACCGTTATCCTGCTTCACCTTCCAGAAATGAGAATTATCCAGGCCGAGTATGGCGCATATGAGCACTTTATTCGTCAATCCGTGAGATACGAGCACGACAGTGCCGTCGGGATGGATATGAAAGATTTTTTTCAGTCCGGCCAAAAGACGTACACGCACCTCTTTAAGTGTTTCAGCCTCCGGTATTCTCACCTTTTGTGGGGCAGTCTCCCAAACCCGGTACACCTCAGGATACCCTGTTCGGACATCCGCCAGTTTCAACCCCTGCCACCTACCAAAATCAATATCGATAAGCTCACCACAGAGCTGCACTTCCTTGCTGTGGAACGAAGCGATTCGTACTGCAGTTTCGACCGCACGTGAAAGGGGGCTCGAATATACCGCGTCAAGGCGCACTTTTTGCAACCTTCTCCCTATGATGTCCGCCTGCTTTCTGCCTTTAGGATTCAACTCTATATCGATCCTCCCCCTGAACACTCCCTCCTCGTTCCAGTCTGTATGTCCGTGTCGAACAAGTAGCACTCTCATACGGCTGCTCTCTTACTCCTCAGGACTGTTCAGCCGGCCGGCCCTTTGGGAACCGCTGTAATTAGAGTATAATGATACTAGAAGGAATCCGGATTGACAAACACCTTGAGGCCTTTTTTATCCTCAGCCGTTTTCAAGGCCTCCTGAAAATGAGAAAGGTTGAATCGGAAGCTGATATACTCCTTGGCTCTTATTCTGCCGGAAGAGATCATATTAAGAGCAAGCTCACAGTGACGATTCGATCCGCCGTGTGTACCCGTGATGCTTGACTCCTTGTAGTGAATAAGATTCGAATCGAACTGTATAAAAGGGCTTGCCGTACCTTCTTTGTCCGTCTTTGCTAAACCGCCGAAGTAATTGACGTTCCCCCTTTTCGCCACCATTCTTACTGCCTCTTCCTGGGCTTCTCTTGAGGCACAGGCAACAATCACTGCATCAGCACCCCTTCCCCCCGTTTCAGCAAGGATCCTTTCGACCGGATCTTCCAGAGAGGAGTTCACATATACGTCTGCGCCGGTAAATCCGGCATTTTCCAGCCTTTGAGGGGAACGCTGAATAAGAACAATTTTCGAGGCGCCGACTGCCTTGCACACCTCAACATTAAGGCAGCCGGCCGGGCCCGCTCCTATGACCGCAACCGTGTCGCCCGGCTTCACACCGGAAAGTTCCGCTGCATTCACCGCGCATGAAGCCGGATCGATAAGTGCAGCCTCTTCAAAGGTAACGTTTTCCGGGATATGAAAGACACAACCCTGTTCTACAGCCCGAGCGGGGATCGTTACTAAACGGGCAAAACCACCGTTTCTGTGCACACCGGTAATATTTAAATTATCACATGCTGTCTGAAGACCGCGCCTGCAGTAGTAACATACACCGCATGGTATATTGGGATTGATCGTCACCCGATTTCCGACCGTATACCCCGCTTCATCCGCGCCGGATTGAACGATTGTTCCAGCCAGCTCATGCCCGGGAATGAGCGGCAGCCGGACAGCTGCATACCCGTGCCGGTACATCTTGACATCGGTCCCGCAAATAGCGCACGTAGCAACCTCGATGAGGAGACCGCCTTCCGGCATACTGGGTTCGGGGACATTTTTTATCTCAACCTTCTGTATATCTGTCAAGACCGCGGCCTGCATTCTTTACCTCCCTGCTGATCTCTCCTGCAGGTCCTGCAGGGACACTGCCGAAGGACCGCTCTATCATGGAGAGAAGATGATCTTATTATACACTATTTCTTTTTTGTACATCTTCCTGAATGTATTTGAAATATCGGCAAGCGGCAGCCGGTGAGAAATAAGCGGCTTCATTCTGAGTTTCCCGGAAGAGATATACCCCAGCACCGTTTTCCATTCGTTGTCATAGGGCGAGAAATTCGAGTTGACTGCACCGTAGACGTTCAGCTCCCGTCGAAATATTTTGGTAAATATTTCATCAGGCAGCAACACATCGGTATACGCCCTGCCGATGTGAACAATCCTCCCTCTTTTTCTGGCTGCAAGCAGTGTCTGGCGGTGGGTTTCAACAGAACCCGCCGTTTCGATGAGCAGATCTGCTCCCATACCCCCTGTCTCATCCATTATTCTCTCTACCACGCCGTTTTCACGGGCGTTGATAACCACATCGACACAGAGCTCTTCCATAACACGCAGCTTGTCATCAACGATATCAGCCGCTATTACCTTCTTGGCGCCCATTATCCCCGCCCACTGGCAGGCGAGCATTCCGATCGGTCCTGCTCCCAGCACTGCTACGGTTTCTCCCGTTTTAATTCCTCCAGCCCTTCGAATTGCGTGAAGGGCGACCGCTGCCGGATCGGTCATGGCGCCTTCTTCAAAATCTACGTTATCGGGAAGCTTTATCACGTTTGCCGCCGGAATCTTCATATACTCGGCAAAGGCTCCGTCCGACCTCGAACCGACATAGTCGTAGTCCTCGCAGAGGTTGTACTGGCCCTGCAGGCACCACTCGCATTTCATGCATGGAATAAGAGGAGCTGCAGTCACCCTGTCACCGACAGTGTATTCCTGGACATCACTTCCTGCCTCGGCGATTTCCCCTGAAAATTCGTGCCCCGGAATACAGGGAAAATGGTAGGTTCCATCAACCATAATTCGGTGAATGTCCGACCCGCAGTTTCCGGCGGCTCTTATCCGGAGAAGAACATCCCCGACTCCGATTTCCGGTATGTTCCATTTCTCATACCGCAGATCTCCAGGAGCATGCAGGACCGCCGCCATCATTTTGCGTGGGGTACCTGTGCCCTTCAGGGTACGTGGGCCACGTGGATCCCCCGATTTCGAAGAAGGGTCGCCGTCGCCAGTAGTATCATTCATTGATCCCTCCCCTTATTGAGGCGCAGCCAGTTTCTCTTTCAAAGACTGCAGTTTATTCTTCGCGCTCTCAGCATCCCTGTAGATGTCGATATGGTCCATAAATAGTGTGTCGTCTCCGTAAAAATCATAGTAGTCAGCCATGTTCTCGAGACTTATCCCTGTAACAACGGGCCACGTCCGTTTGTGAACTGATTTCTTTCTGAGAATCTCAACATATGAGGTAGTCTTCCTCCGGGAAGCCTCCGACTTCCCCCAGATACCCCCGACATGAGAAAAATCCGCGCCGAGCATCCTGAACAGTGCTGTGAATACATCGTATCCGATGCTGAAGTTCGTGCCCGAGCAGAAGAGGCCGTACCCGACCCTGTGCGCGTAGATAGGTAAGTCGAAGTTTCTCCTCAGATAATCCATAGCAGACATCCCTGTACAGAAGGGGTCGATCATCAACCCGCCTGCGCCTGCCGTTACCACAATCTCCGCAGCTTTGCCCAGAACCGAAAAGTCAGAGGTCACGTTTGCCGCGTACAATACATTCCTTCCGGATTTCTGCCTGTACTCGTTCAGTGTTCCTGCTATGGACAGCACGCGCTCTTTCAGAGGGCAGAGTGAAGGATTTACACATATCTCATCATCCTTGATGAAGTTAAACCCCGCTTCTGCCAGAATGGAGACGGTTCGCGCAGATTGTGCCGGATCAAGGCCGAGGTTCGGTTTGATTATCGACCCGAAGACAGGTCCCTTTTCAACCCCCACCAGGTCCCGCACCCCTTCAATACCGAATCCCGGCCCCCTATAGTACTTTTGAAAGGAATCAGGAAGATCGAGGCCTATAAGGGCAGCGCTCTTTATAAAATGAAAGTTGAAAACCTCCCCGGCGACCATAGGCCAGAGATTGGTGATACCACCGAGCTTCGCATCGAGATTTTCAACTGGAAAGGCAAACTTCACCGAATAGGTATCTTCATCGATCTGCTCGAGAGTACGCACCTCTCCCATTACTGATTCATCGACAAAGGGCAACGTATCCTGAACCCGGTCCATCTGTACACCGTCCCTTTTCGAGTAGTACTGAATACCGCTCGTCATTTCCGCTAACAGCAACTCAACCGACCGTTCGACAGATTCAAGTTGAAACGACAGGTGGTATGTAACGATGAATTCTTCGCGTTTATTCATAGTATCCAGATCCTCTCATAAAACTGCCCTCTGAATGTCCTCCCCGGAGCGCCCCTAATTTCGGGTACCTCATTTTTTCTTTCGCTTCTCGATTAAAGATATCAGGTTGTTCACTGCTTCCTCTACAAACTCAGAATCTTCGATTTTACAATCAAGCTCTATGATCCTGAAGTTTTTTGGAAGATTTTCCTTCAAATAGTTGATAAACGCCTTATCTCCTTCAGGATCGTAGAGCGGAGCGCCCTCATAGCAGGAGCGGTCGAAACCCTTTTTTGGTATCATGAAAATAGACTCGTCTTTCGTGTACTTCAGCCGATCGACCACCTCCTTTGCGGTAACAAGCATCTCGTCTTTATCAAGTCGATATACGAATATGATCGGGCTGTGGTAGTAGTACTTACGGTGCAGGTGCTCCTTCGGGCCCTTGTGCGGTTCACTGAGGATCAACCCTATATGCTCAACTCCCGCCGGGCAAACCACCTGTGGTATACCTAATTGACCTGCTGTTTTCAAACGGTCGGGCCCTCCAGCATTGAGGCCACCGTATATCTCGTTGGGGATTTCGACAAGGGCATAATCTAGTACCGCCCCGATGATGCCGTCCTTCATCATCTGCTCCATGGCGCGACCGCCGGAGCCGACTGCGTGAAAGACAATAACATCATAGCCCTTTTGTTTGAACAGCTCAAGCGCCTTGATCGTTCCCCTTGTGGCCAGACCAATATTGGTCATGCCGATAAGCGGCCTGTCTCCGATTTTATTTTCAATCTTTACCTTCACGTTTGCCATGCCGCTTACTGCGCCGGCTGCGTTTGCCAGGATCTTGCACATCACTGGATTAAGGCCGAGGATATCACCGACTGAAAACATCATGGTAATATCCTTGATATCAACAAAGGATGAAACGTTTCCAGATGCCACAGTGGATACCATGACTTTCGGAAACCCGTAGGGCAGAGTCTGCATTACTCCCGTGCCGAGTGATGTTCCCTGGGTCCCGCCCAGGCTCACGACACCGTGTACCTTGTCCTGTTCGAGGAGCTTCTTCAATATCGAAGAAGCCCCTGCCGACATCACCGGATGCGCCTTGTCCTGCGTTGGATCTTTGAGAAGCTCGGAAAGGGGTGTGCCCCCTGCCTCGGCGATTTCTTCCCGGGTAATATCCGCTTTTACCGCAGGCTTTCCCACGACACCGGTATCCATGAGCAACGCACTGTCACCGCATTCCTGAATCTGTTCGCGGAGATAGTTACCCTCCGGGCCTTTGGTATCGAGTGTTGCCAGTATTGCAATTGTTTTATTCATTACACTCTCCTATTATAAAATACAGCTGAATAGTTACCAATCAAGATATATAGTGAAGCTCCTGCTCCATTATTTCGCCTTTTCTCTCTCCAACATTAACTTTGTTTCAATGTTAGATTGGCAAACTGACCGGCCGTTTCCAGTATTGCCCGTTCAATGGGAATGCGCTCGGTTGCTGAGCCGGTCCAGATGCCATGGCAGGAAGTATGATCTAAAATATACTGGCCATCCTCCGGTGTCTCCAGAGCTGCCCCATGTGCAAGAATCAGAACATCCGGTTTGATCTTGAGCGCCACCTGGTTGGCCTCTTCTGTCCTCTGTGCGGTCTCCTCTATCGTATATGGTGTATCAAACCCCATCAGCCCCCCTTTGGTCGTCCCCGCATGAAAACAAAACGCATCCGGCATTGCACCTTTCATGATCTTTTCAGCATCCTTCAGGTCAAAAGGCATACCGAAGGTAATAAAACCCATCTCCTTAGCCAGTTTCAGCATTTCGATCTCATTTTCGAGGGTAATTCCCGCCTGGGTTAGAACCCTGTACATAAGACTTTCCTTTTCATAATACCCGATCGACGGACCGACATGTGAGATACCGATAACGCCGACTCTTTTCAAATAATCGAGAACCATATACATATCGCGCAGAGGGTCGTTTGCCTGCACGCAGGTAAGAACAGCAGCCTGCCCCTTCAATGAGGTAATAATATCGTGCGCTGTGTTATCCATGACCTGCTGATTGGAATCCAGGATCGGCCACCATTGCGACATCGTTCCCCAGCCGTTGTTCCTAAGCCTGGCACCGGAAAATGTTACGATAAAATCGGCGCCCGCCTTTTCGAGGCATTTTGCAACCAGGCCTGTTCCACATGCTGCAACGAATACCGGTTTACTGTCTGCAATCTTTTTACGAAGCCTGCCGAGCACCTCCTCCTTCGTAAACCTTTTAACGATCATAAAATCCTCCTTTCTCTTAATTATGTTTGTTTACAGGATCGAGAGCGGATCGATATTCTCCCCATCTACTTTAAGCTCATCAAGCTGCAGGAACTCTTTTGGAGTCACAAATACAAGCTTCCCGTTGACCGCATAGGGAATACCGGTTGAAAACTTACGTGAATGCACATGCTCTTTTACAACCAAACATCTCTGGATAAAATATTTAGTTTCATGATATATGAAATAGAACTTGCCCGGGCGCATTAAAACCCTTCCGTACAGAACTTCAGCCGTTTGTCTGAAATCAAGCTCAAAATCCTTTTCGGTGATCTCGTAGTTGTAGAAATATTTTGAGATGTCCTGCGGTTTTCTCGGGAGTGTGCAGGCATCGAGATCCGCCAGGAGCCTTCCAATAAGCGGCATGCTCGTATTCCAGACTCGGTGGTACAACTCGTTGATCATGTCTCCCGGCTTTACGGGGACCCTCGTTTCATAAATAATATCACCGGTGTCAATCCCTTCATCAAGAAAGTGAACCACCATTCCAGTCTCACGGTCACCGTAGAAAATGGTCCAGAAGCCCGGATGCATTCCGGCGTGTCGCGGCAGCAGGGATGTATGAAAGTTGATCGCTCCAAGGGCCGGAATAGCGAGCACCTCTGCGGGAAGATAAAACTGGTAACAAATAATAATGAAAACATCCGGCTTCATTTCTTTCAGGCCTGTAATAAATGCAGGCTCCCTGGGACTCTGCGGACAGAGTAGTGGTTTATCAAAACGTGTCGCAACTTCATTAATTCCTTCATATGGGTCTTTTTCGGTGTGCACGGTGGAAATACTCCCCGGAGGTGCCTCTACAAACCCCACAAGGTTCGCGCCGTTCTCCACGAGTTTTGCGAGATGACAGCTCGTTAACTCCTGACCCCTGGTTCCGAAAAAGACTATTCTCGTCTTGAACATTTTCTGACCCCAATTCAACTACATAAACCTTCCTATTCTTACCATCCACCTGCTTTTTTCTCAAGGTATTTCTTTACTTTGTCATTTAAATTTTAAAAATGACCCATTTTCGTTGAATTCAAAGTTAAAAAGTGGACCCTAAACGAACTATAATTTTACAATTTCATAGTGAACCTCAATCTCCGTTTGCCTTGACAGAAGGATGAACCGCCCATTATTGTAGTGTTAAAATTGCGAAACTATAAACGGTTTTAAAGGGTGATGAGGAAAAAATTCTGTACTGGAAAAATAGAAGGTCCGTTCATTGTTATCGGGGATGTTCACGGCCATATGGCACCCCTTTACAGCCTTCTTGAAAATTTAAAAAAAGAAACGGAGAATTTTGACAATCGATGGCTTGTATTTATTGGTGATCTTATCGATAGAGGGCCCAATCCCAGGGAAGCGGTAGAGCTTGTTATCAATCTCATTAAAAACAGAGGAAGGACAACCTGTATTATGGGAAACCACGAGTTCGTGCTTCTCAGTGCCCTCGGATTGATGGGGGAAGAGATGAAACGGCAGTACGCCGTCCCCTATGTGGAGGAGTACAGCCCGGAGCCGACATTCATATCATACGGTGTAGAGCCCGATGATCTATCAGCACTGAAAAAAAACATACCTGAAGAGCATGTTGGTTTTCTTATGTCCCTGCCATGGTGCGTTGAAGCCGACGGCCACCTTATCGTACATGCAGGGCTTCTTCCGGATGAACCCTTTCAATGTCAACTGGAAAAACTGAAAAAAAGGGACACTAATCCCGGTCAGCCATGGATTCATAAACAGAGCCTCGTGAACATCAAGCTTCCCCACGATTGCCCCGTCACCGTTATCTCAGGGCATGTACGTTTTCCCCAGGTTGTTATGTCGAAAAAGCGAATACTCATCGATACAACAGGGGGGCGTAATGGCCTGTTGAGTGCCATTCTCCTCCCTGAGCGAGCAATTATTCGTTCGACCATACCGGTTTCATAAAAAGGCTCATTACCGTAAAATCTCAATATAACCAATGTTTACATTTCGTGAAGAACACACCGCTTGGAGAACATACCGCTTGATGCGGAATTACTTTGAATTGTAAAAAAATCTGAAAACAGTTCTTGAGAAACAATAAACAATTGCGAATTGGTTTGACGTTACAATCGATAAGCTGAAACAGTATTTCCCTCAGAATGTTACTGAAATGACTTTGCTATTCCGGTCAGTTTTTCGACATCAGAAGGTGAAATATCAAATGCAAACACCTCAGCCATCACCTGGACCCAGCCATGTATGAAGTAGGTCCAGCCGTCGATAACTGTGAGGTTTCGCTCGTGCTGCTGCCGGCATGCCTGATGTAAAAATTCAAGGCTCCCCCTCTTGTTGAAATCCCAGACAAAGCTTTTTTTCGGAAAAAAGGTTTCATCGTCAATCGGCGACCCGGGCACGTCCTTCCCCATACCGGTGGCATTGACTATCAGAGACCCTTCAGGAAGACTTTCCACCAAGTCATCGTTGGTCCTGCCGACACCTGCCTGCACGTATTCGAGCACGGTCACAGCAGGAAGCTTCTCATGCACGTACATACAGTGCTCGAGGCCTCCACTGCTTCTGTTCGAGATTACTATTTTTGAGGGTATGTTTTCACCATGATCCTGCCTCATCAGGTAGGAGCTCAAAGCGATTCCACTTCCGCCTGCGCCAATAATGAACACATGCACATTTATGTTGTCTTTCCAATAATTTTTCGGGATAAATGCTTCGAGGGCGAGGCCGACTGTAATCGGGTCTTTTGCATGGCCGCGCAATGCCCCTCCTCTTTTCGAGATGCTCGACACCTCTCCGAAAAGCCGGGCATACTCATCGAAATAGTCGAAAAGATCACCCGCCGCACGAACGATATCGATCTTGTGCGTGGTAACCAGGGCCCCGAGCACATTGGGATCTTCCTTTATATGTTTTACGATCGCCCTGTACTTATCCGGCCGACCGTGCGGTTGTATATCGTACCCCCTGATGTCTGTATCGGGAAGGCCAAGCTCCTTGATCCAGAGAGGGAAAAGTTTCATTATCTCCGACTTTCTCGTATCCACACCGATGAAGTAAAAAGTCGGCCTTGCAAGTTTTTGAAGCATAACTCAACTCGTGTTTAAATATTCAATCGGTCCGGGCACCCGGTCCGGACACCCGGTCCGGACACCGCCGAAGCAAACTATAATCCGGTTCAACCGGCACTTCAACTAAACGACAGTGCCTTCTGCGGATTTTCAACCACTAATTTTTTAATATCTTCTTCAGATATCCCGTATTCTTTCAATGCCGGAATAAACCTGCGCCGTATATACTCGAGCCCGAAACTGCCGCCGTAGGAAAGCATACGGTCCCTCGTTGTATCCATTCCAAGAAGAAGTTGTCCTGTAAAACCTTCTTCAACCATTCGCCCTATCAGTTCGATCTCCTCGCTATCGGGGTGATACTTGAACCGTGTAATGGTATCATACTCAAGAAACACTCCCATACGGGCAAGCTCGATGTTTTTATCGAAATCGATCACCCTGTCCATGTGGCTGATGATAATACATTCTGCCGGAACACCGCCTGCAATCAGATATTCAGCCTGTTCTTTCCCCGCCTGGGAAAGCTCCGTATGAGTCATGATAGGCGCTCCTGTTTCCCTGTGCGCCTCGATTGCCGCATCGAATATGTTTCTGTAATAACCGGTAAGCCCCTCGGCCTCTGCCGCAATCTTGATGATCCCCGCTTTCACACCACAGCGCTTGCAGAAGGGGTTTGAAAAATCATACTCGTACATCCCTCCATCAATTTCTGAAATAAAAAGGTCTGTTAGAACCCGTTTCCCGGTACGCTCGGACCAGAACCCATCGGAATAGAACATCTTTTTATGAAGCCCGGTCGATGCAATGATGTGCACCCCTGTTTCTTCTGAAAGCCGTAAAAGCAGTTTTGCATTTCTTCCCGCAGCAAACGGCTGGGCATCAACCAGCGCACCCCCCCCTGCGGCTTGAAACCTTCCCACTTCCTCCTTTGACTTTGTAAAGTCATCTGCAATCAATCTTTGCGGCAGTGAAACGCCATCAGTCGGAAACACGAATAAATGCTCGTGACAGTGAGCAAATCCGAGCACTTTCACACTCCTGTCTCCTGCTACAGTTCGCACAAACATTCAGCACTCCCTTTATACATCAGGTACCGTTAACAGTCACCCATAAAAATGTATATACACCTCCCACTACTACGAATCACCCAAACTATCCATCCATAATAAAATGTAATACAAACCATCCTCCATAAGACATATTTATTTCCCTATTCAAAACACCTGTACTATACTCTGCGTCAATAAACACCACTGATAATGGAGGAGATAATGAGACTTCTGGAAAATAACGACAACCTTAAAGAGCTTGTCGACAGCCTGACGTACAAAGAGAAGGTAGAACGGTCGCTCACTCTTATCGAGGAAGCGTATGAAAAGTATGGCGACGGACTTGTTGTGGCAAACAGCCTCGGCAAGGATTCCGTGTGCGCCTGGGCTCTCGCAAAGATGGTAAGCCCGGATATCAGGGGGTTCATCGTTACAACACGCTTCAAACCCGTAGAAACAGTTCGGTTCATGTATGAAACCGTGGAACAGTATCCTGAACTGAAGATATATAAAAACGACGAGGATATACCTGAACAGCTCTATGAATACGACCCGGACCGCTGCTGCAACATTCTCAAGGTCCTGCCCACCCGCCGGGCAATTGAAGAAATGGACGTAACCTGCTGGGTAACGGGCCTGCGGTGCACCGAGGGGAGAACCAGAACCGATTACAGGGAAGTCGAAGAACGCGATGAAGGTTTGATAAAGCTCAACCCCATTCTCATATGGAAAGAACGGGAAGTCTGGCAGTTTCTTGCGCTCAACAATGTGAAGGTCAACCCTCTCTACGCAGAGGGTTACCGATCACTCGGTTGTTCTCCGTGCACCAATATTTCAACCGATGAAAACGAGCGGGCCGGCAGATGGATCGGCACAAGCAAATGCGGCGGCGAATGCGGTATCCATACCAGGCCCCTCAAGGGCGAGTTCGCGAACGTGCTGTAAGATACTTTAACTAGGATACTTAAATGGGGAAAGGGTGAGCACTCTTTCCC
>CAYSRJ010000009.1:105384-117028 GCA_964433545.1 uncultured Spirochaetota bacterium | reverse complement strand
ACAGGATGTATCCTTGACAGGATGTATCATTTCGTGACCGAGTATCTAGAAGTAAATTCGCGAGAAGTTACTTAGAAGTCAAGTGCACCATCAGGCATTTATCGGTTTATACTTTTTAAGATTGAAAGCTGACTTACCTATCCTCTTCAGAAGGATCCATCCACTTCAGACGGAAGCAGGAGTGAGAGCACCGCCGCGAGTATGGGAAATATGGATAAAATCAGGAATCCCGAAGCAATACCGGAAAAACCGCGTATGCTTCCCCCGGTAACGGCTGCGACCGTCGGTCCGAAGCTCGAGACTGCCCATGCAAAGCCCATGAGTATACCGCTTATAGTCGATGTCATCTCGGGCGCTATCCTGTGCCCCATAACCACATTTGCCGCATGACCGCCGTGTATGATAAAGCCGCTTATTGCGAGCAGAATGAGTGCATACCCGATAGCGCCGTGCTTTCCACAGAGGAGAAACAGCACGAAAAAGGGGAGAAACAGGGTCAGCGTGAAGACCATCAGTTTACGCGGCCGTATCCTATGTGTCAGATGTCCCGCCAGGAGAATCCCGCCTGCACCCGAAAGCATGAAAATGGGCGTAGCAATGCTGTACACGGCCCGGGAGAAGCCCCAGTCGTCGAATACTTTTGCCAGAAAAGTGACGACCGCTATGATAAACGCGGACCGGAAAACCATGATGAAGAACAGCAGGAGTATCGGCCAGAGCCGTTTTTGCAGAATATTTCTGAACTCGCCGAAATTGAGCTCTTTTTCGGGCCCGTGAATTCCGGTATTACTGAATACGAGGTAGAGGAATGCAAGGCACACGGTGGGTGCTGCCAGATAAAATGAGCGGGAAATTCCGAACGTGCCGGTAAATGCCGAAAAGATCGGCTGTGATAATGAGTAGCCGACGGTTCCTATTGTGGAAAAAATTGCAAAGCTTTTGTCCCTGCTCTTTGTCCCGGCGGCGCCTGCGATATTCGCGCCTGCAGGATGAAAGAACGAACTTCCTATCTGCCCGAGCAGAACCAGAGTGAAGAGAAGGGAGTATGACCGGGTGGTGCCAAGAAGGGACATGGCAACCGGCGTGATGAAGAGTCCGATGAAAACGGGGAGTTTTCCGCGTATTTTGTCGGCTGCATATCCAAAAAAAGGCTGAAGAATGTTTCCGACGAAGATTGTTGTTGTTGCAATAAGTGCGGATTTTATCGGATCGAGTTTTGCGATCACCAGATAGATCGCGAAGAATCCCATGTAGGAATCAATAAAAAAATGCATGCTGCCTATGAACAGTACCTTCTTCGTTTCCATCCGCACCTGCCACATGGATTTTACTCTAATGTAATCATAACGTGCAGAGTCACGTACAAATAAAGATCCATATTTTTCGAAATATTCGGTGGAAAACAAGCACCTCGATCGTCGGAGGTAAAACGGGTGTTGAAATGCTGATTTTACGTGACCGATCATGCATTTGGTTTCTATTTTAATACCCTGTACTGTATAAAAACAGTATTGTACCTGATACTGTGATGCGTGTGAATGCGCTCCGCCAGGGGCAGGGGGAAATATGCCCGCGCGGGAGTGGTGCAAGCCACTTCGCGGCCGAGTATCAAAGATAGCTTTTTTAAAGGAACGTAGAAGCGACTTTTATCAATAAAATGGGGAAAATAGTTGCAGCGTGCTGAAAAGAATCAAAAAACTGCGGGAAACAGGCAGGCACTTCGGTTTCTTCTATCCTACATCAAAAGGCATATACCGGGGGTTGCCGCTGGCATTCTCCTTCTTATGGGTGTCGACCTGATACAGATTATCATCCCGCGAATAATCCAGAGAACCGTGGATGTGCTCGGTTCTTCGTCCTTCTCCAATCAGGTTGTCGCGCAAAAAACCTTTATTATCCTCTCACTTGCGCTCGGTATGGTTGTGCTTCGTTTCTTCTGGCGGGTGTTCATCATGGGAGCTTCCAGAAGGATTGAGCGGGAGGTTCGTGAGGATATGTTCTCACATCTGCAGAGCCTCAGCTTCTCCTTTTTTAACAGAACACAGACGGGCAATCTTATGGCGCTCATGGTAAACGATGTAAACGCGATACGAATGGCAACGGGGCCGTCGTTTCTCGCGATAACTGATGCACTCTTTATGGGAACACTCTCTCTCGTTTTTCTTTTTTCCACAAATACCCGGCTTGCATTTTTTGCCGTAATGCCGCTTCCCTTTATCATATTCATGATTACCAAATTCGGTCCCATGATACAGACGAGATTCAAGGCCGTTCAGGAGTCTTTCGGGAATATTTCCACCTATGCCCAGGAGTCGTTTTCGGGCATTCGTGTGGTAAAGGGATTCGTGCAGGAACGGTGTGAAAAAGAGAAGTTTGAGGCAACCTGTGACGAATACGTCGATAGAAATATACAGCTCATACGGATATGGGGATTCTTCTTCCCCGCTGTCGCTCTGTTTGCGAATCTCTCGATGACTATACTGTACCTGGTCGGCGGTAAAACCGTGATAACCGGAACACTCTCATTCGGCGAGCTCATCTCTTCCAGCATGTATCTCGGACTGCTCATCTGGCCTGTGATAGCCATCGGGTGGGTGTTTACCCTGCTTCAGAGGGGCATTGCCTCGTCGAAAAGAATACTTGAGCTCATGGATGCAATGTCCGATGTGGTTGAATCAAAAACAGTCGACACGGGAGTAGCAAAGATCTATGGAGAGATAGATATAAGAGATTTGACCTTCAGTTACAGTGCAGAGAGACGGAACGTGCTCAGCGGTATTACGCTGCATGTGCCTGCGGGTACTTCTTTAGGGATTATGGGGAAACCGGGTTCCGGAAAATCAACCCTTATTTCTCTTCTCTTCCGCCTGTTTCCGATACCCGAGGGGCGAATTTCTATCGATGGACATGAAATCCATCAAATTCCTCTCAGGGTGCTTCGCGGCTGTATCGGCTATGTACCGCAGGATCCTTTTCTCTTTTCAGATACTATTCGAAATAATATAGCATTCGGCGTTGATGAGGATGCGCGTGTTTTTTCCGACATCAAGCGGTTCGCGCAATTGGTGGCCATCGATGGAGAGATAGGGGAATTTCACGACGGGTACGAAACACTCGTCGGCGAGCGGGGGGTAACCCTCTCCGGAGGACAGAAGCAGCGCATTTCCATTGCGCGGGCCTTGATCAAACAGCCCGATATCTTGATTCTCGATGATGCACTGTCCTCGGTTGATGCGGCAACGGAGAAGGTTGTGCTCGAGAATATAAAGGCGGTACTGGGGGGACATACGTGCATCGTCATATCTCATCGGGTTTCCACGGTGCAGGAATGCGACAGAATCATCATACTCGATGACGGCAGAATCGTCGAGCACGGTTCGCATAGCGAGCTGCTTCGGCTCGATGGATATTACCGAAGGCTCTATGAGCTGCAGAAGCTTGAAGAAGAACTGCCCGGGCAGCGTTGAAAAGGAGTGCAGTGGTGGAGTACTATCAAGAAGAGGATGAGAAAAACGGGAGGTTGTACAGCAGGGATGTATTCAGCCTCGTATTCAAATATATCTTTGCCTATAAGAAATACCTCTTTACCGCCCTCGTGTTCGTGTTGTTCATCACGGGCGCAAATCTTGCCGTGCCCTTCTTTTTCAAAACTATTGTCGATCGTTTCGTTTTCAAGCAGGGCAAGGTCGTAGACCTTGGCAAACTGTCTCTACTTGAAGAAAAGGATTTTTTCCTCAAGCGGTTGAAGAGGTCGGTAGCGCTGGACGATGCGCATGTTTTTTTGTTTCAGGCAGACCTGAAATACTTTTCTGAACGGGAGCTGAAACAGTTAGATGCGGATGGGGTGCTGTCGGATAGCACCTATATTCTGGTTCACCCGGCCGATATCGGCCGGGAACTCAGGGATAAAATAAAAGGGATGGTGCAGGCGGGTGATGCGCGTGCCTTTACAGGCTCCCGGTACCTGTTCAAACCGGCTGATATGCACCGTTTTTCGGTCCAGGAGATTGTGAGTCTCCGGAAAGAGGATATCCGAGGTATTGTCAGGTTTGTGCTCATCATCATTGCTGTTCTGCTCGTACAGTTTGTGTCTTCCTATATTCAGATACTTCTTCTCATGCGGCTTTCACAGCACGCCATGCGGGACCTGCGGAGCGATCTCTTTACGCACATACTCTCTCTCGAATTATCCTACTTTGAAAAGAATCCGATAGGCCGGCTCGTTAATCGCGTCACGAACGATATCGAGAGGCTGAACGAGCTCTTTTCTTCGGTTCTCATCACCTTTTTTCAGGATATCCTGATGATGGCAGGCATTATCGTTGTCATGTATATGACGAGCATCTCACTTGCGCTCGTTGTTTCAATTACCTTTCCCTTTCTTGTACTGTGCACGATTCTTTTCCGTGTACAGGTGAGAAACGCCTACCGTATAATCAGGACGAAGATCGGTGATTTAAACAGCTTTCTCAATGAAACCATCACGGGAATACGAATAGTTCAGATATTCGTCAGGGAATCGAGGAACTTTAAAAAATTCCTGGGTATCAACACGGATGTGTATACCGCGCAGTTGAGACAGCTCTATATCAATGCCGTTTTCAGGCCGATCATCGGTTTAATGCGCTGGTTCGCAATTGCGGCGGTCATCTATTTCGGCGCGAGGGGCATCGTTCAGGACCGTATTTCCTTCGGTCTGCTCGTTATGTTCATTGCCTATATTGAGCGTTTTTTTCATCCGGTTCAGGACCTCTCGGAGAAATTCGACATAATGCAGAGCGCTACCGCCGCCGGAGAGAAGATACTGTCGGTATTCCAGGCGGATGCGATGAAGGAGGTGGATAAACCTGAGGGGAGGCCGCATGGAGATAAGGTGACAGAGGCGGGTGATGCTCCCGGGCAGTCCGGTTTAATTGAGGATACGGGCAGGGGATACGCTGCTCTTAAAAAGGGGCATGTCGCCGCCGATACATCTCCGCACGAGGCAGCGGCAGAGTCGAGTAGATTCAGGGGACGGATCGAATTCAGACATGTATGGTTTGCCTATAGCCCCGGCGAGTGGGTGCTTCGTGATGTATCTTTTTCGGTCAGCCCGAGGCAGACACTGGCGATTGTCGGCGAAACAGGCGCAGGAAAAACGACGATTATCAGCCTCCTTTCAAGGTTTTACCGGGCGCAGAGGGGAACCGTTCTCGTTGACGGCGTCGATATTGAGGGCACCTCCTTTTCGGATGTTAGAAAAAATATCATTCCTGTCATGCAGGACGTTTTTCTCTTCTCACGTTCGGTCAGGGATAATATCATTCTCGGTAATCCATACGATGCAGGCAGGTTCAGAGAGGTTTCGGAGAGCACCCATATCGACCGGTTTATTCGGTGGCTTCCTGGGGGCGCACAGGAGCCGGTCATGGAACGCGGCGCCACATTCTCCGCCGGGGAGAGGCAGCTTTTGTCCTTTGCACGGGCGCTGTACTTCGACCCTTCGGTTCTTGTTCTCGATGAGGCCACGTCTAATATCGATACGGAAACCGAGCGGCTGATACAGGATGCAATAGTACGGCTTACGAAGGGCAGGACTTCGATTGTTATTGCCCATCGTCTCTCTACAATACAGCATGCGCATAAAATCATCGTACTCGAAAAGGGAAGTGTCGTCGAAGAGGGTACGCATTCGGTACTTCTATCTAAAAAAGGGTTGTATCACCGGCTGTATACCCTGCAGTTCGGCGGTCTGGAATAGAGAGCAGGGTAGTACGCACCTTTTTGACACGGCAAAAGAGTTTCTATTTCCTTACAGCACAAACTTCACTATTTTACATTCAGCATTTGCAGCGACCCTTATACGGTGGTCTTTCAATAACTATTTAAGGAGTGAAAAATGGGGGAGGTAACACGGGGTTTGAAGCCGGAGAGGCTCTGGCACTATTTTGAAGAGATATCGAAGATACCGCGCGCATCAAAGAGTGAAAAAGAGATACTCGAATATATCCGACGGTTTGCCGAAAGCATGAAGCTCGATTATACACAGGATGCAGCCGGCAATATCGTCATACGAAGGGAAGCCTCTCCCGGATTCGAGGACAAACCTGTTGTGGTGCTTCAGAGTCATGTGGACATGGTTTGCGAGAAGAATGAAAAAAGCAGCCACGATTTCGACAATGATCCGATAGCCCTCGTTCTTGATAACGGGTGGCTGCGCGCGGACGGAACCTCTCTCGGAGCCGATAACGGAATCGGTGTTGCAGCGATGCTCGCGTTCCTTGGGGATCGGGAAACCAAACTTGGAAAAATCGAATGTCTGTTTACCGTTGATGAGGAAACAGGATTGACCGGCGCATTCAACCTCGATCCTACTCTGATCCAGGGCAGGCTGCTGATCAACCTGGACACGGAAAGCAGCACAACGCTGTATATCGGCTGTGCGGGTGGGAAGGACAGTGATATTTTTCTTCCGGTTGCAGAGGCCCCGGTAGACAGGACCTTAAAAGCACTGAAGATTGCAGTCAGGGGGCTGAAGGGCGGGCATTCCGGGGCGGAGATACACCTGGGCCGGGCGAATGCCGTCAAGCTTCTCGCACGCATTCTCAACCATTTACAGCTCTCCTATGAGGTCGGCCTCGCTTCACTGACAGGAGGCGACAAGGCGAACGCCATTCCGAGAGAAGCACAGGCGGTGATAACCGCACAATCCGGGGATAGTACCCCTATTACTGAAGATCTTCACACGTACTGTGACGCAGTTCGTCAGGAGTACAGGGTACTTGAGCCGACAGCCAGCTTCGAGTGTGAAGAGTGCAAAGTTCCCGAAACAGAGCTCGACCGGGATTCGGCCGGCAGGCTTACCCGGCTGCTTATGGCCTTGCCACACGGGGTTGTTGCAATGAGTGCGGTGGTTCCTGACCTTGTTGAAACGTCCACGAATCTGTCCAGCGTGCGCATGGAGGAACAGCAGGTTCATATACACGCGAGCCACCGGAGCTCTCTGGAAAGTGCGCTCGATTGGATGGCTGACATGCATGCCGCCATTGCAGACCTGGCATCGGCTCAATGTGTGCAGGATGAAGGCTACCCTGCCTGGTATCCGGACCCCGATTCCCCGCTTCTCGCCAGGGTAAAGAGGGTCTATAGAAGGATGACGGGGAGGGATGCAGAGGTACGAGCAATACATGCGGGTCTCGAATGCGGGGTTATCAAGAAAAGATTTAAAGACATGGATGCTGTGTCGCTCGGCCCTACTATTGAAAACGCCCACTCGCCAGATGAGCGGGTCAATATAGAGAGTGTCGAGACATTCAATACGGTGCTTCATGAAACCCTGAAAGAGGTGTGCCGCTGAGTCGAATGAACCAGGTATTTATTTAATAGACAAAACCAAAGGAGGAGAAAACCATGTGTCTGTCAGCAGTGTACTCGGAAAAAATCGAGGATTCATCCATTGTCGTTCAGGAAGCCGCGTCCCTGATTTCTCCCGACCGAAACACAATTCACATAAAAACTCTGTTCGGCGAAGAAACGGTGCTGAAGGGCTACTACATGAAAGAGGTGAACCTCCTGAAAAATTATGTGCTCCTTGCGAAGATGGATGGACCACATGACTGATGATCTGAGTGACAGGGAAAAGATCTCTGCGATTCTGGATTACTGGCTCGAGCATAACCGGGAGCATCTGCAGGAGAACGACAAGTGGCGCCGGCGATCGCACGAGATGGGGTATAAGAATGTCGCACAGGAGTTTGAAAGGATCGGAGTCATAATGGCGGAGAGTATACGCCGTATCGAGCAACTCCGCCGCAGCCTCCCAAAAACTGGTGTCGAGCATCCTCAAGCGCTGTCCCCTGAAACACATGCCCCGGGTATACATGCCCCGGGTATACATGCCGCAGGTATACATGCCCCAGGTATGCATGCCGAACATGAGCACCTGCACGGTGCCTCTGCGCACAGACATATCGAGCTGCATCAAATCGGTATTATCCGGACACCCTACACGCCCGATTTGACCCGGGAGCAGATGCAGGAGGAGAGGAGAGACTGCAGGATAATTGTCAATGAACGGTATAAAGACGGCCTGCATATGCTCGACCGATTTCGGTATGTGGTTGTTCTTTTTTACCTGGATAGAGCGGAGGGCAGTCTTTCGCTCAATGCATCACCACCTGCTGCGCAGGGACAGACCGTTGGAGTGTTCGCGAGCAGATCGCCGCACAGGCCGAATCCTGTTGGCCTCTGTATTACGGAGCTGAAAGGCGTTGCAGAGAATGTGGTGACCACCGGAAGAATCGACGCATTTGATAAAACACCTCTCATTGATATGAAACCCTACTTTGAAAAATCGGATTCCATCCCCGGCGCAGGAAACGGATGGCTCGATGATTTAGGTCGGTAAGTTTTTCCGGCGCATCCTTGTAAAATGTCACAGGATAAAACCATTATCCGCTCACTGTATTTTGAAACAGGCATATAGGGATAAATGATAAAAACGATACTTATTTTTGCCGTTGTGCTCTCAGCAGGCATGCTTTTACCCTTGCAGGTACTTCATGCGAAGGTAGTCGGGGACCGCAGCGTATTACGGCAATTCGATTTTTCCCTCAAAGACTTCTACTCTGAAAACACCGGTCTGGATACAGCTGTCGACCGGATTATGTCCGGCCTTTCCAATGAAGAAAAAATCGCCCAGATGATTATGACGTCATGCGGAAAATTCGGAAGGTCCAATGAGCAGGTACGGGCCCTTATAAGAAAAAACGCTGCGGGCGGGGTTGTATTTCAGGGTGTAACAGTGGGCGAGCTTGAAAAATTTACCATATCGTACAGAAACCTTTCAGAACAGTACGCACTTCTCTATCCGTTTTTTGCGGTGGATGGTGAACCATCGCTCATATCTGAAAAGATCATCGGCGTCAGGAGCTTTACTCCGGCGGGAAGTATGACCTCGGTCGATGAATGCAGGGATGTTGCTGTAGATATCGCGCGTATACTGAGAGGCCTCGGTATACACATTACATTCGCGCCCGTGTGTGATTTTTCAATGAATAATCAGGTAATAGGCTCCCGGTCTTTCGGGTCCGATCCCGACAGGGTGTCATCCATGGCTGCCGCGTTTATAGAGGCAACACAGGCGCAGGGAGTGGCTGCCACGGCAAAGCACTTCCCCGGGCACGGGACAGCTATTGGGGATTCACATAAAAAACTGGTTTTTGTCAATGGCATACCGCCCGAGATTCCGGTTTTTCAGAGCATCATCGATGCAGGGGTTTTACTCGTCATGGTTGGTCATATCGGCGTTACTGGCGGCGGTATGTACAGCACAAGGGGTCTGCCTTCAACATTCTCCGAGAGTATGATTAAAAAAATACTGAAGGGCTCTTCAGGATTCAGGGGTATCGTTGTCACCGATTCCCTGAATATGGAGGCGGTGCGGACCTTTCCCGCACCTGCACTTTCTGCTGTTCGAGCGGGGTGCGATATGGTGCTTATGCCGGAACATGAGATGCAGTTCATTGAAGAGCTGTGTGCCGAGATGGAAACGAACCCGGTTTTGAAACAGCAGGTCATGGAATCGGTTCGGAAGATCGTTCGATTAAAGCTCTGTTTTGGCCTTGTGAATTACAAGGCACTTGATAAATCTGGTATGGGTGTCGATATTAACAGATAAGGGATGTCATAGGCTATGTTTAATTGATTTTCCTACAGGGTTGTCTTACAATAAAATTAGAGGAACGGAACTTTCTATATGCCCAGTGAAGTTGAGCGACTGAGAGAAATAATTCGGCTGGATACTGAACTTTCGACGGTTCAGGACCTCGATATATTGCTCGAGAGAATCCTTACCGAGGCGCGTAAAATTCTACGCGCCGACGCGGGCACAATATATATCAAGGACCGCGACGATCTCGTATTCAGCTATGCCCAGAATGAAACCCTGCGTAAAAAACTCCCTCCGGGGCAGAAACTCATCTACTCTACCTTCAGGGTCGAGATAAGTAAAAAATCTATATCCGGATACGTCGCCGCAACGGGTGAGATTCTGAATATTCAGGATGTCTACAAGATATCGGAGAAGGCGCCCTATCAGTTTAATCCGAACTACGACAGAGTTTCGCAGTACAAAACGACGTCAACCCTTACGGTTCCGCTTAAAACGAATATGGGTGAAATTCTCGGTGTTCTGCAGATCATCAACAAGCAGGGTCATGGAAAAACCGTTGTCCCTTTCAGCAAGAACGATGAAATTGTGTGTCTCCATTTTGCAAGCACGGCGAGTTTGGCCCTCCAGCGTGCCCAGCTTACCCGCGCCTTGATTCTGCGAATGATTCAGATGAGCGAGCTCAGGGACCCCAAGGAGACAGGCCCCCATGTCAACAGGGTTGCTTCCTACTCAATCGAGCTCTATGAACGCTGGGCGATGAGAAGAAAGATGACTCCGGAGGAGATAAACAAGAAGCGCGATGTGCTGAGAATGGCCGCAATGCTCCACGATGTGGGAAAGGTGGCGATTTCGGATATCATCCTGAAAAAACCCGGCAGGTTTACGCCGAAAGAGAGGGAGATAATGAAGGCCCACACCTTCCTTGGCGCGCGGCTCTTTATCAACAGGCAGTCGGAGTTTGACGAAGTATCGGCCTTCGTGGCACTCACCCACCATGAGAACTGGGACGGCACCGGTTATCCCGGCCGGGTCGATACCAGAACCGGCAAACCGCTGAAGCGTGGGCAGGACGGAAAAGCGCTGCCCCTGAAGGGAGAGGAAATACCCATATTCGGCAGGGTGGTTGCCGTGGCAGACGTGTACGACGCCCTGCGCTCAAACCGGGTATATAAAGACGCCTGGTCTGAGGAGGATGTGCTCCACGAGATACAGAAGCTCTCCGGTTCGAAGTTCGACCCGGAGATCGTGGATGTCTTCTTCGAATCCCTGGAAGTTCTGCGCTCTATCTCTGCACGGTATCCAGATTTGTGATACCCCTTACTGCGGTATTTACGCCTTTCGGTATCGCTGCTCTCTGTGATGAACACGTGTATGAGAGAGGCGGAACCATTCTATAGCGGCCTCATATCATCAACACGCCCTCTCTGATATTGCGAACTCCGTTTAACACGGACCTAAAATCGCTTCTGGCGTTGATTTCAAGTGTATATTGCGAGCGCTGCGGGTCGAACTGCTTCAGAATACTCTGAAGATCGAGCACGCCCTCTCCAGGCGGCCAGTGGTCTGTAAGGTCAGTATCAACGTCATGAATATGAACACCGCCGCATCTCCGGCCGAACCTTTTCTGCCAGATATTCATCGGCACAAAGCCGAGCCTGTCCTGCACATAGGTATGCCCTATGTCATGCCAATACCCGAGATTTTTATGGGGGAGCCTTCTGAATATTTCTTCAAGCTCGTCCGGCAGAGGTATTTCATAGTAGTGAATGCGGGTTTCTATAAAAAACTGTATCTCAGGAAAGCGGCAGCACAGCTCATCGAGGCCGGCAAGAACGGGCTCGAAATGCTCTCTACCCAGCTGTTTCCGCACCCGGATGATCTCATCGAAAACTTCATTCCTCCTGTCGGAGCTTTTTCTCGATGAATCCTTTTTATAGGATGAATCCTTTTTATAGGATGAATCCTTTTTATAGGATGAATCCTTTTTATAGG
>CAYSRJ010000009.1:69041-105284 GCA_964433545.1 uncultured Spirochaetota bacterium | reverse complement strand
GATGAATCCTTTTTATAGGATGAATCCTTTTTATAGGATGAATCCTTTTTATAGGAGAGAAACATGGTTTTCAGACCGTCATCATCCACCCGGCCGGTGTGAATCACAACAGCATTCGCGCCTATCTTCGTTGCCCACTCCACTGATTGGGCAATGCGATCCAGATCGCTTCTGCGCGTGCGGTCATCGGTACTCGCGAAATCCGGCGCATAGTCGGCCGGATGCTGCTCTTTCGACGGCCCTGATACTGCATGTATCGAAGCAACGCGACACCTCTGCAGCACGGCAAGGCGTTCGACCTCTTCAAAGAAATCCGGTGAACCCCTGCTCCCCGCCTCAATCATATTGACCCACGGAAGAATTTGGTGCAGCCTGTCGATACGACCGTCACACCAGCTTGTCGAGAAAGATATGTTCATACCGCTCCTCTCACAAAGCCAAGGCCAGCTATTGTGTATGCCTTAAGCTACTAAGATTTTTCCCATGATTCCATTAAAATTGAGTATATTATAATCCCGGCTGGTTTCTCAAGGCTGGATCACATTACACTACAGGGGGATTGATATATGACAGATCTTGAAAGACGTGCGATAAACGCCATTCGGTTTCTTTCGGTCGATGCCATTCAAAAAGCGAATTCCGGACACCCCGGTCTTCCGATGGGGGCTGCGCCCATGGCCTATGTGTTGTGGAGGGATCATCTCAAATACAACCCCCTGCAGCCCAAATGGGCAGACCGTGACCGGTTTGTGCTTTCTGGAGGGCACGGGTCGATGCTCCTGTACAGCCTGCTGTACCTGACCGGCTATAAAGATATGACCATGGAGCAGATACAGTCTTTCAGACAGTGGGGGAGTCTTACACCCGGCCACCCTGAAAGTCATATCACCCCGGGGGTGGAGGCGACGACAGGCCCTCTCGGCCAGGGGATTTCAAACGGAGTCGGAATGGCAATCGCCGAACGGTTTCTGGCGGCGGAGTTCAACCGCGAAGGATTTCCCCTTGTCGATCACTCTACCTATGTGCTGACTACTGACGGCGACCTGATGGAGGGGGTTGCTTCTGAAGCAGCCTCATTGGCAGGCCATCTGAAGCTCGGAAAGCTCTTTGCGCTCTATGATGACAACAAGATCTCACTTGCCGCGCCCACCGAAGTCTCTTTTACCGAGGATGTGGGCAGGCGGTTCGAGGCCTACGGCTGGCAGGTGCTCACCGTGGAAGACGGAAACGTGGACCTCGATGCCGTGCGTAACGCTCTGGCGAAGGCGCACGAAGATACAGTGCGGCCGACTCTCATCAAGGTGCGGACAACGATCGGGTACGGCAGCCCGAACAAGGCAAATACCCATGCGGCGCACGGCTCACCCCTTGGCCCTGATGAGGTGAAAGCCTCAAAGGAGAATTTGGGATGGCCTGTTAAACCGGAATTCTATGTTCCGGATGACGTGCTCGAGCATTTCAGGGAAGCGGTTCAGGAAGGGAAAAAGAAGCAGGATGCATGGAGCAAGCTTGCTGATGACTATCGTAAAAAATACCCCGACCTCGCTGAAAAGTGGGACGTGGTGTGGGCCGGAAAACTTCCGGACGGATGGGAAAAATCCCTTCCCGTCTTTTCGCCTGCGGATGGCGCCGTGCCCACGAGAAAGGCTTCGGGCAGTGTGCTGAGTGCCCTTGCACCGGTAATTTCCAACCTTATCGGCGGGTCTGCGGACCTTGCCCCCTCGACAAACACCTATATGAAGGGAGTCGACGAGCAGCAGGCGGGCAGCCCGGGCGGAAGAAACATACGTTTCGGTGTCAGGGAGCATGCCATGGGCGCAATCGTAAACGGTATGGCCTATCACGGCGGCGTTATTCCCTTCGGCGGGACATTCCTCACTTTCAGTGACTACATGCGCGGCGCTGTGCGTGTTTCGGCCCTTGCGCACCTGAACTCAATATGGGTGTACACGCATGACAGTGTGTGGCTCGGCGAGGACGGCCCCACCCATCAGGCGGTCGAGCATATATCGGCGCTTCGTGCAATACCGGACCTGACGGTTCTCCGTCCTGCAGATGCGAACGAAACAGCAGCGGCGTGGAAGATTGCCCTCGAAAACCAAAATGGTCCGACAGCACTCGTGCTGAGCAGGCAGGGCCTTCCGGTTCTCGATCCGAATAAAACCCCTGATGTTGCACGCGGTGCGTATGTGCTGTCGGATGCCGACGGCGGGGAACCCGATGTGCTTCTCCTTGCAACAGGCTCTGAAGTTTCGCTTGCCCTCGAAGCACAGAAAATACTTGCCGGCAAAAATGTGAAGGCGAGGGTAGTTTCGATGCCGAGCTGGGAGCTTTTCGAGAGACAATCCGAAGAGTACAGGGAGAGTGTTATTCCGAAAAAAGTTCGGGCTCGGGTTGCTGTCGAAGCGGGTGTGAGCCACGGCTGGCATACATACACGGGCGATGCGGGCCGGCTCGTATGCAGGGATGACTTCGGGGTTTCAGCTCCCTTCAAGGTGCTCGTGGAGAAGTTCGGATTCACCCCGGAGAGGGTAGCTGACGAGGCGATGAAGTCGATAAAAGCGGCGCAAATCCCCCTGGGGTAAGTCCCCCTGGGGTAAGTCCTCTTGGGAAAAGCCGCTTCGCGGCCGAGTATTAAAACGTAACTTGCCCGAAGTTACTTAGAAGTGGCCTAGGTCCCAGGCGACCGAATATCATAAAGTAACTTCGCGAGAAGTTACTTAGAAGACGCTGCAAATAAGTAGGTTGTTCCGAGCTCGATGGTGCGAAAATAGAACAGAGTAAGGGGGGGGTGAATGCACAAGATCAACATAGATGAAATTCCGAAAGATAGCATAAACCGCGTATACATGCGGGGTGTTTCGATACGGTATCTGGCTGTCGAGGAGTTCGGAGCGCCGAATTTCGAAATGCGCTACTTCGAGCTGCAGAAAAACGGGAAAACCTCGCTCGATCAGCATGACTACGAGCACGAGGTCTTTATCCTGCGGGGTAGCGGGAAACTTGTGCTCGACGGCAAGGAGTATTCCCTCCGGCAGAATGACGCGATTCTCATTGAGCCCAATGAACAGCATCAGTTCTTCCCCGAGGGAGAAGAACCGTTCGGATTCATATGTATCGTGCCGAACGGCGTAAGCAGGAGCAAAAAAAAGGTCGATCTGAACTACTAACACCTGAAAGGGGACGAGTAACGTGATCAGTACCCGTCTGCTTCTCAAGATGTACGAGGCGGCAAGCATACAGCGGTGGAACGATCATGCGCGGCCTTTCGAAATCGTGGAGCTTGACAAACAGGCGCACAAGATGGTGATTGCGTACGTAATCGCACAGTTAGAGGAGAGCGATCGGAACACCGTTATAGATTGGATCGGCCTTATAGAAGGCGGAATTTTCGAGTTTTTTCACAGGACTGTTCTTACCGATATAAAGCCCGCAGTATTTTCGAGGATGATGGAGGAGAAGGGACCGGAGCTGAACCAGTACGTTGTGCGGCGGCTCAAAACAGACTTTGGAGAAATTAACGATGAATTTCTCAGGCGGTTTGAAACCTATCTTCTCGACCCCACATACCAGCGGTTTGAAAAGAGAATACTTCGAGCGGCTCATTATATTGCATCTGACTGGGAATTCGGTTTCATCTACAGTCTCAATTCTCATATCTACGGTATTGAAAAAACGCGACAGGAGATGTTGAACCGCCTGGAAGACTTTTACGACCTGATCGGTGTACAGAAGATATCACTTAAAAAAAGGTCGTACGGGTTTATCGATCTTTGCGGCCAGCTCCGTTTTCAAAAACGCTGGTCCGGCTCACCGCGGATACCGCAAACCTCTGTGCTGGGACATATGCTTATCGTAGCGGTGCTGTCCTATCTCTCTTCGATTGAGATGGGCGCCTGCGCAAAACGGAAGCACAACAACTTTTTTGCCGGTCTGTACCATGATCTACCGGAGGTCCTGACGCGTGATATCATCAATCCCGTAAAGCACTCGATCGAGGGTCTCGATGAAATTATTAAGGATTATGAGAAGATGCAGATTCAGGAGACCCTGCTGCCCCTCATCCCTCGTTCATGGTACCGGGAGCTTCGGTACTTCAACGACTATGAATTCGAAAATAAGGTTCTCGTTGACGGTAAAGTTGTGATGGGTATCTCAGGTGATGAGATGATGAAAAAATACAACGAGGACCGGTTCTCTCCGGTGGATGGAGAGATAATCAGGGCCTGTGACGAGCTTGCAGCTTTTATCGAGGCTGCCCTTTCAATACGCTACGGCATCAAATCTCCGTATCTTCTCGAAGCAGTCACGCAGTTCAAAAAGAGATACGAAAACACCGAAATACCCGGACTTGTCTTCTCACGCATCATCGAAGATATTACAGCAGCGTAACGCCGCCGGAGCGTACAATTTGTAGAAATATATTATCCAGATGCTCTGCATTCGGATACTATCCTGCAATTCATACAACCAACGATCAAAATCCTCTTATAGAATGAAAAAATTATCCGAAACTAATGTTAAGACCAGGTTTGAGGAAACATCCATGGAAAAGGAATATATGGAGCTCATCGCGGTACTGGAACATCTTGTGGTTCTTCACCGTGATTTACTGCATGTGGAGCAGGATAAGCTTGCCCTGATACTTGATCAGAACTGGAAAACGCTCGCAGAAAGGATCGACGAGAGTAAAGGGATACTCGATGCGATTGAGGAGTGTGAAAAAAAGAGGCTTTCGGCGGTTGAAAGGATGGGCGGCAGTCGGGATAGTGCTCTTTCAGAGCTGCTCCGGAGTATACCCGAAGACGAGCGTCAGGTACTGAAGGCCAGGGGTGAGGAGCTTCAATCCGTTGTGCTTGAACTGAAGTCCCTGAACAGCCGCAGTCGCCAGCTCCTTGACGGCAGCCTCGAAGTGATTAATTTCACCCTGTCGCTGTTTTCTGGCGCTGGTTCAGGCACTAAAACATACAGCGGTTCCGGGAGAGAAGAAGCGGGTTCGGGCAAACATACCTCGCTGGTATTCGACCTGAAGGTATAGAGAGGTAGACGGTATGATATCCACGTTTACAGGCATTGAGATGGGGAAAAAGAGCCTCATTGCACATCAGGCGGCAATCAATGTCACGGGGCATAACGTGTCGAATGCCGAAACCGAAGGATATTCACGGCAGATGGTAACCTTTCAGTTTTTCGATCCCCTCTATATACCCGGACTTACACGGGAAAATACACCGGGACAGATCGGCCAGGGTGTGCAGGTTGAAAAGATCATGCGTGCGCGTGACATGCTCCTCGAAGACAGAATACTCGCCGAAAAGAATGGCCTCGAATATTGGAAGTCGATGAGCGGATGGGTATACCAGGCAGAGCTCGTGCACAACGAACCGAGCGATAACAGTATTATGTCCGTACTCGATAAATTCTGGTCTTCATGGCAGGAGCTTGCAAACAATCCCGAAGAGATGGGCGCAAGAGAATCGGTTCGGGAGTACGGATGGGCTCTTTCACGGCACCTCAACCACAATTTTAAGTCCCTGAAATCGATACGAAACAATATTGAGAAAACCGTCGAGGCCCGTGTCGTGGAGATAAACTCCCTTGCCCGGCAGATCGCCAAACTCAATGCCCGAATACTCCGTTCTGAATCGGCGGGAGACAACCCGAACGACCTGTGGGACAGGAGAGACCTCCTTATAGAGAAGCTTGCAGGGTATGCGAATATTCATATAGGAAGAAACGATCAGGATGAATTTCTTGTTTATATCGGGGGGAAGCACCTGGTGCAGGGCAGTCATTATGAACAGCTTACACTCCTTAAAAACCCGGATAACGAGGGATACTCCGATATACTGTGGGAGACGGATGGTTCGAGGCTCGATCTTCGCTCCGGAGAGCTGAAAGCACTGCTTGATGCGCGTGACATTGAGCTGAAAAATCAGATAGATGCGGTCGATACGTTTGCGGTCAACCTAATGGATATGGTGAACTCCGTGCACAGAGAAGGCTTCGGCCTTAACCTTCGCACGGGGTTGAACTTTTTCAAGGAGAAACCCGCCACGGTGAACGCAGTGGGAGATTATGATTTCAACAGGGACGGGTTTACGGATGGAACGGCACTGTTCAGGATTACCGGGTCCACCGTACTAAAACCGAACGATGTTATCGGCTTGAACGGCACGATTACTCTGAACAAGGGCATAACGGTTGCATATGGAGAGTCAGATACCCTGTCTGAGGTATTGACCAGGGTGAACAACTCCAATGCGGATGTCAAGATGTATGTAAACGACGACGGGCATCTCGTGGTAAAATCCGATAATCCTGGAATGCATATTACCCATTTAGAGGATTCCGGAGATTTGCTCGCAGGATACACAGGGGTGCTCAAGGCCTCAGGTGCGGTCGGGGCGTTTGATTTCGGCCAGACGGGCATGGCCACCCGCGTTTCCGGTAATTATTTGGTAATGCCGGACCTGCACCCCTCTTCGTGGATTGCACTCGACGATCACGTTGCGAACGAAGTGGAATCCATTGCAGCAAGCAGCGGTATCGACACCGATGGGGACGGGATTAAGGACCTCTCGAACGGAGCAGGCAGCGGAGAAAATGCATTGAAGATCGCCGGAGTCCGCTTTCAAAAGGCGATGATAGGAAAAAGTGAGACTGCCGATGAGTTTTACCAGGCATTAATCGCAGGAACGGGCCTCAGGGGGGCGACGGCAGAGAGTGAAAACAAAAACAGGAGCCTCGTGGTTGAAAACCTGGAGAATTTACGAAAGTCGATTTCCGGGGTGAATATCGATGAGGAGCTCGTAAATCTGGTGAAGTTTCAGCACGGATACGCAGCAGCCGCACGGTTTATTTCAAAGGTCGATGAAATGCTTGATCTACTCATTAACAGAATGCTGTAAGTGCCGGGAGGAGATGACGGTATATGATAAGGGTATCTTCCAATATGATGGGTGACAACCTCATCAGTATAAACCGAAAAAACAGCGAAAAGATGCTGAATGCGCAGAACAGTATAGCAACCGGCCTGAAGCACAGGATGCCGAGGGAAGGTCCGGTCGAGGTAAGCCATACAATTGCGTACAAGAGAGCGCTTTTCGAGCTCGGACAGTACGAAAAAAATATAGACGACGGGCTATCCCGCATCAATATGGCTGAAGGGGCTCTTACCTCCGGTACGGAAATACTGCAGAGGATACGGGAGCTCGGTGTGCAGGGAGCAAACGGTATATACACTGCAGGGGACCGCGCAAAGATCGCAACCGAAATCGATGAACTGCTGCGAGAGCTTGTCACGATTGCGAATACCAAGTTCAAGGGTAAGGCGCTGTTCGGCGGAACCGATACACTCGAAGACCCATTCAGGGTAAAAACCGCCTTTTCAAAAGCGGCCGGAAGGGATGTTATTGATACGGTGGAGTATTACGGCGATCTGGGCAAACAGAAGAGAGAGATCGCGCAGGGTGATACGCTCGCTGTAAATGTGCCCGGCAACGAGCTGTTCTGGGCAGAAAATTCATCCCTCTTCTCCTCCGTTGATGCGAGAAACTACGTAGTGTCCGCTGATTCAAAGGTGCTTATTAACGGTGTTCCCGTGGTGTTCAAAGCGGGTGACAATATCGAGATGATCGTCAACCGTATCAACAACGCGCCCGTTCCCGTCCGCGCATCGGTCAACAGGATGAACGGCGGGATTATTCTGGAAGCATCGTCGGCGAGGGATATATGGGTCCAGGACGTAGAGGGGAGCAGCGTCATGCAGGATATCGGCGTTGTTTCCGGACCGAATCCCCCGAAGAACCTGTCGCCAACTGCGCGATTTTTCGGCGGGACACTCTTCGATATGGTGATACGCCTTAGAGATTCTCTGTACATGAATGATTCTGAGGATACAGGGTCCAGAGCGCTTGGCGGTATGGACCTCGCCATAGAAAATATCCTGAAATACCGAACCGATCTCGGTGCCAAATCAAGCAGGCTTCAAATTGTAAAGTCGAGGATCACACAGGATAAAACGAGTATAGAGGACATACTCTCGAAAAACGAGGATGTCGATATAACAGAGGCTGTCACAAAGCTGAAAATGCTCGAGGTTGCGCACAGGGCGGCGCTCGGCGTTACGGCACGTGTAATTCAGCCGACATTACTGGACTTTTTAAGGTAAGGAGTGTGAGCAATGAAAATTTGTACCAAACCGTATGGTGAGATTGAGGTCAGTGAGAAGCAGAGAGTGCGTTTTCCGGAGGGGATAATCGGCTTCAAGGATATTCACGATTACTTTCTCCTCGATTCACGGGAGGGTCCTTTCTACTGGCTGCAGGCACAAAAGGATCCCGATCTTGCCTTTCTTCTCATCGATCCGCGTCTTTTTATGCCGGATTACCGTCTTGAAGTATCCGAAAGCGATCTGAAATCGATCGGCATTAAAACGGAGGATGATATTCTCGACTTTGCCGTTGTCACCGTGCCGGATGATCACGCGAAGATTTCGGCAAACCTGATGGGTCCGATCGTTATCAACCGGAAAAACCACACAGCCAAACAGGTCATTTCGACAAATGACGATTACACAGTGAAGCATTATATTATGGAGGAGATGAGAAAAAAGAGTACTGATCTCGTGGAGACCCGGTAATGCTCGTTTTAACACGAAAACCAAATGAGAGTATTATGATCGGGGATGAGGTCGAAGTTTCCATTGTGGAAATCAAGGGAGACCAGGTCAAACTGGGCATCACCGCGCCGAAAGCCGTGAAGGTGCACAGGAAGGAAATATTCGAAGCGATACAGCGCGAGAATATCGATGCCTCCAGGTCGACAATGGATACGGTCAGCACAATAGGCGGTTTTATAACAAAAAAGCATCCCCAAAAAAAGTCTTCATCCGAATAGTTGGGCCTTTTTCTTCTAAGTAGTTTCTCGCGAATTAACTTACAGATACCCAGTCCTGCCAAGGATCGGTCACGAAGTGGCATCCGCCACTCTTATCCTTATTGCGTCAAAGGGGCATAACTGGGCGCATACGGAGCAGCCGGTGCATAGTGATTCGGTTATAGCGGCTTTCCACTCTTTTTCTCCGGTTTTTTCCTCTTTCTCCCTGTATATGGCAGGGCAGCCGATTTTCAGGCAGATGCCGCATGATTTACAGAGTTCCTGGTCTATCGAATAAACCGGGTTTTTAGACGTATCGATGAGCAAAACACAGGGACGGCGTGATACCAGCAGAGAGGCCTCACCGCATGCAAGCTCCGACTCAAGTGCCTTTTTTACCTCCTTTATGTTGTAGGGGTCGAATACCCGTATTCTCTGAATACCAGCGGCTTTCGCAAATTTTTCAATACGTGCCTCGAACGTCTCTTCTCCCATGAGTGTTCTGCCGGTGCCGGGGTTCACCTGATGTCCCGTCATACCGGTTATACGGTTGTCCAGGACGAGTATGGTGAGATTCCCCCTGTTGTATCCGATATCGAGCAGGCCGGTGATTCCTGAATGAAAGAATGTCGAGTCACCGACAATGCCGACAACGGGCCGGTCGATTCCGCTTTTAGCAACCCCCATGGCGGCGCTGACACCGGCCCCCATGCATATGATGGCGTCCATACTGTCAAGCGGTGCAAGTCCGCCGAGGCTGTAGCAGCCGATATCTCCGATAATGATCGGTTTAAAGGCCTTCAGGACATGGAACACTGTTCGATGCGGACAGCCCGGGCATAAAACAGGGGGACGCGCTGGAATATCGGGACCAGATGTAATCTCTTCGTCCTGGCGGACAGCAACCTTATCATACAGCTTTTTCCGGGCCCTCTCGAGGATGTCGGGGTTCAGCTCGCCGATGTCGGGAATGTATTCCTCTCCTTCAACGGCGATACCCAGTGACCTTACATGTTCTGTGAGAAACCTGTCGAGCTCCTCGACAACGAATACTTTCTTAACCCTGCCGGCGAACTCCCTGATCAGGTCGTCTGGGAACGGGTAGCTCATTGTGAGTTTCAGCACCGAAGCTTCATTAAATGTCTCCATCACATACTGGTATGAGATGCTCGAGGTGATGATACCGAGCTCTTTCTCCCTGTAGAGAGCCGTGTTTTTTTCGAATTTGTTATTGAAGGCGGCCAGGCCTTTTAATCTTTCTTCAACGACATATCGCCTTTTTCGGGCGTATCCGGGCACCATCAGGTATTTTTCAGGATTTCTTTCGTATACCGGTTTTCTGTCAGTAAAAGAGCGTTCTTCCATATTGACGATGCCCTTCGAATGGGATATTCTCGTTGTTGTTCTGAACAGTACCGGAGTATCGAATCGCTCCGACACCGCCAATGCATCGCCGATAAGCTCCCTGGACTCGGATGAGTCGGAAGGCTCGAAAAGCGGCACTTTCGCAAAACGTGCATAGTTTCTTGAATCCTGCTCGTTCTGCGACGAGTGCATCCCGGGGTCATCGGCCACAACGATGACAAGACCTCCCGAAATCCCGGTATACGATGACGTCATAAGCGGATCGGATGCGACGTTCAGTCCCACGTGTTTCATTGCCGCCAGAGCCCGTATGCCTGTAAAAGACGCACCGAGGGCTACCTCAAGGGCGACCTTTTCATTGGGCGACCATTCGGCGTAGACGTCCGGGTATCGGGTTATATTTTCGAGTATCTCTGTGCTCGGTGTTCCCGGGTACGCGGCAGCTACCTTTACGCCGTACTCATACGCACCCCGGGCGATTGCCTCGTTTCCTGAAAGCAGTTTTTTCATAGTATTTTATATTGCCTCCTGTTGTCGAAACCGGCTGAAAATTTTTACAGCCATATCAGTATACTGAATTTTTCCTGAAAAAAAAAGATATTGCCATCCTTAAAAGCGTCATAATGTATTCGCCCGGCCGCAGGGCTGTTGAATATCTGGATTTCAAACCTTAGAATTTATAGGACAAATAACCTTTTCATACGGAGAAAATGCAGGTATAATGGTGTTACTATTTCATAAATTATTACCTGATGCCGGAGGTGGACAATGACTGTGGAAGAGGCGATTCGGACGAGAAAGAGTGTGCGGCAATTTCTGGATAAACCGATTGAAGATGAAAAAATAAAAGCGCTTCTCGAGGCTGCACGTCTCGCACCCTCTGCTTCGAACAGACAGGAAGGGCGGTTTGTCGTTGTAACGGATGCCGGGACTAGGAAGAGGCTTGTCGGGGCCGCGGCGAATCAGAGATTTGTCGGGGAAGCTGCTTGTGTTATTGCGTGCTGTGCCGATACCGATATGCACGAAATGAAATGCGACCAGCTCTGCTATCCTATCGACGTGGCCATACAGATCGATCATATGACGCTTCGTGCGGTCGAGCTTGGCCTCGGCACCTGCTGGATAGGCGCCTTTTATGAGGACCGGGTGAAGGACGTACTTGGTATACCGGACAGTATCAGGGTTGTCGAGCTTCTCACGATCGGGTATCCGGCCGACGCATCTGTTCGTAGTAAAAACAGGCTTTCTCTCGACCAGATCGTTCACTATGAAAAATGGTGATGAATGCGTTTTTGAATGTGATGAGGCTGAAACTGTGGTATCTGGAATATTAGGGTAAGAGCGGCTGATGCTATAGCGGACGAACGCCTGATGACGGTGAATCACCTGAAAACCGGGAGGAGGTAACGATCGTGGCGGAACAGCTCATCCTCAAACACCTTCCCTTTATCCGGATACTGCCGGACTGGGCCCAGGAGCTCTCCTACAAGTACTGCTCCAAAACGGCGAATCTGTACGTCGTGTACGGAAATATCCGCGATTTTCTTCCCCACAAGATGAACGAGGGTGAATTCACCTTCGTCAAGATACAGAACTATATATCAGAAGTGCTGTTCGGGAACAGGGACATCATTATCTACTATGACAGATCTTCGGGGACCAGTTTCTGCCGCCAGGAGATGCGGCAGGAATACCTGCAGGACATGCGTTCCCTTGTCGGCAATATGGCTTCATCGGAGTTTCTCACGAGCGACCCGATAGTTGCACTTAGACATCTTGAGAAGTACTTCTACGCGAACGTTCGAAACAAATACCGCATAGTGCTTCTCATCGACTATGCGGAAACCCTCATACCGAATACCGATTTTTCCAGTTATACAGATGAAGACCGGTTCTGTCTCGTTACACTGAACCGGTGGGCGACCGACCCGCTTTTCAACGAAAATGACATCTCCATAATTCTGCTGACGGAGAACCTGTCCGACCTGAGCATGAAAATGGTACGCTCGCCGAGCACCGTGAAAGTCGAGATACCGATGCCGGATGAAAAGGTGAGAAAGAGCTTCTTCGAATATCTCTCAGGCCAGAACAAGCTGCTGCTGGAGCAGGGACTCAGTCCGGCCCGGGTTTCAAAGACGACCGGCGGGCTGAACCTGGTAAACATTCATCAGCTTGCTGCGGAATCATTTCAGGAGGACAGGAAGATTTCACTCGACTACCTGAGGGGCAAAAAAAAAGAGATTATCGAGAACGAGGCGATCGGCCTTCTGGAATTCATCGAGTCCGAACACGATCTCTCCATGGTATCCGGCCATGACTTTGTTAAAAAACGGTTCAGAAGCGCCGCGCGGGCGATAAAACAGGGACGGCTGGACGTGCTGCCCATGGGGTATCTTATCTCCGGGCCGGTCGGCACGGGCAAGTCTTTCATGGTTACGGCCTTCGCCGGTGAAATCGGGATTCCCATCGTCCGTTTCAGGAACTTCAGAAGCAAATGGCAGGGGGTGACGGAGGCGAACCTCGAGAAGATTCTCAATATGCTCAAGGCAATGGCGCCGGTCGGGGTTATGATAGACGAGGCCGACGCATTTCTCGGCACCCGCAAGCAGGAGGGCGACTCCGGAACGAGCAACAGAATATTCGGACAGATCGCATCATTCATGGGCAATACCGAGTACAGGGGCAAGATCATCTGGTTTCTTATCACCTGCAGGCCCGACCTTCTCCCCATAGATCTGAAGCGGCAGGGACGCGCGGAAGAGCACCTCGCGCTTTTCTACCCGAACACTATCGAGGAAAAGGAAGACCTGTTCCAGACCCTGGTGAAAAAACTGAAGCTCAAGATACAGAAGGTCGATATCGTCAATCTCTTCACGAAATACCACTACGATTTCTCAGGCGCTGATCTGGAGTCGGTTCTCATCAGGGCAAAGTTTCACGCAGCGATGAACAACCATGTCATCGTTACCGATCAGGACCTGGAGGAAACGATCAAGGACTTTGTTCCGCCGACCTATCCCTACGAGATCGAGCTGCAGAACCTGGTTGCGGTGCTCGAGTGCACGAGCAGGCAGATGGTGCCGGGGCGGTTTCAGAATCTCGATCGCGGGAAGATCGTGTCGGACATCAAGCAGCTCAAGATCCTCCTGGGCGAGGCTGTGTACGATGCCGAATGAGCCCAGATTTTTGTGGTTCTATTTGTTTTGAACGCACTCGCTAACCTTTTCATCCAAATTTTTATTCAAAACAGGGGAGTGGGGATGGCGAAGGACCCGCAATCAATGAAAAAGGTACTTGGCGGCATGGGTGTGTTCTGTATTGCCGCAGGTGCTATGATCAGTTCCGGGCTCTTCGTGCTGCCGTCTGTTCTGTACCTCAAGACAGGACCGTCGATAATACTCAGCTACGTTTTTGCCGGGTTTCTCATGGTACCGGCGGTGCTGTCGAAAACGGAGCTCGCAACGGCAATGCCGAAGTCCGGCGGAACGTACTACTTCGTGCACCGGAGCCTCGGCCCCCTGTTCGGCACATTCGCGGGTCTTGCCAACTGGTTTTCGATCAGCCTCAAAAGCGCGTTCGCGCTCGTTGGAATCGGTATTTTTATCGAGCCCCTCGTGCCGGGTTTTTCACCCGGAATGATGAAGCTTGTCGCTGTAGGTTTCGCCCTGTCTTTTACCGCTCTCAATGTTACGAGTGTAAAGGAAAGCGGGAGGTTTCAGATTATCCTCGTTCTCGTGCTGATTGCGCTACTCTTCTTCTATATTTTCAGCGGGATGAGTCACATAAACGTTCACCGGTACGTACCGTTTGTACAGCAGGGGTGGCGGGCGTTATTTGGTGCAACCGGTATGGTATTCATATCCTACGGGGGCCTCACGAAGGTGACCTCTGTAGCCGGGGAAGTAAAAAATCCCGGAAAAACCATACCCGCCGGGATGTTCTCCGCCTTCATCGTGGTGACGATACTGTACGTACTTACTGTGTTTGTGACGGTCGGGCTCCTGGGTGCTGGAGATTTCAGGTCGACCCTTACCCCGATTGCCTACGGTGCATCGACCGTCACCGGCACAGCCGGCACCATCCTTCTCTCCCTTGCCGGGCTTGCCGCCTTTATCACAACGGCGAATGCGGGTCTCCTCTCCGCTTCGCGTATTCCGCTTGCCATGGCGCAGGACAACCTCGTACCCGCCTTCCTTGCAAAGCTGAATGTTCGTTTGAAAAGTCCCGTATATTCAACGCTCATCACGTCGTTTTTTATGATTCTGGTAATACTTTTTCTCGACCTCGAGAGCCTGGTGAAAGTCGCATCCACGATGATGCTCATCCTCTTCGCGCTCGTCAACCTCTCGGTCATACTTATGCGGGAGAGCAATATCGTATCCTACCGGCCGGAGTATAAATCACCGCTCTACCCCTATGTGCAGATTGCAGGCATCGTTATTTACACGGCACTTATTATGGAGATGGGCACGATTCCGCTATTGATCACCGCCTCTTTTTTCATCGCATCGCTTTTGTGGTTCTTTCTCTACTCGAAATCACGGTCAGAGAGGGAATCCGCCCTCATCCACATCGTAGAAAGGGTGATGTCCAGGGAGATGAAGTCGAGCACACTCAGCGATGAGCTGAGGGAAATTCTCATCGAGAGGGACGGGATTGTCGAGGACCGGTTCGACCGGATAATAAAAAACGCGGAAATCTTTGACCTGCAGGGAGAAAAGGGGTTTAAAGATCTCTTTCATGTTCTTGCCGGGATATTTTCGAGAAAGCTCGGTCTTGAACCGGAGGCGGTATTCGATCTGCTTGTCAAACGCGAAGCGGAATCCACAACTGCAATTCATGAAGGGCTTGCCATTCCCCACGTCATCTGCCCCGGGGAACACAGATTCGACATAGCAGTTGTGCGTGCAAAGGAAGGGGTTCGTTTCGGACCGGGCATACCGCCGGTTCACATGGTATTTGCGCTCATCGGGAGCAGTGACGAGAGAAACTTTCATCTGCAGACACTCATGGCGATAGCCCAGATTGTGCAGAACAAAGATTTCGTCGCAAGATGGACGGCCGCCCGTAACCCCCAGGAGCTGAGAAACCTCATACTCCTCTCCCAACGCGCCCGAAAAGGGGGAGTGTGATTTCAGCTAAAAGCCATCAGGTAAGTGCACCACAGGCATTTATTGGTTTGAACATTTTGCGATTGAAAGTTCACTGCTGGGCAAACTGGTAACAAGTGACGCATCCGATGTTTACGCCTCAAAATCCACTCCAACACTACTGGCAAAAGCAGAAATTGAGTGGTATCCAATTATTGCAATATCCATAATTAAGCTGATCTTCTACAGTTGTAAATTCCAAGTATCTCTGCCACAATAAATTACAAAATTTAGAGTTCTTCTTGGCACTACATTTTTTTCCTCGAATTATAACCTTCTCCTACTTCCTAACGCTTGGGGGAACCGCAATCCCACAGGATCGGAAGATATAATTACAGGTTCCTCGCAAATCCGTTCGGAGATAGTATGTCTCCAAATCCTTCTCCGCCTCCACTTCCCGCAAAGTCTTAATTATAACCCCTTGACATGCATTGCAAATCACTATACTCTTATTTCGTTCACTATTTTTCAGGAGGAGGTATGCGATGAAAAAGTTGATGCTCGTTTTTCTGTGTTTTGTTGTCGTGGCAGGAGTTGCCTTTGCCGGCGGTTCGGCCAAGAAGGGGGCTGAAGGGGGGCTTCATATCGTTGTCGCTACAGACGCGACATGGCCGCCTATGGAGTTCGTTGATGAGAATACAAAGGAAATCGTTGGATTTGATGTTGACCTCATGAACGAGATCGCCAAAGCTGGTGGGTTTACAGTGGAGTTCAAAAATACGGCATGGGACGGTATCTTTGCCGGCCTTGCAGCCGGCAAGTATGATGCTGTCATGTCATCGGTGACGATCACCGATGAGCGGAAAAAACAGATGGATTTCTCAAAACCCTATATCAATGCCGGCCAGGTGCTCGTCGTGCAGAAATCCCTGAAGGGTGTTACCACACTTTCAGACATGGGCGGGATGACGGTCGGTGCCCAGATCGGTACGACAGGGTCGTTCGAAGTGGAAAAGGTGAAGGGTGTGACGTTAAAAACCTACGATGAAATCGGGCTTGCATTCGAGGATCTTGTAAACGGACGACTCCAGGGCGTCGTGGCTGATACACCCGTTGCCGCGGATTTCGCCCTGCAGAACGAGACCTACAAGGGCAAACTTAAAATTGTCGGTGAGCCGTTTACCGATGAGCATTATGGTATTGCGGTGCGAAAGGGAAATACTGAGGTGCTCACCGCCATCAACGCCGGCATCGACAAGGTTGTGGGAACGGCAACCTACAAAAAGATTGAAAAGAAGTGGCTCAGGTAGGACTGCAGGAGCCGGAATGGAAAAAGAAAAAACGATACCGGTATTCTGATGAAAACAGGGCTGCGGTACCTGCAGGTACCCTGGCCCTGTGTTTTATAAATCGTGGTTCCGGACAGAATTCGCTCTGGTGGTGAGGGCAGCCAACGTTATTCACGGGGATTTGTTCCGGAACCGCACTCACTCCGGGACTGGAAAAATGGCTCAAAACAGGATTGAAACTTCAGATGCAACGCTTATTCCGAAAAAAGGGGACAGGCAGTTATTTTCAGCCTGGCGCATCTCCTTCTTCGGCGCTATTGGCATTCTCATCTTTCTCGTTGTCTATAAACCTGACCCCTTCGGCAGGATACTGTTATTTATACCTGACGGTATAGTGAAAACCTTTCAGGTGACCGTGTTCGCCATTATGCTTGCGCTCGTTATAGGATTGATTGCAGGGCTCGGCAGAATATCGCGGGTGCGGGTAATCAACCGGGTTGCAACTGTGTATGTGGAGGTCGTTCGGGGTATACCCCTGCTCGTTCAGATCTTCTATATCTACTACGCGCTCGGTAGAATCGTGAGAATCCCGGATATCGCATCCGCGGTTATTGCAATGTCAGTCTGCTACGGTGCGTATCTCGCGGAGATTATACGGGGTGGCATTCAATCGATTCATCCCGGGCAGATGGAAGCAGCCCTTGCGCTCGGCCTTTCAAGGAGCAAAGCAATGCGCTACGTCATACTGCCGCAGACCCTGAAGGTGATCCTCCCGCCTGTGGGCAATGAATTTATCGCCCTGCTGAAGGATTCATCCCTCGTTTCGATTCTTGCCGTGTCAGATCTGTTGAGAAGGGGGAGGGAGTTTGCGTCCCAAACCTTTTTGTATTTTGAAACGCTGACGGTGGTTGCGCTCGTCTATCTTATCCTGACCCTTTTTTTCTCATGGCTTGTGGGTTTAATGGAGGCACGGCTGAACAGAAATGTCAAATAACGAAAAGATACGAATTGAAAACGCAGTAAAAGTGTTCAACGTCTACAAACAGGAGCTGCGCGATTCAGAAGAGGCGCAGGATGATGGGAGTAAGGCACACGTCGATAAACCGGCAGGTCTGATGGACAGGAATCGACACAGGCGCAGGAGTGTCCGGAGGACGCAGCTGTACGCACTGAGAGATGTTTCCATGTCGGTGCATATGGGTGAGGTCGTTCTCGTAATCGGCCCTTCCGGGAGTGGTAAATCCACGCTGCTCAGATGTATCAACAGGCTCGAAGAATTGACGGATGGCTCGATATGGATAGACGATATCTGTGTTTCAGATGCGAAGACCGATATCAGAAAGGTCAGGGAGGAAGTGGGTATGGTTTTTCAGAGTTTCAACCTGTTCCCTCACCTCGACGCCCTCGATAACATCGCGCTCGCGCCGATCGTTGTTAAAAAAAATGATAAGCCATTAGCACGCAAGAAGGCCCGAGCCCTGCTTAAAAGGGTGGGGCTCGCCGACAAAGAGCACTCATATCCGGCGCAGCTTTCAGGCGGCCAGCAGCAAAGGGTTGCCATAGCGCGCGCCCTTGCGATGGACCCCCACATTATGCTTTTCGACGAACCTACCTCAGCCCTCGATCCTGAAATGATCAAAGAGGTGCTTGACGTCATGCTTTCCCTTGCTGAAGAGGGAATGACCATGCTCGTCGTATCCCATGAAATGGGGTTCGCACGTGCTGCGGCAAAACGGGTCATTTTCATGGACGAAGGAGAGATCATTGAGGAGGGACCGCCTGAAAAACTCTTCGTCAATCCGGATCAGGAACGGACAAAGCGGTTTTTAGAACATATACTGTAAGGTGAATGGTAAGTTTTTTCAGATAAGCGCTTGATATTATCCCTCTGATGACCGAAAATTATTATTGGATGCCAGCATATATTTAATAAGGTGTATAATTAGAAATATCAGAAAAATACTATTCAATCATACGTGCTTTTCTCGAAATTATTTGTTAGTGGGAAAACAGGGCAATTTTTGTCGTGCGTCTAAAGGCTGGAAAAGGGGAGGATTACATGAGCGGGCAGGACGAGATTTCGGGTATTGCCGATGCGAGTAGACCGAATGCGGGCCGTATGTATGATTATTTTCTTGACGGTAATCATAATTTTGAGATAGACAGGCAGGCTGCACAGCAGGTTCTGCAGTATGCCCCATTTCTTCCTAAGTTTCTGAGACTCGTGCGCTGGTTTCTTGGAGAAGCGGCACGTCGGCTTTATGATCAGGGGTTTGAAAAATTCCTGGACTTTGCTTCGGGCCTCCCGACTGTCGACCATATTCATCAAACCCTCCCTGAAGGTGTCAAGGTGATCTATTCTGACATCGATCAGGTTACAGTTGCGTATGCCCAGGAGATTGTCAGTGGAAATAAAAATGTCCGATATGTGTACTGCGATGCGGGCAAGCCGGAAGAGCTACTGAACTCGGGCATTACAGGAGAGATTTTCGGGGAGGAAAGAAGTGTTGCAATTGGTTTTAACGGGATTGCGTGGTTTCTTCCCCATGAAAAGGTCGCGCACAGCATGAAAACGCTGTATGAATGGGCTGGAAACAATGCCAAGCTGTTTCTCTGTGATGCCGATATGTCCGAATTTACCGAGGCTGCTGAAAAATCTGCACAGCTCTATAAAAAGATCGGACAGCCGTACTATCCCCGCTCTCTCGATACTATGCGTAAGCTCATTGTTCCGTGGGAAATCGATGACCCGGGCGTCCGTTCGCTCATAGACTGGATTGATGTCGGTGAAGAGGGAAAAGAAGTTGCGCGGCAGATAAAAAAGGGGTGGGGGGTAAACCTCTACGGCATAATTCTGAAAAAATAGTAGCGCATCAGCTGCGCTATACCCTGTTAAAGGTTTTCATACCTTTAATACGAAACTACCAGAGGTATCGCTACCCGTTATGCCCGAAGATATAACGACTCGCATGCACAAGAGGGATATAAACACCGCCCTCACTGCTTTTTTCACCTCACATAAAAAAGAGCTGATAGCCCTGCTTGAAAAAACTCTCAAATCAGGCGCATTTGGAAACCGTTATATCCTCCACCCGCGCCGCCTGAAGGAGATAGGCAAGGAGGAGTACGTCCACCTGATTAATTATCTGAATAACCATGATGTTCAGAAAGTGGAAAAAATCGGTCAGTTGAGGGCGTCGGAAGGTCTTGGAGAACAAACGATTCTTTCGATTGGCACTCTGTTCAGGAGATACATAGGTATAAATGGTGGGTTTGATATTCCTTCATTCGAGAGCGGGATTACGGTAATTGATATGTATATAAATGCGTATTGTAAGGGGTATATGAAAGCGAGGGAGTCGCAGATCCTTAAAGACCAGGAACAGCTCAGGGTCGCCCTGTCGAAAGCACTTGAGCAGCAGAGGAGGGAGCTCCATATAAAGAACCATGCACTTCACACCTATATGAACGGGATTATGATCACTGATATGAAGGGTAGAATAACCTACGTTAACCCTGCATTTTTAAAGCTGTGGAAGTTTGAGAAGCCGTATGATGTGATGAACACAGAGGGAGCTCATTTTCTCGGTATTGAGAATTTTGATGAGTTAAAAAAAGCCCTGGAAGAGGATGTGGGTTGGCAGAATGAGTATACCGCTCTCTCTACAGATAGTGCTGTGTTCAATGTAGAAGTTTCGGCCTCTTTAATTCATGATGAGCGTTTCCAGCCGGTGGGTATCATGGCAGCTTTTATCGACGTTTCAGGTCGAAACAGGCTCGAGGGGCAATTCAGGCAGGCCCAGAAGATGGAAGCCCTCGGCCAGCTTGCCGGCGGTATAGTGCATGACTTCAACAATCTCCTTCAGGTGATAAGCGGGTTTACCGAGCTCGAATTGAGAAAGATGCCGAAGGACAGTGATGGATATAAAAACTTCATGCAGATCAAGATCGCTTCTGACCGCGGCAAAGACCTGACAGGCCAGCTTCGTTTTTTCACGCGCCAGGCGTCGGGGAAGCATCGGCCTGTTGATTTGAACAGTATATTAGATGAGACGGTGAGCCTTATAAAACGGACATTTCCCCCTGAAATTACTATACGTGTCGTTCCGGATTCGGGTTTGAAGCTTATTTCAGCCGACCCCTCGCAAATGAGCCAGATGCTTCTCAACCTGTGCGTAAATGCGCGTGATGCAATTGTGTCGCTTAAGGGTGAGGATAATCGTGAAGGCGGGGAGGCAGCCGGGACAATTACGTTATTCACAAAGAATACCATTCTCGACCGTCGGCAGGCGGCACGGTTTCTCAACGCAAAGCCGGGTCAGTACGTATGCATAATCGTGCGCGATACCGGTGCCGGTATTTCAAAAGATGTCCAGGATCGACTTTTCGATCCTTTCTTTACCACCAAGGGGGAAAGAACAGGGACAGGCCTCGGCCTCGCAGTAGTATACGGTGTTGTCCAGAAGCATAACGGATTTATAGAGGTGAAGAGTGAGCTTGGCAGAGGGAGCTCGTTTGAAATGTATTTTCCTGCCCTCGAATCTGAATTAAAGGAAGAATCAGCGCACAACCTGCCGAAACCTGCATTCTCAAATGGAAAAGGCACCGTCCTCATTGTTGAGGATCAGGATCAGGTCAGAAATCTCGCTGTCCACACCCTGCAAAACTGCGGGTACACAGTTTTTGCCGCAGAGGATGGATCATCCGGTCTCGCACTGTACAGAGAGAATGCAGAAAAAATAAATCTCGTTGTGCTCGACGTGATAATGCCGAAAATGGGCGGCCGTGAATGTTTTGAAAACATGAGAATGGTCAACCCGAATGTTAAGGTGCTGATTATCACCGGATACACCGTTGACGGATCCGCGCAGGATTTTCTGAAAGAGGGTGCAGTCGGCCTTATAGAAAAACCGTTTGACCTGAACACATTCACCAATACAGTCTGCAAGTTCATCGAGTTATAACCTCCCGTATATACTATGCCTGGTATGGTCTGTGTCCAAACCGCGTTTTTCAATTACTGTATGTACCGAAGGTTTTAATACACTCCCGGTTAGTGTCCTGTAACTCTCATGAAAAAGGGAATGAGTATCGGCACGAGGAGAGTAAGGACCATACCGCTGAATAGAGCCACAACCGTATACTCTTCCCCGGAAGATTTGACTATTACGGGCAGTGTGGTATCCATTGCTGTTGCTCCGCCTGCTGCAATGGGAGCGAGCCTTCCGAAGATTCTTGCAAAAAAGGGAGCAAAAAGCAGTGTTGCGATTTCCCGCATAAGATTGGCTAAAAGAGCGATAATGCCGAGCTCTTCGCCGTCGAGCTGTGTAATGATAACGCTTGAAAGGCTATAATATCCGAATCCCAAACCAACGGTAACGGAGTCTCCGACCGAGAGGCTGGGAAGAACGGTTGAAAACAGGATGGTGCCTGCCAGTGTCCCGATTATAACGGTCAGGGGAACGAGAAATATCTTGAAATGCACCCTTTTTATAAACACCCATACCGTACTGTTGCTTCCAACCCCCACGCCCACCAGAAAAATAAGGAGGTATACGAGGTACTCAACCATATGAGAACCGGCGAGGTCAAAGGAAAGAAACTGCGATAGCCCGGTAAGAATTCCAACAGTAAATGCAGCAACTGTGAACAAAGTGCTTTTCATACCGGCGATCCTCGATTGGAATTCCTGTCTCTAAAAAAAAGTCGGTATATCACAAAAGAAAGGCTCACACTGCCGAATATGCCGCCAAGGGTTAAAACCAGTGCCTTCAGGCCGACTGTGGGGAGGTTTTTAAACAGGGATTCGTTCATACCTACAGTCATGCCCAGTAAGAATAGGAGAACGAAAATGATTCCGGACGTTGCTTTTCCGAATATGCCGGATGCCTTCTTCTTCCTGATTAAAAAACCGATCAATGTACCTGATGAAAGTGAAATCAGTACGTACAGCATTTTTATCCTCATCAAAGACGTTTTTGTACAGGAAAAAATACGCAATTTTAGTATTTCGGAAAAGGTATTTTGCACCCACGTTGCGTGGAAAGCGGCGGCATGTTGGAGTATAAAAAGACCCGCATGTGCCGTGTGCGGACACTAATTTGAGACGTGTCTCAAAGTGGGTTATCTCACACCTGCTTCATGTATTCTATAACCTGAAAGGCGAATGCAATCCACAGGTAAATATTGATATCCCATTATAAAAAAGTGTTGGCTCAAATTACGGTATACCGCATCACGAACACTGCAGGCTTATAAAAATTTAACATAAAAAATCTGTCATGTAAACAAAAGATTACCGTACTCACTCAACAGGTTTCATCAGTGGGAAGAGAATGACATCGCGAAGGTTTTCCTGATCTGTAAGCAGACAAATGAATCGATCGAGACCCATACCGAGGCCGGAAATCGGCGGCATGCCGTGCTCCATGGCTGTGAGATAGTCCTCATCCATGACCATAGCTTCAATATCGCCGCTACGGTGAAGCCTGGCCTGCTGTTCAAGGTGCTGTCGCTGATCGATAGGATCTATGAGCTCACTGTACGCATTTACAAGTTCCCATCCATTTACGACGAGCTGAAAACGGTCGGTCACCCTGCTGTTTTCATCGTTTGTGCGTGCAAGCGGCGATAGCTCGATAGGGTGATGAGTGATGAATAGCGGACCGCGTATATTCGGTCGGGAGACCTTTTTGTAGAGGTTGTCGACGAGAGAGCCGTACCCCATGCTATCACTATTCTGAATCTCGATTCCCTTCTTCTCGATCTTCTGTCTCATGTGGTCGGCATCACTGGTGTCGTCGATATCAATGCCCGTATCCTTTTGTATTATCTTTTTGAGCGGAACAGATTCCCATTCCTGCGCAAAATCGATCTCCTTGTCACCGTATGCGAGGACAAGGGAACCATTAACCTTCCTGAGCACATGCTTTATGAGCTCTTCGATAAAATGCATGTTATCCCTGTAGTTCCAGTATGCGGCATAGTACTCCAGTATGGTGAAATCCTGTAAATGCGAAGGGTCCATGCCTTCATTTCTGAAGCTGCGTGCAAATTCGTAGACCCTGTCGAATCCCCCTGCAATGCATCGCTTGAGGTAGGTTTCAGGCGCTATCCTCAAATAGAGCGGCATATCGAGGGCGTTGTGATGGGTTATGAAGGGGGCGGCGATTGCGCCAGAAGGCCGGGTTTGAAGAACAGGTGTTTCAACCTCGATAAAATCCGAGCTGTCAAGAAAATCACGCATGGTCTTGATGATTTTGGTCCTCTTTATGAAACGGTCCATGGTTCCCTCGTTCATAACGAGGTCGAGATAGCGCTGTCTGTATAGTATTTCGCGTTCGGATACCCCGTGCCATTTTTCAGGCAGAGGACGCACTGTTTTTGAAAGGAGAGTGAAGGCTGCCGTGTCCAGGGTGACCTCTCCTGTTTTTGTTTGAAATATCTGACCTTCTGCACCAATGAAATCACCAATATCGATGAACCGCTTGAAGAATGAAAACCGATCTTTCCCGAGCGCCTTCTCCTGAAGTGCGATCTGCATTTTACCTGAAGAATCCTTGATCGTCGCGAATATCAATCTTCCGAATACGCGCATCGTCATTATTCTACCTGCTATCCGCAGTTTTTTCGTTCCGATCGGCAGTGATTTTGCCTCTTCCAGTGCGTGAGTCCGTTCATAACGGTCTTTGTACGGGATAATGCCCATTTCCCGAAGCTCGGTCCGTTTCTGTATTCGAACATCTCGTTGGTCAGTTCCCATGTTTTACCCTCTTCCCCTTGATTATCCCCATTCTCGAATGCGGTTCAAGATCCAGATCGCTCAATTTACCTTCGCCGTACTTGCTGTATGCCAGTCCTGCAATCATCGCTGCATTATCCTGGGTTAGTTCACTGTTCGGTAGATAGGCGACAATATCCTTCGACTGTGAAAAAATGTCCCGCACCCTGGTGTTGTTTGAAACACCTCCCCCCAGCGCAATTCTATTGATGTCAAGGTCTCTGCTTGCCCAGAGGACTTTTGTAAGCAGCACATCGGTTGCTGCCGCTTGAAATGAAGCAGCGATATTCTCGACCGAGCTTTCATAACCGGGATTTAAAAAGCTGTTCCTCTGGTTTATTACTGCATTTTTCAACCCGCTGTAACTGAAATTGTATCGATCATACCCGCCGTCAAGTATTACCCGTGGAAAGGAGTATGCCTGTTCATTCCCTGCAAGCGCTGCCTTTTCGATGGCAGGACCGCCAGGATAGCCGAGGCCAAGGTGCTTTGCAACCTTATCGAAGGCCTCGCCTACAGCATCATCGAGGGTGCTCCCTTTTATTTCGTAGTGACCTATTCTCTCCGAATAAACAAGCAGGGTATGCCCGCCTGAAATGATAAGCCCGATAATCGGGTATTCAACCCTGTTGTTGAAATGGACCGCATAAAGATGCGCTTCAACGTGATTGATGCCTATAAGCGGGATGTTGAGTGCAAAACTCAGTGTTTTTGCGACAACTACACCCACGAGCAGAGACCCGATAAGTCCCGGATGCGACGTTACGGCCATGGCGTCGATGTCAGTGAGAGATACCCCTGCTTTTTTAAGAGTATTCTCAATGACATAGTTGATTACTTCATGATGGCGACGCGAAGCTATCTCAGGAACCACACCGGCATATTTTCTGTGAAACGCATGCTGTGTCGCAGTGACGTTGCTGCGTATGATGTTCCCGTCTTCTACAACAGATGCGGATGTTTCGTCGCATGACGTTTCTATGCCCAGTATCAGCAACGCACACCCCTTTCACGTCTTTATTCGAAAAGATACCCTGCAGAAGGTAGTGTTCAAGAGAAGTGAAAGTCAACTTCAATTTCTTAGGAGGACTGCATCGGAGGCAAAGATAAGAGAGATGTGTTCTTTTTCCAGAAGGGGGAGCTGGGTATTGAGCACATCGACAAGGTTTTTACTTTGAATATGTCCGATCCCTATTGCGACTCTCCGCTTTACAGCAATATCTTTCAACTCTTCAAACTGTGCATTTATCGAGGAAAAATCCTCCCGATTATCGAGAAAAATATCCCTTTTAGCCGTATCGACTCCGAGCATACGGGCCGCGTCATAGGCGCGGGATTCCGGTGTTGTGAGGCTGTCGATAAAAAACATATTCCTGTTTCTGAGGGCGGACAGAGCCCACGTCATGAGCTGGAAATCTTGTGTGGCTCGTGATCCCATGTGGTTGTTTGCACCCCGTATATAAGGTACGTTGTCGAGCATGCGCTGCATCTTGATTGCCACTGCAGCTTTAGTTTCACCGGTAAAAATAGCCCCAAAACCAGGGTCATCCTCCGGGTAGCTCAGCGGCTCCATTGGTATGTGCAGCATTATCTCAAAACCTTTCCGGTGAAAGAGGTCGGCGTATTCCCTTGAATGCGCAAGAAACGGAAGTACCGAAAAGGTGATTTTGCCTTTGAAACCGGCAAACTGCTCAAGTGTACCGGCAGGATACCCGACATCATCGACGATAACGGCAATATAACTTTGAGGTCTTTTTTTTTCAGGAGGGGGAAACAGCTTTTTTTCTGCATATGGTGTTTTTTTCTCAGCCGGTGGTTTTTGAATCGGTTTTTCGGGTTTTTTCTTCAACAGAGGCCTGGCAATAATTGTTATGACGGCAAGAAGTATCAGTATGATCAGAATAGTTTTGTTATTTTTCTTTTTCCCCTTCGTTTTTATCACTATTTACCTCTTTTCTCCCTAGTTATCGTCAAAAATTATTTAATTCTTCTTGAATTCTTACATAATTACAGTATAATTACTATTGCAATTGAATTTATTCCTTCCAGTAGTAATCGGTTTCTCGTTTCTGCTTGCCAGGTTGCTCAGTAATTTTGGCGTGAATGGGATATTGATTCTTACGGTATGCAGTACAGGCCGATTACGGGCCGATATTTAATAAAATGTCCGTATGTCGCGAAATGGTATATATTATATAGTGTAGAAGACCAATCAGGAGAGCTATAGTATGGTACAGGATATTCGTGACCGGCTGAACTACAACTACAGGACCACCGTCAAAAAATTTCGTGAAACAAGTGTCAATGCGGAGCGGTTCGGCACCCCGCAGATTCTTTATGACTCTGCTGAGAGAAATATTAAAACATTAGAGGATTTGATTGCTATTATCCGGGAGCTAAAGAAGGAGAAAAAATACGGACTTGTCGATTCCTACTCCGAAAGCAATGCTCTCGTCAAAGTCGAGGTCAAAGCAGAGAATATGATACGTGATATAAAGGAACGCGGACTTCTTGTTCTTGAGGTGGACCCTCCTTTTCTCAGGAAAGCCCGTGAAGTCATCGATATCTATGAAAGTGAGTTCAAGTAGCGCAAGAGACATTCGTTCGAATAGTTACCATTTTCCCCGGAACACTTCTTCTCAGTAACTTCAAATCTGTAGTATTAAATCATTTCCGCAGACATGAAATAGAAGTACATTTACTTCTGGTTGATTTTTAATTGTTACCTTGAGGATTTTGTTATCCTCCGGCGATACTCCATAAATTGAAATTGATAGTTTTACAGTTATTGTTGCCATGTCGCGCACATTAAAATCACTTGTCCCATTATTCAATGCTGCTTGCAATCTACAGGAATGTGTCTCGGTTCTGCAGAAAAGCAGCGCCGAATTTACCGGGCTGAACGGGTCAAGTTCCGCTCTGTTTGCTGCTGCGCTTTTCGGTATATCGAAAAAGGGTATTTTGCTTGTTGTAAGAAACAACAGGGAGGCGTCGGATTTCTACACCGATCTCCATGGGTTTCTCGACAGCAGATATCTTTTTCTTATGCCTTCTAAGGAAACCCTTCCGTACGATGAGAGTGAGCCCTACAGCGATATTACCGCAAAGAGGGTTGTCGCTCTCCATGCGTTGCTGCGGAAAAAACGCGGTATTTTCGTGTTGCCCGTGCGTTCACTCATAGATTACTATCTGCCGAAAGAGATTTTTTCCCAGAGCATCCTGGACGTACGGGTAGGTACACATCTTTCGCTCGAGCATGCCAAGGAAACACTCACTGCACTCGGATATGAGAGGGAAGACCGGGTGCAGAGCAACGGTAATTTTTCGGTTCGTGGTGACATTCTTGACATATTTGTTCATGGTGATGAGCATCCCGTACGTATCGAGTTTTTTGACGACCTGGTCGAATCGATCCGAGAATTTTCTCCGGTTACACAGAAATCGACAACCGGGATGGAACAGGTAACCATTATCCCTGCAAAAGAGGTGCTACTGACGAATCAGGCGGCTGAATCTCTTAAAATGAAGAGTAACCGGTTGAATCGTGAGATCATAGAAAAAATATGTACACTCAGACACTTTGAGGGTATCGACAGCTACCTGTCGCTCCTGTATGATCCGGCGGGAACTCTTTTCGACTATACGGGCCAGCAGTATCACGTTTTATTCAATTCAATAACAAAATGCGGAGAACATGCGCGGTTTTACAGGGCCGAGGCAAACCGGCTGTATGAAGAAAAAAAAGACACGCATTTTATACTTTCCCCCGATAAAATCGTTCAGGATTTTAATGATGTTGTTGCGCGGCTCGAGATATTTGGAAATATTTCGGTATTGCCGGAAACTAAAAATCACCTGTTTCAGTTCGATGTATCCGAGAAACGCGGGTACAGGGGCCAGATCCGATACTTCAGGGAAGATCTTCAGCACCTTCTGGATGAGGGGTACCACGTTATTATCGGTGCGAGCTATGAGGGGCAGACGGAGCGGTTGAGAGAGCTGCTAAAGGACAAGATAGATGCTCATTCCGGACTTTCAGTTGAAACCGTCGACCTGCACGAAGGCTTTATCGCCAGGCTGATTAAGTCTGCCGTTATCCTCGACAGGGAGATATTCAACAGGAAAAAGAGGCAGGGGGCCCGTTTTCTGAAAAGCAGATCCAGGCCGATCGAGGGAATACTCGATATCGCGGAGGGTGATTTTATTGTGCATCTGGAGCATGGAATCGGCATCTACAGGGGAATAGAGCGGCTGAAAACAGGGGCTGCCGAGAAAGATTTTTTCAAGATAGAGTACAGGGAAGGCGATGAGGTGTTTATTCCGGTCGACCAGATTAACCTGCTCCAGCGTTATATCGGGCAGGAGGGAAGGAGGCCGAGGATCGACAAACTCGGCTCAGGTACCTGGAACCGGGTTAAAAATAATGTAAAAAGGTCGGTTCAGGAGCTGGCCCGGGAGCTTCTCGAGCTGTACTCGCTTCGTTCGAGGATGCAGGGGCACGCATTTTCCACTGATACGGAGTGGCAGTTCGAATTCGAATCTGGTTTTCAGTACGAGGAAACACCCGATCAGCTAAGGACAATTGAAGAAATAAAGCGTGATATGGAAGAAGCGAAGCCCATGGACAGGCTCGTATGCGGTGACGTGGGTTTCGGAAAAACTGAGGTTGCCATTCGTGCTGCATTCAAGGCAGTGATGGACGGAAAACAGGTTGCCCTGCTCGTGCCGACGACAATTCTTGCGGAACAGCACCTGAATACATTCGTCGAACGACTCTCCCTGTATCCTGTAACTGTTGAAATGCTCTCACGCTTCAGGACACAGAAGGAACAGAAAAAAATAATAGAAAACCTGAAAAACGGCGTAATCGATGTGGTCATCGGCACACACAGGCTTATTCAAAAAGATATTCAATTCAAGGATCTCGGGCTTGTCATAATCGATGAGGAACAGCGTTTCGGGGTCGCACACAAGGAGCGCCTCAAACAGCTTCGCAAGCTTGTTGACGTCATAACCATGACGGCGACGCCGATTCCCCGAACCCTGTATATGTCCATGAACCGAATACGGGACATGAGCGTCATCGAAACACCGCCTAGAGAACGAGTTCCGATAGAAACCTATGTTCTCGAACACAACGATGAAATCATATCCGGCGCAATCAGGCGGGAGGCTGAGCGAGAGGGACAGGTGTATTATGTGCACAACAGGGTTCGGACCATTGACGAAAGGGCCGAGGCACTCAGGCGGCTTGTTCCCGGTATTTCGGTTGAAGTTGCCCACGGCCAAATGGACGAACATGAGCTAGAGGATATCATGCAGGCTTTTTTCAACATGGAGTTTCAGATACTCGTTACAACCACGATTATTGAGTCGGGCCTGGATATCCCGAATGTCAATACCATTGTTATCGAGCGGGCTGACAGGTTCGGGCTCTCCCAGCTCTATCAGCTCAGGGGGAGAGTCGGCAGGAGCAAACGAAAGGCCTATGCCTACCTTCTATATCCGGTTGGGAGGATAGTTTCAGAGCAAGCTGCCAAACGGCTTGCCGTTATCAATGACCATACAGAGCTGGGATCGGGCTTCTCAATTGCGCTGAAGGATCTCGAAATACGGGGCGCGGGTAATATACTCGGGAGCCAGCAGCACGGCGAAATGCTTACCGTCGGTTTTGAAATGTATGTGAAGCTTCTCGACGAGGCGATACGCGAGCTGAAGGGAGAGGTTGAAGAAGCGGAAATCGAACCCGTGCTGGATCTCAGCTATAAAGCCTTCATTCCGAAAGAGTACATTGAAAGCGAGAAGCTTCGTATAGAGATATACAAGCGGCTTGCGGCGGTTAAGAAAAGTGAAGAGCTCGAGGATCTCAGGTCCGAGATTACGGACAGGTTCGGCTCGATTCCTGTACGGCTTGAAGAGCTTTTAAAGGTCGTGATGCTCAGGATACTCTGCAGAGATGTGGGGATCAGGCACTTCAGGGAGCGGGAAAATGAGCTGCAGCTTACCTTTGAGCAAAGCAGGGTGGATATCATCGGCCTTATACAGAAGATCAGCAAAAACAGGAAAATTTTCAATATTTCTCCGAAAGATTACAACACACTCCATATATACAGGGTATTCAACAACAATGATGAGAGGTACGAATTCCTCAAGGAGTTATTCGAATATGAGAGCGTTTCCGGAAACTGAAATAAAGGCGAGGCTGTCTCGATTGGCGGAATCACTGTCCCGCGAAGATATCGACTGCGCTCTCATTGCGCAGAATGTCGACCGCCTGTACTACAGCGGGACCATTCAGGACGGCGTACTGCTTGTCGGGTGCCGGAGTGGCCCGGTGTTGTTCGTGCGGCGGACCCTTTCACGCGCCCGTGAAGAATCGCCTCTTGATACCGTAGTCGGGATGACAAAGCTCAGTGATGTGTGTGAATATATTAAAGATACGGGCCTGAACCGGGGAAGAATAGGTGTCGAGATGGATGTTTTGCCTGTCAAACTGTACCGTGCCCTCGTCGAGTCTCTTCCAGACGTGTCGTTTATGGATATATCCGCAATCGTTCGTCTTCAGCGTGCGGTAAAATCCAACTTTGAGATCGAGCTTCTCGCCGAAAGCGGAAGAAGATTCGACCGGGTATTCGAAAAACTGGGGGAAATTCTATCTACCGGCATGAGCGAGTATGAAATATACATGCGGTTCATCTCGCTTCTTCTGGAGGAGGGGTCCTCCCTCACTGTTCGAACCAGAACATTCAACATGGAGGCGGAACAGAGGTACATTTTAAGCGGAGAAAATACCGCAAAACATTCTGCGATGGATTCTCCATCCGCATGCGGTACCGGGGTAACGGTTGCTTTTCCGTCAGGGGCGAGCCACCGAAAGGTTGGTTCTAATGAGCCGCTTCTCATCGATGCGGTTTTTGTTCATGAGGGCTATATCGTCGATTGCACGCGTATTTTTGCATTTGGCGATCTTGACCCTGCGCTTAAACGCGCGCACGCTGTTTCTCACTCATGTCATGAACTGTTTTGTGAGGCGGTTGAGAGTGGGACTGCAATACCGGATATCTATAGAAAAATCAATACATATGTTGATAATCAGCAGCTTGGTGATATATTCATGGGAGGTGTGCGTTTTATCGGACATGGAGTAGGACTCGAGCTCGATGAGTTTCCCGTAATTACAGAAAGGTTCGAAGGTGAGCTGGTGCCCGGGATGGCGGTGGCATTTGAACCGAAATTCATCTTTCCCGGAGGGGCAGTCGGTTATGAGAACACCTACATCATCGAGGAAAATCGCATGGCCCGTTCACTAAACCGGTTCGACACGGAGATTCAATACCGCTGATGGTTGAAATTGTATTGTCCCGGTCAATTTTCGTAATTAGATTAACAGCATTACAGGGAGAGGAATTAAAATGAAAAAAATAATAATTGGTATTATAGTAATCGTTTTCGTGGTCGGCAGCCTTGCGGGAAACTACCTTTTACTAAGAAAATCTGGATACCTGGGCAGCGCCCGGGCGTTTGCGCAGACGCAGCAGGACAGCAAAACCTGGGTTGTGAAAATCAACGACACGGTTATTTCACTGCAGGACTTCGAGCGCGAATTCAATGTTCACGTATACTCACTTCCTATTACGGCCGAGGATAAGAAGAAATATGAAAATGATATAAATAATAAAAAAAAGTTCCTCGCCAACCTGATCAATGAATACTTGATATACGACAAATCGGTCTCCGAGGGATACCTGAAACGGCAGGACGTGCAGGATCTGATAAAGGCGGTAAAGCGAAGGGCTGTCATTCAGGTGTACCTCAACGAGAAGATAGAGCCTCATCTTAAAGAGGTCCCCGATGAACAGATAGAGGCGATTTACAATCAGAATAAAAAACTTTTTGCGGGTGTCGATATAGATGTGGCTCGCCAGCAGATTCGAATGCAGCTCCTGCAGAAACAGTACAATGATCAACTGAATGAAATAATCGATAACCTCAAAGGCGAGGCGAAGGTTATCAAAAATGAAAAAGTCGGTTTATGAGCATCGATATTAAGGCAAAGCTTGCAGGGGCTCTTGAAAGTATCGCCGGTGGTATGAAGGAAAGCCTGTATGCGATTCTCGAAGTTCCGCCGAGCGGTGATTTTGGTGATTACGCGGTTCCCTGCTTTCAGTTTGCAAAGCGTGAGAGGCGGAATCCTGCAGATATAGCGCGCGATCTGGCGCGGAAAATAGAAGGCTTCAACGATACAAACAGCCTGATAGCGAGCGCTGAGGCACACGGCCCCTACCTCAATCTCTTTCTGAACAGAACGACAGTAATCGGAGACGTAATAAAGGACATCACTAAATCAACATTTGATTCGCTGCAGTCGCATGGAGAGGGCAAAGCAGTTGTCATCGATTTTTCATCGCCGAATATCGCCAAGCCGTTCGGAATCGGACATCTCAGGTCAACGGTTATCGGTAGCGCGTTGAAAAGGATATACACATTCCTCGGCTACAGGGTCATCGGGATCAATCACCTTGGTGACTGGGGTACACAATTCGGTAAACTTATCACCGCATATAAAAAATGGGGAAATGAAAAGGGGCTCGAAGACGATCCCATCCGCTTTCTCTACGATCTATACGTGCGGTTTCACCATGAGGCTGATAGAATACCGGCCCTCGAAGATGAGGCACGCGAATGGTTCAGCAAACTCGAAAAGGGTGACGAGGAGTCAAGGAGGCTCTGGAAGCGTTTTGCCGACCTCAGTCTCAGAGATTTTCAAAGAATCTATAAGCGGCTGGATGTTTCATTCGAACAGTATACGGGCGAAAGTTTTTACGGCCCTATGCTCGAATCCACTGTGGAGAGAATTATCGAGGGCGGCATCACCGAAATAAGCGAAGACGCACTCATCGTTCCTCTCGAAGACATGCCGCCCGCCCTGTTAAGGAAAAAGGACGGGTCGACCCTGTATATAACGCGCGATATTGCGGCCGCACTTTATCGGTATGAGACCTTTAATTTCGATCTCGCACTCTACGTTGTCGGGACCCCGCAGCAGCTTCATTTCAGGCAGGTATTCAGCGTTCTGGAAAAGATGGGGATGCCCTGGTATTCGAGATGCCATCATGTGCCATTCGGCCAGATCAGATTTAAAGAGGGTGCTATGAGCACGAGAAAGGGCAACATCGTCTTTCTCGAAGATGTTATGGATCGCGCGGCCTCTCTCGCTGAAACGATAATTGAGGAAAAGAATCCGGATATACAGGATAAAAAGGCTGTTGCAGAAGCGGTCGGTGTTGGCGCTATCATTTTCAATGACCTGAAGAATTACCGGCTGAAGGATATTACTTTCAACTGGGATGAAGTACTGAACTTCAATGGTGAAACCGGGGTGTATCTTCAATACACCCATGCACGAATATCAAGCCTCCTGAAAAAATATAGTGAACGTTATGGCGATATTAAATACAGGGAAGGCCTTGTATACACCGATGACGACAGCACTGTATACTCGGTGGTACTTATGGTAAATGAGTTTGATCAGGTCGTACAGAGGGCGGCTCGGGAATTCGAGCCGTCCGTTATTGCACGCTATCTTCTCGAACTGGCGTCCCGGTTCAATGCTTTCTATGCCTCTCACAGGGTTATTACGGAAGATCAGACGCTTTCATTATTCCGTGCGCTGGTAGTGTTTGCAGTAAAGAAGGTTTTAAAAAAAGGATTGGAGCTTCTCGGTATCGAAGCGATTGAACAGATGTGAGGTGAAGGGTGCACGGAAGGTAGAAATCGTGTCACCGGGCACGCTGCATGGTTTGGTAACCGGGAACCCCGTGCTAACGGAAGGTCCTGCCACCAGGCATGCGTCATGCCGCCAGGTATATGCCCGGGTCTGTATGATTCTATCCTATCTGCCAGAAGGCATGAGATTGCGATCAGACACGCCATCCTGCAGGTTTGTTTCAAAAGTGTGTGCATCCCCCTTCAGTGCATTAAGCAGTTCGATCATCATTTTTCGTTCTGTATCGAAGTTTCTTTCACGATTTTTCTGAACAAACACGCCGAGGTTTTCATCTGTAAATTTGACTTTCATTTTTTTTACCTCTCTATTTAATTGGGCAACCCCGTTTTATTATCTATGCTACGATTATAATATACTGCGGTTTTGTTAATTTAATCAATGAAAATTGTTAAATTTTTGTTAATCTTTTTCAGGGATATTTTCCGAGGGATATATGTATGCGGACTCGAAAACCGAGGAAAGGCGATTTTGGTAAAGTTTTCAAAGGAGACTGCCGATAAACCAAAAGAGGGAATCCACATCTTCGAATTATCATGAGGCATGGTGTGAAGCTTCTGTGCTTTGCATAACATGTTTCACCGGGAACAGGGAAGTTCCCGTCTGTCTACACGCAAGGAGGTGATGCCTGCAGCTTCAATACAGTATAAATATCGTACATTTATGAGAGCAGTTTAGCTTTTTTTAAATGCAGGGCAAGGACGCCTGGAATTTTTTCAAGGAGGAAAATATGATTATCAATCACAATCTCAGTGCGATTTTTGCGAACAGGATTTTAAAGTTCAACAACTGGAACATCAACAAGGATATTGAGAGACTTTCATCCGGCATGAGGATAAACCGCGCCGGTGACGATGCTTCAGGGCTCGCCGTTTCCGAAAAATTGCGGTCTCAAATTCGGGGACTGCGCCGGGCTGCCAGGAACGCCGAAGACGGTATTTCTTTCATACAGACAACAGAGGCGTACCTCCAGGAAATTCAGGACCTCCTCCAGCGGATAAGAGAACTCTCCGTTCAGGCTTCGAACGGAATTTATACCTCTGAGGATAGACAGCAGATTCAGGTTGAGATATCCCAGCTCGTCGATGAAGTCGATAGAGTCGCTTCGCATGCGCAGTTCAACGGCATGAACATGCTGACGGGCAGATTTGCACGGCCAACCGGTGAAAACATGGTTACCGGTTCGATGTGGTTTCATATCGGGCCTAATATGGATCAGAGAGAGCAGGCATTCATCCAAACCATGAGTGCGCGCGGCCTTGAAATGCGCGCCATTTCGACGGGATCCACAATATCTCTCTCCACGCCGGCAAAGGCAAACAGGGTGATCGGCATCGTCGATCAGGCATTGCACAAGGTTTCCAAACAACGCGCGGACCTCGGCGCCTACCAGACGAGGCTTGAATACGCCACAAAAGGGCTGTTATCAGGATATGAGAATATGCAGGCCGCTGAATCCCGTATACGGGATACGGACATTGCAGAGCAGATGGTTGAGTTTACAAAAGATCAGATTCTTGTGCAGTCCGGTACGGCTATGCTGGCACAGGCGAATCTTTTGCCGCAGAGTGTGCTCCAGTTGTTTCGTTAATTTACTTAATGGGTGATGAGCGCGGAAATTCCCTCCGCCGATTGGTTGTATCGGTTATACTCCGCGCATAATCATAGCGCACGTGGAGTTATCTCTCCGCTTGAATACTGCTCCGCGTGTTTGAGAATGTGTTTCTCTTGGTTCGTTGCTTCAGGTGTCTGCCTGTTGAAGTATTCCCGGGGCTTATTAGTCCTGCAAGGGCCGATGGCCCCGGGAGCTTGGCAGGAGCTTCTAAGTAACTTCGGGCAAGTTACTGTTTGATACTCAGCCGCGAAGTGGCTTGCGCCGCTTTGGTTTCGGGCCCCGAGTCAAAAAAACGGGGATCAAACAAAGCGTGATTAATAAAATGAAGCGGACGAACAATCGATCTTTGAAATAGCGACCGGGTTTTTGAGACCCCCCGTGTCTCAGGTGAGTTAACCACCCTCCATGACGATGGCCTGCCATGACGATGGCCTGCCATG